>CAVSQR010000049.1:0-15284 GCA_963729825.1 uncultured delta proteobacterium | reverse complement strand
ATCGCCGTCGTACTGCATCATGACCCGCATAGAAAACGTTGGGGACCCGCCTGCGGTCAAACTCGGTAAAATCCTTTTCATCAAAGGCCCGGGAGATCTCAATGGCCCGGTCTCCCCTGAAATTAAAAAGCACCACCGCATCGCCGTCCTCGATGGTGCCCACCGGTTTGCCGTTTTCAGCCACCACGAAACTGTACATGTACTGGTCGGTGATGTCGGGATTCTCGGCGTAATAGGTGCGGATCGCCTCCGTTGCCGAGGCAAAGGGACGGCCCTCGCCCAACACATGGGCCTGCCAGCCCCGTTCCACCACGCTCCAGTCCGCCTGATAGCGGTCCATGGTGGTCACCATGCGGCCGCCGCCCGAGGCAATCCGGTAATCCCGGCCGTCCCGGGAAAGATCGGCAAGCTTCTGTTCCAGGGGCTCAAAATAGGAAAGCCCGCTCTTTTCTCCCACATCCCGGCCGTCCAGCAGTCCATGTACCCGTACCCGCCTGATGTTTTCCGCGGCAGCACGGTCAAGCAGGGCGTAAAGATGATCAATGTGGCTGTGCACGTTGCCGTCGGAAACCATGCCAAGCAGATGCAGGGTGCCGCCCTGGGAGGTGCGTTTCAGGATTTCTCTCCAGGCCTTGCCGCCGAAAATGGCTCCCGATCTGATGGCCTCATTGACCAGCTTGGCGCCCTGGGAAAAGATTCTGCCGGCGCCCAGGGCATTATGGCCGACTTCGGAGTTGCCCATATCGTCGTCAGACGGCATGCCCACCGCCGTGCCGTGGGCCTTGAGTCTGGTATATAACGGCTCGCGGCTCAGTTCATCGAGCTGCGGGGTGTAGGCCATATAGATGCCGTTGCTTTCATTTTTCGGGCCGAGGCCCATGCCGTCCATTACCACCGTGACCACAGGTCCGGGGAAATCAGCATAACCGGCATATCTGTGCAGTTTCATATTGCTCATGGGTTCCTCCTTGAGGAGCAGTTATCATACAAACTCAACTTTCTGACTTGACCTATTTTACCGAAAAAACGATATTTTTGTGACATAGTTGCTGCTCTGATCTCCGTCATGGGAATTCAGGAGACAGGAGACAGAATTCAGAATGGTTGATTTTATTACGTTTTATTCTGGCTTCTGATTTCTGGCTCCTGAATTCTCTGGAAACAAGCTGCCGGGACCATGAGGATATCAATTTAATTTCAACATGTTACCACAACTCGGAAAGTCGAAATACAAATAAAGATTCCCTTATGCTATACCACAGTAACCCTGCCGGCGGCAACACAGGGACAAGAACAGTTGTCAGGTTTTTTTGCAGGTCTCGTCCCAAGGCGGCAGGAGAAAGAGATTGCGGTGATTTTCAGAGGAGCTCAACGTGGAATAAGCGACACGCCGCAGGGTGGGGCATGACGATATCATGGTGAGAGAGCAGGGGGGGCAGGCAGCAGCAATCCTTGCTCAGGACTCCGGCGGCCTGCTCTGCCCATAATCAAGCGCCCTTCTGACGACCTCGGCCAGATTCCTTTTGATTATCGGCTTCATGACAAATTCCCGGATACCAATGGACTTTGCCCGCGGCTCATCGATGATTTCACTGAAGCCCGTACAGAGGATAATCGGCAGTTCCGGCCGCAGGGCCATGATCCTCAGGGCCAGTTCGTCCCCGTTCATGATGGGCATGGCCATATCGGTGATGACCAGGTCATATTTTTCCGGATGATCCGAGAACTCGCGCAGGGCGTCCATACTGTTCTGCATGACGGTAACCGTGTAACCCAGACTTTCCAGCATCTGTTTTTCCATCAGGGCGATGGTCTCCTCATCGTCCACCGTCATGATTTTTTCGCTGCCGCGAGGAATGGGTTTCAGCACCTTTTTATCATACATGACCGCATGGGTCACCCTGGGCAGATAAATGTTGAAGGTTGTCCCTTTGCCCACCTCGCTGCGGGTGGTGATGCGTCCGGCCATACTCTTGACAATGCCGTGCACCACCGACAGCCCGAGACCTGTTCCTTCCCCCTTTTTCTTGGTGGTGAAATAGGGGTCAAATATTTTGTCAATGGTGGTCTGGTCCATGCCCATGCCGGTATCACTGATCTCAAGTTTGACATAATTCCCCGGCGAAAGCTGCATGTCCAGCACCAGGGGATCGTTTGCCGGGATGATGATATTGCCGAGGCTGACCGTTAAAATCCCGTCGGTTTTCAACATGGCATGGTAGGCGTTGGTGCAGAGATTCATGACAATCTGATGAATCTGGGAGGCATCGGCCAGCACCAGCCCGCAATTGGGATCGAGATGCTTCTTGATCTGGATGGTGGAGGGAATGGAGGCCCGCAATAACTTCAGGGCCTCTTTGACCACCAGATGGATCTGCACCGGCTTGCGGTCCTCTTCGGTCTGCCGGCTGAAGGCCAGGATCTGCTGGACCAGCTCCTTGGCCCGTTTTGCGGCGCGGATGACATGGGTAAGATTTTCTGCCTGGGGGGTATCCGGAGGGAGCTCATCCCGCACCATGTCGGCATAACCGAGGATGGGGGTGAGAATATTATTGAAGTCGTGGGCGATGCCGCCGGCCAGGGTGCCGATGGCCTCCATCTTCTGGGACTGGCGCAGCAGATTGGCCAGCTCCGTCTTCTCGGCCTTGATTTCCTTTTTATGGATAATGCCCCAGGCCTCATTCATCAGCAGGGTCAGCTGCTGCATGTCCGATTCATCGTAGGGGGTTTCCTTGTTGCCGACCCCGGCGATGACCACGATTCTGTTGTCCACGATGACGGGTACGACCATATGACGGCCGATCGGGAAATGGCCGGCAGGGTACCCCTCCTGGGAGGGGGTGTTGCATTCGTTATTATGGATCACCGCCCGCCGCTGGCGGATGCAGTCCGCCCAGACGCCGGCAGTTTCCACCTGGTACTGATGCTGTCCCTTGGTCTTGCATATTTTCAGAACATCACTGCTCCAGAGATGGATGATGACGGTTTGGCTGTCTTCATCATAAAAATGCAGGTATCCCCCTTTGCTGCCGGTCATTTTCACCGCGGATTCCAGGGCATAGGTGGCCAGGGTATGTTTTGAGGCGTCATCCATCTGGCTTAATTGAAAGAGAGTCTTAAGTCGCTCCTCATTGAGCTTCAGGGTCGCCTCCGTGCTCTTTTTTTCGGTGATATCCTGCATGATGCCGACCATGCGCAGAGGTTTGCCCGCCCCGTCACGGACGATTTCCGCCTCCTCATGGATGGTTCGCACACTGCCGTCTTCAAGCACAATACGGTGTTCCAGGCTGTAAGAGTCCTTGCCGGCCAGGGCGTTCTTCACCGATTCCTTGACAAACTCCAGATCATCGGGGTGAACCCTCTGCAGAAACTCCTCATAGGTGGGCTGAAATTCATGAGGTTTAAAGGCAAGGATGTGGTAAATGCCGTCCGACCACCAGATGGTGCCCGCGATGATGTCCCAGTCCCAGTTGCCGAATTTGGCAACCTGCTGGGATTTTTCCATGCTGTTGCGGATTTTTTCCAGCTCAAGGGTTCGCTGGGTAACTCTCTCTTCAAGTTCGGTGTGGGTTTTTTCCAGTTCCCCGTGGACCCGGGCGCATTCAGCAGAGGCCTTCTGCAGCAGGTTATTCAACCTTCTGATAAACATGTACCGGCAGAGGAGCAGCAGGAAAACAGCGGCAATAAACATAATTGTCATGCCCAGGGTGACGCGCTGGGCATTCCAGAAAGGTTTCGGCTTGCCGTACCACTTGGTGTAAATGAATCCGTAAAGCGGTTTATTGACAAAGTCAGCCAGGGCCGCATCGAGTTTCAGCAGCAGTTCCCGGTGATCCTTGATGACGCCCAAGCCGCGGCTTATCTCAAGCACCGGGGGGCCGACCGCTTTGATATGATCTTCGATATTGGAGTTGCGCAGCAGCTGCACCACCGGGGCCTCCGGACTGATGAAGGCGTCCGTCTGGCCGCTGAGCAGGGCCACCAGGGCCTCCTGGATGGTCGAATAGATGACCAGATTGACGCCGCCTCTCTTTTCCATGAAATAGCGGGCCTTGCTCGTACTGACCACCCCTGCCTTTCTTTCAAGCAAATCATCAAGCGCATCGATATCCGGGGTTTTCGCACTGATAAAAATACGGATGGCGAATTTTTCATAGGGAGAGCTGAAGTCAAAAACTTCCTGTCCTTCCCCGTCGGGAATGTCCACATTGGGAACAACCTTTATCTCACCGGCGCGCGCCGCTGCAATGAGTTGGGGCCAGTTGTCGTAAACTTTATAGTTGAGCTGCAGCCCGGCGGCATTACCCACGGAATCCATCAGATCAATGGCAAACCCGGCGGGCTTGCCGTTTTCATCGGTAATATATTGGGGCGGACAACACCTGAGGACACCGACGTCGATTTTTTCCGGCGCAGCGGTTTGTGACCGGACAGGGGATAAGAACAGGAAGAGGAAGAGGATGGCGCAGAAAAGAGAATTGAGATACATTTTATTCATCACCAGCGAGCCTCTTCATCTTAAGATAATCGTCATTTCCCTTAACTAATCATTTTAGAGAAAGAAATTCAACAACTACAAACCATATCAGGCAAAAAAATAAGAGAAAACGGCGGGCCGCGGCTCGGCTTTTGCTTTTTTTATTGTTTTATAATTGTTTGCTTCCTGCATGGTTATCGATATAAAATGCTGACAAAAAGATGAGGCTGCATGATGGGCGGACAGGATGCGGCCGCTCACGTACCCCCGGCCCTGAAGGAGCAACTCAAACCGGGCGGCAGACTGGTCATCCCGATAGGTCTGCCGGCAATGACCCAGGAATTGATGGTGCTGGAAAAAGATAAAAGAGGTAAAATTACCAGCCGGGATATCCTGTCCGTGGCCTTTGTGCCGCTTACCGGCAGCGGTACGCCTCAGGCAGATGATGATTCGGTTGAACCTGACTAAAATGACAAGGAGACAGCAATGCAAGTGCCATTACAGATCACCTTCCGTAATATGGATTCCTCGGAGGCGCTGGAGGCGGAAATCCGCAAACGGATTGATAAACTGACAAAAGCCTATGAGCAGATCATCAGCTGCCGGGTGGTGGTTGAGGCCCCGCCCCAGCACAGCAGAAAGGGCGGGCTTTTCAAGGTCAATATCGACATCACCTGCCCGGAAGGGAAGGTGGCGGTGAACCGTGAACCTCCGGCCCAGGACCGCTCCCATGAGGATGTCTATGTGGCTCTGCGAGATGCCGTCAATGCCGCAACCAGACAGCTTGAGCAGTACAACCGGCGCCGGCAGGGGCTGGTCAAGACCCACGAGGAGATACCCCGGGGACGGATCACCCAGCTCTTCCCCCTGGAGAATTACGGGCTCATCACCACCGTGGACAACCGGGAGATCTATTTTCATCGCAACAGTGTATTGAATGCCGATTTTGATTCCCTGGCCGTCGGCACCATGGTCACTTTTCATGAAGAGGAAGGTGAGCAGGGCCCGCAGGCCAGCACCGTCAAAATCGACTGATTGCCGTCAAGTGAACCCCTTTGCCATCACGGTTCAATGCCATGCCGGTTATCGCGGGGAAGAGACGCCTCGCTGTTTTTTCCTGCATAACCGGCAGATCGAGGTGGCCGAGGTCATCGACCGCTGGCTGGCCCCGGATCACCGCTATTTCAAAGTGCGGGGCAGCGACGGGGCGCTCTACATCATCCGTCACGACGTTACCCGTGACCGGTGGGAACTGACCATGTATGCCAGTAGCCCCCACGGTCCAACCCACCAGGCAGGTAATGCCTGAACAAAAGTGGAAATGGGTCCTGTGAAACTTGCATTGCATGCCTGGGGAATACCACAATGGCTGGGGGCCGTTACCCTGCTTTTCCTGCTGGGAATTGCTCTCTGGGCAGGGCTGCTGGCGGTCACCTGGATGCCCGGCTCCACTTTCTCCGGCCAATTGCCGCCGTTGACCGCCGATGAGCGGTTTTCCGCCCGACTGCTGGAAAAGCATACCATGGTTCTTGCCCGGGACATCGGCCCCCGCAACATCTGGCGTCCCGACTCCATGAGCAGCACGGTGGATTACCTGGCAAAGGTGCTGCATGATCTGGGCTATACCGTGCACCCGCAGAAATTTGACTCCTATGGCGTGCCCACGGTCAACCTGGAGGTGGAGATCCCCGGCAGCCGGCGGGCCGAAGACATCATCGTTATCGGCGCCCATTACGACAGCGTTGAGGGCAGCCCCGGAGCAAACGACAATGGTTCCGGCGTGGCGGCCCTGCTGGAAATGGCCAGGCAACTCAGCGATGCCCGGCCGCAGCGCACCATCCGCCTGGTATTTTTTGCCAACGAGGAGCCGCCGTTTTACTATTCATGGGACATGGGCAGCCGCCATTATGCCCGCCGGTCTCACAATAAGGGAGAAAAGATCGTGGCCATGCTTTCCCTGGAGACCATCGGCTGTTATAAGTTTGATCCCGGCAGCCAGCGCTACCCTTTTCCTTTTTCCCTTTTCTACCCGAATACCGCGGATTTTGTCGCCTTTGTCGGCAACTACCAGTCACGCCGGCTCGTGCGCCGCCTGATCGAGGTGTTCCGCCATCATACCCTTTTACCCTCGGAAGGGATTGCCGCCCCGGGTTTCATTACCGGCATCGGCTGGTCGGATCACTGGTCTTTCTGGAAGGAGGGCTATCCCGCCCTGATGGTGACCGATACCGCTTTTTTCCGTTCCGAAGAGTATCACACCCCTGGGGATACGGCGGAAAAACTTGACTATGAGCGCATGGCCCGGCTGGTAAACGGTTTGACCGCAACCATCAGGGTGCTGGCCGAATAAATCCCAGGGGCGGCATGGGGCAGGGATGCCGCTCATCACTATCTGACGGAATAAAAATGAAGAAGCATATCTGCAACAACTGCGGCTGTCAAATCCAGCCCGGCGGCCTGTTTTACAACTGCCGCACGGAGATCGTCTCCGGTTTTGACAATTATATCCCGGATGAGGAAGAAAATGGCGATGGACTCATCCGGGAGGCCTGTGCCAACATGACCGGCCGTTCGCCCGAGGAGCTGTCGGCCCAGGTCTATGAGGAAATCTCTTTCGTTCTCTGTCCCGCCTGCCGGCAGAAAATCCGCAAGCAGCTGCTGGCCCTGCAGGCCAACAGATTGAATAAGGACAAGATCCTGCTGTTTCCGCCCCGGGTTTAGGGTGAAACCCAAAGTCTTTTTTCACCACAGAGCCCCACAGAGATCACAGAGAAATATTTTTCATTACAGTAAGTTAGTGCTGTGGGCTCTGCTCTCCGTGGTGAATTTTCAGTTTTCACGAGTTCATCAATTTTCCTGGGGCAACGGACCGAAGGGCAAGCCGGAGACCTCCACGAAAACCTTCTTCATTCTCAACAGTTTGGCGGCCGCGTCCCTGATTTCGATCAGATCGCCCCTGGCCGCGCCGTTGGCGTACCAGAGGGTATAATCCGGGTTTCCATGGGCTACGCCAAGTGTCATGTTTTGCGGCTGCGGTCAAGATCATCCAGATAATAAACCAGCCGGGCCAGCAGAACCTCCGCCACCTGTTGGTTCTGTTTATAGTCATCCAGCAGTGTCAGATTGCCGGACTCGCCTCTGGCGATGATCTGTTTGCTGATCAATTTTGCCACTGCCTCATCTGCCGTACCGCCGCAATTCCTCGGCCTGGTCTTTTATCGTCGCCAGATCACCGATAAATTGCTCAACCTGGGCAGTCGCATGGCAGGCGCCGCAGACCGGCGCCCAGCCGTTGTCTCCGGTTTGCGATAATCTCCGGTGGCATGGCATGTTTCACAGGACGGTTTCTCCCGGTCATTGGCCAGTACGCCGTGAAAGGACGATTCGTAGGTGAGCCGGTAGATGTCGCCGGCATCCGCGTGCGGGAACAGGCCCCGTGATCGGTGTCAGCTGCACCTTTTCCGCGGCGAGTTCCTGCAGCAGCAGAGCTTCGGCCTGCAGTTCCTCCAGGTATTTCTGCAAAGGGATCAGTCCGTTATAGGCCGCCATCTTGAAATCCTGGTGATAGGCGCCCTGGACGAGGTGGCCTGCAGATACTTCTGCATTTCAAAATAAAGCTTTTCCGCCCGTGAGGTGTCCTCATAGAGCTGATGGGCGCCAAGCTCCGGCCCTTGCTCCGGCGAGCCTGTCCGCGCACGGGGATCGGGATAGAGACGGCCTTTGTCGCTCAGGACGGTAATGATCCGCCGTCCGCTGGCCAGCAGTTGCCGGCCCTGCTCCTCGAGGATAGCCGCCCCCATCATCCATTGCTGGTTGAAGGCCGCATCGTGGCATTTTTTACATTCGGATTCGATATAGCCGGCGCTCAATCGGTTCGAGGTTTTCACTGGCATTATGATTGTCTCCGGCAGGTGACAGCTGGCACAGGTGGCGGGGGTGAAGTGGTGTGCGGACTGGCGGTAGGCCTCCATCTGCGGATGATCCGGCCCCATGATGGCAGACGCGCATGATTGCGGGTCAGCGGCCTCTTTCTTGGCGAAGCTGTGTCTGCGGTGGCAGAAGTCACACCGGCCGTCATCATCGCCATAGCCGATGGCATGGCAGGCCTCGCAGCTGTTTCGCCTGATCACCTCCGGCTGTCTGCTGTAAAGAATTCTGTTCGCCATGTTCTCCCAGGTTCGGCTGTGGCCGCTGGCCAGAAACTGGGCGGTCTCATCCGGATGGCACTGCTCACAGGCGGCCCGGGCCGTGGCCCTCGGCATGGCCCGGTGATCATTGCCGTGGCAGTCGGCGCAGCTGACGCCGATTTTGCCGTGCTCACCCTCCATATGCTCCCGGAAGATGCGGGGAGTGGTCTTTTCATGACACTCTTCACAGCTCTGACCGGACTTTGCGATCTCGTCCGGACTCATTACTTTGCCAGCAGCCGTGCCGGCCGGGCTGGCCTGGGGTATCAGCATGGTACTGATACAGAAAACAATCATCTGCCAGTGACGTTTGAGAAAACAATGGTGATTGCCCATGCGCATCTCCTTCCTGAGTAGATGGAAGTTTCGCCCTGCCTTTTATTTCGGTCCAGGGCAGGCTGCCTTGTTTTTTTCGCACCATAGCAAGGCCGGCAACTTATTGTCATCACATTTATTTTACTGCGGCAATATGACCACCTTATTGCCCATGGCAGCCGCTCATTGCCTGCTGAGGGGAGGAGAACTTTGCAGCATCCGCATTGTGGCCGCAGGGAAGAACGCAGTGTGTGGCAAGGTATGCACAAAGGGGAGGGGAAAAGGGCAGATACCGTCAGCTACAGACCGGATACAAGCAAAAACGTGGTCTCGTTGTTCGGATCATCCTGCAGATCGCCGGCAATGATTTTCAAGCCGTACAAGGGGGCTATCGCTTGACAGCCCAGGGTGGCAATTGCTGGCGGCATTTCTCCGCTGTGCAGGGCAGCGGCGACCCGGGCGGGATCGATCATCGCCCCTTCCCCGGTGGTCAGGCGCAGATGCGGGAACCTTTCCCGTAAAGTCGCCCGGCACTGGCTGAGCACCTGGGGATGGGTCATGATGGTTTCGATGCCGCTGATATCCGTCTCCTGCCGGCAGAGAAGATGATGGCTGACCGGGATGGCGTACCAGTCCACCACCTGAAAGCGGTGGGGTCCCATGGCCTGCATGGTTTCCTCGACCACCCCCCCGCGGCTGTTATAAAGGGCGAACTGTCCGTAATCGATTTGTTTTGCGGCCAACGCCGCCAGAACCGCGTCAGTCGTGTAGAGATACACAACCTCGCAGGAGCAGGCATGACGAGTTTCTACGTAAAATTTGACCGCCTCGTCATTAAAACTTCCGGCCCCTCCCTGCACTCCGATTCTGATGGGCATCGTGAATTTATGCCTCAATGATCCTTACGGGATCTCGCATTGCTCCAGGGCGTTGCCACCCCAAATCACAGCTGTTTGGCGATGGTGATGGTGAAGGTTGTTCCCTGGCCGGGAACGGAATCCAGCTGGGCTTTTCCCCCATGCTGCTCGACCAGTTCCTTGACGATGGCAAGACCCAGGCCGGCCCCGGAGATACTCTTGCTGGTCTTGTTTCTTTCAAAATAATCAAAGAGTTTCTGGTGATTGTCAGCCCGGATGCCGCAGCCGTTATCTCCACATATCAGGATATGATGGGTTTCCGAATCTGCGGAAGGAAATTTCAATCCTGCTCAGACCCGGTCCGCCGTATTTCAAGGAGTTGTCGATGAGATTGCGGAAAATCCGCAGCAGCGAGAGACAATCCCCGATGATCATGGGGAAACGGTCCGGGATCCGCAGGGTGATCTGGCGTGCCGTTAATTTTTCCTGGAACTCTTCCTGGAGAATCCGGAAAATATTGTTGAGATGAACGGGCTCTTTATCAATGGTAAATTCCTTGGTTTCGATAAAGACATTCAGCTTTTCAACGAGTTCCGACAGGAGCTGGGAGGATTGCAGCACCTGGGAACAATATTTTCTCCCTTTGTCATCAAACATTTTGCCGTATCTGGTATGCAGCAGCCGGGTAATGCCATGCAGGGCGATTGCCGGGTTTTTCAGATCATGGGCCACGGCATAGGCGAAATGCTTGATCTTTTCCGCATCCTTTTGCAGTCTGGCAACCTGCTCCTTGCGGGCGGTAATATTCCGGAAAACCCCGAAGGTGGAAATCGGCTGACTCTCTTTGATCTGGCAGGTCACATTTCCTTCCAGCCAGATCGCCCTGCCGTCTTTTGCCAGGAATTTCACCTCAGTTGGTTCGATTTTTCCCCCCTGCATCAGGTTGTGAAAAACCTCGGAGCAATGCTCCCGGAAATCAGGGTGAATAACATCAAAAAATTTGAGGCGCTGCACCTCCCGGCGGCCATAACCGAGGGCCTGCAGCCAGGTATTATTGACGTAGAGGAAAGAGCCGTCCGGGGCAATGCTCTGGATCATATCTGAAGCATTATCAACCAGTTCACAACAATTCATGCCATGCTTCCTCGCCTTGAATCATAATTTGTTAAAAAAATTAATGAAAAACTCCGTATAAAGCGCGCGCCTGATCATCACATCTGGTTAAGATGTCACCGGGAAGACCATGGCAGGCACTGTGACGGTTACATTTGGGTAAAAAAAGTGAAATGCTAATTATTGTTAATCCGGACAACAATGCTAAAAAAAATTACAAATTTCAACAAAAATCAGCATTGTGTTAAAATTTTTTCCCCACATTGTCGGACCAGGAATAACCCGCCCATGCCCGGGCGAGCCGGGCGGGAACCATCACCTGCATCAAGAAAATAAGCCCGTTTTCGGTTTCAACTTCGGCTGCATTGGCGTGGCTATGGGTTGGCCTTAAATCTCAATTCACCATTTTCCGTAAAGGCAAACATCGGCCCCCAAACCACTTCCCAGTAATAGCCGTCCGGATCGGCGAAGTACCCGCTGAACCCGCCCCAGAATGTTTCCTGCGGTTCTTTCATGACCCGTGCGCCGGCAGCCTGGGCGCGGTCGATTACGGCAATGACCTCTTCCCTGCTGCGGGCGTTGTGGGCAAGGGTGATGCCGGCAAACCCTTTGCGGGCGCCGGGAACCTCGGCAGAGATGTCCTTTGCCAGGTTCTCAAGCGGATAAAGAGAAAGCCAGGTGCCCGGCAGCTCAATGAAGGTGACCCCCTCATAGGAGGTGTTGGGAGGCGTGCCGAGTACGTCTTCATAAAACTTCGTCGCTTTGCTGAGATCGGCTACGCCCAGGGTTACCACCGTAAGTCTTGGAATTTTCATGATTGCTCCCTGCGGCTCTTTTTCCGCTCACTCTTTTGCCTGGCGATGAATAAATTCTCGACTTTCTTCCTTGCCCAAGGCGTCTTGCGCAGGAACTTGAGGCTGGACTGCACCGAGGGATTGCTGGTGAAACAGCGGATATCGATGCGTTTGCCCAACTCGTCCCAGCCATAATGATCAACCAGACTGTTGACGATCTGCTCCAGGGTCACGCCGTGCAGTGGATTATTGGCTTGTTGTTCACTCATGAGTCCGGCTTATTGTCCTGAAAATAAAGGTTATCTGACGGAGAGGAACGGTGGCGCCGCCCCTCTGAAGGATTGACGGATCTTAACACCGAATCCCCGTGGGACACAAACACAATATAGCGGGAAAAATCCGGTTCCAACAGACTTAAGCGGAATGCGATCACCTGGGCCTGCCCGTGGCATCGGCAAAGCAACATTGCCAGGAAAAACAGAAGAGATAATGTTTGGGGAAGGGTAGCGGGGGAAAGGCTCGCAGCTTGTTTCCAGAGAATTCAGAAGCCAGAAATCAGGAGCCAGAATAAAACGTAATAAAATCAACCATTCTGAATTCTGTCTCCTGTCTCCTGAATTCCCATGACGGAGATCTGAGCAGCAACTATGTCACAAAAATATCGTTATTCCGACAAAATAGATCAAGTCAGAAAGTTGAGATCAATACATCATGCCGCCTACATAAACTCCTGCACCGACCAGCAGGTTTTTGGTCGGCACTCGATAAATATAGGTAACCTTTTTCGAGGGCGATTTCTTCCCTGGCTTGGGCCACATATAATCCACCCAACCCTGTCCCGGATCCTTGGCAATGTTGACAAAATGGACGAAGATCGCTTTGTCCGCGGCATCGGTTTGCAGAAGTACATGCTCATGCTGGGTAAGTTCAGGCTGCATGGGATGGGCCAGCATTTTTCCCTTCAGATCCATCAGAAATACGTAGGAATCTTTCCAGACATAAGGGCCTTGGGGATCGCCAATCAGTTTCATGGCCTCTTCCAATCCTTTGGCATTTATCATGGCGGCTGCTTCATGGGTTTTTTGCACACATTCTTCCGTTGTTGCTCTCTCCTCGGCAAATGCCGGCGAGGAAAAAAGAACGGAAGCTGCTATGGCTAGGGCGATGAGAAATCTTGGCATTGTACCTCTCCTTGTTTATTTCTGTTCCTGCAGGGGCCACCGTAATGTGGTTTATCTGATCCAGGGTTTTCCAACCGGCAGCACATCTCTGCCAAAGACCTGGGCATAAATGGCATGAGCCATCATATACCACGCTGAAGCGGCGCACAGCATAAGTTCATATCCCGCCACCTTGGTCATTTCAGGGAAACCGAAATGCGCCAGGTCAAGGAGAATGAAGCCGATCAGCAGCAGCGTAAAGGTGATGGCCATTGCCCCATGAATCTTCATGGCGGGAATCCACATGATAAAGGTGTAAATGGTCCAGACCACCAGGAACCAGCCCACATCGGTTGTGCTGGAGTGATAAATGTTAAAGTGATTGAGCATGAAAATGATGCCGAGGGCAATCCAGAAAGCCCCATAGGATACAAAAGCGCTGTAGCCGAAGTTGTTGCCGCATTTGAATTCCTGGAAACCGGCCAGCATCTGGGCCAAGCCGCCGAAGACAAAGGCAAGCGCCACAACGGGGCCGATATCGCACAAGCCTATATTGTGCACCTGCAGAAGCATGGTGGTGAGCGCAAATCCCGCCAGACCGACAACCGCCGGATTCCCCTGAGATGTTTGTCCATTGGACATGAAATGTACCTCCCGGTAAAAAATGACAGATCGTTAAAAAATATTCGGTGGAGACGCCATGGCAGCACACTCCGCGGTTAGGCTATCGATAATCGCATTAATGCCTCGCAGGCAACATCAGCAATTGGGTAGTTCTACGCAAATGGCCGTGAAAATATACTGAAAAGGGGAAAATGTCAAAGGTTGTTTAGGCAGCCATGACCACCTGGCGGTTTTGCAGCAGGTTAATGGCGTAACTACTTGAAATATCGTTTATTTATCCCTACGTGGAATGGGGTGGGGAATCGAACTGGCGCTTCATTATTTTGGCAAATGATTCATGTTCATCATGATTGATCCTTTAGAGGCATAACCCGGCATGAGCGGCAGTCCCACAAGGCCTATGCCGGCTTTCCGGCCAGGGCGGCGCCCAGGTCAAAGGCTTTCCGGCAGTCCTGCGGAAAGACATCCCGGCGGCGTTGCTGCTTCTTTTCCGGGTCAAACCGGTCGGCAACCACCTTGGCATAGTCCTCGAATTGACAGGTATCATGGCACATGAGCGACTGGCAGTGGCCGAAAATCCTTTCCATGAACTGGGCATTGCTGTTGAAAAATCGCTCATACCCCAACTGTTTGGCCATTTCTTCGGGAACATTCATGGTGTACATCCAGGCGGTGCGGATCTTTCTCGGGTAAAGGGTTTGGGGAGGGGAGGAATAGACCAGGTAGGGAAAGAGCAGGCGCTCCAGAAACGAGCGCATTTCACCGGAAACATCGCCGAAATAGATGGGGGAACCCAGGATAATGGCGTCGGCCTCCCTGATTTCGGCAAAAAGGGGAGTCAGATCGTCCTGGACCGCGCAGGTCCCGTAGCTTTTGCCGCCTCTTGTTTTGCAGGCAAAGCAGCTGATGCACCCTTTATAATCAAGGTCATACAGATGAACCAGGCGGGTTTCCGCCCCCTGGGAGGCGGCGCCCTCCAGCGCTTTTTCCAGCAGCATGGCCGTATTCCATTTTTTTCTGGGGCTGCCGTTCAATGCCAGAATTTTCATCACTTGACCCTCCTTGCTGATGGTCACATCATAAATTTGCCTTACCCCACCCGATGCCCCCCATTGTGTCCCCTGGACCGGGCAGGGTGATCATCGGGTAATAATTGCGGGAATGATGCGGTAGTCGCTCTGAAAAACCAGGTTGTGCAGGTCGGCGCCGGCGATCGCCCGCAATGTCGGCAGCTCGGCGGCCGCATCGGCGTCACTGAAGACATTCAGGGGCCAGTAGCCCACCGTCGCGCCGCGCAGGTGCGGATGGAGGAATGTGCGTCCGAAAAATGCCTGCAGGGTCACCGGCTGGATGTGGCGTTGCGCCTGCGCAGGCCAGCCCAGGGACCATGTCGCCGCCACATCGCCGTCAGGGGGACCGGCTAAGGCCGGTAACGGTGACGGTCCCCTGGCCCAGGAGCAGGGTGTCATTCATTTCCGCCAGGGCCTGGCGGGCGTACCTGTCCAGCAAGTCGACCGCGGCGGTGAAAAGCGCTTCCTTGTCCTGCCGGGTCACGGCGCCGCCATGACTGCCGTCGCGCAGATCGGCAAAATGCCGCAGCAATGCCCGCAAATGGGCCGGAGTCTGGTCGTGGGTGGTGGTTGCGGGCATCTGGATGTTCCTCAAGGTGAGAATTCAGAATGAAGTTATTAAGCACCCTCCCTCCGCGCTACATGCCCTTGTTAGCCACGGTCTTCTTTTCTGACTTAGGGCCAATA
>CAVSQR010000048.1:0-36021 GCA_963729825.1 uncultured delta proteobacterium | reverse complement strand
TTCAGCAGCTTCTGCATATAGGTCGTGCCGTCAACGGCATAGGCGATGAAGCTGTCGGCCTTCTCGTCAAGCCTGCCTCCGTAACGGCGGCTGAGAAGCTGCACAAAGCCGGCAACCGTGCGCAGCGGTTCCTGCAGGTCGTGGGAGGCGATATAGGCAAACTGCTGCAGATCATGGTTGGAACGCTCAAGTTCCCGGGTGAGCGCAACCAGTTGCTTTCTCCCCTGCTCCGCCTCCCGAGCCTTCTGCTCGGCCTGTTCAAGGGCCTCGATATGCTGCAGGCCAAGGGAGGCCAGGGAGGCGAGCTGTCTGAACAGGATCTCATCCTCCAGGCTGAACTCCCCTCCCTTTTTGCCGGTCACCATGATCATGCCCAGGGATTGACTATCCCGGCCGGTCAGGCTGACGCCCAGCAGACCGTCAAGCGGGGCATGTCCGGCGGGCAGCCCCTGCCATCTGGGGTGATGGCGCAGCTCCGCATCGGTGAGCCGCAGGGACCGGTTTGCCTCGATCAGCTCCTGATAGACCCCGCCTTTTTCCACCACAAAAAGATTGCCGGGAGGACAGGGCGAGGCGTCGGCCGACCGGGTAGTGGCGCGCGATCTGGAACGTACCTGCCGCGAAAGCCGTGGCCGGAGGTGCCATAGTCGGCATCGGTCAGCTCCACTGCGGCATCAACCACCTTCTGCAGCATATCCTGGGTACTCCTGGCCGAGAGCACGGATGCGGAAATATCGAGCAGACCGTTCAGCCGCATGAGATATTTTTCCCTGGCCTGCTCCGCCCGTTTGCGGTCCGTGACATCCCGGGCAACCCCCACCATGTGGACGATGTCGCCGTTTTCGTCGTAAACAGGGCCGCCCGCATCCTCAATCCAGCGCACGGCACCGTCAGGTCGAACAATACGGTAGTTGAAATGCCATTTGCCCTGGGCATGCTGCTGTAAGGCGTCCGCCATCAGCTCCAGGTCCTCGGGATGGATCGCCTCGGCAAACGAGCCAGGGTTTCTGTAGAGGCTTGCACAGGTCCTGCCCCATACCTCTTCATAGGCCGGGTTGATATAGAGCATCTCCGTCACACCCGGGGTGCTCATCCAGATCACATCCTTAATAGAGGCGGCAAGCAGCCGGAATTTTTCCTCACTCTCCTTTAAGTCCTGTTCCATGCGCTTGCGCCGGCTGATATCCTCAACCACGTTAATAAAGTAAAGGGGATTCCCTTCATCATCGTGCTGCAGGCTGCCGGTCAGATTGGCCCAGACAATATGCCCTTCCTTATGGATGTAGCGTTTTTCCATGGAGTAATGATCAATCCTGCCGCAGGCCAGACGGCTGGTCTGGGCCTCATCCTCCTCCAGATCGTCAGGATGGGTGATCTCCTGCATGCTCTTCTGCAGCAGTTCCTCACGGCTGTAGCCGAAGATATCGCACAGTTTGCTGTTGACATCGAGACAGCGCCCCTCCAGGCTCACCTGGGCAAAACCCACTGCCGCATTGTCAAAAGTTCCCTTGAAACGCCATTCGCTTCTGCGCAGTTTTCGTTCCGCCAGTTTCTGCTGGGTAATGTCTCGGATGACAATGGCGAAATAGCCCTGTTCCGGGCTGTAGGCGGCGATGGAAAACCATTTCTCCAACCTGGTGCTGTACTGGTCGAAATGCATGGCCTCGCCGGTCAGGGCAACCTTGCCGTACACGCCGATCCAGTCAAACTCATCATTACGGAGATCGGGCAGCACCTCGGTCACCCGTCGGCCGATGATTTCCTCCCTCACCAGTCCGGTCTTTCTCTCGAATGCGCTGTTGACCTCCAGGAAGATATAATCAATGGGGACATTTTGTTCATCAACGATGACCTGATGATAGGCAAAGCCGTTCAGCATGTTCTCAAAGAGCTGCCTGTATTTTTTTTCACTGTCACGCAGGGCCTGCTCCGCTGTTTTCCGTTCGGTTATGTCCACCATGATGGCCGCGGTCCTGCACGTCTGACCACCCTGGGCGCAAAAAACGGTGCCGGTGTCCTTGACCCAGATGACGCCGCCGTCCTTGCGCCTGTAACGCTTCTCATTGGACCATGTTTCCGCTTCCCCTTGCAGGACCTGCCGCACGCTCTCCCGGTGGCGGTCCAGGTCTTCGGGCAGGGTGAGATCAGCCGATGTCATGCCGAGCAGTTCAGCGGGGGTATAACCGGTGATCCGGCAGAACCGGTCATTTACCCTGACAAAACGATCCGTCTCCGGATCGGACTGGACCATGCCTACGGCCGACAGTTCAAACATGGCCCGGAATTCCTGTTCGCTCTTTCTGAGCAGTTCCTCGCTTTTTTTCAGATCCGCAAACAGCAGTTCATACGGCTTTTTCAGGCCCGTCTCGATAATGGCCTTGTAGATCAGATAGAAGGAGATGAATCGGAACAGATGGCCGAAAATATTCATGTTGCCGTAAACGCTGATATAGCTGGTAAAAACAAGTTCGGCGATGACGGCGAAAAAGATTGCCGCGGCGATCAGAATAAAAAGATTGCCGTCAAAGAGGTGCCGTCTGGTGTACAGCATGACCAGGGCGCCGAGCAGGATCAGGGAAATGAGATATTCGCTGATTTTCTTAAATGGGGTGAGCCCTAACTCCTGGCACGTAACAGTCAGGGAAAATACCGCTAAAAATCAGCCAGACAAGAGCGGAGGTGAGGAGAAAAAAAATGATGACGGTGGCGGCAGGCCGCAGTTTGCTGGTAAAAAAAATGGGCGCAATAAGCAGGGAACAGGCTTCCAGATAGCGGGCTGCCACCCAGAACTGGGTGGCCAGGTTGGCCTCGTTGCTCTGGAAAACCCCCATGCCCTTATAGGTGAGGATGTGAAACAGGCCGAGAACGCCGACAAAAAAGTAGGAGATGCCGAGAAAGAGAAAAAAATTGTTGCGCATGATAGCGCGGGCATTCCAGGCCAGCATGAAGATGCCGCCGGCCACGGCGATGCTGAACAGCTCGACAAGACTGTGAAAGAGCAGATAGCTGTGTATACTGCAGAGATAGAGCCCGGTCAGCACAAAGAGGAGCATGACCATGCTGCGGTACGAGATGGGCGGATCTTTTCTCATGGCGCCTTGGTGATGATTAACCTGATGGGATTTCTGTTGCCGGACGTATCAAAAAGCTGCTCCCGGTGGAGGTCATTATAAATGATGTTTCAGAAAAAAACAGCCATTGGGAAGGACCGGCAAGGGCTTCCGCAATCCGCATCATCACTCTGGCCGCAGAGGGTATTGAGGCCCGGCAGGGTGTAAAAAACTCTCCCTGGTGAACGCTTTCACCTTTTAGGTCGCATGGGGGCTCTGTTCAGGAGAAGTCGCGGAACTTTTCTTTTTTCGCCCCGCACACCGGGCACCTGTCCAGAGCATCCCCTTCGAGAGTATATCCGCAGACTTCACATACCTGTACCGGGCCAACCTCTGGGTCCCTGCCCTGGTCAACCGCTTCAAGGGCCTTCTCAAAAAGGGCCTTGTGCATCTTTTCCGTGGCATAGGACCATTCAAAGCTCCGGCGGGCCCCATCTTCATTCTGCATTCTGGCCACCTCGATGTAGGCCGGATACATTTCCATGATCTCAAATGTCTCCCCGGCAATGGCCAGCCGGAGATTTTTCTTGGTATCCCCCGGCCCGAAGGCGCCCATGCTGTTTGCCACAAAACCGTTGTTCAGATGCTTGAGTTCCTGGTAATGATCCCCGGCATGAATGTATTCGGCATGGGCGATGGCGCGGAAAAGGCGGGCCACATTGGTGAAATCCTCCCCTCCGCCTGGTTGGCGAAATGCAGATAGCGCATATGCGCCATGCTTTCCCCGCCAAAGGCATTGATCAGGTGCTGTTCCGTCATCTTTTTCATTTTCTGTCTCCGAAAATTGATGGCTTCGTAAAAAGTCTGTTTTCACCACGGAGCACACAGAGATCACAAAGAAAAAATTTTTAATTACAATTAGTTATCTCTGTGAGCTCTGTGCTCTCTGTGGTTAATTTTCAGTTTTTACGAGACAGTCAAAATTTTATTGAAGTGAAAAGTAAGGAGTAAGGAGTGAGCAGATAAAAAATCTTTTCCCAAAATTCACTTGGGCAGACCATTTTTCAGTGTTCCACCATCTGACTCCTCACTCCCTACTCCTCGCTTTTCACCTCATACTTCTCCTTTTTTCCCTTCTTACTCCTCACTTTTTACTTTTCACTTCTCTCCCATTAATACTCATCCAGATGATGCCATTCCGCATTCTCCAGCCAGCGGCCCGGTTCGGGCCTGGAGACGAACTCAACTATATTTTCCATGATACGCAGATGTTTCCGCTCTTCTCCCGCCAATTGCAGAAAGATCCGCCGCTCCGCCTCATCTTCGGTCTCGCCGGCCTTTTCCTGATAGAATTTCCGGCTCTGCTCCTCAATGTCGCGCGCCTTCCGGTAGTTCTGCACCTCGGCTGAGGTGTCGATGTGTAATTCCTCTTTGGTTTGCTTCATCTCGGCAAAAATATTTTTGACATTTTCCAGCACGTTGGTTTCCGCCATCTGAGGGGTGCCGGATTTTTTGCTCAGCAGTTCCACCACCCGATAGTGCTTCACCTCTTCATTTGCCAGCATGACAAATATTTTTTTTATCCCGGCTGATCCACTTTGCTCCGCCAGCTGCCGGTAATAATTTTCGCCGTCTTTTTCCATCTGCATTGCAAACGCATAGATATTCATTCTCGACCCTCCAGGAAAAATCAAAAATATTATTTAATGTCAGCAAGTTGTGTTGATTTAAAAAGTCTGGTTACGTATTTTCAAGTCTTTCCTATAAACCGCATCGACCCGCTTCCCGGCCCGGTACAATTTGACGATGGTGTCACAGGCATGCGTTGTTTTTTCCACGATAACAGCAGGAGCCAGACCTTCCTCCTTGACCTCGACGGCGACGCCTATTCCGGCCGGCCCGGCTCCGATAACCGCTATTTTCGTTTTTTCCATGGGCATCCCGTAATTGCCGGCTTCGTGGGGTAGATGGAGTATTTTATCCGCGTTCTCGCGGTTAAACGACTGGGTCGCCAAGTGGCCCGGCAGACAGAGAAAGCATCTTCTCGCCCAGCATGAGAGAACACCATGCCGCTCAATCAGGTTTTCCTGGCCGTTGCGGTGCGGAATGGCTTATCTTCGGCTCTGATCCGCGGAAGATCTTAATTCCCAGACGCTGGTCATATAAGCGCGGTGGAAATAAAAAGGTTATCCCTGCCGGTTCGGCACCTTCACCAATGCCGCGCCGGTTGTCACCACTGCCTGGCCGTCTTCTCCTCCTCTCCGTTGCAAAGTTCATGTCCCCTCCCTATTTTTTCGCCATCCGGCGTCTCTGGTTTCCCCTCATCCAAACTGCCATAGCTAAATGCAAATCCTGCACCACATGTTTAGGATTAAAGGGAAAAGGTACAAAAAAAATTGGGGGATCAGGACGGGTTAACTGGTCGGGAGGGGAAATGGCAAGGGAAGAAACAAGGATAAAAATCAACCGTTTTTGCTGGTCAACTGATACTTCTTGAGCAGATCATAGAGCCGGGAGCGGGATAGTTTTGAAATCCGGCAGGATTTCTGAATATCCCCTTGGGTGAATTCCATAAGCCCTTGGAGATATCTCGTTTCTTCGGCCTCGATGGCCTTCTGCCGCACTTCCTGCAACGTGGGCGGGTTGTCCCCGGAAAAAGGATTTTCGACGGCAATCTCACTGGGGCGGGCCCCCTTGTCTCCGCCAGGCTCTTCTGTCCTGCCCTGCCGTGCGTCAAGCACCTGGCGGGTAACAGCCACCCGGATGTTGGTGGGCAGATGCAGGGGATAGAGGGTATCATGGTCGCCTGCGGCGGTCAGGGATCTTTCCAGGGCCTGGAAAAGTTCGCGCACGTTGCCGGGCCAGTTGTACTGCTTCAGCACCATCAGAAAATCGGGAGAAAAGCTCTTTTCCTTTTCCTTGGTGCGCTGGCTGTACATTGATCGGAAATAGTAGGCAAGCTCGGTGATATCGCTTGCCCGGATACGCAGCGGCGGCAGTTCAAGATGAAACGTCTTCAGCCGGTACAGCAGGTCTTCCCGGAAACCTCCGTTTTTCTGCAGCAGGTCCAGATCCTTGTTGGTTGCGGCTATCAGCCTGAAGTTGCTTCGTATCTGTTCCGTCCCGCCGACCGGAAGAAAGACCCTTTCCTGCAGGACGCGGAGAAACTTCTTCTGGAGATCCAGGGGCAGCTCGCCTACCTCATCCAGAAAAAGCGTGCCGTTATGCGCCTGTTCGACAAGACCGGATTTATTTTTGGCCGCACCGGTAAAAGCCCCCTTTTCATGGCCGAACAGAATGCTTTCCACCAACTCGCCGGGCAGTGCGGCACAATCGACGATGACAAACCTCTTATTCGCTCTCGGGCTGATTTTATGAATGGCGGAGGCAAACAGCTCTTTGCCGGTGCCTGATTCACCGGTAATCAGGATGTTTGCATCCGACTGAGCGGCCTTGGCCACGATATTCAGGCAGGACTGCATTATCGAACTTGAACCGACAATGCCTTCACCCTGCAGTTCGGCAAAGGCGGCGGTACGTTTGTCTTCGGCTTTCCCCTGCTTTTCCTCCCTGTAGCGCATGGCCCTGCCCACCAGCTCCATCATTGATTCAGGACTGTATGGATAAATGATGTAATCCCAGGCACCCTTGGTCAACACCTGCTCCGCCTCGTCAGGGTCCCCCTCCTCGGCATAGACAATCAGTTCCGGAACATATTCTCCTTCAAAAAACGAGGGGATGGCATCTGAGGCCATGCCGTCCGCCAATCTATTTTTCAACAGAACCACATCATAGGCCTGTGACAGGCACTGATCAATGCCATCCCGGATGCTTGCCGCCCGGGTTATGCGAATACCGTCAGCGACAGCCAATTCCTGCAATGAATCAAAAAAAACCCTTTCTTGGTCAATTACCAGAATTTGCGCCACAAGGATCTCCCCATTTTTTTTCTTCATTTACCAGCTGCCTGGTCATTACTTGCCACCATCAGGCCGGCAGGACAAGATATATCGGGATAAGGATAGATAAAAAGGTGTTGTTCATGCCAAGAATTGAACTATAGTGTCGGCGATAAAAGATGTTTTATGACATCTTTTCTACATTTAACAAGATAAAAGCGCAAAGTGATGAAAAGCAAAAAAATTACTTTTAACAGTGAATTTTTCTTCCATGATGCCCCAGTCTTTGGGTATATATTTTGCTGTACCATCTATCAGTTTGTCTATATATTTTTTTTGAACAACCGAGAAAATGGCAGCCGAGGCCGCCATTAATATAATAATGTCATATACCTGTTGCAACTGATCTGCAATGGAAAATTGATGGCTTCGAATTTATGCCCCTTGAGGGTAAAAGTCCCGGCAATGAATTTACGTGACGATAAATCAAGAGTTTATCATGCACTGTACGGCTGTCGAGTTTTTTTTACGAGACAGTCAAAAATTATGAGGCGCAACAATAAATAATGAGAAACATATCCCTTCTCATCGTCGAAGACAACCCTGCCGATGTCCTGCTGATCAAGGAACATCTCAGCGAGTCCCCATTGAAACGTTATGATATAGCCGTTGCCGAAACCCTGGACGATGCCGTTGGGCGGCTGAAAAGCAATGATATCGACGTCGTGCTTCTTGATCTGAGCCTGCCCGACTCGTCCGGACTGGACACGGTGCGGACCCTGATTACCAAATATCCGAACGTGGTAATCATCGTCCTCACCGGTCTGCAGGACGAACAGGTTGCGCTGCAGGCGGTCCGTTACGGGGCCCAGGATTATATCGAAAAAAAACAGATCACGTCAACCCTGCTGAACAGGTCTATCTCCTACTCCATCGAACGCAAAAAAAACCTGCAGGAAAAGGTACGGCTGCTTGGTGATCTTTCCAAGGTTCTGGAACACCTTGAGGTTCTCCAGGGTATACTTCCCATCTGCGCGGCATGCCGGCGGATCCGCGACAGTGATGGCAACTGGCAGCAGATTGACGCCTACATCAAAAATCACGCCAAGGGAGAGTCACACCACATCTGCCCTGACTGTTACGGCGAATTGTCGCCGCACATGACACAGAAGATCAAATGACCCACCTTCTCCCGCCCGGATGAATCGAATCGGCAAGCGGCATTTCCGGCCGGAAGACACACAACCAAGCTGTCCAGCAAAAGAGGATTTGTCCTTTCAGACAGGATTTGCTGCCGGGCAGGATAAAAATTACTGTTTCACAACTTTCTGAGTTGGCATAACGGATTGAAATCGTGAATTATATGACAATATTGCCGGTCGTCATTCCGGCAGATCCTGGATCGAGTCCAGGAGGAATCCAGTATCCGGGCGTTTGCCGGATGCCGGATCAACTTAAGGCATGCCGGATCGCATGCTGCTTATTTCATGTAACTCATTGTAAGCTCGCATAATTCAACAACTCCGAAAGTTGAGTTGCTGTTTCCGCATAGAGAGTTTGATTACCGGACTCTTTTCCCGTTGCCGGCCCTTTTCGAGCAAATCTAAAGCCCTCCCTTTCTGTTACCATTGTTTTATTCTTGCCCACCCGGACACCCTGTCCGGAAATAAAGGACAATGCAGGAAAGGCATTTTCCCTAAGCGAATAAAACAGCCTGCCTTGATCGTTTATCCATTGAATTATCTAGCTGTTTGACCTGAGCGAAAGATACCAGGCCGCCTCCAATGCCTTCTCCTTGAGCTGTGCTTTGCAGGGCGCAGCTTCCGCGGTATCATCGCTCCCTGCAGAGGGTGATGCCGGTCACCCATCCGGTCAGCACAGGATATCCAGCCCTTTCCGGGTGATGGCATAGGTCGGCTTTGCCCCGCCGACATACTCTATCAGACCTTCCCGGATCATTTCGCTGACAATCTCCTCAAAGGCCCGCTGTTCCTTGGTGCTCAGGTTCGCCATGAAATCGTCGTAGAGCCAGTCTGCGCCTAGCACATCCCCGGCCTTGGCCTGCATCTTTCTGAAGTGGCCGAGAATCTCGTCCTTGATCGCCATTTTGATTGATTCTTTCTGTTGTCCCATGATATTGCCTCATTTTTTCCCGCCCCGAGCAGCATCTTGCGTTTCCTGCGGATTTTTCGTTAAACAGCGCCTTTTTCAGTGAGGTGATAAAGTGAGGAGAAAAAACCATCCACAAAATGCCGCGAGTGGAGGATCACGCATATAATTCCATCCGCCCACCCACCAACCAATCCGCGATTTATGATTCTGGACGGGCGGTTCGCGAACCGCCCCTACTCACTTTTCACTCCTTACTCCTCACTCCTTACTCCTCACTTCCCTTCATTCCGCGGATACCGGCCGCAACGGTTTCGGCCTGATGGTGACAAAGCGGGCCGCGGCATTCTGCAGAATCTCGGTCACGGCCCGGGCCTCCGCATGCTGAAAGGCCCTTTCCAGCTCAGCGATATAATTTTCCAGCAGCTCGTGCAGATCATTGATCCCCTCCTGGTTCACCTGGCTGATGGTCACACCAGCGCTGCGTGCCAGCCTTCTGGTCAGTGATTTGCGATCAAAGCCGTATTCGGGATAGAGGCACTGGTAAATGACCCCGCCGGTCATGCCGGCACAGATCCACGGTCCGGGATCCCCCAGCACCACGGCCCGGCCGCCGGTCATATATTCAAAGGCAAAGCCCTTCAGATGGGCCCGGCTGGCCAGATTGCCCAGCTCGTCATGCACCGGTCCGCAGATCCGGCCGCCGAACACCACATCCGCCCCGGACATGCGCACGCAGGCCCTGGAGTCGGCCATGTTCTGCACCATGAACAGCCCGCCGATGGCCCCGTAGGCAAAGCTCTTGCCCGTGGAGCCGTCAATATAGCGGCCCAGCAGGTTCTGCCCCTTGAACACGCCCAGCAGGCCGCCCATGCTGCCCTTGGCCGCCCCATCCTGGGAGCCGCCTTCCACAATCACCTCGACCTCCGCGGTATTGAAGGCGCACAGTCCGTTGCCCGGCACCGAGGAGCCGAGGCGCAGGACAGCCCTGTGCCGCTTGCCGGCCTCCCCGTCGTCACGGGCCAGTGCCCCGGCCAGATAGGTGCCCACGGCCCGGTCGGTGCTGCGCACCCCGTCTTCGGCAAAATGCACCTGGGCATCACCCTGCTGAAAGCGGTCCATGGCCAGATCGGCGATCAGTCTGGTCAGGTAATTGAGGGGCTTTCTGATGATCTGCGGCCCGGCATGCTGTCCGTTGTCGCCGGACGCCTCAGGCCTGCGCAGCATATCGCTGACATCAAGCCTCTCCCGCAGCCGGTACTGAGAAAGCAGGTCTGTCCTGCCCACCAGATTCTGCAGCCGCTCCTCACCGAGAGCAGCGGTGCGCACTGCGCAGCTCATCGCCCAGGGCAACAAGCAGGCGGGCCAGATTTTCCGCCTCCTCCTCCACCACCCGGGGCACGAATCCCTTCAGCCCCCTGGCGATGGCCTCCTCCCTGGTCTGCAGCCGGGTGGCTATTCCCCTGGGGCAGCGATCCAGATGGCACTGCCGGCAGCTGATGCAGCCGATGGCCATCAGGGCCACGGTGCCGAGCCCCACCCGGTTGGCGCCGAGCAGGATCATTTTCAGGATATCGTCACCGCTGCGCATGCCGCCGTCGGTCCAGATCTCGATGCCGGCCCGCAGTCCTGATTCCACCAGGGCGCGATGGGCCTCGCTCACCCCGATTTCCGCGGGCAGCCCGACAAAGCGTTTGGCATGCTCCCGGGCCGCCCCGGTGCCGCCCTCGTAGCCGCTGATATTGACAATATCGGCCCCTGCCTTGGCAATGCCCACGGCAATGGTACCCACGCCGCTGGTTACCGGGATCTTCACCGAAACCCTGGCATTGGGGCTGGCGGTTTTCAGTTCCGTGATGATCTGGGCCAGATCCTCAATGGAATAGATATCATGGTGGTTGGAAGGCGAGATCAGGGTGATGCCCGGTTTGCAGTGGCGGGCCAGGGCCACCATTTCCGAGACCTTGTTGCCCGGCAGATGACCTCCTTCCCCGGGTTTGGCCCCCTGGCCGATCTTGATTTCCAGAATATCCGCGGAATTAAGAAAGCCCATGAAGACCCCGAAACGGCCGGAGGCGATCTGCTGGCCGCGGTTGTGCCGATAGCGGCCGAGCATATCCGGGATCTCGCCGCCCTCCCCGTTGAGGCAGATGATGTTTGCCCGGAGCGCTGCCTCGGCATAGGTGCGGAAGGAACTTTCGCCCTGGGAGCCGAAGGACATGGCGGCAATGACCAGCGGCATGGCATGGCCGCCCACCGAGATGTCCACCTCGTCCATGGTCAGCGACCTGGCAGGGGCCGCCTCCGTTACCTGCAGCAGATGCCGGATGCCGGTGGGCATCTGTTCGGCCACCTTCGCCAATTCCTCCGCCATCTCAAGAAAACCCGTTTTCGCCAGGGCCACGTTTCTGATAATGCGGCCCACCCTGGGATTGCGTTCCGGTTCCCGGAAAACCTCGGGCGCAGCAGCCGAGTTCGCCCGGGCGTAACGTTCTTTGGCCATGTCCTCCAGGGCGGCAAGACCCAGGCCGCAGGAATCTGATGCGCAGAAATTGGTAAGCCGCATGACAGCGGCCAGATCGGACCGCAGGCCGATGGCGGAAAAAATCCGGCCATAGCCGCAGATCTCATGGATGCCCATGGTGGACATCACCTTTTCCATACCCTTCTGCAGTACGGCAAAGGTATGATCAATGACCAAGGCCGCATCCAGCTCTTCATCCGCGCAGCCCGCGGAAACCCGCCACAGCAGGTAGGGATGGACCGCATCCGCCCCGAGTCCCAGCACGAACATCAGGTCATGGAGATTACGGATGGCGCCGGACTGCACCACCAGACCGGCCTCGCGACGCAGGCCGGTCCTGATCAGAAACTCCTGGAGAAAGGCGACCAGCAGGCCGGGATCGATAAACACCCGGTTCTCGGTAAAACTCCGCGAATCATCAAGCACCAGCAGATATGCACCCGATGCCACGGCCTTCTGCGCTGCTGCGGCAAGGTTTTCCAGGGCCTGGGCCAGCCCGTCAGCCGGCACGAAGGTGGCGTCCAGCACCTGCACCAGGGCGGGGTCGCGCTGCTGGCAGGTGAAAAAATCAATGACGTCCTCCAAAAGACAGGTGTTGTACTTGCTGCTGATCTGCCGGCAGCTTGCCTCGGTGACCATCCCGGCCAGGGCGCCTGCGCTCAAAAGCAGCGGGCTGCCCAGTTCAAGGCCCAGCGGCCCGGCTGCCTTTTCCCCCTGAAAGGGGGGCCTGCGGCCCAGCGTCACCCTGGTGGAGAAGTGTTCCGCTTCGCGTTCCCGATCAATGGCCGGATTGGTGACCACGGCCACGTTTTCCTTGCAGTAGTCGGCGATGTTGGGCAGCGACTCAGGCACAAACGAGGCCAGCGGCCCGGTGTAGCCCATGGAGCCGATGACTTCCCTGCCCTCCCGGGCCACCCGCCGGCGGATGGAAAAATCGTAATTGCGCCAGCCGAATGCCTCCAGGCAATGGGGGTCTGCCAGACGACGAAACGGCTCGGCAAACGGGTGCTTCTCCGGGGCGGCCTGACTTTTTCCCCCGGCCCCATTTTTCCTGGCAGCAGGCAGGCCGTTGTACAGGGCACGCAGAGATTTGCTGCTGCCGCGGCCATCAAGCAGCTTTACCAACCGCTGCTGAATGTCGTCGTAGTCGAGCACCTCAGCCTTGGCGCCCAGTCCGCCGGTGATGATGATTTTTTCGCCAGGGGCCAGCGGGCGCGGATCATCCATCATATGTTCGAGATCCACCACCCCTTTTTCCGAGGAAAGAAAATAATTATAATCGCTTTCCCCGAACCACAGCGGCCGCAGTCCCATGGCATCGACACTGCCCAGGCATACATCGCCGCAGCGGGCCAGCACAGCAGCCGGACCCTGGGCCGAGCAGGGAAAAAACCAGCGGTAAAAGGCATACACCTGCCGGATATCCGGGGGATAATGCTGCACCTCACTGTAAATAGCCGGGAAAAGCATCTCCATGGCCTCAATGATATCCAGGTCGTAGAGATTGACCAGCCCCTCGATGATCCTGTTCAGGTCCTGGGAGTCGCTGCCGCCGGGCACCGGCTCGATGCCAAGGGTGCGGCCGATACTGCGCAGACGTTCGATGGTATTGATCTCGCCGTTATGGCCGAGCAGGGAAAAGGGCTGCGATCTGGTCACCGTGGGCAGGGTGTTGGTTGAATAGCGGCCATGGCCAATGGTCATTACCGAACGCATGTCCTCATCCCGCAGTTCCGGGTAAACCCGGGGCAGCATATCCGGCAATCCCTGCAGCTTGTACACCACGGTATCAAGGCTTAAGGAAGCGGTATGAATTTCCGGAATCTGTTTTTCAATATCGAGCTGCAGGCGGAAAAGCCGTTTGCGCGGCGCCGTGCGGCCTCCATTCTGGATCACCCCGCCCAGTTGCCAGAAAAGAGGGGCATCGGCCCGGGCGCGCGGCCCCAGCTGATCATCCCTGCTGTTGCCGCTCCACTCGGTGAGCAGATCAATTTTGTGCTGGGCAAAAAGCGCCAGGGCCCGGGCCATGATCTGCTGGGCCTGGGGACGGAACGGGGCGGGCAGCAGCAGATGCCCGACAAAAAAATGGCCTGATTCGGCAAGATGCGGACTCATGCCCAGCCCGGATAAACGGCGGGCCCAGATCTCCCGCGGGATGTCCGTCACAATGCCGCAGCCGTCCCCTTCTCCGTTGATATCGCCGGACCGGTGCCCCATTTTTCGCAGGGCATCAAGCGTATGAACAATATTGGCATGGGTGCAGTGCCCTTGCTTATCGATAAAGGCGACAATTGCACAGGCATCCCTTTCATCTCTCAGACATAGATATTCCGGCAACAGGTTAAAGATTGAACACGCAGCTATGATACACCCCGCAGGAGCGCAGGAATTACAAAAAGCCGGCCACAGAAAACGGTAATGCCCCAGGGACCCTTGCGTGCCCTGAGGCGCAAACTCTTTCTTTAAGCCAAACTGAGCAAGCAACATGCCAGCCACCCCAATAAACAACCTCTTTCCTGCCGTCATCAACTGCTTTCAACGATAGGAAGAGCAAAAAGGAATCAGCCTGGCAGACATTTTGCTGAGACGAAAAAAGACAACGCTTCTCTTAAGCCATTTCACAGATCAACATTCAACAGACAAGGTAAGCACGACTATGGCGAAAATATTACACATTCAGTCAAGCCCCATGGGGGAGAGGTCCTATTCCAGCCGGACCGCCCGGTTTTTTCTGGAGGCCTATCAGGCGGCCCATCCCCAGGACACCATCGAAGAACTGGGGTTATGGAAAACCGAACTGCCGGTATTTGATGCGGTTGCCGCATCCGGCAAATACAAGATCATGCGCGGTCTTCCCCACTCCGCAGAAGAGGCCCGGGCCTGGACCGGAGTCATCGAGACCATCGACCAGCTGAAAACAGCGGACAAAATCGTCGTGTCCACCGGCATGTGGAACTTTTCCATTCCATACCGGCTGAAGCAGTACATTGATATCATTGTCCAACCGGGCTTCACCTTCACCTTTGCCCCAGACAAGGGATATTCCGGCCTGGTGACAGGTAAACCCCTGCAACTCATCCTGGCAAGCGGCGGAGAATACCCTGCCGGCACGCCCATGGCTGACTTTGATTTTCAGAAACCGTATCTGGAAATGATTTTCCGATTCATGGGTTTTACCGATATCCGCTCCCTGCGGGTGGAAGGAACCCTCAGTCCGGCAGCACAGGACAATCTGCAAAAAATAAAAGCAAAAGCTGTGGAGGCCGGGCAGCATTTCTGATGAAAATCCGCTGTATGGGCTTTCCGGCCTCCGGGGTTGTTTGGTCATATCCTGCCAGACGGGACGTTATCCTGTCTGGCAGTAAACTGAAGAAAACCGGAGGCGCAGCAATGAAAAAAGGAGATTATCCATGTTCCTGAAATACCTGATCAATACCGATGACAGTCCGGCGCAGCTTTGCAACCGCCTGGCGCTGGGCATTGTCATCTTTCCCCATGGTGCCCAGAAGGTTCTCGGCTGGTTCGGCGGACCGGGACCGGCCAAGACCATTGAAATTTTTGCCGGAACAGGCTTTCCGGCCTGGTCCGTCATGATCCTGATGTTTTTCGAATTTGCCGGTTCACTGCTGCTGATACTCGGGCTCTTCAGCCGGGTATGGGCACTGGGGCTGGCATTCAGCATGGCGATCTGCATGTTTATGAACCATGTGCAGAACGGTTTTTTCATGAACTGGTTCGGGAATCAGAAAGGGGAAGGCTTCGAATATCATCTGCTGATTTTCGGACTAGCCGGGGCTTTGGTGCTCTGCGGCAGCGGCAGATTCTCACTTGACCGCGCCCTGGCCAGAAAGAAGTGAAAGAGTAAGAAGTGCCTGAGGCGCCTGGGAGAGAGAAGTGAAAGTCTTCTCTCTGCTCACTTTTCACTCCTTACTGCCAAACCATCGGGCAGAATAGCGCTGATATCCTCGATGTCATGCCGGGAAATTCTCTGATCCAGCACCCGGCAAAAGGCGCGCACCGCGCGCTCCTCCTCAACAGGAGCCTGGCATTTGCTGTACCTGCGCAGGCGCCGGTAGAACTCTTCCCGGCTACCGCAGGTGAGTCGGTCACTGCCGGGGCGCCACCCTTGGAAAAAATTCTCTCTCATCACCAGGGGCAATTGAGCCCCGAATTTCTCTGCATCCGGCCAGGGCAGGCAATCGCGCAAGGCATGAAGGGTACTGCGAAGAAGTCGTCTGGCCAGGCTGGTTTCACTGATCTGCAGCTCGGTCATGAAGTCCGTGACCCATTTATTGGCCTCGGGCACGGATTTGTCTAAAAATTGCATCATGGTCATATTCTTTCCTTATCATGCAAGGGAGTCAGCAAATAAAAAATCTCCGGGAATAAGCCGCTGTAACAAAATAATGTCGTCATCCGGATGGTCAAAACGGCATAAAGAGCCGTAACGAAATGGCCAAGAAAGCAGAGGTTATTTCGTAACGGCTCCTAAGTTCAACGCCCGAATCTGCCGGAGGGTGACGGTGTCCCGCCCCTGGAGCTTTAAAACCGAAAGCCATCACCCGGTGAAGATTTTCGGATCACAAATTTCAACCCGGTTTGAGCAAGTTCGGTGCCATTGTTGACTGTCTTGCCTTTCCGCCGGCTATCATCGCAATTATCACCTGAACTTATGAGTCCAAGTTCTGGCCTGTTCTTGTCTAACATATTGAAAACAATCAAATAAATATTATGTATTTTTTTCTTGGCATGGTGCGGCCACGGACTGGGTTCATCTGACGGAAATCACCTTTGATGACGCTGAAAGGATACAGGCGAAGAGCTAACGGAATCAGGAGAAGAGGCGCGGGGTGCCGCTGCAGCGGCAGGAAAACGTCCCAGGCAGGGACGACGACATTTTGCGACGGGAAAAGGGAACGCTATGACAACATTTCCAGACAGGCGTTGCTGAATGGTTGCAGATCGCCGGGATTGCGGCTGGAAATCAAATTGCCGTCGATTACCACCTCCCGGTCAGTATAGATACCCCCGGCGTTTGCGATATCCTGGATGATGGATTTCCAGCCGGTAACTTTCCTGCCCGCCAGAACACAGGCGGTAATGAGGAGCTGCGGCCCATGGCAGATGACAAAAACCGGTTTTCCCTCTTCCATGAATTTTCTGACGAAATGCACGGCATCCGCATTGGTTCTCAGCTTGTCGGGCGAATAGCCTCCGGGAATAAACAGGGCATCGAAATCTGCGGGGTCTGCATCTGCGGTGCTGACATCAATGACGACCGGGGTCTGTTCCTGCTGGCCCAAAACCTTTCCGCCTGCCTGCAATCCTACGTGAATAACCTCATGCCGCTTTTCCCTGAATGCAGCAACAGGTTGGAGATACTCGGAATCCTCAAACATGTCCGCGATGAGTATTGCAATTCTGGCCATTATTCTTTCCTCGGAGGGTATCGTTTTTTCAGCCTTTGGGAGACAGTGGCTTTCCGGCTTTTGCTTCTATCTGCGCCTCGCCTTTTAGAGAATAAGACTCTCTCTGATGTTCCAGCCCGGCCTGCTCCGCCTTTTTCTCGTTTATGGCCTGCTCCAGGAGCATGAAAGTCTTGTCCAGAATCGTTTTGATGTTTGTACTGTCCATCTTCTCTCCTTTGCAGATTTCAAAATTGAATCGGTCACGGACGGTTCCTTAACCCGTGAGCTTCTTTACTCTGCCAAGCACATCAAGAAACATGCCAGGAAAGAAGAGTTTCTTTTCCGACCAGGCCGCGGCAGAGCAACACCCCGGCTTCTGCCAGGTTCACGATCCAGGCCTCATTCCTCCAGGCGAAGATTCAGCCTCGCCTCCGCCTGGCACATTTTTTGAATAAATCATTTTGGTATAAAGATGCTGAGTCACTCTTCATGCTCCGGCAGGTAAAATAGAGTTCTTCCCGCTGGAGCCCGCAAACGCATAGGAGGAATTTTCATGCACGATAAAGACGAGATTTGCCGAAAAATTATCGATATTTACCCTGATATCGGCCAGTGTGGGATAGACGTTACCGTAGATTATGACAAACAGAAAAAGGTGTGGGTGGTAGACCTCAAAAAAGACAACCACGAACTCAAGCACTTTCTGGAGCTGGGCGATGCGGATGCCTGCATGGAGAACAAGCAATGTGTCTCCCTGGGGCTTGAAATAGCCCAGCTCAAAAAGAACATCCTGGGAGACCAGTATTAGTCTCTTTTCTGCTTGAAGGATGAAAGGTCATTAGCCCCATGCGGGCCAATGGTGCCCGGCAAGTCTTGTTTAACAGGACTTGCCAGGCCCATTAGATTGTCAGGGTCAATTGGCTGGGCAAGACGAGCTTTTTCTCCCTTTAATCAATTGACCACTCGGCTTTCGGACAAACAGTTCAGGAGAAAATGCCATGACTGAAATTGAATGCGCAGGAAAAAAGATACAGCTTGACGATAACGGCTTTCTGGTCAATCTGGATGACTGGGATAAAAATGTCGCCACGGAGCTTGCCAGACGCGAGGGGGTTGCCGCCCTTGATGATGAGCAATTTGAAATAATTGAGTTCATGCGGAAATACTATAGAAAAAATCAAGCATTTCCGATCTTGAACTATGTCTGCAAAAACATCCATGAGCCGCGGAACTGCGTGAATGAGGAATTCATCAATCCGATGAAGGCCTGGAAAATCGCCGGCCTGCCAAAACTCGATCTGGTTGAATTCGTTGCTGTTGACGGCAAGCATTATATGATGCAAGAATGCTGCTGAGTCTTTTCAGGTTCTGGGCGCCCCCTCTACACTGCTCATATCCTTTTATTGATGGCGTCAACATGCCAGCTGCCGTTATCCACAGAGATGATATTGAGGCAGCAATAGTCCTGGGGAATCAGCAGCAGATCTTTTAGAGGGAGCTGCTGCAGGCTGGCAAGCAGAACGCGGTTTACCCCTGCATGGGCAACCACCAGCAGCGGGCCGGCATGTTCCCTTGCCAGCCTGGTAAAAACCGGGAGACTGCGCCGGGCAAGATCGGCAAAGCTTTCCCCGCCCGCGGGGCGGTAATGGGCCAGATCCTCTCCCCGCTTTTCATATTCCCCGGGAAAGCGCTCGCGCACCTCCGCCACGGTCAATCCTTCCCAGGCGCCCAGACTGATCTCGGCTAATGCGGCAACCGGCGTGATGTCGATTTCCCTGTTCCCGGCCACGATTTGCGCGGTCTGCACAGTCCGGTGCAGAGGGGAAGTAAAAATCCGGGAAAATTTGATATCCTCGAGAAAGTCCCGCAGGTTCCGGGCCTGGATCTTTCCCGCATCGGTCAGGGCAAGATCCAGTTGCCCCACGAAACGGCGGGGCCGGAACTGGCTCAATCTGGCCATGGCGCAGCAGATAGATCGGTCCGCCCATTTTTGCTGACAATCAAGCCCTCCGGCACTGGCTGATCAGATAATCCAGACTGCAGCCGGTTTCCGTCTCTATGGCCTCCATCACCTTCCTGGCCTGGAGCAGTCTTCTTTTGATGGCAGCGCAGGCGGCGGGATCATCAGCATAGAGTTCCAGCTTCTGCCTGAAACGATTTTCCACACTGACCAGCCGGTTGCCGCTCACCATTTTATCGGCAAGGTAGACTATTTCCTTTTCCGTGACCCGGGCCCCCGGAGGCAGTTCCGCATCCTTATGGGCGGCGACGATATCGGCGACCCGGTCAAATCCCAGCTGCCGCAGCCAGCGCCCCCCTTCCTCTTCATGATGGGCATGGCCCTTGGCAATATCGTGCAGCAGTCCGGCTACCCGGCAGACGTCCCGGTCAGGCCCCGCTCCCCTTTTCTCGGCAATCCCGGCGCATATTGCTGCCGCAAGTTCAGCCACCCGTTGCGCGTGGTCAAGCCCCATTGGCGCCATCTGGTACATGTCATGCAGAAGAATAGCGCATTCATCAATGGTCGGCACATCCCTTCTGGCATAAAGATCAATACCTGATTGGTAATCGGTCATGGTATCCATATCAAAGAGGATGTTGGCATCCGGCACCTCAATGTCCCGCACCGAGGTGATGCTCTGCCGGTCCACCTGCTCAAGCAGGCCGCGCAGCCCGTCCGGTCCGTCATTGTTGAGAATGTGTTTTGCCAGGGAGGTGGTGATGAGCGGCGGATGACCGCGCCTGCCCTGGAAAACAGGGTACACAATGGCCAGGGGGAAATTACTGAAGGCCTCGGCCAGCAGCCTGATGGTTCCCCTGCGGATCAGGGGGATGTCCACCGGCAGCAGAAAAAAGCCCCTGGTCTCCGGCTGCAGTGCCCTGATGCCGGTTTTGACCGAGGTGAACATGCCCTGCTCATAGTCGGCATTATGCACGGCGCGGGCGCCCGCCCGGACAGCCTCCTGCTCGACCTCCTCAGCCCGGTGGCCGGTGACGACGATGATATCCCTGATGCCGCAGCTCTGAAACAGGGCAATGATATGGCCCAGCACCGTGGTCTGCCCCAGGGGCAGCAGTGCCTTCAGCTCCCCCATTCTGGAGGAGAGGCCGGCGGCGGGAATGATGGCGGCAAGCTCACTTTCCACGGTTCTGCCCCCCTGCGCGCTGCTGGATCAGTTCGCCGACAATGCTCACGGCGATTTCCTCAGGAGTATCAGCCTCGATGGATAGACCGATGGGACAGTGAACCCGGTCCAACTGGGCCTGTGACGTCCCGTTTGCCAGCAGATTGGTGTAAATGGCGTTACGTTTTTTCCGGCTGCCGATCATGCCCACGTAACCGGCATTGGTGCGGAGCGCCTGCTCCAGGACATCACGGTCATGCATGTGCCCCCTGGTGACGATAACCAGGTAGCTGTCGTGGGTGATGTCATGGCCCTGGAAACAATCGGCAAAGGAGTCAAGCACGACCACCTGGTCGGCTGTGGGAAATCGCTCCCGGTTGGCGAATTCGGACCGGTCATCCATGACAATAACCCGAAAGCCCACCCTGGCGGCGGCCTCCGCGGTACAGGCGGCAACATGACCGGCGCCGAGGAGATAAGAGGTCCCCGGGGATGGCAAAGTAGGAAACCAGATAGTCCTCGTTTTCATGGCTGATGACCGAAGGGGCAGAGGTGGAGAGCCGCAGTTTCTTGACCGCTGACAGGAGCGCCTCCGGGGCCTGGCAAAGGTTTGCCTTGCCGGAATCGGCAATGACAAAGCGTGAATCGCCGGCAACCTGACCATTGAGTTTGCTGACAAAGGAGACCCGGCGGCCGCTGTCCAGCGCTGCCAGCAAAGTGGAAAAAACCTGGATGTTTGCCGGATTCGCGGCGATGTATTCCAGAAATATCTCCATGGTGCCGCCGCAGATCATATCCGTGCCCGCGGCATCGGCATTGGTCAGATCAAAAAAACGGCGGGCGGAATTTTTGTGGGCAAATGCCTGCACCGACTCCTGGATGGCCACGGCCTCGACCTTGCCGCCGCCGATGGTGCCGGCAATCCGGCCGTCCTGCCGGACGATCATTCTGGCGCCGGCCATCCGGGGAGCGGAGCCGTTTTTGCTGGAGACGGTGGCCATCACCAGATCCTCACCGCTGGCCAATATGTCACAAACCTGCCTGATAAGCTGTTTCATGGCTGATTTTTCCTCTGTTGTCTTCGATTATGCGTTTCGCTTTATTGATGAGGCCGGTGGGGCTTGCCTCGAAAGTAACCGTGATGTTTTTCAGCCGGGCAAGCCCTTTGAGCTGCGAGGCCGCCTGCTGCAAAACCTGATCGCTGTTTGCCGGGATAACAGTCAAACGGACAGTCAGCCGGTCCCGGCCATTTTCCTTTTGCAGCACAGGTTGAAAATCCAGCACCCCCGGGATGGCCAGCAGGATTTCATCCAGCAGATCCAGGGAAAGGGCCTGGCCGTCAGCCAGCTGCCGCACCTGGCCGATCCTGCCGCGCACCTTGTCCAGTCTGGTGATCCGGCTGCCGCACACGCATGGCCCGTCAAGCAGGCGTCCGTAGTCGCCGGTCCGGTAGCGGATCAGCGGCATGGCCCGGCGGGTGAGGGTGGAAAAGACAATCTCGCCCCACTCGCCCGGGGGAAGGGAAGCACCTGTCCGGGGACAGACCACTTCAAAGAGCAGATCCGTTTCCCGCAGATGACAGCCGCACAGCCCTTGGCATTCGACCCCGCCGCCCAGTCCGGTTTCCACCGTGCCGTAATGGCTGAAGACCCGGCACTGCCAGGCGGCGGACAATTCATCACACACGGTCCGCGGGATATAATCCGAGCAGAGCAGCACGGCTTTGATCTGTCCGGCGGGGACGGACTGTCCGGCCGGGGTGCGGGACAGGGCCAGCAGCTGCACCGGAAAGCCGACCACGGCGTCAAAACTGTCGGCAAACACCTCCGCCGCCGCCTGCTGCGGATCATCCACCAGCCCGTGGATCCGGCTGGCGACATCCATTCTCGCCAGGGCGCGGGCCAGCAGATCACCGGTGGAATCGGGGGTGGCGCCGGGCAGCAGGATCAACACCCGCTGGCCGCCCTTGACCAGTGATTTCATGCCGTGATGGAAAAAATCAATGGTGCGCTCCAGATCATCCTCGGTGAAAAACAGCCGCTTGGGTGGACCGGTGGTGCCGGAACTCTGCATGGTGATGATGCGGGCCACCTCATCCTGACTGACGCAGAGCATGTCCCGGCCAAAGCGGCGCAGATCCTCTTCCCTGGTAAAGGGCAGCCGGGACAGGGAGCCGTGATCCGTGATGTCAGCCGGGGTTATGGCTGCCAGTCTGGCGCGGTAAAACGGGCTGTTTGCCACGGCATGGCCGATGGTCCGCCGCAGTCTGCTGAACTGATACTCTTCGATGGCTGCCCGGCCGGGCCGCTGCCCGGCCCGCGCCTTGACGCTCCTGAGCACGATGTCTTCAACCGTGGTCCGCTTCATCCGCCGCCCCGTTTCCGGTGCAAGGCCCGTCCCTTGCTTGAAGTCAGGTTGTAGGCGCAGAAGGGAATGATCTTCCCTTGGGGTGAAACCACATGGATGCAGCAGCCCTGCAACCGTTCAAGATCGAGATTCCAGGCATCCTGAAAGGCCATGCCGGAGATGGAAAAGGTATGGGTCTTGGCCCTTCTGAGAAAATAATCCAGTTCATCCTCATTTTCATGCACCCTGGGGCTGGAGCAATCGCACCCGCCGGGGGCAGACCATTGCCTGGCGGTAAAGGAGATGTTTTTCTCCCGGCCCTCCATGGCTGACGGGATCTCTCTGTTCTGCCCTGCGGCTGAACAGCAGATCTGCTGCCAGGAGGTGATCCCTTTCAGGCTATAGTTATCCTGCACCAGAAAATTGGCATGAAAGGAGCAGAGGGCATGTTCACAGGCCGGCGGGGCGAAGAGATTGGCCGGTATCCTGCCCCGCGTCTGTTCTTCCAGCAGCATCAATATTTCCGGCAGGGTGATACGGCTGCTGTCATGGGGCTGCTGCGGATAGCGGCCGAAATAACTCACCGGCTGGAAATGAACGCCCCGCACGGTGGGGGAAAAGCGGGCGGCATAATTGACGATGCTGCCGATTTCCCCGGTGTTGATCCCCGGCACGATGGTGGGCACCAGCACCACGCCGAGACCGGCAAAGCCGCAGTTGACAATGGCCCTTTCCTTGACTGCCGCCAGCGCCCGTCCCCGCAGGGCCAGGTGGACCTCGTCGCTGATGCCGTCAAACTGGAGAAAGACGGATGACAGCCCGGCTGCCTTCAGGCTCTTGGCATAGCCTTCATCCTCTGCCAGACGAATACCGTTGGTGTTGAGCTGCAGAAAGGAAAAACCTTTGTCGCGGCCTAAGCGGATGATATCGGCCAGATCATCCCGTACCGTGGGCTCGCCGCCGGACAGCTGGATATTACAGGGGCCGCTTGCCGCGAGCAGCCGGTCATAGTAGAAAGCGATCCGGTCAAGCGGCGGATCCGCTGCCGCATGGTCGCCGGCCCCGGCAAAACATACCTGGCAGCGCAGATTGCAGCGGCCGGTGACCTCGATGAGCGCGGTGCAGGTATGCTGGCCGTGCTCCGGGCAGAGCCCGCAGTCAAAGGGGCAGCCTTTTTTGGTCTTGGTGAAGGTCTGCCGGGGCGAGGAGGCCTTTTTCGGCCTGTTCCAGGCGGCGAAGGGTAACGGCCCCCGCCAGATGATGGTATTGAATTCGCCGTGATCAGGGCAGTTTTTCACCAGATAAACATCCTCGCCGTCTTTTTCCCGCACGGCGGACAGACGCCTCAGGCAGATGGGGCAAACGCTCTCTGTGGCGGAAAGGATATCTCTGGGGGGACAATCAGTCATGGCGTAATTCTTTGGAGACACTCGGATCAAAACCGTAGGCGGTTAATATTTCCAGAACCCTGTTGCGGCTGGCGGCGATGATGTCGCCGCACTTCTGCATCTCCATGGCAGCCGCCCCGGAGATGATCTCATCACACCTGATTCCCCCCCACCTGCCGGGAGCTGCCCCGGTGAACCATGCCGTGAAATCGGCCAGCATCAGCTTGTAATCCGGGGACTCCTCTTCACTTCCGTCCCCCTTTGCCGCGTAAAGAGCGATAACGCAGGCCGCGCCGCTTGCCGCCCCGCACATCTCCCCTGCCCCCAGGCCGTTGCAGAGTCCGGACATGGAGCGCACCAGCGCAACGTTTTCCTCTCCCAGATCTTCCAGGGCCAGCTTCATCAAAATCTGGCTGCAGCAAAGCCCCTGGGAGCCGAGTTGCATGATGCGCAACACTATATCATCCATAACATTTACTCCTTTTCGGCAATGAGCAGGTAATAGCCTGGCTTTGCCGTGGCGAGGGAGCTGCAGGTGCAGGCGGCCTTATCGGCCCCCATGAACAGTTGCCAGAAAGCGGCCAGGCTGCCGCAGGTAAAGATGATCTGCCCGGCCAGTTGCCGCAGCCTGGCGGTGTGATCCTCCAGCAGCTGAATGGCAAAGCCTGCGGCCCGCAGATATGCCTTGATGGTAGCAAGGGGAAGCGCTCCGTCAAAGCAGCTGCGAATCTCGCTCGGCTGCGCTGCCGACAGTGAATTTTCCTGCCGGGCATAGATGTCGGTCAGCACCAGTCTGCCGCCGGGTGCCAGCACCCGCCGCATTTCCTGCAGGCTTGCCTGCATGTTGCCCGTCAGGGAGAGCACGCATTCCGAGATAAGCGCAGCAAAAAAATCGTTTTGTACGGGAATGGCTGCTGCTGCGGCCTGTATCAGCGGCAAGCCGGGAAACCGGGAGGTCGCTTTCCGCAGCATGGCTTGCGCCGGATCAAGCCCCGTGGGCGCCAGACCGAACCGGGCCGCCAGAAGAGCCATGGTCTGTCCGTAGCCGCATCCCACATCGAGAACGGTGCTGCGGGCAGGCAGAGCGCAGAACTCCATGGCCCGGCGGGTCAGTTCCAGTCCTCCGGGGCGAAGGGTATCGCCGGTGATCTGCCGCAGTTCCTGCTGTTCACAGAGAAGAGGGATATGTCTTAAGGAGGCGGTGGTCATCGGATTTTTACCTATTTGTCCTCCAGGAGCTGTTCAACTTCGAGCATTTTACCGAGCGCCAGGTCTTCGGGAACCAGCACCATACCGCAGGCAGGGCATACCATCAGCTCAACATTGAACACCGAGCCCATATATTCCACGTTCACCTTGCGCGGCTGCAGTTCTTTATTGCAGCTGGCGCAACGCCACCCCGTATCACTGATAAAAGAAAAGTTGCTCATTTGACATCTCCCGGCAGGATCATGCGATGACTGTAAGCGTTGTGGACGATAAATCCCTGCTTGCCCGGCTGATACTCAACCCAGTAGGTCACCCGGACCGGTTTGAAACTGGCAAGAAAGTGGCCGTTTTCCGGATCAACCAGCCGTCTGCCGGTCTGCTCAGCCTGATGGATTACCTTCTGCAGGTCATCCTCCAGAATATGTCTTTTATTCATCAGCTCCATAACCTGCGGGTCGATAAATAATTTGATATCCTTATACTCGGGGGTCATGGTCGGTTCCTCCTGCCAAAGGGTGGTGAGCAGATGCTGTTTCAGTCTCGCCCGGTTTTCATGACGCCCGGAAAAACCGGGGTTGGGGCGCAGCAGAGGATCCTCCTGCCCGGCCGCGGGGAAGAGATAGTCCAGCAGATGGGCGATACGCCTGCCGGATGCGGCAATATTGTCCCGGCACATGGCACAGTAAGCCAGGCCGTCAAGATCACTGCGCAGGCCCTTGGCGCGGGCCGCCTTTTCGCCCAGCGGCACATTGGCGAACTGCATCAGCCCGCCGTAGCCGCAGCAGTCGGCCAGCTCGCCGGCATATGGCTGCTCCTGGGTTGCAATTCCGATTTTTTTTACAAGATTGCGGACGCTTGCGCGTATCTCCGGCTCATGTCTGACGGTGCAGGGGTCATGGATGGCCATGGGTTGCCGGCGGGACCGCTGTTCTCGGTTCAGGGAGTTCCATCTTTTCCAGGATCTGCCAGAGGGACTGCAGCTGCAGCTCCGGGGCAAATTCCTTGAAAACGGCATAACAGCTGGAACAGGCCGTGATGATGAGCGGGTCGCCCAGCCTGCTGACCTCGGCCTGCAAGGCCTGCCTGGTCTGGCCAAAGAGTTCCTGCCGGCCGGACCAGTGGGCGGGAATGCCGCAGCAGCCGAGCATCAAGCCCACCCCGCCATCCAGATGCCGGGTCAGATGCAGGTAGGTCTGTTCAACCGCATCCGGTGAGGACCCGGCAAGCTGGCAGCCGGGGTAGAAGAGGTAGCGGCTGCTGTCCCGGCCCGGCTGGTGGCGGGCCAGGGCGGAAAATTCACTGAGGCTGAACTCCATGTCCTGCAGGGCAAACTCATGGGCCGAGGGAGGCATGGTTGATTTGGCCACCATGTCTTCCCTGGCCGTTCGGCAGACCGTGGCCAGGGGAAAGTCGTGGGGGCAGATCACCGTGCACTGGCCGCAGAGCATGCAGGAGTTGATCATTTTATTGGACGTGCGGGTGCCCTGGACAATGGCCTCGTTATTATAGATTTTGCGGACCAGTCTTTTCGGGTAATCGTTAAACTCCTGGAGAAAGGCGCATTGCTTGACGCATTCCATACACTCACACCGGATGCAGCGGGACGCTTCCCGGACGGCCTCCTGCCTGGTGAAACCTGCGGCCGGATCGGCGGGCAACACCTCCGGCAGGGGTGGGATGCCTGCGGTGACGGTATACAGCCTGGTTGGGCAGGCGCCCTCCCGTTCGCGCTGGGCGGTGAGCGAGACCTTCTGCAGATAGCGTTCGATGGATAGGGCGGCACGGCGTCCGTCCTCAACCTGTTTCATGACGGAATAACCGTTTTCCGTGCTCCCGCCGCCGGCAAAACAGCCGTCTTCGCCCACGGCAAGGGTCAACGGATCAGGCTGAGTGCAATCAACGGGCAGGGCGGCAAGACCTGCCCAGTCCTTGTCCAGAAAAACAGCATCATAGTCCTGTCTGACTATGGCAAAAAATTCCTTGTTCAGAGAACAGCCGAACTGAATGTTGACCCCATAGGAGTCGAGAGTCTCCACGGCTCCCGCCAGCACGCGCGCCGGCAGCATCTCCTCCGTGTAGTTCCGCAAAGAGCCGCCGATTTCCTCATCTGCGGCAAGCAGCACCACATTGCGCCCCTTGCGGGCCAGATCCAGGGCTGCGGTCATGGCGCTCAGTCCTGAACCGATGACGGCGACGCTGCCGCCCTTGGCAGGCAGTCGGGGTTGTTTGAGTACCATGGGCGTGGTGGTCACGCAGAATCTTTCCAGACGGCCCACGGCCAGGGGATCGCCTATCTCGGCCCGTTTGCAGTCCTTACGGCATGGTTCGTCGCAGATGCGGCCGACGATATCGGCAAAAGGCATGGTCCGGTCAAGTACGCGCCTGGCTCCTCGCCAGTCTTCCCTGGCAAGGCAGCCCATGAAGGCCCGGACATCAATATGGATCGGGCAGGCAGCCGAGCACTGGGGAGCTTCCTCCTGTATGCAGGTCGCTTCGAGCTTGCGGAGTTGCGGTTGATCCATGCGGGAATACCTTCTTTGTAAAAGGTGATGGAGTGAGGGGGGCAGCCGCCTGAACGGCTCCCCCCCTTTGTGGCCCGGCTGGCGGGCCTGTGCCGCTATTTTTTCATGGCGGCAAGAACCTTTTCCGGCAGGGCCGGCAGGTTCCTGACCCGGGCGCCGCAGGCATGATAAATGCCGTTGATCACCGCGGCATGGGGACAGGTCAGCGGTAATTCGCCGACACCCGAGGCGCCGAAGGGACCATCGGGACGCGGGGTTTCCACATAGAACAGTTCCATGTCGTCAGGAATCTGTTTGATATAGGGAAATCCCGCGCCAACCAGGGTTGAGTGCTTTTTAATGTCCTCGAAATCCTCGGTCAGGGCCAGGCCGATGGCCTGAGCCATACCGCCGTACAACTGACCGTCAACCACGAGTTTGTTGACGATCTTGCCGACATCGGCCACGCAGGTCATTTTTTCAACCGTGGTCTTGCCGGAGGCCACTTCCACGGCAACCTCGGCCATGAACAGACCGTACATGTAACAGCAGAAGGGATTGCCCTGGCCGTTTTCATCGCAGGCGCCGGCAGGGGCCGACCATTTGCCGTTTACCTTGGTGGGGATGTTTTCCGCCTTCATTTGCTCATAGGTGCGAAACGATCCGTCAGCCTTCTTCATGGCCTTGATCAGTTCCTCGCAGCCGACCCGGATGGCCTGGCCCACCACCACCTGGCTGCGGCTGCCGCCGGCAGGACCGGAGTTGGGGCAGCTGCCGGTGTCGTTCATCACCAGTTTGATCCGGTCGCCGGTGATACCCAGGGGTCTCAAGGCCTCATGGGCGGTGCCCAGGGTTCCCATATCAGCTCCCTGGCCATGATCCTCCCAGGTATTGTAGATGGTCACCGTGCCGTCGGCGTTCAGTTCAACCTCCGCTTCCGCCGTATCCGGGCCGTCCAGACCACAGCCGTAAACGCCGAGAGAGATACCTACCCCGCGTTTTACCGCATCAGTGGAGTTGGCGGCAACCCTCTTTTTGGCCGCCTCATACTTGGGACGCAGAATATCGAGCATCTCCGGCAGGGAATAGACCTCCGGGATCCTGACCGGTGGGGGTGGTGGCGCCCTTGCGGTAGCAGTTCTTGTAGCGCAGTTCCAGCGGATCCATGCCGAGCTTTTCAGCCAGTTCATCCATCAGCACCTCTGAGGCGAACTCGGACTGGGGAGAACCGTAGCCGCGGAAGGCGGAACCCCAGGCATGGTTGGTGCAGACGGTGCGGCCTTCACCGCGGATATTTTTGATGTCATATCCCGCGCCGATAAACTGGGCGCCCCGCAGGGTGAGCAGATCGCCGAATTCCGAATACGGTCCGTGATCAACGGTCCAGTCGGTTTCCATGGCCTTGATCATGCCGTTTTTATCCGTGGCCATCTTCACATTCATGAAGAAAGGGTGAGCGTTTGCCGGTATAGGTCATCTGCTGGAAGTAATCGTAGCAGAGAAAGACCGGGCGGCCGGTGGCAATGGCCGCGGCGCCGACCAGGGCTTCCATGGTGGGGCTGAATTTGTAGCCGAAGGTGCCGCCGGTATTGTTCTGCACCAGGATCAGGTCCTCGGGGGCAATACCCAGACCCGGGGCGATCATATAGAGATGGAGATGGACGCCGATGGATTTGGAATGGATAACCAGCTTGTTGTCATCATTGTAATAGGCAAAACCGACATCAGGTTCAATCGGCATATGGGGCTGCCGGCCGACATAATAATTGCCCTCAATAACCACGTCCGACTTGCTGAAAATGGGGGCGGTCTCCTCACCCTTGGCGATTTTCTGGATGTAATAGACATTCGGGGTGCCGGGATGAATTTCCAGGGCATCCTCTTCCATGGCCGCCGGGGCGCTCATGTAGGCCGGCAGTTCTTCCAGCTGCACTTTAACTTTCTTGGCCGCCTCCTTGGCATGCTTGTCGGTATCTGCGCAGACGATGGCAATGGCATCGCCGAACTGGAAGACCTTTTCATCGCACAGGATGGGACGATCCCAGCCGTCACCCTTGTTGGTGGGGAAGGTGATCAGACCGGTAATGCGGTTCTTGCCCTTGATGTCCTTGGCGGTGACCACCTTGAAGACGCCCGGCATTTTCTCCGCCTCACTGGTATCCACGGAAAGGATATTGGCATGGGAAACCTCGGCCTGGACCAGGGCCATCTGCAGGGTGTTATCCGGCAGCTGCAGACCGCGGTCCGCACCGAAATCCCAGGTGCCCGTTACCTTGGCGGCAGCGCTCGGACGCGGTTGATTGGTGCCGAAGACCTTGCCGTCCGCCGGAATCTTGTAGGCCAGGTCTTTCAGGCTGATTTCGCCTTTCAGCACCCTGGCGGCATCCTGCACCGCATCGACCAGCTGTTTGTATCCCGTGCAGCGGCAGGCATTGCGGTTTTTCTGAAACCACTCACGCACATCCTCCCGGGAAGGGTCGGAATTGGCATCGAGCAGAGCTTTGGCGGAAACGATAAAGCCGGGGGTACAGAATCCGCATTGTGCACCGCCATGAACCATCCAGGCCATCTGTATGGCGTGCAGGTCGTCCGGGGTGCCTATTCCCTCAATGGTCGTTACGGCGGCGCCATCTGCCACCCGTGACATCTTGGTCACGCAGGAACGGGTCAATTTGCCGTCCATGATGACATTACACGCGCCACACTGGGCCTTGCCGCAACCAATCTTGGTGCCGGTGAGTCTCAGCCTTTTGCGCAGCACTTCAGCCAGACTTTCATCAGCATCCACAATAAGATTTTTTTCTACACCATTGACGTATAGTTTTTTCTTGATCATTTCATTCTCCAAATTAAATGTTAGTAATGAAAAACGGTTATCTCAAGGTGGCGAACAGGTGGAAATACGGGGAGATATGATTACGTACCCACATTTTCCACACAACCAAAGCTGATGAAATCATAGCCATATTCCATCAAATTTTTCTCTGCGGATATTTCAGGTGGCTTGCATCTGCAAAAACAAAAAACGGGGATGATTCAGCAGCTTCCCCGGCCAGCACGGACAAGAAGAAAGCAGTGACGATATCCTCTTGTGATGACCATTACCAGAGCTGCCTAACTTAAATTTTTATCACAACCGTATCGCTTAAGCAATGCCTTCTCTGAGCTTTCCCTGTAATCCGAGATGTGCTTGGACCTGTGACTCCAACACTTATGAAGCCGTTCTTAAGGATAGACGACAGGGTAAGTGTCTTTCCTCATGGTTGATCGTAGATGCTTTCTGCCTCAGTCTGCATCCGGGAACTATTTTCCCTGTCACTAAGCAACTCATGTGCCACACAAAAAACATATGTGAGTTCAGTAAGTTGCAGGATAATTTGCATTTATATAGCAGGGACAACATGACTCAGGTGCGGGAAATACCGCTTCTGCCGCTGATAAACACGGGTGACAACGGACCGATGAAACGAAGGCAGGATTGCCTTTCTAACCATTGGGTCAGAAAGAAACACTGGCTTATCGGCAAAGGGTCATCCTGACCCATTGCCGCGGTATCCGCAGCTGGAAAGAGTAATAAGGAAGTCCCTGCCATGAAGTGGTGCCGGTAACGGTTAGCTGCCTGATATGACCGACGGTGAACAATAACCCTGTTCAGGCCGCCGGCTGCTGAAAAGATGGGGCCGCAGTAATCACTTGCTGCTTCTTTTGCGAGGACTGCAGCCTGCCGTTAAGAATTTTGAGATGCCTCATCTCCTCATTGATAATGGCATCAATTTTTTCTTTGCCGGCTTTGCAGTCGACCAGGTCTTTGAGACTGAGGTAAAATATGATGGATTCTTTGCCTACCGTAATTGCCGATTTTAAAATTGCTTCCTTATTTGAGATATCGAGATCCTTTTCAAAAAATTCTCTGGTATCTGACAGCGCCCGGAGATGAAGAACCGTCTCCCCTTCCGGGTCAAAGGTCGTTGAGTTCTTGTCACAATGGGCCAGGGTTTTTCTGAAATCAGCAAATTTCACCCCATGGCGGTCTTCCATGCCGGCAAGTTCGAGCAGGATCTTTCTCTCCTCACCGTTCACCTTCTCCGCAGCCTCTCGGTAAAACCTTGCTCCTTTTTTTTCTATCTGTTCAGCCATTTCAAAAATTTCATCGGCAATAAAATCAAATCCCATTGGTAGACTCCCATTTGTTTTATCGTAAAGATTTTCCGCAGTGGTTGGTCTACCGTCATCATGGCAATTTTGGTGCCAGATACAAAAAACATCATAATATCAAAAAGTTATGATTTTCTGCGCTGAAAAGATCAGGGACAATATGTCCCATTGAATATGCTAACCCAAGTTTAACACCATAAAAAATTTTCCCAACATAATTGGCATGTTGCAGCTCAAGAAAAGTTGCAGTGGCACTACATTCGCGTATTTTGCTGTCAATTTATCAATTTCCGCACGCCCACCGGATCGGCTGTCAGATCCAGGGCAGTGTAAAGCCGCTGCAGTTTCGGCTCGGCAACCGTTGTCTTGCGAACATGCAGGGTCCGTCCATCCCGCTGTTTGAAGGTCGCGGTGACCCGTTGCTGGGTGGAGAAAATCTCCCGCAACATTGTCCAGCTTGCCTTGATGCCTTGGGCTTTGAGTTTCCGCCGCAGAGCCTGGACGGCCTGATAAGCAAGCACCGTAATGAACAAATGCCCCTCGGCCCGGTCTTCCTTGTGATGGTAGATCGGGCGCAGCCCCAATTCCGACTTCAGACTGCGAAAGACCGCCTCCAGGTCGGTCAGCATGGTGTAGGTCTGCCACAGGGTCTCCTCATCCCAGTTCATTTCATTGGTACGCAGGCAGTAGACCCCCGGATGGGTGAGTTGCGTGCCGGAGACCGGCATCCTCTCCCAGGTCAGCGCGATTACCTTGGCGCCGGTTTCATCCGGGGTCAACTCGATACGATAATGCTGGCCGATCCCGTGACTTTTTTCCTGCAGACGTCCTATCCTCGTCAGCAGCTTATCCCGTCGCTTTTCGCCTCGCGGCTTTTGCAAGCCGGCGGCGAGCTTGGCCAGTCCGCTTTCAAATTTCTCCATGAAGCGGCTGGTCATGGCGGTTTCCTTCTCCTGCCGCTCCTCGGAATGACAGTACAGGCGCACTTCCCCGCCATCATCGCTGACGACCCGCTGAAGGCGGATGGTCTGGTCGGACGCGGTCGAGACGGCCACGGATTGCTCTTCATCAAAATGGCGGGTCCGCTCCCGGCTGACCACCAGGTACCGGTAGTGATGCTCCACCAGCCAGCTGATATTGGCCTCGGTGGCAATCCCTCGATCCATGATCACCAGCGCCCCAGTCGGCGCCTCAAGCCCCTGCAGCATCTCTTCCAGAGTGGAGGCCTCGGCGACGTTTCCCGCGAACATCCGCGAGCGGCGGACAAAACCGCTGCCGTCCAGCACCAGCCCCAGGGTCACCAGCGGACAATCACTTCGTTTTTCCTTCGAATGACCGCGCCGGGCCTTGGCGTTGCCTGCCATCTCTCCTTCAAAATAGGTGTTGGTCAGATCGTACAGGGTCACGGTCGCCGGCAAGGCAAACAGATCATTGATCCGGGAAAACAGCGCTGCCTCTATTGTCTCGCGACGACGAACCAGCAGATCGGAGGCCCGATAGAGGTTCATCAGCGGCATGGCTTCAAAATCAACCTCCAGCAATTCTCCCAGACCGCTACGTTCCGTGCAGCCAGCGCCAGGTGGCAAGCTCGCTGCCCGGCGCCGCCATCCGCCCGATCACGCTGCCGATGGCCGCCGCCTGCTGGTTGCCGTTGAACCCGGCTTCCGCAAGAATGCGCGGCAGTTCAAGCAATTCGAGGGCCGCGAGTCCCGCATGCTCAACCCCAACCGATCGGGGCCGGACCAGTTGCAGGGAGGCGACATCCACTTCATGGTAATGCCGCACCCGCTGTCTCGTTGGATGACCTTACGGGTTGCCGGCCGGCGACCAGGCGGGCCGCATAGCGCTGGGCCAGGGTTTCAACTTCGGGTGACGCCGGCAGCAGGGTTATCTGCCCGGCCAGAATCGCCTCGATCCGGGCACACAGCTGTGGCCACTGTTCGCGAGGCAAGGAAAAATTTTTCCCCAGATTCAGCAGGGTCTGCTGCCGCACCTTGCCGCCGATTCTTTCCGAGGCAACCAGTCGGAAGGTGAAATAAGCTTCCCCTGCTGCCGCGTTGCTGGTTTTTGTCTGTCGAATGAACATGAATGATCATTGACATATTTTTGTGGAAAAGTCAATACGTCTTATAAATTTTATGGCACTACAAACCGTCTCTAACAAAACCCTATTGATATTATTAGATTTTTTGAGAGCAAATGGAGCAAAAATCGCTAAAATAGCTTCGCTTGTGTTAAACTTGGGTTAGGTCATCAGCAGATCCTGGTTGTAACGCCTGAAAAGCTCCTTTACGTCCTCCGTCATGCGCCGGAGCTGGCATCGCATGTTGGGCTTCTGGTCTTCGATGAAGGGCATCAGTTTGATAGCGGTACGCGGGGTATAACCTATGAGCTTCTCCTCACTTCGTTACGTTCCATGCTTCATGATGGAGCTCAGAAGGTGCTGATCTCAGCGGTTATCAGCAATGCTGAAGCTGTGGGGGAATGGCTGAATGGTGGACCCAAGGTTGTTGAAGGAACCAATCTGAATCCGACGTTCAGGTCTGTTGGGTTTGCCAGTTGGCTCGATCAACTGGGCAGAATTGAGTACGTCGACAGCCAGAATGCCGAACAAGGGGAACTTTCGTTCCAAGGGTCATCGAGAAGATTCAACCTTGGAAAAAAGGGGAAAGAAAGGAATGATCGTTTTTTCCCAGAAAAATCGGATGGACAGGCGATTGCGCTTTATCTTGGTCTGAAGCTGGCCCCGAATGGCAGTATTGCCATCTTTTGTGGTCGCAAATCGACAGCAGCTAGTTCTACTTTGTCACATTACCCATCACTCTGCCGTTTGTATGCAGAGTCAATGGATGCTTGCCTTTGCCGGTGCCTGACGCTCATCTGCCGGAAGACTTCTTCGTGAGTTATATCCCTCCGTGGAAGAAAGTGAGCAAGCAATTTTGCAATGTCAGGACAACTGAGTAACGGGTGCGTCTCCTTCTGTTCCATTCTGGTTTCCAACAGAAAGAGCGTGGACATCATCACCATGGCCATATGATGATGCCAGGCCAGCCAGCCCCGAACCTGGTAATGATCCATGCCGGCTGTTTCCTTGGCATCCTGAAAGGAGCGTTCAACAAAAAATCGTTGTCCCTGCATATAGGCAAGCCGCTCAGGGGAGGTCTCGGCCGGTGCATTGGCAAGGCTGTATTTTATGGTCTTTTGCGAGTCGATCTCGCGCCTGACTACAAGGTGCCACTTACGGACGGACTGTTTTTTGTCGAGCCAAACCCAGACTTGCCGAGTGAGGATGTCCACCTGGAGCCGTCCTTTCGTGGAGTCACGGGTGGTTATTCGTTGCCAAGCATTTTCCGGTTGACCGGCAGCCCATTTTGCCACCGTCATCCTGGGAATGTCAGTCTTGTATAAGGAAGGCGATCTTCCTTTGGACGCATGTCGTTCAGGGATGCATGGACGAGGATCTTCAAGATAAATGGACTGATCCTTGTGGACATCGGCAACAAACTGTTCACCCTCGTCGTCAAGGGTTTGGAGAAATTGTGGTTCCTTGCCGTATCCGCCATCCACTCCGACCCAGGCATATCGTATGCCCATGGACCTGGCATGGCGAATAATATCAAGGGCCAGTTGCGATTTGCTTTTGAACTCGATATCATCTGGAACACCGGCGGACTTGCATCGTTTGCGGTCATCTGTCCACTCCTTGGGGAGGTAGAGACGACAGTCGATAATCGTTGCCTGCACCCCGTGAACCAGCGAGGCATAAACACCGGTCTGGCAATTATCAACCTTGCCGAGTCGTCCGCACCATTGACGGGCAACGCCGACAGATTTTTTCCCTTTTTTGGGCAGACTGCTTTCGTCAATAATAAGAGCGGTATCGGAACTGCCACCTAAAAGACGATCCGCATCCAATGCCACCTGATCCATTACTGGACGGTGCTCCCAAGGGGAATGGGTCGTAAAATGATGCAATGATTGATATTCCGTTCCTGGGACGACTTCGGTCATCCGTTCTACATTTTTGCGAACAGTCTGCAAGAGTCCGCTCAGATATTGGAGCGACTGCGTGACAACTGAACGAGTCTTGGTGACGAAAAACTTTTTGTATCGCTCATGAAAAAGACAAAATGAGACCGACAGGTCCGTGAGTGGTCGTTTGCTGTCATTTTTTCTCCTATCAGTCTGGATTTTTTGGGGTTGGCATGTGGCTCATTTTACCTCCTAAGAATTGATGAAAAACATACAACTCTTATAGCATAAAATGACAATTATTTCAAGATGTTAAATAGAATTTTAATGTGACA
>CAVSQR010000047.1:0-29852 GCA_963729825.1 uncultured delta proteobacterium | reverse complement strand
GTTCTGCTCATCTTCATTTTCACTGTTTCTTGATCTCGAACGAAAATCTCGAATTATTCAAGACTCCCTCGAGTTTGTTCCCAGTTTCTTGAGAATCTCCGTGGCCGCCTTCTGACAAGCCGCTGAAGACCGGCCCCAGAGCCGCCGCAGACCGTGTTGGCGGCCATGCCGCTGACAAACAGGCCGGGGTAAACCTCCCGGGTGTTCTCCACGCCTCCTGCAGCTTGCCCTTTTCCGACATTCATCGATTTCTCGCCGACATCGGGTATCGAGTTTCACCCCCTTGCGCACCAGCACCTCGGCGACGTCTGCACGGCCGGTGGCATCGATGACAAAGCGGCTGTGCAGCACCAGGGGATCAACCGGCCAGCCCAGGGTGGCGATCCGCGCCCCGTACAGCGGTCATCCTTGATGACCACATCCTCCATGGCCACCAGATTAAAGATGGTCAGACCGGCATCCATGGCCGGCTGGGTCAGACTGCTGGTGAGATAAACCGAATCCACGGTGTAATAGCCGTCGGTAGAGGTCCTGGCCGGATGGAATTCCTCGAGCAGAGATTTTGCCCGCCTCCTGAACCACCACCTCATCGAACATCATGCCGCCGGCCACAGACACCGCCGCCGATGGAGAGTTTCTTCTCGAACAGCGCCACCGTCTTGCGGCCGGCCCGGGCAAGATAACAGCCGGCCTGGTGGCCGGCTGTTATCTTGCCCGGGCCGGCCGCAAGGTGGCGCTGTTCGAGAAGAAACTCTCCATCGGCGGCGGTGTCTGGGCCGGCGGCATGATGTTCAATGAGGTGGTGGTTCAGGAGGCGGGCAAATCCCTGCTCGAGGAATTCCGGATCCCGGCCAGGACCTTTACCGACGGCTATTACACCGTGGATTCGGTTTATCTCACCAGCAGTCTGACCCAGCGGGCCATGGATGCCGGTCTGACCATCTTTAATCTGGTGGCCATGGAGGATGTGGTCATCAAGGATGACCGGGTGGGCGGACTGGTGCTCAACTGGGGCGCGGTCGCCACCCTGGGCTGGCCGGTTGATCCCCTGGTGCTGCACAGCCGCTTTGTCATCGATGCCACCGGCCATCCGGCCAACGTCGCCGAGGTGCTGGTGCGCAAGATGGGGGTGAAACTCGATACCCAAACCGGCGGCATTGTCGGCGAGAAATCGATGAATGCGGAAAAGGGCGAGCTGCAGACGGTGGAGAACACCCGGGAGGTTTACCCCGGCCTGTTTGTCAGCGGCATGGCCGCCAACACGGTCTGCGGCGGCTACCGCATGGGGCCGGTTTTCGGCGGCATGCTGCTTTCCGGCCAAAAGGCGGCCACGGAGATTCTCAAAAAGCTGGGAACAACCTCAAGGGAGTCTTGAATAATTAGAATTTTCGTTCGAGATCAAGAAACAGTGAAAATGAAGATGGGCAGATCAAGGGCGGCCTGCTGCCGGGGGGGATGGGCTCAAGGCAGGACAGAGTTGCCGGAGTCGTGAGAGCTGCGGCGCAGCAGCATGGCCTGCCATTTGCCTTCATTGACGCGCCTTGCCAGCTGCCAGCCGCTCTCCAGCAGGCGGGGCAGCACGTCCTCGGCCTGCTGGCCCTGGAGACCCGAGACAATCAGCCAACCGCCCAACCGGCAGAGACGGCCGAGATCTGCCAGCAGGCCATAGAGAACCGCCAGGGTGAGGTTGGCCGCGATGAGATCAAAGGGGCCGGCCAGCTGCTGCACCGGGGTATCGCTGATGGCGATGCGGCGGGACAGGTTGTTGCGCTCCACATTGCGCCGGGCCACGGCCAGGGAATCAGGGCAGATATCCACCCCCACCGTGTGCCGGGCGCCGAGCCGGGCGCTGATCAGCGACAGCACGCCGGAGCCGCAGCCCACGTCGAGCACCTGGGCCGAGGGCAGCTCTGCCGCAGTACGCTCAAGCAGCGACACGGCCAGCCGGGTGCTGGGATGGGTGCCGGAGCCGAAGGCCTTGCCGCCGGCAAAACGGATTTCATGGGGCCGGCAGTTTTTTTCGGCCTGGCTGACCAGGGTGAAAGAGCCGATGGGGATGGTAACCGGGGCGCCCCCGCGAGGAGCCGCGGCACCGGCAACCAGTCTGGTCTCCACCAGTTCCGCCGGAGCGGATTTCCCCCGGCTGTTTACCGACTCCAGTTTTTCCTGCACCCAGGCCAGGCAGACATCAAACTGCACGCCGTCATGGGCCAGCAGACCGAGCTGCCAGATGCCGGCCTTGTCATCACAGCTGATCTCGCCCATTTCCTGCAGCTCCCGGCGCAGGAGCCGGGCGCACTGCCCGTCCTCCGTCTCGATCAGGACCAGCAGCCGGGCGTCACCGCCGGCATCCACCCACTCACGCAGTTTCATCGACCACCACCAGCTGTTCATCAAAGACCGGGGAGGTATGGCGGAACACCACCTTGCGGAAGAAATCAATGGTATCCATGCGGCGGTTCAGCATGCGCACCTGCTCCCGCACCATGCCGGTCATGGGAATGCGGGTGATGGCCATCTTGTATTCGATATTGGAGACGTAGCGGCTGTCAAGGTACCAGGCATAGATCAGCCCCATCAGCATGCCCGGCGGGGTGAACCCTTCCGTGCCGCTGATCAGCCGGGTATAGAGCAGCTCATTGCCTGCCGCCTGGTTCATGCGCACCATGTGCAGAAAACGGGCCAGCTCTTCGGGGGAAAAATAGCAGCGCCGCGTCTCTTCCGGGGTGAGGGTGAGCCGGTAGACCTTGCCCAGCACCAGTCCTTCCTGCTCCACCGGCAGCACCTCCTTGCGGGCCGCATAGTTGCCCAGCAGCGACTGGCCCAGGGCCACCAGCACGGCGCACTCAAACATTGATCCTTCATCAACGATATCCTCCCGGACCTTGATCAGGCAGTCATGCGGGTCATAATAGGAAAAGACGCTGTCCCACCGCATGCTGCGCTGCCACTGCTCTTTTTTCACCAGGAGCAGGCCCTTGACCAGATCAAGATGCTCAGGCAGGATATCGGTATGCCGCCAGCAGATATCCTCCAGCTGACTTCTGAGCTTGCGGTCAAGGTCCCAGCTCTGCAGCCGGCGGACAAAAAGATTCCTGCGCCGGTCCAGGGTCAGATGGTCTCCCCGGCAGGAATGTTTGATCCGGTAGGCTGCCGGCAGTTTGGCCTTGACCTCCCGGGGGATGCTGTCCCGCACCGTCCAGATGATTTTGATCGCCTTGGCCAGGGCGGCCGGGTCATGCCGCACCTTTCTCTCCTTGAGCTCCGTTTCCGAAAAAATCCGCGCCTCAACCGGGGCAAAGCCCATCTGCCAGACCTTGCCCCGGTCCAGATAGATGGGCACCTTGTCCTCCACCGCATAGCTCTGCAGGATATTGCCGGGAATGTCCTGCAGACCGACCAGCATCACCTGTTCAAAAAGATCGGCCACTCCGCCGGGGATATTGCGGTGATAGGCGTTGATCAGATCCGAGACATAAAAACGGCGGCGGGGATCCTCCAGCACCAGATCGGTCTCCCCTTTCTGGATCCAGAGGTTGGCCACCAGAATCTTCAGGGCATGGGCATTGTCCCGCACCGCCTGAACCAGGCCCGGCACCTGCAGAATGGGGATAATGCTGGTGTAGAGACTGCCGGGGGCAAAGACAATGATATCAGCCCCGCTGATGGCGTCCATGACTTCCCGGGGGACAACCGGCTCATCGACAAACTCGACAAAAACCCGGTCGATGGCGGTATTGCGTCTGGCGGTGGCGGTCTTGTTTTCCCCGCTGACCACCACGCCGTTGCTGTACAGCACCCGCAGATGGGCCTGGGTGGCGGTGCAGGGCAGCACGCCCCCCTCCCGGGCGCCGATCAATCCGGCCAGGCGGTTGATGCCGGCCAGCAGATCCGCGGACGACACGGTGATGTCCGCGGGTCAATGCCCTGGTAAATCGCCGCGGCCAGCAGCAGATTGCCCAGGCAGTGCGGCCTCTCCAGCAGCTGCGATAAGCGCAGATCGGCAAACAGCGCATCAAGCAGGGCAAAAAGCTCACCGGCCATTTTGATCGGCAGACCGGAAAGCGACAGGCAGCCGGTCAGCAGTTCCTTGACCGAGGCCGGACGCTGGTCGAAACGGACATTAAAAAGACTGTGCAGGACCTCCGCGGTCTGGCGCGCCTGTTCACCGGTCAGCCGGTAGGTTTCGGAGAGAATCTTACGGCTGATCGAAGAGAGCAGCACATGGCGGATATCCCCCAGGGCAATGACAGGCAGATCCTTCAGCAGTTCGCCGGTGGAGCCGCCGTCATCGGTGACGCAGACAATGGCGGTGGTATGGGGAAAGAGCCTTTTCATCCCCTGGAAGGGATCAGCCGGCCAGCCGGCATGACGGCTGTCGCCGCCGATCACCGTGGACAGGCCGCTGCCCCCGCCCAGCACCACCACCCGGAGTTTGGAGGTGTCAACATTGCACAGGGTGGCCGCCATATCTTCCAGGCAGGCGGTGATATGGGACGGCGCCGCAGGCGGGCCCACCAGCACCAGCTCGATGAGCTTTTCCACCAGATTGCGGCGCGGCACCAGATCCAGAGGAAAGATTCTGTTTCTTTCCAGCTGTTTAACACGTATCGATACAGGATCGTCCACTAATTGAACCATAGTTGCAGCAAGATGTGCCTGAGGCCACGGCGCGCGAGAGACGGCAGATGAATCCGCTCCCACAGCGCCTTGGCAGGACAAATGTTAACACAGGAACCGGCGAACAGGATTTGTCCGCCGCAGGTGGAGGTTACAGGCCGGTGGCTGCCATCTGCTTGCGCACGGCGGCCTCGGACTCGGCCAGGGCCTGCTTTTCCTCGCCGGTCAGGGCGAACTCCACAATTCTTTCCACCCCGCCGGAGCCCAGCACCACCGGCACGCCGAGAAAGCAGCCGGAGAAGCCGAACTCCCCTTCCACATAGGCGGCGCAGGGCAGCACCCGCTTGCTGTCGGTGAGAATGGCCTCAGCCATTTCCACCGCGGCCAGACCCGGGGTATAAAAGGCGGAGCCGGTTTTCAGATGATTGACGATCTCGGCGCCGCCATGCTGGGTGCGTTTGACAATGGCGTCCAGCTTGTCCTGGTCCAGCAGATCGGTGACCGGGATGCCGGCCACGTTGGCCAGCCGGACCAGGGGCAGCATGTTGTCGCCGTGGATGCCCATGACCATGGCATTGACATCCCGGGGGGCAACCCCCAGGGCCTCGGCCAGAAAGGTGCGGTAACGGGCCGAATCCAGCACGCCGGCCATGCCCACCACCCGGTTTTTGGGAAATCCCGAGACCTTGAAGGCGGTATAAACCATGGCGTCGATGGGGTTGGTCACCACGATGAGCACGGCGTTCGGCGAATGCCTGGCCGCGTTCTCGGCGCATGCTTTGACGATGGCCACGTTCTTGGCCAGCAGATCATCCCGGGACATGCCGGGTTTACGGGCCAGCCCCGCGGTGATGATGACCACGTCGGACCCGGCGGAATCGGCATAATCATTGGAGCCGGCGATGCGGCCGGAAAAGCCGTCCACCGGCCCGGCCTGCAGCAGGTCCAGGGCCTTGCCCTGGGGCACGCCCTCCACCACATCAAGCAGCACAATATCACCGAGCCTGCGGCTGGCAGCCCAATGGGCCGCCGTGGCCCCAACGTTTCCCGCACCAATAATCGTTATCTTATTTCGCATTTATCATTTCCTTTTGAATTAAAAACGTTTCAGCGTTCCAACGCGCAAACGTTCCAGCGTTCCAGCGTTTGATCGCTTTAACGTTTGAACGCTTGCACGTTATTTAACAGCTCCTCCACCCGGGCCAGATCCTTGGGCGTATCCACCTCGATGGAATCATGTTCCGTCAGCACCACCTTGATCCGGTAGCCGTATTCCAGGGCCCGCAGCTGCTCAAGCTTTTCAAAACGCTCCCACTCCCCTTCCGGCAGGCTGACAAAGGTGAGCAGAAAGCCCTTGCGGTAGGCATAAAAGCCCAGGTGTTTATAATAGGTGGGTGGCGGCGGATGCCCGGGATCCCGCTGATAGGGGATGGATGCCCGGGAAAAATAGAGGGCCATGCCGTTGCGGTCAAAGACCGTCTTGACATGGTTGGGGTCATCGATCTCCTCCTTGCGGATGATCTGGTAGATCAGGGTGGCCATGGGCAGGGCCGGATCATCGAGCAGGGGCCGCGCCACCTGCTCGACCACCTCCACCGGGAAAAGAGGCTGATCACCCTGGATATTGACCACCACATCCTGCTCCGGCACATCCATGAGGGAGGCGGCCTCGGCCAGCCGGTCGGTGCCCGAGGCATGATCCGGGCGGGTCATGACCACCTCGCCGCCGAAACCCCGGATGCAGTCGGCAATGCGCTCATCATCGGTGGCCACCGCCACCCGGGACAGGATGGGGGCCGCCATGGCGCGCTCATAGACATGCTGAATCATCGGCTTGCCCATAATTTTTGCTAAAGGTTTTCCCTCAAACCGGTTAGAGTAATAGCGGGCCGGGATAATGGCCACCACTTTGGGTTCCAGCTTATGTTGTAAATCCATATTATATTCTATTCACACTCGTTTAATCTGTATTGACGATGCCACGATTTCACCCGCCGGCCCAGGCAGCAAAACCAGATGCCTGAGACAGCCGCAAGAATTGCCCTGATCTGCGAGGACGACCGGAAAAAAGACCAGGCGGAACAGCTGGCCGCCCGGCTGGCCATCCCGGTGGTGCAGGATGAAAAAGACTGCCATTATCTGCTGGCCGTGACCCCCGACCGGCTGGAGCTGCGCCAGACCGGCGCCCAGGCCCCAGGTCCGGTTTTTGTCGATTTCACCATTGGCGCCCTGCGCTACCGCCGGCAGTTCGGCGGCGGCAGGAAAGAGGCCCTGGCCCGGGCGGTGGGGCTCAAGGCCAACCGCTGCCCCTTCGTGCTTGACGCCACCGCAGGGCTCGGCCGGGACAGCTTCATCCTGGCCAGCCTCGGCTGCCGGGTGCTGCTGGTGGAACGTTCCGCCATGGTCGCCGCCCTGCTGGCAGACGGTCTGGCGCGGGCGGCCCGGGACCCGGAACTTTGCGCCACTCTCGCCCGCATGACGGTCATCCAGGCCGACTGTTTAACCATGAACCACCTTGACCCGGCTCCGGAGGTCATTTATCTGGACCCCATGTACCCGCATCGCAGCAAAAGCGCCCTGGTCAAAAAGGAGATGCGCCTGGTCCGCGCCCTGGTGGGCGATGACAGCGACGCCGGCCTGCTGCTTGCCTGGGCGTTGCGCCAGGAGGCGGCCAGGGTGGTGGTCAAACGGCCCCAGGGGGCGCCCACCCTGGGCGACGCCAAGCCCTCCGCCGTCATCACCGGCAAAAACAGCCGGTTTGACATCTACCTGCGGTGAAAAACGTTCAAGCGATCAAACGTTTAAACGCTGAAACGTCAAGCGATCAAGCGATCAAACGTTGAAACGCTGGAACATTTCCCTCAAATCTGCGCCGCCTTATCCAGGGCCGCAACCATCTGGGCCAGCCGCTGCTCCGGGAGTTTCACCGGCACCTGGTACACCAGCAGCCGGTCCATCAGGGCGGCGGAGGCGGGCAGGGCGTCCTTGTCATAGATCACCCGGCGTTTGCCGTCCGGTCCGCTAAACGGCCAGCCGGACTTGGCCAGGGTGGAGCCGGCCAGCAGATGCTCCCACTTGGGATAAAAATGCCAGGTGTTGGAGCCGAAGGCAATGGCGCCGGCGCCGTTGGCGGCCAGCACCGCGTTCACCGCCTTGGCCTTGTTCCGCGTCCGGCAGGAAAAAACCGATAAAGGTCGCGGAATCACCCTGTTCATCGAGAATGGTGCGGAAGGTCACGCCCTTGATTTTAGCGATGGCCTGCTTCAACGCCGCCTTGTTCTTCTTCTGGCTGCTGATCATGCCGTCCAGCTTGGCCAGCTGGGCGATGCCGATGGCGCCCTGCAGCTCCATCATGCGGAAGTTGAAGCCGATGAAATTGCGGCCTTCGCCGCCCCGGGTGCCGGGGTTCGGCACATGGTCATGGCCGTGGTCATGGTATTCGGACATGCTGCGCCACAGCTTCTCGTCATCGGTGATGATCATGCCGCCTTCGCCGGTGGTCATGGTTTTCACCGCGTCAAAGGAAAAGGTGCCGCAGGCGCCGAAGCTGCCCAGCCGTTTGCCGTCCAAGGAGCCGCCGGCGGCCTGGGCCGTGTCTTCCAGCACCGGGATGTGGTGTTTGTCGGCAACGGCCTTGATCTCTTTGATGCGGGCCTGGGCCCCCAGCATGTGCACCGGGATGATGCACCTGGTCCGGCTGGTGATCTTTTTCTCCAGATCAGCGGGGTCCATGTTGAGCGTGTCGTCAATCTCGGCAAAAACCGGCACCGCGCCCACGTCAAAGATCGCCTCCCAGGTGGCGACAAAGGTGAAACACTGGGTGATCACCTCGTCTCCGGGCCCCACGCCCAAAGCGGTCAGGGCAACCTTCAGGGCCGAGGTGCCCGAGGTGACGGCCTGGGCATGTCCCACCCCGCAGTAACGGGCGAACTGTTCCTCAAAGGTGCGGACCTTGTAAACCCCGCGCCGCTGCTCGGGAAACTCATAACGAAAGAGGACGCCGGTATCCAGCACCTCCAGAATCTCTTTTTTCTCTTCCTCTCCAAAAACCTCAAAACCTGGCATGCTGTTCTCCTTTATTTAGTCTTGCTGGTCTTATTGGTCCTACTGGTCTGATTGGTCAAAGGCAAAAGACCGGTCAGACCAGTAAGACCAGTTGGACCAGTCAGACCAATCACCAACCCTTATGGGCAATCTCATAGACCCTGATCACATCCTCCAGGCTCGGCTTGCGGGGATTGTTCTCCACCGGCCGGGTCACGGTCAGGGCGATCTTGGCCATCTCCGGAATCTTGCCGGCCGGGATGCCGAGCTCATCAAGGCTTCTGGGAATCTCCACATCGCCGTTGAGATCATACACCGCCTCAACCGCCACCTGGCCCGCCTCGCGCAGGGGCAGATCATCGACATCGTAGCCCATGACCGCGGCGATGCGGGCGAATTTCTCCGGATTGCCGATGATGTTGTAATCAACCACAAAGGGCAGCAGCACCGCATTGGCCAGGCCATGGGGGATGTTGAACATGCCGCCCAGGGGGTAGGCCATGGCATGGACCAGCCCCACCCCGGCGGTGGCCAGGGCCTTGCCGCCCAGCAGACTGCCCATGAGCATGGCGGTGCGGGCTTCCAGATTGCCGCCGTTGGCATAGGCCATGGCCAGGTTGCCGCTGATCAGCGAGATGGCCTCCAGGGCGTACATATCGGAGATGGCATGGGACTGGGTGGAGACAAAGGCCTCCAGGGCATGGGTGAAGGCGTCGATGCCCGGGGCCGCGGTCACCTTCTGGGGCAGGGTGAGGGTGAGGGCCGGGTCCAGCAGGGCAATATCGGGATAAAGCGGATCGCCGTTCATGCCGCCCTTGCTCTTGGTTTTCTCGTTGATGAAAACCGCGGTAAAGGTCACCTCCGCGCCGGTGCCGGCGGTGGTGGGCACCATGATCTTGGGCACGCCGGGTTTCTTGATCTTGCCGAGCCCCAGATAATCCTCGGCCTTGCCGCCGTTGGTGAGCAGAATGCTGATGGCCTTGGCCACGTCCATGGCTGACCCGCCGCCCACGCCGATGACACAGTCGCATTTGGCTTTCGCGGCCAGGGCTTTTCCCTTATCGGCCAGCTTCAGGCCCGGCTCCGGATCCACATGATCAAAAATCTCATATTTGATCCCATTGCCCTCAAGCGGCCCGGTTATGCTACCAAGCAGGCCCACGGCTTTGAGATTCGGGTCAACCACCAGCAATACTTTTTTGCCGCCCAGGTCCTGGACGGCCTGGGCCAGATCATTAATAACGCCAACGCCGAACCGGATCTGGGTGGGTTGGGTGACGGTGAATTTTCGCGCTGTCATACCTGGTTCCTTTTCTCAAGAGAAAAATAAATCTTTGCTTCCTCAGCCACTTTAAGGTTACATTGCAGATTAAACCTTAAGCTTTTCATACTACCGTAGCCCAAAGAGAGATGGCAACTAAAATAATGGAATATTCCCTGTCTAAATCGGAAAAAAAACGGCGCGCCAAGAACATCGAAGAACTGGCCGTGGAACTGGTGGACCTCTCACCCCAGGAGATCAAAAAACTGCCCTGTGATGACTTCATCAAAAACGAAATCTTAACGGCCCGGGAGCTCAAGGCCGGGTCCAGAAAAAGACAGATCAAATACCTTACCAAGAATCTGCGGGAAATGGACGCCGGACCGCTGTTTGATTTTCTCACCGAGAAAAAGGGCTCGCACCTGCAGCAGAAAAAGGAGTTCCACGAGCTGGAAAACCTGCGGGACAACATTATCAATGACGCCATTGCCGCGGCCCGGGATGCCATGGCGGCCCAGGAGGAGCTTGACCGCCATTGGGAGAGTCCGGCCCTGGAGTCCGCCGCCGAACTCTTTCCCGAACTTGACCTGGACGCCATCCGCGTCTCCGCCTGGCGCTATACCCGCAGCCGCAAGGCCGCCCTGAGCAAAGAGATCTTCCGCCTGCTGAAGGCTGCGGCGGAAAGGCAACGCTGGCAAACACAATAGGAGATACGCTATGGATTACCGCACCGGCTCCGTGGCCAGGGTCTTTTCCATCCGTTTTGACGATGGCGACGATTTCCTCGGCGGCCTTACGGAACTGAGCAAAAAGGAAAACATCCGCAACGGCTGGTTCCATGTCATCGGCGGATTGCGGGAAGCGGACGTGGTCACCGGCCCCAGGGAACCGGTCATGCCGCCGGAACCGATCTGGCAGGAGGTGCGGAACGCCCGGGAGACCCTGGGCAGCGGCAGCATTTACCGCGATGAACACAACGAACCGCGCATCCACCTGCATGCGGCCCTGGGACACCACGGCGAGACCATCACCGGCTGTCTGCGCAAGGGAAGCAAGACCTATCTGCTGCTGGAGGTCATTCTCTTCGAGATCGCCGGCTTTGAGGCAAGCCGCCCCTGGTCCCCGGAAAAGGGCTTCAACATTGTCACCTTCTGCTGAAATCCGCTCATGAAACCAGGAGTTGACCAGGCCATTGCCTATGAGATCAAAAGAGATATCGCTGATCGTTATTTCGGTTTCCGCAAGCTCATTGAGCAGGACAAGCTCGATCTGGAAAAAGAGATCGGCATCCATTCCTTCATTCTGGAGAAACGCATCAGTTTTGACCTGATCCGCCTCTATATCATCTTAAAGGACGAACAGCTCATTGATTCCTTTCTTGCCCTGACCGCCATTGACAAGAAACAGTTCTTTGATCCCTATTTCACCCAGTCCGCCACCATCCGAAACAGGGTCTTTGAAGGCATCAGGGTGCACGGCCTGACCAGGTCCGGCAGGTTTCACCATCTGGCCATGGACTGCTATGAGCGGCTGGAGCGGCATACCGAGCAGTACCGGCAGAAATTCGCCGAACTGAAAGAGGCCAATGAAAACATTGCCGAGGAGATCGAGGTCTTCTACCAGCAGAATGACCTGGGCAGCATCATGGGCTTTCTCCGTTCCCTGGGCAGCAGCCACAGGCTGGGCGACATGGAGGGCGGCATGGAGATCGGCATGGCCGAGAGCCTGGAAAAAAAGATGGCCATCGCCCCGCTGCTGCCCATTGAAAACTATCTGCCGGTTATCGCCCCCCTGCCGCCGCTCTCCCATATCAAAGGGGTGCTGAAAAAACTTCTCGACCGGGCCTACGAGCTGCACGACGAGGAGAGCCTGGACTTTCTCACCAGCAACAAAAAGACCGCGGAACGCCAGCCCTGACAACCTTTTCCCTGGATATTTCCCCCACCCATGTTCACCTATCAGAAAACAAACAGATATTTTGCCCAGATCGCCCGCGGACTTGAAAAGTACGGGGCCGAAGAACTGGCGGCCCTTGGCTGCCGGGAGGTCACAGCCAAATTCATGGGCATTTATTTTGACGCCGACCCGGCCACCCTCTACCGGGCCAACTACATGTCCCGCCTGTGCACGAGAATCCTGGCCCCGCTGCTGACCTTTGACTGCCACAGCACCAAGTATCTCTACAAAACGGCGAGGAAGATCGACTGGCACGAACTGCTGTCCGAAAAAAACACCTTTGCCATCAACGCCTCGGTCACGGGCAGCCACATCAAGCATTCCCAGTATGCCGCCCTCTGCCTGAAGGACGCCATTGTCGACCATTTCCGGGACCGCACCGGCATCCGGCCGGACGTTGACACGGAAAACCCGGACCTCTGGTTTCATCTGCGCATTGAACGCAACCGGGCCATCATCAGCCTGGACACCTCCGGCGGCTCGCTGCACCGCAGGGGATACCGGCAGATGAGCGTCGAGGCGCCCATGCAGGAAACCGTGGCAGCCGCCATCATCCGCCTGAGCAACTGGGACGGCGACACACCGCTGATTGATCCCCTGTGCGGCTCGGGCACCATTCTCGCCGAGGCGCTGATGCACCGCTGCCGCATCCCCGCAGCCTTCCTGCGCCAGAAGTTCGGTTTTGAGATGATGCCGGAATATGACAAGGAACTGTGGAACGAGGTGCGGTCCGAGGCCAACAGCCGGATGGAACGGCTGCCCAAAGGACTGCTCACGGGCAGCGACGCCTCGGCCGAAGCGGTCAAGGCCGCCCTGCACAACTGCAAAATGCTGCCCCACGGCGACAAAATCATCATCAAGAACAAAAGATACCAGGATATTTCTCCAGCCAGGGAGTCAATCATCGTCACCAACCCGCCCTATGGCCTCCGCTTAAAACAAAACGAGGGAGCCGAGAGGTTCATGCGGGAGCTGGGGGACTTCCTGAAAAAGCTGAAGCACTGCCCCGCGGCCTATCTCTATCTCGGCAGACCGGAACTGTTGCCGGAACTCGGCCTCCGCCCGGCCTGGCAAAAACCGCTGCTGACCGGCGGCCTTGAGGGAGTATTGGTGCGATTCAATATTGCCTGAACGGTTCTTGCAACTTTTTCTTTTGACTTCTCCTCTCTTTTCTTCAATAATTTAAGGAGCCGTTACGAAAACCATTTCGTCACGGCCCTTGATGCCGGTCCACTTCAGCGGGATGTTACGGCCCTTTATGCCGGCTCAAATCGTTATTGCCGATACACCAACTACTTCGCCGGAAATTTTCCATGGACAGATTAGGCCCAATACTGTTCACTTAAGTTAAATTATGTGGTATCCTGTTGTCAAACCCAAACAGGAGGACCGCATATGGCACGCACTGTAGCAGAACTTCCAAGTGGCACCCGCATCACGGATTATATTAGTCTTGGCGTAGTTACTAAAACTTTTCCCCTGGACACGATCCAGGCTGTATTGCGTGACACCGAAAGAGCCAGTGTCCGGCATAGAGATTTGCCGACCCATGTAACCGTTTATTATGTGATTGCCTTGGCATTGTACATGCGGGCATCATACCGTGAGATTTTACGGTGTCTCACAGAAGGTTTACAATGGCTTGGTCCGGACGTGACACTGAAGGTAACCGGCAAATCCGGAATTTCGCAAGCTCGTACTCGTCTGGGTTGGCAACCGGTCAAACAATTGCATGATGAAATCGTTAAACCCATCGCCACCGAATCAACAAGAGGCGCTTGGTACAAAAAATGGCGCCTTATCAGTCTCGATGGCAGCACATTGGATGTGGCTGATGAAAAAGAAAACGAACAAGTTTTTGGACGACCTTCCTCCAGTCGGGGCAATAGCGCCTTTCCCCAGTTACGGTTCGTATCCCTGGTGGAAAATGGAACCCATGTCCTGTTTGGGACAAAAATGGGTGGTGTCCGCACAGGAGAAATTACTCTAACCAAGGGTGTAGTGCCTTCATTATGCCTTGGCATGCTCTGCCTCGCCGATCGCAATTTTTACGGTTTCGAGTTGTGGAGCCAGGCAAAATCCACCGGCGCCGATCTGCTCTGGAGAGTCAAAAAGAATCTTCGTTTGCCCTGCGAAAAGAGGTTGCCGGACGGATCTTATTTGAGCAGGGTGTATGCATCGGCGAAGGACCAGCGTCATGAACGTAATGGAGTTGTTGTACGAGTAATTGAATACAAGCTGCAGGGTGTTCCTGACTCCGAACCCCTTTACCGGTTGCTGACCACGATCCTGGATCACGAAGCGGCTCCGGCAAAGGAGTTGGCGGCACTGTACCATGAACGGTGGGAAATTGAGACATCCATTGGTGAACTGAAGACTCATTTGCGTGGTTCCAAAATTGTGTTGCGCAGCAAAACTCCTGACTTGGTCAAACAAGAATTTTATGGTCTCATGATGGCTCACTTTGCGATACGTGGTCTTATGCATGAGGCCGCATTGAAAGCGGATGAAGATCCGGACAGGCTTTCTTTTTTGCATGCAGTTCGAGTTGTTCGCAGAAAAATGACACACTTTGCTTTTATTCCCCCCTCAGGCCAGGAAAGCTTTTCATGAGGCGGTGTTGAATGAAATTCTCGAAGAACGCGTTGCTGAACGTAAATCTCGCTGTAATCCACGCGGAGTAAAACGTAAAATGAGCAACTATCCTCTTCGCCCACGAGGAAGGATGAAAACCCAGATCATGATAATTGAAATAACGATTCATAAATATTAAGTGAACAGTATTGGGCCATAGCCGCAGATCTCATGGATGCCCATGGTGGACATCACCTTTTCCATACCCTTCTGCAGTACGGCAAAGGTATGATCAATGACCAAGGCCGCATCCAGCTCTTCATCCGCGCAGCCCGCGGAAACCCGCCACAGCAGGTAGGGATGGACCGCATCCGCCCCGAGTCCCAGCACGAACATCAGGTCATGGAGATTACGGATGGCGCCGGACTGCACCACCAGACCGGCCTCGCGACGCAGGCCGGTCCTGATCAGAAACTCCTGGAGAAAGGCGACCAGCAGGCCGGGATCGATAAACACCCGGTTCTCGGTAAAACTCCGCGAATCATCAAGCACCAGCAGATATGCACCCGATGCCACGGCCTGCTGTGCAGCTGCGGCAAGGTTTTCCAAGGCCTGGGCCAGCCCGTCAGCCGGCACGAAGGTGGCATCCAGCACCTGCACCAGGGCGGGGTCGCGCTGCTGGCAGGTGAAAAAATCAATGACGTCCTCCAAAAGACAGGTGTTGTACTTGCTGCTGATCTGCCGGCAGCTTGCCTCGGTGACCATCCCGGCCAGGGGGCCGGCGCTCAAAAGCAGCGGGCTGCCCAGTTCAAGGCCCAGCGGCCCGGCTGCCTTTTCCCCCTGAAAGGGGGGCCTGCGGCCCAGCGTCACTCTGGTGGAGAAGTGTTCCGCTTCGCGTTCCCGATCAATGGCCGGATTGGTGACCACGGCCACATTTTCCTTGCAGTAGTCTGCGATGTTGGGCAGCGACTCAGGCACAAACGAGGCCAGCGGCCCGGTGTAGCCCATGGAGCCGATGACTTCCCTGCCCTCCCGGGCCACCCGCCGGCGGATGGAAAAATCGTAATTGCGCCAGCCGAATGCCTCCAGGCAATGAGGGTCTGCCAGACGACGAAACGGCTCGGCAAACGGGTGCTTCTCCGGGGCGGCCTGACTTTTTCCCCCGGCCCCATTTTTCCTGGCAGCAGGCAGGCCGTTGTACAGGGCACGCAGAGATTTGCTGCTGCCGCGGCCATCAAGCAGCTTTACCAGCCGCTGCTGAATGGCGCCGTAGTCGAGCACCTCAGCCTTGGTGCCCAGCCCGCCGGTGATGATGATTTTTTCGCCAGGGGCCAGCGGGCGCGGATCATCCATCATATGTTCGAGATCCACCACCCCTTTTTCCGAGGAAAGAAAATAATTATAATCGCTTTCCCCGAACCACAGCGGCCGCAGTCCCATGGCATCGACACTGCCCAGGCATACATCGCCGCAGCGGGCCAGCACCGCAGCCGGACCCTGGGCCGAGCAGGGGAAAAACCAGCGGTAAAAGGCATACACCTGCCGGATATCCGGGGGATAATGCTGCACCTCACTGTAAATAGCCGGGAAAAGCATCTCCATGGCCTCGATGATATCCAGGTCGTAGAGATTGACCAGCCCCTCGATGATCCGGTTCAGGTCCTGGGAGTCGCTGCCGCCGGGCACCGGCTCAATGCCCAGGGTGCGGCCGATACTGCGCAGACGTTCGATGGTATTGATCTCGCCGTTATGGCCGAGCAGGGAAAAGGGCTGCGATCTGGTCACCGTGGGCAGGGTGTTGGTTGAATAGCGGCCATGGCCAATGGTCATTACCGAACGCATATCCTCATCCCGCAGTTCCGGATAAACCCGGGGCAGCATATCCGGCAGCCCCTGCAGCTTGTACACCACGGTATCAAGACTTAAAGAAGCGGTATGAATTTCCGGGATCTGTTTTTCAATGTCGAGCTGCAGGCGGAAAAGCCGTTTGCGCGGCGCCGTGCGGCCGCCATTCTGGATCACCCCGCCCAGTTGCCAGAAGAGAGGGGCATCGGCCCGGGCGCGCGGCCCCAGCTGATCATCCCTGCTGTTGCCGCTCCACTCGGTGAGCAGATCAATTTTGTGCTGGGCAAAAAGCGCCAGGGCCCGGGCCATGATCTGCTGGGCCTGGAGACGGAACGGGGCGGGCAGCAGCAGATGCCCGACAAAAAAATGGCCTGATTCGGCAAGATGCGGACTCATGCCCAGCCCGGATAAACGGCGGGCCCAGATCTCCCGCGGGATGTCCGTCACAATACCGCAGCCGTCCCCCTCTCCGTTGATATCCCCGGACCGGTGCCCCATCTTCCGCAGGGCATCAAGCGTATGGACAATATTGGCATGGGTGCAGTGCCCTTGCTTATCGATAAAGGCGACAATTGCACAGGCATCCCTTTCATCTCTAGGAGTCTGTCGGACAATGACTTTTGATTTCGAGGCTAAATCAGCCAGGTAAATTTGTTTTTTGACAACTTCCGGCAGAATCGAGAATGCCGGACCAAAATATTAGATATCATAACAAATACATCCCCTTTGATCGGGGATTTTGTTGCCGATCTTTGACATCTTTAGACATTTAAGGCAAACATCCGCTTAATGTTCCAGGCTATGGACACAAGTGTCCACTCGCCGGTAACCGCCTTAAAGCCCCGCAATAGAAATTGCCGGAATCCCATCACATGTTTGATGATGCCGAATAATGGTTCTATGGTGCATTTCCGTTTTGCGTATAGTCCGCGGCCATCAGCTGTTTTAAGTTTATGCTTCATTTTGCTGATTGGGTCTGCCTCCGGCGGCAGAGGTCCTGGTTCGGCAAAACGCTCGGCAAGAGGTTGGTTATGTTTTTCCCGACGTGGCGGAATGAATGGCTCCATACCAGCTTCTTCACAAGCTGTCACGTTGCTGTCACTATAATAACCGGCATCGGCCAATATGACCTCAACTTCGCCTAATTCTTCCGGCAGGGAAGCCAGAGCAGAAAGAGCCGGATTGATTTCCTGCTTGTCGTTTGGTGCTTGAGTGATGTGGGATTCGACAATAAGCATGGTGTCAACATCAACTGCAGCCTGGGCATTATACGCCTGCACGAAACCCTTGTCCGAGGAAGGCATGATTCGCGATTCCTCGTCAGTGAGATTGACCTGGTCCTTTTTCCGAGGTCCTGGTTCGGGTGGTTTGGGCTCGCGGCCATGTGGTTTTTTGCCTGATTGCTTTGCCTTCGCTTCACGCGCGGCTGCCTTTTCATCGTATTCCTGTTTCTCCCGGGCATATCGTTCAGCGGCGCGCTGCTCAATTTTCTCTTTGGCTTTGGCAATTGCAGCAAGCCGATCCTGACGCCGGGATAATTCCTCCGGAATATTCATGCCGAAGGCCTGCTCCTCGACATCTGCTTTTTCGGCAAGCCGCATCAGCTCCTGCACCTCGGCTTGCAGTTGTCGCTCAAGTTCACAGGCATGCTCCCAGCTCAACGCATGATGTTTGGAGGCGTTGGCCTTAACCTTGGTGCCGTCAAGACTCACCTTGCCCAATTTGAGGAGCCCCATTTCACGAGCCAGCATCAGGATCTGCACGAAGAGCGGCTGCAACTGATCAAGAAAGCGCTTCCGGAAGGTAGCTATCGTGTCGTGATCAGGATGGGTATTGGCAGAAATAAAACGGAAAGCGACGGAATCATAGGTTGCTTGTTCTATTTTCCGGCTGGAAAATACTCCGGTGGCATATCCGTAGAACAACAGCGATAAAAGGACATCCGGATGATAAGCCTTGGAACCTTTACCGGCATATGTTTCTGACAGAGGCCGCAGGTTGAGCTGTGCAACGATATCAACGACAAAGCGAGCCAGATGGTCTTCCGGCAGCCAGTCTTGCAGCGATGGTGGCAAGAGGTATTGCTGATGTCTATCTGGAGATATGAAATTTGAACCCATGAGGCTTGTCTCACTATGTAATGTGTTGGAATTACATAGAAATATGCCATAAAAACAACAAAAAATCAAATATTATATTGAAATATTAGCAAGTTAAGGCCGTTTTTTTACCGATTACGTTTGTCTGGATCTTGTTTTAAGTCCGACAGACTCCTAGTGTTAAACATACACTGATATGGTTCTGTGTGGGCGCTGGCGCGATTCTTCCTGGGTATACTTTTTTTACGACTTTTCCTCCGCCTATCTTCCCGGGAATCAGCATACTAACAAGTGTACTATCCTCCGCAATAATCTATATCACTTTGCATATCAAATCCGCTACAACATGCAGTAACGCCACCAACCGTCGGCGGATTCGGAGGGCATCACTCCTGCTGGTTACAGCATTCTGCAGCTTACTGGTATACAGTCTCTTGCTTAGATATTGTACTGTGCTCGAGCCGCAAAGCTATTCCCAAAGATTTCAGGTTGGATTTTGGAAATTCGACTGGAGCCTTACAGAAGTCGGCATACTTCTTAAACACCAATCGCCATTTGCCCCAGTAGAGGACTGGATGCTTCGTGAAGGTGCGTTCACTCAAGGTGGGCCTGAGATAATTTGGCGCGCGTGGTCGATAGTGGCAGCGGGTTGTGCACTGGTTTTAACGTATATGGCGGGTTTTGTGTTTTGGACTGGCGGTTTCGCTACCCTTGCTAGGCATCACTTGGAATCTGAAAGCCGCCGGGGTGCTGCCAAGCGACAGTCTTGAAATTCCAAGAATGTAATTTGGCACGGATTACCCGGCAAGCAAATCCAGCTGACATCGTACAGTCGCCGCTGATTTTGGTGTTCAGCTTTGAGATTTCCACATCGAACATCTGAAAATATCAAACTACCCTCAGGTTTATAGATCTACTGTAAATCATTCCGGCGACCATTTCGTTATGAGTGCAAATTCCAGAGGAAACGCCCAAGAGCCTTTTTTGGTGAGTGAATTTAATTGACCTGGGTTACGGGTAACAAGAATGCCTGCGGGGAATAGTTTTCGGCAACAAAAAAGGGACCAGGAAAAACCCTGAGTCCCTTGTGTTTCTAATGGTGGGCGAGATGAGATTCGAACTCACGGCCTTTGGCTTCGGAGGCCAACGCTCTATCCAGCTGAGCTACCCGCCCGTAAATCATATCTCCATTCATTTACCATGAATCACCCGGACCGTAAAGATTTTTTGTCCTGGCAACCGCCGGTCTCGTATGGAAAAATTTCCCCACAGATCATTATGCCGTCGCACCTGACAGTTGAGTTGCCGGCTCTTTCGATCACAGATGCATTCCCAAGCCACCCCGGCAAAGCAACATCTGCCAATCACCACATGCATGCAATCAGGAAACTGAAATTTGGCATCGCTGATGAATTAACCCGCTGGGATACAAGATCCTGGAAGCGCCCAATGGTGAAGAGGCCCTCAAATATCATGATGCGGGCGGCGACAAAACCATCGACCTGCTGCTGACCGATATGGTCATGCCGGGCCTGAGCGGCAAGGAACTGGCCCGGGCCATGCAGCCCTCCCACAGGGCGATGAGAACCTTATACATGTCTGGCCACATCAGTTCCGACCTTGGCGAAAATCAGACAGCCGCCGCCGGCATGAACTTCATCACCAAACCTCTTTCAGCGCGGGAAATCGCCCTCAAGGTCAGAAATATCCTCGACAGCAGCGCGGCATAAGGGGGCCACCGCACTTCCCGGTCAAACGTCATCGAGATCCCCCCTGCCGGCGATTTTCCCCGCAGGGTAACTGAACACCAGGTGCTGCCGGCCCTTCTGCATGCGCAGGCCCCGGGAGAAATGCAGCCGTGCCCCGGTTTCTCCGGTAGCGGCCACCTGCAGAATCTGCGCAATTTTCTTAAACTGCGGCCTGCTCTGCAGAGTGATAAATACCTTTTCCGCCATCCGCCTCTGCAAGGCCCGGTCGAGGGCGAGAAACGCCGCCAGGTCAACCGAGACAGCGGGCAATCCATCCCCGGCAGGCGCGGGCAATACCGTGACTATCCGTTCCCAGTAGCTTGCTGTTAATGCCGCAAGAACCATCTCTTCATCCTGCAGCACCGTTGCCGTCTGCCGCAGGACCTCCGAGATGTTGGGATTAAATTCCCGCAGATAGGGGATGAGATCAAGCCGAATCCGGTTCCGCAGATACTCGCGCTGCAGATTTGAGCTGTCAATGAGAAAGGGGATATGCCTTTCAGCAAGATAGGTCAGCAGCTGTTCCTTGGCCGTGGTGAGAAAGGGGCGGATGATTTTGCCGTCGCGCATCATCTTCATGCCGGCCAACCCGGTTCTGCCCGTGCCCCGGATAAGCCGCAGCAGCACCTCTTCGGCCTGATCGTCCGCCGTGTGGGCCACGGCAATTTTTCCCGCCAGAAACTTTTCCGCCACCCGGTCGAAAAATTCATAGCGCAGTTCCCGGGCCGCATGTTCGATGGAAATTTTTCTTTTTGCCGCCTCCCCGTGCACATCTATGCGGCAGGTGGCAAAGGATGCACCCAGAGAACGGGCCAGCTGTTCCACAAGCTGTCCCTCCTTCTCCGCCTCATCCGGACGCAGCTGATGATTGACGTACACGGCAATGATTCTGATGCCTAAGGTGGGTGCCAGGGCCGCGAGCACATGCAGCAGGGCCATGGAGTCCGGCCCGCCGGAAACCCCGGCAACCACCCCCTCTCCCGGGGAAACAAGGCCCGCTGTCCTGATGACCGCCAGTATTTCTTTTTCCAGTGGATGCATGGTTATAATTGACAATTCTTCATTGATAATTGATAATTACCGGATAAACTTTTAACTGTGTCGAGTTTTGCCCACAAGTTATTGAGTGTTACTCACGCGCATTTGTTCATGGTTTCCGGATTTAAACATTTTTCGTGCAGAAATATCCACTTAAGACTGCTCCATCAGGCTGAACCGTAGCAAATTTGAGCAGAAACAACGGATCAATAAACACCTTTCCCCACGAAGTTACAAGAAGTCAACTGCGCCGGCACAACAACTCCAGACCTTGGGATGCGGAACTCCACCCTGCGGTTGCCCAACCATACCATGCAAATCAAAACCAAAGAGATAAGAATATGAGAGTACGCAAAGCAGTGATTCCCGTTGCAGGTCTTGGTACCCGTTTTCTGCCGGCCAGCAAGGCCATCCCCAAAGAGATGCTCACCGTGGTTGACCGGCCCACCATCCAGTACATTGTCGAAGAGGCGGTCGCCTCGGGCATCGAAGAGGTCATCCTCATCACCAGTGAGGGCAAAGCCGCCATTGAAAACCATTTTGACTACAACTATCATCTCGACAAGATCTTGGACGAAAAGAAGAAAACCAAGCTGGCCGAAGAGATGCGCCACCTGTCAAATCTTATTGATATTGTTTCCGTCCGCCAGAAAAAGCCCCTGGGCCTGGGCCATGCCATCTGGACCGCCAGAAACGTCGTGGGTAATGAACCGTTTGTCGTTCTGCTCGGCGATGACCTGGTGCTCAGCGAACCGCCATGCACCAAACAGATGATCGACCTGTTCAATGATGTGCAGGAATCAGTGGTGGCCGTGCAGCGGGTACCCATGGAGGAGACATTTCAGTACGGCATCGTCGAAGGTAAACATGAAAGCAATCGAGTCATCAAAGTCGACCGCATGATGGAAAAACCGGCGCCCGGCACCACCATGTCGGACCTGGCCATTATCGGCCGCTATATCCTGCAGCCCGACATCTTTGACATGCTGGAGAAGACCACTCCGGGGCATGGCGGTGAAATCCAGCTCACCGACGCCCTGCTGGCGCTGTCCAACAAAAGAGGCATGTATGCCTTTGAGTTTGACGGCACCCGTTTTGACGCCGGAGACAAACTGGGCTATCTCAAGGCAATCGTCGCCTTTGCCCTGCGCCATCCGGATCTCTGCGAAGATTTCAGCGAGCATATGAAGGAAGTCGCCTCCCACCTATGATGGCGTCGCAAGAAATCGCCAGCTACTGCGTTGCGCTGCATTATCTCGTCACTGCGGCGTACATGAGTACGCCTCATTCCTCGAAATTTGCGCGCCTTGTATCTGACGATTCTCACCTGACGGGTATAATGCTTAGCCATCCCCAATCTCAACTTTTTTGGCCCCCTATGATCCACCTGGAAGTGGCGGTGGCTGCCCCGGTCGCCGAGACCCTTACCTACGGGTTTCCGGCTGCAGAGGCAGCCCAGCTGCAACCGGGGATGCGATTGCTGGTCCCCCTGGGGCGAAGACAGGCCACCGGGTACCTGCTGGCCATAAGGCCGGCTGAGGACACCTCTTTCCGCATAAAGCCGGTGACCGAGCTGCTGGACAGCAAACCCCTTTTCCCGGCCGCCATGATCCCCTTTTTCCGCTGGATCGCCGCCTACTACCGCTATCCCCTGGGAGAAGTGATTAAAATCGCTCTGCCAGGCGGCCTGACCCAGCAGAGTGAACGCCATGTGAGCCTTACCGAGGCAGGCAGGGCGGTGCTGGCCGATTTTCTTGCCGCCCACGGCACAGGCGCCCCGGCCTGGCTGGCCGAACTGGCTGCCAGAGGAGCCCTTTCCCCGGCCCGGGTCCGCCTCATCTGGGGCTCGCGCAAATGGCGCAAACTGCTCGAAACATGGCAAAATGACGGCTTCGTCACCATTACCGAAGCAGTCAGCGCGGCCCGCAGCAAGGCCAGAACCGAGATGTGCGTCGGACTGGTTCATGAGGCCCCGCCCCTTGTCGATTTTCGCCTGAAAGCACCCGAAAAAAAGGCCATGGCCCTGCTGCTGGAGCTGCTTGCCAATCGTCTGCCCCCGGTTGTGCCGGTAAAGGAACTGAACCACAGTTACAGCGGGGCAGGCAAGGCGCTGAAATCCCTGGCGGCAAAGGGTCTTGTTTTTCTCCAGGAACAGCAGCTTATCCGCGATCCTTTCGGCGAAGAACCGCCCTTTTTCCCGGAACCGCCCCACCTCTCCACCGACCAGGAGCAGGTGCTGGCCGAACTGCTGCCGGCCATCGACCGGAAATCATTTGCCCCCTTTCTGCTTTTCGGGGTGACGGGCAGCGGCAAAACGGAAATTTATCTGCAGGCGGCCCGCCGGGCACTTGCCGCAAACCGGAGCGTGCTGGTGCTGGTGCCGGAGATTGCCCTGGCAAGCCAGCTCGAGGCCCATTTTTATTCCCGCTTCGGCAGGACCGTGGCCCTGCTGCACAGCGGACTCAGCCAGGGTGAACGTTTTGATCAGTGGCACCAGATCATGGAGGGTGAGGCAAAGATTGTCATCGGCGCCCGCTCCGCCATCTTTGCCCCGCTCACCGATCCGGGCCTCATCATTGTCGATGAAGAGCATGACAGCGCCTACAAACAGGAAGACACCTTGCGCTACCAGGCCCGGGACCTGGCGGTGCTGCGGGGCAAACTGCAGAGCTGCCCGGTGCTGCTCGGCTCGGCCACCCCCTCGCTGACCACCTTTCACCACGCCGCCACCGGCAAGTACCAGCTGCTCACCCTGCCAAAGCGCATCGAAAACCGGCCCCTGCCGAAAGTTTCCATTGTCGACCTGCGCCTGACCCGCAAAGAAGCAAACGGCCACCCTTTTTTCTCCCGGCTGCTGCTGGAGTCCATCAAGGATAATCTCGACCAGGGAGACCAGAGCATCATCTTTTTAAACCGGCGCGGTTACGCCAATCTCGTCATCTGTGACGATTGCGGCGACCCGGTCAAATGCCCGCACTGCGATATTTCCCTCACCCTGCATAAGAGCGAAAAAATCCTCTCCTGCCATTACTGCGGCTTTCAGGCCAGAAGCCCCATTATCTGCCCCTCCTGCCGCTCCGCCAGGGTAAAGGAAATCGGCTGCGGCACGGAACGGGTGGAGGAGGCGCTCAGAGAGCTTTTCCCCCAGGCCCGTATCGCCCGGCTCGATCGTGACACCACAACGAACCGCAAAGAATTTCTCAAAATCCTCAAGTCGGTCCACCAGCAGGAGACTGACATCCTGGTGGGCACCCAGATGATCGCCAAAGGCCATCACTTCCCCCATGTCACCCTGGTAGGGGTCATCTGGGCCGATGCCGGGCTGGGAATGCCCGACTTCAAGGCAGGGGAGCGCACCTTTCAGCTCATCTCCCAGGTGACGGGCCGGGCGGGACGGGGCGACAAGCCGGGCCGCGTCATCATCCAGACCCACCAGCCCGACCACTACTCCATTACCAACGCCGAGAATCACGATTACCGCGGTTTTTACGAAAAAGAGCTGAAGTTGCGGCAGGCCCTGCAATACCCTCCTTTTTCCCGGCTTATCAACCTGCGTTTTTCCGGAGACAGTGAGGAACTTGTCCGCACCGCGGCAACCCTCACCACCCAACAGGCGCGGCAGCTGGCGGAAACTCTCCGGGTCACCCTGCTGGGGCCGGCATCATCGCCTCTGGCCAGAATCAAAGACAAATACCGCTGGCAGCTCCTGGTCAAAGGGGCGGACAGCAGCTCTCTGCACGCATTGTGCGACAGTCTTGCCGGCCAACCCGTTCCCGCTGTTCGCAGCTCAAAAGTTACAATGGTGGTGGACGTAGACCCTGAAAGCATGTTATAAATGCCAAGCAATTTAGGAGCCGTTACGAAATAACATGGCCATTTTTTCAATTTCGTTACGGCTCCTTATACCCCTCAAGGGGGCACTGAAAAGAGTGCCGTTGGGGCGCATTTCTCTGGCCATGTTATTTTTTTACAACGGCTTACTGTCCGGCAGCCAAAGGCTGTCATGCAATATTTCTTGAACCCCCTGGTATTTTCTGCTAAAAATTACTCCCGTCAATTACAGCCCACAGTCAATCTTTCATTTAAACCCAAACGATAACAAAAAAACATGCATGCCTCTTTTGCTCCCTCACGTCATATATTTCTGCCCCTGCTCATTATTGTCTTTTTTCTTGCCGGTTGTTCCGAGGACAAAAAGGAGACCGGGCAACCCGCCCCTGCCCCGCAAAAATCCCTATTTACCCAGCAACCCTCCGCTCCTTTCCGCTCCATTACGGTTGCCGAGGCAAAGGACCTGATCGCGAAACGGCCGGACATGGTGATTCTGGATATCCGCACCCCCGAGGAACTCAGGGAAGGCGCCATTGCAGGCTCCACCCTGGTGCCGTTCTGGGCCATCATGCAGAACAAACTGAAACTGCCCAAAGAGACACCGATCATGCTGGTCTGCGCGGTGGGAGGCAGGAGTTTTGCGGCTGGCCAGATGCTGGTGAAATACGGTTACCGGGAAGTTTATAATGTCAGCGGCGGTCTTGTTGCCTGGAAGGAAGCGGGGCTCCCGGTGAAGTACTAAAAAAAGTCGGGCGGCAGAGGCGGGTTTACAGCCAAAGCCGTTTATACCCTCCGGGCAAAAAAAAGCCCCCGCGTCCATAAAGGATGGCAGGGGCTTTTTTTTTCTTGGAGGAAAACTTGCTGGACTCGTAACATCTGAAAATTTACCACAGAGAGCACAAAGCCCACAGAGCTAACTAATTGCAATAAAAAAATATTTCTCTGCGATCTCTGTGTGCTCCGTGGTGAAAAAAACTTTTTACGAATTCATCAAAACTTAAAGGTCAGCATGGCATCGATCAGAATCCTGTCATCGAGCAATGTCTCCTCATTATCCGTCAGCGGGAACTCATAGGCCGCGCCGACGTCAAACCACGAGGTGATACGGAAGCGGGCGCCAATGGCCATGGTTACCAGGTCCTTGTTGTCGCCGTTGTTTTCGCCGCCGAGATTGATGATATCACAGGGATTGAAGGTGGCAATCGCCGCCACCAGATCCTCCTGATCGCCGCTGGCCGTAAAATCCGCCAGGTCTCTGTCACCGGAGCTCAGCACATGGAAGTGATTGAGTTCCACCAGGGGTCTGAACCAGTCGGTCACGGCATAGCTCACATCCCATGAATCATAGAGCATGGTGTTTTCTTCATCCGTGTCAAGCGGCAGAACCAGACCCACCGTGCCGGAAAACTGCAGCTTGTCCCAGCCCTTGAGAAAGAGAATGGCCGGGGCCAGATTACCGCTGCCGTTGCCCTGGTAAACCTCGCTGTCGCCGCTGGTGCTTTCGTAGACAAGGCGGCCGCTCATGATGAAATCCTCGGCCGGATTATAGATAAAGGAATACTGGAGGCCTGCGGCGATATCGGCCCAACCGCTGTGGTCATCCAGGGTGTTGTCCGGCTCACAGTCCACATAGCCGTCCTTTACCGCCACCAGCGAAAAGCGTTCATTAAAGGCGTAACTGAACTGCAGGGCCGCACCCCGCACCTCGCCTCCCAGATCCACCTTGGTTTTGGTGCCGCCGATATCCACACTGATCCTGTCCGGCAAGGACTGGGTAAAAAGAATGGGACGCACCATCGTCACATTGCGGGCATCGCCATTATAAACCGGGTTGCTCACAGGCATCTGAAAGCGATCAAAATCATCCGCTGCCGCCATCTGCGGCAGGGAAAACGCCACAAACAGCAGGGTCCCTGCGCTGCAAGCTGTTGCTGTCAATCTTTTCCTCATGGTCTCACCTTTCGCCTTTCTCATATTGCGTTGATAATGCCCGCTTTGCAGCCCTCCGCGGCAAAACGTCACTGCAAAAACCAACTGAACCCGTCCCAGTTGCGACAGATTTTTTCCCCATGCCACTCCATTTAACCACCCAAACGGGCAATATCACCCGACGCTTGACCCTGGTGGCGCCCATGCTTATATATAGTAATTATTATCGACAATAATAAGCATTTTGTAGGTAAAACTACCTAATAATATTATATTGGCACAATGCCGTCAAGGGCAAATTTGGCAATATCGATTTATTTTCGCGAATAAGCCGATAAAAATAAAAAAATTACTCGACAAATGACGATAGCTGCGCACAGTTGGTTGAAATGGCACAACATAACAAGACAAGCAAGATAAAAACAGGGCGGACCATGCTCTTCATTTTCGTGAGTTTTTCGTTTTTCTCTAGTTCTCTTGGTAAAAAAAAGTTACATTTGCTATAGAGTTAGTCAGAAATTAAAATCAATAACAGTAACTTCCCGGTAAAAATGGCTATACGAGAGATCATAAAATATCCCCATCCGCTGCTGCGCAAAAAGGCCAGCTTGATAACCGAATTCAATGCCGAACTCAAACAACTGGTGGCGGACATGGCGGAAACCATGTACGCGGCCCCGGGAGTGGGGCTGGCGGCGAATCAGATAGGCGTGCTGCTGCAGCTTGTGGTGATTGATGTCAGCCCCAAAGAGGAAAAAAACAAACTGATCCCGCTGATAAACCCTGAAATTCTGGAAGGCGAGGGATCGGTGATTGACGAGGAAGGCTGCCTGAGCGTGGTTGATTATGCCGCCAATGTGGAACGCTTTTCCCATATCAAGATACGGGCCCGGGACCTTGAGGGCAGGGAAATTGCGTTTGAGGCGGATGGCTGGTTTGCCAGGGTAATCCAGCACGAGGTCGATCACCTGGACGGCAAGCTCTTTATCGACCATCTCAGCTCACTGAAGCGGGCTCTGTACAAGAAAAAACGCAAGAAACAGCTCATCATGGAAGAACAGGAACGGGCTGAGAAAGATGATAAATAAGATCAATCGCATCATTTTCATGGGTACGCCGGACTTCGCCGTTCCCAGCCTGCAGGCCCTGCTTGACCACCAGGAAAATGTAGTGGCTGCGGTGACCCAGCCGGACCGGCCCAAGGGCAGGGGGAGAAAACTCACTCCTCCTCCGGTCAAGGTCCTGGCCGAAAATGCCGGAATTCCCGTGCTGCAGCCCACCAAAATCAAAACCGCAGAATACCTTGACAGCATCCGGGAATTCGCGCCTGACCTGATCATCGTCACGGCCTACGGCAGGATTCTGCCCGGACCGCTTCTGCACCTGCCGCCCCTGGGCACAATCAATGTGCATGGCTCCCTGCTGCCCAGATATCGCGGCGCCGCACCCGTCCAGCGGTCCATCCTGCACGGGGACAGGGAAACAGGCATCACCATCATGCAGATGGATGAAGGCATGGATACCGGGGACATTCTCCTGCAGAACAGTCTGCCCATCACGGCGGATGACACCTCGGCCACCTTGGCCGCAAAAATGGCCAGGCTCGGCGGCAGGCTGCTGATCGAGGCCCTGGAACTGCTGCGCCGAGACGAACTGCCGCCCGCCAGACAGGACAATCATCTGGCCACCGAGGCCCCGCCGCTTAGTAAAGAGGAGGCGGAAATCGACTGGACCAGATCCGCCTTTGCCATCAGCTGCCAGATCCGCGGTCTTGATCCATGGCCCCTGGCCCACACCGAGCACGAAGGGCAGCGGCTGCGCCTCTTCAGCCCGTCCGTCATCCCCGGAGAGCCCATGGAACCCCCCGGCACCTTGTGCCGCATAGACCGGGACGGCATGATGATCGCCGCCGGCCACGATTACCTGCTTATCCGGGAGGTGCAGCGGGAAGGGGCCAACCGTATGCCCGTGCAGGCCTTTCTACAGGGCAGGCCGCTGAAAACCGGCATACGGTTCGGCGCAAAATGATCGTTGCCTACGCAGACGCCTTTTCCGGCATCAGCGGCGACATGTTCCTCGGCGCCCTGCTCGATGCCGGGCTGCCCGGCGAGATCCTGAAAAAAGAGCTGGCCGGCCTTGCCCTGGACGGCTATCAGCTGCAAGCAGCCAAAACAGAACAGCACGGCCTTGCCGCCACCAGAATCAACATCACCATCGCCCACGACCACCATCACCGCACCTTCCGCACCATTAAAGACCTGCTGGAAAAAAGTTCACTGGCGCCAGGGGTAAAGGCAAAGTCCCTGGCCATCTTCAGCGCCCTGGCCCAGGCGGAGGGCCAGGTGCACGGCTGCCCGCCTGACGAGGTGCACTTTCATGAGGTGGGCGCGGTTGATGCCATCATCGACATTGTCGGGGCGGCCATCGGGCTGCATCACTTCGGTATCGAGCAGCTCTTCGCCTCTCCCCTGCCCCTGTCCCGGGGCTGGGTGGAATGCGCCCACGGCAGGCTTCCCCTGCCGGCCCCCGCTGTCTGCGAAGAGCTGGTCAAAGGCATGCCGGTTTATGGCACGGATCTGACCCAGGAACTGGTCACCCCCACCGGGGCGGCCATCCTCAAGGGATGCTGCTGCACCTTTGGCCCCTTCCCGCCCATGACCATCGACAAGGTGGGATATGGGGCGGGCAGCCGCCAGCTGGCCAATCATCGTCCCAACCTGCTGCGGCTGGTCGTCGGCTCCTCCGCCCAGGTCGCGGAAACCCAGGAGGTGAGGGTGCTTGAAACCCATCTTGACGACTGGCAGCCGGAAGGTTTTCCCTTCTCAGCGAGCAGCTTTTTGGCAAAGGCGCCCTTGACGTTGCCGTCATCCCCATGCAGATGAAGAAAGGCCGTCCCGGTTTTCTGCT
>CAVSQR010000046.1:0-34136 GCA_963729825.1 uncultured delta proteobacterium | reverse complement strand
TTGATGAGAATAGATTCACTTTACTCATAAAAAAAAACGATAGAACAGATGGATATCACTGGATTGATTGAAAAGAAAAAAATTTGCTGTGCCTTGTGCGGCAGTGACCAAGATGAGTTTTTGTTTGAGGGCAAGGATCGGCTGCATGGGTTTGCCGGCACCTTCAGCTATGTCAAATGCAAGAAATGCGGTCTGGTATATATGAATCCCCAGATTTGTTCCGAACATATGGGATATTTCTATCCCAAGGACTATGCTCCGCATCAGGCAAACACCAAGCGGATACAGGACAAGGATGCCGCACGCGCCAATTTAAGAAAGAGGCCGTTTTTTGCATGCCTTTGACAGCAAGTTGACGCAAGAGTCCAGGGTATTGGATGTGGGCTGCGGCAATGGATTTTTTTTAAGCCAGGTACGGGCCCTGGCCCAATGCCAGGTCTATGGCATAGATATTTCTGAAATTGCCGCAGAATCTGCGAAAAAGAATTATGGACTGGATATATTTACCGGCACCATCTTAGAGTCGCCTTTTCCGGACAACTCTTTTGATGTCATCACAGCGTGGTCTTTTTTGGAACATGTGAATAATCCTGCCGAGGTATTAATTAAGTTTGCGCAGTCTGCTGAAAAAGGATGGCCTATGCATCCTGACCACCCCGAATTTTGATAGTTTTAATGCCAAGCTGTTTCAAGACAAATGGTATCACCTTGATTGTCCGAGACATCTTTTTATCTTTACCCCGCAAACGGCAACCGCACTGCTCGCTAAAACCGGGCTCCCGGTGAAAAAGATAATCCATGACAAGTCTTCGAAAGGTGTTGTAGGGTCCCTACAGTATCAATTTTATGGAGATAATTATAATCCCAAGCACCAGAATTGCCTGCGAAGATCATCCCTGTTAAAAAAAATCGCCTCTCCGTATGCAAGATTAGCAGCTATCATGAAAAAATCGGACGTAATGGCTGTTTGCGCAGAAAAGAGTTTTTCTTCAGGAGCTTCTGTCATAAAATTTGAAAACTACCGCGAAAGAGGGTATTGGAGGGTTAAAAAAGGGAAAGACTGACATTTCATTTTGCCGGTTCTGCCTGGGCGAGCCCTTTTTCAAGGGATTCCAATCATCTTTTGGAATGTGCTCTGCAACGAAAAATTGTCAAGACATCGTTTTCTGCCGGCCTTGCCCATAGAATTCCCGGAGAGCATCGTCATCAACCAGCTTGCTGAATAACCGTCAGCCACTCCTGCTGTCCTGCGGCAAGAAAACCATTGACGCCATGCTCCACTATTTCCTTATTCACCCCTGTCGGAGAAGAGATTACCGGAAGGCTCGCCGCCATGTACTGTATAACTTTCAAGGCGCATTTCCCTCTGGTGAAAAGGTTATCAGGCAAGGGCGCTATACCTATGTGGGCTGAGTGCCAGCTCATGAGCTTCGCTTTTCTCCGACCATCTGATGGGGACAATATTGAGCCTGTCTGATTGTAAAGTAAAATCAGCAATAATTTTCAAACGTAATGACGGGATAACGTCAGCCGCTGATTCAAGTGCAGGCAAAGCACTTTTCAGGTGTTCTCTGGTTGCGCTGCTGCCGATCCAGACCAGATCAAGATATTTTTGCTCTTTGTCGACACAAAGATCATATTTATCAATATCCAGTGAAGTCGGCAGGATAATTATCTTACGGGCAAATTCCCTGGCCCGCTCTGCCAGGTAGTTGTTGCCGGCCCAGACCTGATCGGCGGATGAAACACTGCGGGTAAAACTCCTCTCTCTGCTCTTCGATCTCTGGCCCTGGTCTTTCTGGAAAACCGCATCGTCATAATCAAATACCAGATATTTTGAGGCGAAACGCAACAACTTGAAAAAAGGGTACGAATACGTTCTCCGCAAAATGACGACCACATCGGAATGTGCTGCCTCAAATAAAATACTTTTTCGGGTTGCCAAGGATCGATTATCTTCTATATGTTTAAAAGACCAGCCCCCAGCCTCAAACATTGCAGCATATTGCAATGCCCTATACCTGGTGGACGGAGACTCAGTACCTTTAGAAACAAATAAAATCTTACGCCGAGACATAATTTATGAAAAGCTCCCTGGGAGGTTTCATTTTTGATGATTACGCACAGAACAAGACAGTCAACCCTTTCTAATCATATGGGAAAATAAACAGTAAGCAATCCTGAAAAAAAATTAACATGAAAACCGTTTCAAACCTCGCATTTTCCCCCAATATTGCTATTCTCTGATTGGCCAAACCAACTTGCAGTCTATTTCAAAAAACCGAAGTTCAACGTAAAAAAAAATCCTATCACCTGACTATGAACCTGAAAAAAATACTTCGCCGCCTATATCATTCAATCGCTTGGCGCTACTGGTCATTCCGCATGGGACAACTGGGTCCGGGAAGCAGATTTGAGACGCAGATAATATGGCATAAACCAAAGGGAATTGCCATCGGCAGCAATGTCATCATCAAAAGGAGATGCAGGCTTGAGGCAATAAACACAGGGAAAAAGCCCGGGGCAATTCGCCTGCGGATCGGCGACAACACCAGTTTCCAGCAAGGCTGCCAGGTATCAGCAGCCCAACAGGTGACCATCGGCAAAAATGTACTGATTGGCGCCAATGTGCTTATCACCGACAATGATCATATTTATGATCACCCGACTGAGCCTGCAGCCGCAATAAGGGAACTGAAGACTGCGCCAGTGACCATAGAGGACGGTTGCTGGTTAGGTTTTGCATGTGTCATTCTTAAAGGTGTTACCATCGGCAAAAGGTCGGTGATCGGCGCCAATGCCGTGGTGACCGGGGATATCCCCCCCTATTCTGTTGCGGTTGGGATCCCGGCGAGAGTGGTCAATCGATTCAATCCTGCAGACAATGGATAAGCAAAACGGATAATCAAAACGCAGGAGACGATTCTCCTTTTTTTTGCCAAACGGCAACCACGAAATTTTTGTCATCTTCCGGATCGGTAAATACCCTGGATGAAAATTCCTTATCAGCAACCAGACTATTCATGAGAGCAGTATCCTTTTCGATCCGCCTGTTTAGTAATAAGATTACCACTACCGGTTTTTTGCCTCTCTTGAGGAATGCCAAAACTTCATGCTCATTTTTAGAATTGATCTGCCGGACACCCTCTCTTTCAATAAACCAAATCATTGTTCTTATATTTACCCCTACCTGCCAATCTTTCCTATTGCTGAGAACCTGTTCATTCACCCAACGACACCCATCCCGGAGAACTGGGATATTGATATTATAGTCCATGAAAACAGTCCGATAAGCAAACGGAAGAGTCAGCACCAACCCCAACAGAATGACCACATTCAACTTTTTGCGAAGAATACCGATATCGCATTTTTTAGAAAGATAAGCGGCAACAGAAGAGATAGCTGCCCCGGCAAACAGCAACCATAGTACCGCGGGAAAAAGCATGACTCGCCCTTCCATTGAGCCGGAATACAAATATTTTGCCAGAATCAGCAACATGTTCGCCATAAAAACTGCAGACAGCATCAAGCCGGTTTGGTGGACACGCACGACGTCTCTAACGCCGATCATACCAAGCAGGATAAGCAGCCAGCTGAGATTACTTTCAAACATGCGCAACATGCCGATTCCATAAATCCATGGCCAATTGCGCTCTATGACCTGCCAGAAATTATTGCCAAACCCATGACGGCACATTATTATGAGCAAGTTCATCAAGGGTGTTGAGGTAATAGGCTACAGATGGGGGTGGAGTGCTGAATTGCTGGAGAATTGCTGACACCTGATTTAATCTGAGCAAATCGCGGCCTATCTCAGAGAAGCTGAAAATATAGAAAAGAACAGCAAAAAGACCTGCCGTTACTGCCATGGCCCACATTCTGCCATTGATATCAAATCGGCGTATAAACCCCACACAGCTCCAGCCCAATATCACCAAGGACACGACAATCCCTTCCACCCGTAAGAAAGGAATACAGATTGAAAAGAGGATCACGCCAATAAACCATTTCAATTCCTTTCTTTCCGCAAAACAAACTGCAAAATAAACACAGTAGAGTGACAAGCAGAGATAGAGAGGGTCTCTTATGGCGGCAAAGGCTATGCAATTGTATTCCGGCATCAGCACAAAGACCATGGTGATGATTATGGCAGGCCACCCCGGCGAAAATCGTTTGGCAAGACTGAAAAAAGGGAAAAAAGCCAGGCATGAGGCTGCCACGGAAATGGCCCGGCCTGCGGCATGCCAGTCAAGACCCAGTTTGTGAACGCACATCACGAGAAAGGGATAAAACAGCATGGGATATGCTTTGATCGCCCCAGGAATATTACCCTGTTCCAGTGATTGCGCTGACCATAGATATACCGGGGCGTCAGGATGAATCATGACTCCCTGAAACAATGGCAGAATTTTGACAAAAAGATTTATCAAAAAGAGAAAGGCAAGCCAACCGTGCCAGTCCGGAGATGTCTTATCCTGAAAATGTTTCATATCAGTTCTGCTTTCGGCCCCATTTGAGGAGGTGCCATAACAGCCGGACATCCTGCAGGGCATAGCCCCAGGCATTCTGAAAAATCCTGCGTTCATAGGCATTACCGCCGCCATGGTCACTGAGGTGTCTGCCCAGAGCCAGATATGCTCTGCGCAACTGATAACGAATCAGTGAGGCATATGCTGCGAGATCTGGGTTGCGCGATAATTTTTCATAACAGAGAATCTTATCCGTTCTGATCGTCGACGTTGTCGAAGACACGTTGGTCGCGTGCTCCCGCCTGAAGAGAACAGGTTCATCCAGAAAACCCACCTTCCCCGCCAGCCACAACAAAACCGGCATCTCCAGATCTTCGTAACATCGATATTGCGGGTCAAATCCGCCGATTTTCCGCAAGGTCTCCGTCCGGAACATACCGGTGGAAAAAATTGGCAGGATCCCCTGCAGGATCGAGGGAAGAGGATCGGGCTGCCTGAAAAGAGCCCGCCGTTTATCATCCAGCACGCAGCTGCCGGTTTCCGTCTCACCTTTCACCCGAAAAGCATCAGCAAAAAGGGCCACATGCTCCTGATGGTTCGTGAAAAAGCGGACCCGTTTCTCAATGCTGTCCCGAATCAAAAAATCATCAGAAGCCAGTTCGCAGAAATACTGCCCATCAGCTATTGCCAGCCCCTCGTTTAATGAACTGATCAAGCCCCTGTTCTGCTTCCGCCTGATAAAACGGAATCCCCCCCCTCTTTCCGCATGAATCCTGTTAATGACTGCTGCACTGTCATCGGTAGAAGCATCATCAATCACAATAAGATCAATCTCCGGCCAGGTCTGCTCAAGAACACTGGTGATCGACTGGGTTATATAGTGTTGATGATTGTATGAAGGGATAATGATTGAAACGAGCATTGCGATAGGGTATTCAATCTGTCACGAAGTGCCAAATTAAATCATGAGATTATGATATAAGGAATCCATCCGGGCAACCATACGTTTGCCGTCAAAAAACTCCGCCTGTTGCTTTATGCTTGCAACTGCCTGGTTTCTCTGTAATTCCGTCCATGCCATCACCTGCCCCATAGCAGACCCCAGCTCCTTCTCATTTTCAGGAGGCACCAGAAAGCATTGCCCTTTGTCCGTCAGGGTTGTCAGAATCTCCGGTATGCCGCCGACCCCGCTTGCCACGACAGGCAGTCCAGCGGCCAGCGCCTCCAGCACTGCCAGGGGAAATCCCTCATGTCTGGAGGGCATGACAAAGCCGTCCAATGCCGCCAGGAACTTCGGAATATCGGCAATATGCCCCAATAAAGAGATCTCACTCGCAATTGCCAGTTCCTGCGCCAGGGCAGTCAACTCTTCACGCAACCTCCCTTCCCCCGCTATGGCCAGATGGCCTCCATGTTTGCCGATTTCACTTGCGGCCCATGCCCGGAGAAGAACGTCATGACCCTTGACAGGGGCCAGTCTGCCCACCGCCCCCCAGAGCAGGGCTTGCGGAGGTAAGCCGAAGAACGACCGGCTTTCGGTTTTATCGAGATTGCTGCTGCCGAACAGGGCAAGATCAATGCCGTTATACACGACTTCAACCCTGCTTGCCGGGTACCAGGAATTTGTCAGCAATATATCACGTTTGACCGCCTCGGAAACCGCAATTATTTTGTTAATACGGGGCCAGAGAATTCTGTTGCCGATTTTACGGAAAAGAGAGCGGGAGCGGTTCAGGCCATGCACAGTGGTGACCAGGCGCACCTTGCTGTTTTTCCGTGCAGCCAGGGCGGCATAAAAAACAGATTTATGCCTTTGGGCATGGACAATGTCCACCCCTTCCTCCTTGATGATCTGATCCAGTTCCCCCACCACCCGGTATTTGAAATTCCGGAGATCCCCTTTGCCAAAGGGAAGCCATCTGACATCAAAACCGGCCTCAGCAAGGGTTTCCTTGTCTGACGGTGGTCCGGCCAAGATAACAGACAATATGCCGGTATCCATCCCTCAGCCCATGGACAATCTGGTTAAATAATGGGTAATCGCCTTTAAAACTGCTCCAATACATGGAGAATGGTAATTTCCCCGTCGTGTATCCGTCATTTAATGATATCTCAACAGCATAAGCTCAGCAGGAACTCTGTCTTCTTCTCACTGTAAGAAAGGTAGAGTTCTTTATAGGTTTGGGATTTCTCCAGCAACTCCTCATGGCGGCCCTGGGAGATAATCCGGCCATGATCCATGACGAGAATCCGGTCAGCATTGCGGATGGTGGAAAGACGATGGGCCACGACGATTGTTGTCCTGTCATGCATCAATCTTTCCAATGCCTTCTGCACCAGGGCCTCTGACACGGCATCAAGAGCCGATGTTGCCTCATCCAATATGAGGATAGGGGGATTTTTCAGGATGGCCCTGGCAATGGCGATTCTCTGCCGCTGCCCGCCCGAGAGATTGAGCCCTCTTTCACCGAGCATGGTATTATAGCCATCAGGAAATTCCGCGATAAAATCATGGGCAAAGGCCAGGCGTGCCGCTTTTTCAACCTCACTGTCCTGGGCATCGGGAGAACCAAAGGCAATATTTTCCCTGATCGTATCATTAAAAAGCACGATATCCTGACTGACCAGACCGATCAATTTTCGTAAGTCCTTCAGCCTGACACTTGGCAACTCATGCCCGTCAATCAGGATACTGCCTTCGGAGGGATCATAATAACGGGGCAGCAGATCAATAAACGTGGTCTTGCCTGCCCCGCTCGGTCCGACAATCGCCACCACATCACCCTTCCGGATAGTCAGATTGATGCCCTGTAAAACAAGTTCGCCATTTTCCCTGTATCGGTGAGAAACATTATCATAACGGATCTCCTTCTGAAAGGACGGCAGCGGAATATCGCCGCTTTTTTCCGCTTCCATTGTTTCAAGCCACCAGATGCGATCAGTGGCCGCCATAATTTCATGGAAAACCGCATACGATCTTCCCACCTGTTTGACGGGATTAAAGATCATCACCACGGCGCCGAGGGAGGAAAAAAGATCTCCGCTGGTAATAACCCCTTTGACCACCAGGTTGCCTCCGTACCAGATGACGATGGCCACGCCGATGCCGGTGGAGATATCAACAATCAGCTTGGCTATCTCCTTATAGCGGATAATTTTGGTTTCCTGGCTGTAATTGGATTGACTGGTCTTCCTGAAGTGAGCCGCCTGCCCCTCCTCATTGACAAAAATCTTCACCACCTTGGCGCCGATGGAGGCTTCACTGATGAAATGGGTCAAGGTGGCAGCGGTCTGCTGGGCCTGATTGCGTTTGAACTTAACCTTGCGGGCCACCCGGTTGGCAGCACTGACGATCAACGGCAGGCCGACAAGGGCCAGCAGGGTGATATCCCAGCGCCGGTAAAAAGCCACCGCCAGCAGGACAATAATGGTGGGAACTTCCTTAAAAACGGTGAGCAGGGTATCACTCACCAGTCCCTGGGCCATGGCTGTATCGGTGAGGATGCGGGAGATCATCTTACCGGATGATTCCTTGCCCAGGGATAAAACGGGCAGGTGAAGCAGATGCTCGTAAAGGCGGATGCGCAGATCCCTCACCAGTTTGATGCCTGAGGAACGCATCAGATAGCTGTAGATCATCTCGCAGGTGCCCCGGAGAGCATAGAGGAGCATGATCACCCCTGGCAGCCAGACCAGCATGGAATATTTGTTTTCGACAAAAATTGAATCGATGACCGGTTTCACCAGCCAGGCAATCGCACCGCTTGCCCCGGATGAGGCGACACTAAATAAAAGCGCGGCCAGCACCCTGCCGTAATACGGCCGGACAAGTCCGATAACTCTCTGGTCAAATAAATTTGCTATGGATATCTTTGCCATGCACTCGATAAAAAAATAAAAATAGAGAATTGTTCCGCCCGGATATACGGCGAAATTGACACAAGCGGAAAATGAGCAAATTTGTTATCTTACTCTTCATGGACGATTTAAGCAACATATTGTATACTTGCGATTTTATTGTAACACCTCCCTGACAATACTTCTTTATTGATGAGCACAGATGGATAACCCAACCACTACTGACAATATCCTGGTGACAGGCGGCGCCGGCTTCATCGGCGCCAACTTCATCCACTTTGCTCTGAAAAACCGCCCTGACTGGCGGATCATTAATCTCGATGCCCTGACCTATGCCGGCAATCTCACCAGTCTCGCCGTTCTGCCGGCTGAATACCGCAACCGGCACATCTTTGTGCACGGCGATATCCGCGATCCTGATCTTCTGGCCCGCCTCTTTCAGCAACTATGCCTTTGCCGGTGTCATCCATTTTGCCGCCGAATCACATGTGGACCGTTCCATCAGCGGGCCCCAGGTCTTTGTCGATACCAACGTCGGCGGCACCTGCGCCCTGTTGCAGGCAAGCCTTGATTCCTGGGAACGACGGGGCAGGCCCGCAGATTTCCGCTTCCACCATGTTTCCACCGACGAGGTGTACGGCAGCCTGGGACAAACCGGGGCATTCACCGAAATAAGCCCCTACGCCCCCTCCAGTCCCTACTCCGCATCCAAGGCGGCGGCCGATCATTTTGTCCGGGCATACGGCAGAACATACGGCCTGCCCATTGTCATCACCAACTGTTCCAACAATTTCGGTCCGTATCAGTTCCCGGAAAAACTGATACCGCTCATGATCTGCAATATCCTGGCGGAAAAGCCCCTGCCCGTTTACGGCAAAGGAGAAAATATACGGGACTGGCTCTATGTGCTTGACCACTGCGGCGCCCTGCTGCGCGTCTTTGAAAAGGGCAAAGCCGGGCAGACATACAATATCGGCGGCGGAACGGAACAGTCAAACATTGACATTGTCCGACATCTGTGTAGAATCCTGGACAAAAAACGAGGCAGATCCGCCGGCGTCTCGGAATCGCTCATCACCTTTGTCACCGACCGCCCCGGCCATGACTTCCGTTATGCCATTGATGCAGCGAAAATAAGAGAAGAGCTTGGCTGGCGGCCGCAATACTCCTTTACCGAGGCACTGAACAGCACGGTTGACTGGTATCTGGCCAATATGGCATGGGTCGACTCGGTGCGCTCCGGCGCCTATCGCCAATGGCTGGAACTCAACTACGACAAGAGGTAACATGAAAGGCATTATTCTGGCCGGCGGATCAGGCACCCGGCTTTATCCCATCACCCAGGTGGTCAGCAAGCAGCTCCTGCCGGTCTATGACAAGCCGATGATCTATTATCCCCTGTCCGTGCTCATGCTGGCCGGCATCAGGGATATTCTCATTATTTCCACGCCCGTGGATCTGCCCCGCTTCCGTGAACTCCTGGGGGACGGATCGCAATGGGGGCTCAACTTTTCGTATGTGGAGCAGCCGCAGCCCGAGGGGCTGGCCCAGGCCTTTCTGCTCGGACGGAGCTTTATCAGCGGCGACAACGTCTGCATGATCCTCGGCGACAACCTCTTTCTATGGCCACGGGCTGCCGGAAAAACTGCACAAGGCCAGTGGCCCGGACGAGTGGGGCGACGATCTTCGGCTATCAGGTGAGCGATCCGCAGCGCTATGGGGTCATCACCTTCGGCAAGGAGGGCAGGTAATTGATATTGAGGAAAAACCGTCCGCGCCCAAATCAAATTACGCGGTCACCGGCCTCTATTTTTATGACAAGCGGGTGGCGGATATTGCGGCGCAGATCAGACCTTCCGGTCGCGGTGAACTGGAAATCACCGACGTCAACCGCGCCTACCTGGAACTGTGGCGAGCTGCATGTGGAAAAACTGGGCCGCGGCATTGCCTGGCTTGACACCGGCACCCATGATTCCCTGCTCCAGTCCTCCCGATTCATCGAGGTCATTGAAAAAAGACAGGGTCTTAAGGTGGCCTGCGTCGAAGAAATCGCCTATTTCATGAAGTACATTGACAATACACAACTTGAAAAACTGGCCGAACCCCCTGATGAAAAACAATTATGGCCAGTACCTGATGAAACTGCTGCAGCAGGAGTCCCTTATGAACGTGATTGAAACGGGACTCTCCGGGAGTGGTTATCCTGGAACCGCGGGTATTTGAGGATCCCCGCGGTTTTTTCATGGAAACCTTTCAGAGAAAGCGCTACGAAAAAGCAGGCATTACCGTTGATTTTGTCCAGGACAATCTTTCCTTTTCCATCAAAAACACCCTGCGCGGCCTGCACTACCAGCACCCCCACGGCCAGGCGAAACTGGTCCAGGTGGTCCACGGCGCGGTGTTTGACGTGGCCGTCGATATCCGGCTCGGCTCGCCAACCTTCGGCAAATGGACGGGCGTGGAACTGTCCGCCGACAACAGACGGCAGATCTTTATCCCGGCGGGATTTGCCCATGGCTTTGTCGTGTTGAGCGAAACCGCCTCCTTTATCTATAAATGCAGCGATTTTTATTTCCCTGACTGTGAAGCGGGTATCATCTTTTCCGATCCCTCGCTTGCCATCCGCTGGCCGGGGGGCGATCACCTGCTCTCGCCCAAAGACCAGCAATTCCCCGTTCTGCGGGATATCGCCCCTGATGATCTGCCCCGCTATCCCGGATGAACCCATGAAAATTCTTGTTACCGGCATTAACGGCCAGGTCGGCTGGGAACTGCGGCGTCAAGGTCCGCAGCCAGGGTTGCCGGATCATCGGCTTTGACCGCCAGCCCTTGATATCACGGACAGCCGGCCGTTTCCCGGGACATCGAGAAAAATTCGCCTGATCTGGTGATCAATTGCGGCGCCTACACGGCGGTTGACAAGGCGGAAGAGGAAGCGGACAAGGCCTGGCGGTAAACAGGGACGGGCCGGCGTGGCTGGCCGCCTCCTGCGCCGGCGAGCACATACCGCTTATTCATCTCTCCACCGATTATGTTTTTAACGGCCAGGCAAGCAAGCCCTACCCGGAAACAGCACCCACTGCGCCGCTCGGCATATACGGCAAGAGCAAGGCGGCCGGGAAGAAGAGGTGCGGGCACGGCTGGCGAGGCATCTCATTATCCGTACCTCCTGGGTTTACGGCATTCACGGCCGCAACTTTGTCAAAACCATATTGCGCCTGGGTCAGGAACAAGAGGAGCTGAGAGTGGTCGATGATCAATGGGGCTGCCCCACCTTTGCCGGCGACCTGGCCCAAGCCCTGCTGGCCATGGCCAAAAAAATCGGCGCAGGGCAGACCAACTGCTGGGGCACGTATCACTGTTGCGGGGCAACCGCGGTGACCTGGTATGAATTCGCCACCCTCATCTTAGATCTTGCAAGAAAAATTCATCCCGTTAAAGTAAGGAAGATTATACCAATCACCAGTGAAGAGTTCCCGACTGCCGCACCCAGACCGAAATACTCTGTTCTGGATTGTCAGAAAGTGTACAGTGTCTTCGGGATTCGGCTGCCGGCGCTGCGAACCAGCCTCGAGACCTTTTTTGCCGAACAGAGAAAATGATTCTGCCAGGGGCTTCATGCATACACTATTTTTTTAAGGGGTAACCAATGATCAAAAAAGAACTGCTCGACATTCTCGCCTGCCCGAAATGCAAGGGTCCCGTTGAGCTCAACGACCAGGGCAACGGCCTGATCTGCCATACCTGCAAACTGGTTTACGAAATCAGAGATGACATTCCCATCATGCTGATCGACGAGGCCAAGCCCCTGGAAGAGGGTTAACGCACCATGCCGCTGGCTTCTCTCAAGTCCCGCTGTTTTGTCAATGCCCCTTTCCGCTATCTGCAGGCGAACCTAAACCGCTTTATCAGCGAGAGGATACAGCCTGAAATCGGCCTTGAAGGGGATATCCTGTACACCGCCCAGCGCCAAGAATTTGCCGCTGTTGCCGAAAAGCTTGCGGCTCATAACCTTTCCTGCACCCTGCACGCCCCTTTTTATGAGCTGTATCCGGGCAGTCTCGATCCTGAGATTCGCCGCGTCAGCCGCAGGAAGATCCGCCTGGCCTTTGAGCTGATTCCGCTTTTCAAGCCCAAATCCATTGTCTGCCATCTGGGTTTTGAGGAAAACAAACATGGCTATAAACCGGATGAGTGGTTCAAATACTCGCTGGAGGCCTGGCAGGAGCTCCTAGCCATTGCCGCGGCGCAGAATACCCCGCTCATGCTGGAAAACACCTATGAACAGGGGCCGGACCGGCACAGGCAGATGCTTGAGGCCCTTGCTTCGCCCTATGCCCGTTTCTGCCTGGATGTGGGCCATGTGCTGGCCTTTGCCAAAAAAAACTGGCATGACTGGCTGCCGGAACTCGAACCCTGGCTCGGCCAGCTTCATCTCCATGACAACCATGGCATACGTGACACCCACCTGGCAGTGGGCCAGGGCATTTTTGATTTCAGCGGCTTCTTCAGCCTATCTCAGGGGAAGACATCTCTCGCCCATTGTCACCCTGGAACCGCATACGGAAGACGGGGTGATGGAAAGCCTGCGGGCACTTGACAAGCTGGGGTTTTAGTCTGACTGGTCCGATTAGTCGGACTAGTCTAACTGGTCGGGCTGGTCTTATTAGTCAAAGTTGATGGCTTCGTAAAAAGTCCCGGCACCGAGTTTCAGTGACGTTAAATCAGCAACTTATCATGCACTGTACGGCTGTCGAGGGATTTTAACGAGACAGTCAAAGTTAACAGACCAATCGGACCAGTAAGACCAGTGAGACCAGCATGACCAGCAAGACTAATAAGACCAGTGAGACCAGCATGACCAATCAGATCAGTCAGACCAGTCAGACCAATCAGACCAGCCCGGCCAATTTCGTCCATCTCCATGTCCACACCCAGTACAGCCTGCTGGACGGCGCCATCCGCCTGGATGACCTGCTGGCCAAATGCAAGGAATACGGCATGGACACCGTGGCCATCACCGACCATGGCTCCATGTTCGGCGCCCTGGAGTTCTATGTCAAGGCCAAAAAGGCCGGGATTAAACCCATCATCGGCTGCGAGTTCTACATTGCCCCGGAATCCCGCACCGACAAATCGGCGAAAAGCGCCGGCAAGGCCGCCTTTCATCTCTTACTGCTGGCCATGAACCTGGAGGGCTATAAAAATCTGCTGAAACTGGCGTCCATTGCCCAGCTCGCAGGGTTTCCACTACAAGCCGCGCATCGACAAGGAGGTGCTGGTGGCCCACAACGCCGGCCTGATTGCCATGACCGCCTGCCTGCACGGCGAAATTCCCTACCTGATCGTCAGGGAAAAGAATATGGAGCTGGCCCGGGAAAAAACCAGGGAACTGCTGGAGATCTTCGGCGACCGTCTCTATTTTGAGCTGCAGGAAAACGGCATGGAAGAGCAGCATGAGGCCAACCGGGGACTCAAAGCAGCTGTCCGCCGAGTTCGGCATTCCCCTGGTGGCAACCAATGACTGTCATTATCTCAACCGGGAGGAATACAAGGCCCACGAACTGCTGCTCTGCATCCAGACCGGCAAGAACATCCTGGATGCCAACCGCTTCAAATTCACCACCGATCAGCTCTACTTCAAATCCCCCGAGGAGATGCGCAAAAGTTTCGCCCATTGCCCGGAGGCCATTGCCAACACCGTGGCCATTGCCGGCCGCTGCAACCTGGAACTCGAATTCGGCAATCACTATTTCCCCATTTTTCCGGTGCCGGAAGGAGAATCCCTGGACTCCCTGTTTGAAAAGACGGCCAGGGACGGCTTCAAGGAACGGCTGCGCGAACTGCGGAGCCGGCAGGAGGTGAGTCCGGAACTGGAAAAAACATACCGCAAGCGCCTGGACATGGAAATCGACGTCATCAAGACCATGGAATTTCCCGGCTATTTCCTCATCGTCGCCGACTTCATCAACTGGGCGAAAAATCATGATATCCCGGTGGGGCCGGGCCGCGGTTCCGGGGCGGGCAGCCTGGTCGCCTATTGCATGCGCATCACCGATATCGACCCCATCCCCTACGGCCTCATCTTTGAACGTTTTCTCAACGTCGAGCGTAAATCCATGCCCGACTTTGACGTTGATTTCTGCCAGGACCGGCGCGGTGAAGTCATCAAATACGTGCATGACAAATACGGCGGCGACGAGCATGTCACCCAGATCATCACCTACGGCTCCATGAAGGCCAAGGGGGTTATCCGGGATGTGGGCCGCGCTCTGGCCATGCCCTTCGGCGATGTGGACCGCATCGCCAAACTGGTGCCGGATGAGCTGAAAATGACCATCAAAAAGGCCATGGAACAGGAACCGCGCCTGAAGGATCTGTATCAGCGCGATGAACAGGTACGGCAGCTGCTCGATATCGCCATGGTGCTGGAGGGCCTGCAGCGCCACACCTCCATCCACGCGGCCGGCGTGGTCATCTCGCCGCAACCGATGGTGGAGTACCTGCCGGTGTGCAAGGGCCCCAAAGGCGAGGTGCTCACCCAGTATGACATGAAGTACACCGAGATGACCGGGCTGATCAAATTCGATTTCCTCGGCCTGAAAACCCTTACCGTCATTGACCGGGCCCTGAAACTGATCAAGGAGGAACGGGGGGAACCCCTTGATATCAACGCCATTCCCATGGACGACCCGAAGACCTATGACCTGCTGTGCAAGGGTGATGCCCTGGGCGTTTTTCAGCTGGAAAGCTCGGGCATGCGGCAGCTGCTGATGAAGATGAAACCGGAGGTCTTCACCGATCTCATCGCCCTTGTCGCCCTGTACCGGCCGGGTCCGCTGGAAAGCGGCATGGTGGACGACTTTGTCAACACCAAGCACGGCAAAATGGTGGCAAGCTACCCGCTGCCCCAGCTTGAACCGATCCTCAAGGAAACCTACGGGGTGATCGTCTACCAGGAACAGGTCATGAAGATCGCCAATGTGCTGGCCGGTTATTCCCTGGGCGATGCCGACAACCTGCGGCGCGCCATGGGCAAAAAAATCGCGGCGGTCATGGAGGAACAGCGCGGCAAGTTCATGAAAGGGGCGGAGAAAAACCATGTGCCCCTGGACAAGGCGCAAATATATTTTCGATCTGATGGCCAAATTCGCCGGCTACGGCTTCAACAAATCCCACAGCGCCGCCTACGCCCTGATCTCCTACCAGACCGCCTATCTCAAGGCCCATTACCCGGCCCAGTTCATGGCCGCCCTGCTCTCCTGCGACGTCAACAACACCGACAAGGTGGTCAAGTACATCAGTGAATGCAAGGATCACCAGATCGATGTCCTGCCGCCGGACATCAATGAAAGCAACCAGGATTTCACCGTTATCAACGACCGGATCCGCTTCGGCCTGGCCGCGGTGAAAAATGTGGGCGGCGCGGCCCTTGATTCCATCATGGAGGAACGCAGAAAAGACGGGCCATACAAGTCCCTGGGGGATTTCTGTTCCCGGGTCGACTCCCGCAAGGTGAACCGCCGGGTGATCGAAAGCCTGATCAAGGCCGGGGCCTTTGATTCGCTTGGGGCAAAACGGTCGCAGCATTTCGCCATTCTCGACCAGGCCATGGAGCAGGCCCAGGCGGCCCAGCGCGACAAGGAAAGCGGCCAACTCTCGCTCTTTTCCATTATGCCCATGACCACCAAGGAGAAATCCACCAGCATTGCCCTGCCGGATATCCCCGAGTGGAACCAAAAGGACTTACTTGCGGCGGAAAAGGAAACCGTTGGTTTTTATATTACCGGTCATCCCCTGGATGACTTCCGCGATGAGCTCAAACAGGCGACTGACAGTGAAATCACCGAACTGCCCCAGCGCTCTGACGGCTCGGCCGTGCGGGTGGGGGGCTTGGTCAAAAGCAGGAAGGACATCAAAAACAAAAAGGGCGAGCTCATGTCTTTCATCACCCTGGAAGACACCTCAAGCAGTGTCGAGGTCATTATCTTCTCCCAGACCTTTGCCGAGTGCGCCCACATCATCCGGGATGATACGCCGCTGGTGGTCCAGGGGGTGCTGCAGAATGAAGAGGAGGGGGAAGCGAAGATCATTGCCGACACCGTTGATACCCTGCCGGACGCCCTGAAAAAATTCACTGCCGCCACCAGAATCATGCTCTATTCGGACCGGGTCAACCGTAAAAAAATCGAGGACCTGAAAAAAGCGATCCATCGCCACCACGGCCCCTGCCCTGTTTCCCTCACCCTGCATTTCCCCAAAAAGGGTGAGGTGGACATCGACATCCCTGAAGAGCTGACCATCAACCCCATTCGGGAATTTTCCAGGGAGGTTAACGATATCCTTGGTTACAACGCCATTCAATTCGCCAAAAAACAGCCCGAAACAACCAGAAAAAACGGCAAGCGCGGTAATTTCCATGCAGCTGGATAAGGTGGAATTCCTACCCGCCATGCCGGAACAAACTTTTCTTTTCAGTGTCTCTGATAAACAGAACAGCAGTATTGCCACAAAAAAACTTTACCATAAATGATCATCATAAAACTGCCCCTGACAGACCGATCTTGTTGGGATAACGGTAAATCCGCCAGCAGTTTTTAATTTTCCCTGCCGAGAGAACAGCATGAAGCATACCTGTCTGAAAATAATGCAATGGAGCGCCCTGCTGGCCTGCGGATTCATCGCCGTGCAAATGGCCATGATCATCTTCAGCGGCAAGGCGTTCTGTCTCAATGATGGCTGCAGCATCGCCGAAAAACTCACGACGGTGGCGCCCGTTTACCTGAATCTCGCCGGCTTGGTTTATTTTCTTGCGGTTTTCTGTGCCTGCCGCTGGTTCCGGACCAGGCCTGTCCCCGCCTTTGACTGGCTCCGGGTGTTGTTACTGATGGGCCTGGCGGCGGAAGGGGTGCTGGTGAGCTATCAGGTATTCGTCATCCATACCCTGTGCTCCTATTGCCTGATCATCTTTTCCTTCATTGTCCTGCTTAACATCCTGTACGGCCGGCAACAGCTTTTTATCGGCATCCCGCTTTTTGCCGCCGTGCTGACGACCTTTACCATCCTCAATTTCGGCCCGGCCCTGCTGACCCTGCAGAATCAGACCCTTGCTTCCGGCACCATTGCGGTGAGGAAATGCGCCCAACCGTCCAAACAACTCTATTTCTTTTTTTCCTCGGATTGCCCTCACTGCAAAAATGTTCTCAAGGCCCTGGAAAACTGCAACAGCTGTGAATTTCATTTCAACCCGGTTGACAAGATCAAATCCCTGTCCATCCCCGAATTGGAATACACTCCCACCTATAATCCTGCCTTGAACCGGCTGATCCTGTCCCTGGTCAAAATCGAGACCATCCCCGTCCTGCTGGTGCAGAATCCCGACGGACTGACCTTTATCAAGGGGGAAGAAAGCATCATCCGCTTTATCAGCCAGACCTGTTTCCGCGAAGAGCCGCAGCTGTACATGGATTCGTCCCTGTATAACGCCCCGCAGGGAATGAGTGTCTATGACGAAAAGCAGGGTGAATGCAACCTCCAGCTGGATTGCCCTGATGCGGATAAACAAACGGAAAGTCCCGGTCCCGCCACTGTCCCGGAAACCGGCAAACCATAGTTTTCCTTCAATTCCGCCGGCTGCCTTTGCGCTCGCAAGCAAAAAAACAAAGGACCGGGGGCACAGGCCCGACGGTCCTTTTGTTTTCCTGCGGCAATTTCTTTGATGTATCAAGCCGGTCAGCCGGTCCTGGCCAACCGCCAGGTGAACCGTGTTTCTTATACAACCTCCTTCACGTCACTAAAACCCTCGTCATCGTCAAAAGGGATGAACTGGGCTGCCGGGGAAGACGGCCGGTCTCCTCGTTGCTTGCTTGCGTCTCTCCCCGGGTCAGGAACCGGAATAATCCGTTTCTCCGCCTGGGACCGCTGACCGGACCTATCGGCCCTCTCTGCCTTGGCAGCATTGTTCCCGTCCATGAGGGTGGCCAGCAGGACAACCGCCTCCTGCATTCTATCGGACTGGGCCTTCAGCTCATCTGACGCGGCAGCGGATTCTTCCGCGCTGGCAGCAGTGTTCTGGGTGGCACAGTTGAGTTCGGACACCGCCGTGTTGATCTGATCGATACCGGAATCCTGCTCCACGGAGGCAGTGGCGATTTCCGCGACCAGCGCGGCAACCTTCCTGGCACTCTGCTCCACTTCAGCGAAATTGCCGTTGCAGCTGGTGGCAAGTTTAACCCCATCCTCTATGGTTCTGGCGGACTGATCGATGAGTGCCGAGGTATCCTTGGCCGCATTTGCGGCACGCAGGGCAAGGTTGCGCACCTCATCGGCCACCACGGCAAAGCCCGCTCCTGCGGCCCCGGCCCGGGCGGCCTCAACCGCCGCGTTCAAGGCCAGCAGATTGGTCTGGAAGGCGATTTCGTCGATTGTCTTGACAACCTTCTGGGTCTCCTGGCTGGTGCCTGCTATCTGCCCCATGGCATTGGTCAGCTGCAGCATGGAGACGGTTGAACGTTCCACCAGGATGTTCGACTCTTGCATCAACCCATCGGCATGGCGGGCATTTTCCGCATTCTGTTTGGTCATGGCGGAGATCTCCTCCAGGGAGGAAGAAGTTTCCTCCAATGAGGCGGCCTGCTCCGAGGCCCCTTCCGCCAGGTTCTGGCTTGATGAGGCGACCTGATCAGCCGCCACCCCCACCTGGGAGGAGGCACTGCGCAGCCCGATAATAATCCGTCCAAGGGTCCGGTAAATGGAACCGGATATGAACAGGTTGCCGAAAATGCCCAGCACGGTAAAGGCAAGTATGGTGATGATGATATAGTTCAGATAGGTCCTGGTGGTTCCCAGCATATTGGCGGTGTCGGCATCCGACTTGGCGTTGATGGCGGCCAGTTCATTTTTGAGCCGGTCCAGGGTATTTTTTTCAAGCTCAAGACGTTGCTGGGTATTATTGATAAAGGCAAGGGTTAATTCCTTGATCTTCAGCTCGGCGTTCTTGGCATCCAGCGCCATCTGCTGAAAGGGGGTATTGGCCAGATCATTTATGTCCTTTTCCACATTGACCAGCATGGTATCCAGAAAGGTGAGCAGCTTGTCTTTGTTGGCGATATCATCATTGAGCAGGGCAAATTGATGTTTGATGCTGTAATTTGCCGAAGTGTTGACACTGGCCCCCTGGATGACAAGACGCTCCAGGGTGCTCACCTCGTTCTGGCGTTCCGGGTCCGCCAGCTTGGTGCTGACATCCTTGATGAAGCCGTTTGATTTGGAGATGGCAAAGTCGGTCAACTCATTGACCTCTGAGGTAATCTGTGCATTCTGCAGGCGCAGGGCCTGAATCTGTTCCACATTCTGCCATAAGGCGGCCATTTCTTTTTCATGGTTGCCGGCAGAGGCTTTCCTGATCGCATCCAGCAATGGCACCACCGCCTCCTGCAGTGTTTCGTAAGAAATCTTGCGGTTCAGGTAGTTGGTGATGTGAAAGGTGGCGCTCCGCACTGAGGTGACGATCCTGTTTGACTTTTCCTGCTCAAGGGCCAACCTGTTGACAACCTTGTGAGAATTGTAAGCAAAGAGGCCGACGATGATGACGAGCATGATCAGGATGATATTCGGAGTGAACAGTTTTTGTTTGAGACTTAACTGTGATATTTTCATGGTTGTTTTCCTCGGTTGGCGGTTATTTCCATTTTTCCCCCCATACATGTCGGTCCTGATACGGCTTTTTCCACCAGGTGCCTATCATTTTTGTATCATTAACCTGAGCCTGAAGTAAAACAGAAAACTACGAACGGGCGGCAGGGGTGGCGAGCCGTTTCACCGGCAACGTGCCACGGCATCTGCTCCACTCAACCCTTGCGTGCAGCAGCTTTGCCGGTGGATCTCTATTTTTTAATATTTGACAAATAACGGATTTCAGCTGATCCTGAATTTAAAGTCTTGGTAAAAAATTACCGGGGTAATTTTCAGACGCTTAAGCCGGCAGAACAGACCCCGGAAAATTTCTCCCCCGCGGCAGGCGGGTTGACTGGCCATAACAGAGGGCCAGCAATGTTTCCCCGCAGCCGGCAAGCAACCATTGGTTACGAAGAGGAAAAGCAAAGTGAGAGGGCGATGATCACAATGCAAGGTATTGTCATCCGGAAAATACTCATCTTCCTCTTAACTCTATCTGCGTGTTTTTCCCTTTCGGCCGCTCCCGCCCACGCGCAACTGCCCAAACCCAGGAAGGTTCTTGTCCTTTACTCCTATCACAACGGTATGCCCTGGGAGAGGCTTGCCGATCAGGCGCTGCGTTCCGGCCTTTGGCGCCGCGACCACGGCCAGGGTGGAGCTCAATGTGGAATATCTGGATCTGATCCGCTATCCGGACAAAGATTACGTAAACAGCCTCACCGATCTCTTACGCCGTAAATATGCGGACAGCCAGCTGGATCTGATCATCGCCATGGATGCCGAGGCCATCACCTTTTTGATCGATCACGGGGCGAATCTCTTTGCAGATGTTCCTGTCATCTTCGCCTCCGATGAACAGAAATATCTGCAAAACGCCGCACGCTGGCACAACATGACCGGAATTTACCGGGGTGAGGATTACGTAAGGACCTTCAAACTTGCCATGGAACTTCTGCCGGATACCCGGCATATCTTCGTCATCTCCGGCTCGGCCCTGACTGACCGTTTGGCGGCTGACCAGGCCAGGGAGGCTTTGCAGACTTTCCAGCAATGCTACGACATCCACTTCTGGGACAATCTCACCATTGATGAAATGCTCGCCCGAGTGGCCGACCTGCCGGAGCACTCGATCATCTATTACCTCATCGTTTTGCGGGATGCCGCCGGCAAACCCTTAGTCTCCCGTGATGTGCTGGCTCTCCTCTCCCAGAAGGCCAACGCGCCGGTGTTCAGCCTCTGGGACACCTACCTGGGATACGGTATGGTGGGCGGGGATTTGACCAGTGCCGAGCTGCAGGGGAAAAAGACGGCGGAACTTGCCCTGCAGATATTGGCCGGCAAGATTCCGGCCGGCATCGCACCCATACGCCTCGAAAATATTCCCATGTTCGACTGGCGCCAGCTGCAACGCTGGAAAATCAGCGAAGAAAAGCTGCCGCCGGGCAGCATCATCCGTTTTCGCCAATCTTCCTTCTTTGCCCAGTACAGATGGCAGATCCTGGGCGGAATGCTCATCATCATGGTGCAGTTCGTCTTCATCCTCTGCATCATCCACAGCCTGTTAACCCGGCGGCAGGCGGAAGCGGCGCTGCGCGCCAGTGAAGAAAGATATGCCCTGGCCCAGCAGGTGGCCAATATCGGCAGCTGGGATCTGCAACTCCGTTCAGGCAGACTGGCATGCAATGAACGCCTGGCAGCCATCTTCGGTTTTTCTCCGGGGCAGTTCAAGGAGGACTATCAGACCTTTCTCGACGGCATTTATCCGGATGACCAGCAGTATGTGCTCGAGGCAATTGATCAGGCCAGGAAAGGGAAAAACTATTATGAGATGGAACTGCGCATCATTCGGACGGACGGCGCAACCCGCTGGGTTTCGGCCAAGGGGGAGGTATTCCGGGATCATAACCATGATCCCCGCCGCGTCATCGGGGTGGTGCTGGATATCACCGAGCGGAAGAAAAGCGACAATGCCTTAAAAAGAAGCGAGGAGAAATACCGGCGCCTGGTGGAGAATCTGGGCCACGAATACTTTTTTTATGCCCGCGATAGCGCCGGCAATCTGCAATACGTCAGCCCCTCCATCACCCAGGTGCTCGGCTACGGCAGCGAGGAGTTTCTTACCCATTTCCCCAAGTACCATGACGGACAGCCCCATCAATCACCATATTCCACTCTACGCGAGCCAAAGTAGCCAGGGCCGGCAGCAGGCTTCCTGTCAGATGGAAGTCCTTCATAAAAACGGCACCGTTCACACTTTGGAAGTCAGCGAGGTGCCGATTCTTGACCAGAACGGCTCAGTGGCCGCAGTGGAGGCAATCGCCCATGACATCACGGAGCGGCGGAAAAACACCACTGCCCTGCAGGAAAGCGAAAGCAAATTCCGGGCGGTTTTTGAAAATTCATCCCATTATATCAGTGTGCTTTCCCCTGCAGGCCTCATTATTGAAACCAACAAGAGTGCCCTGCAGCTGGTTGACTGCAATGACAGCCGGATACTTGCCAAACCGTTCTGGGAAACCCGCTGGTGGTCGCATTCACCGGAATTGCAGCAATGGCTGCGCCAGGCCATTGCCGAAGCGGCGCAGGGACACCGCCGGCAAAGAGAGGTGACCCATCAGGATTGCCAGGGCAGGCTGCATGATGTTGATTTTTCTCTCATCCCCATCAAAAATAAGACGGGAGAAACCATATTTCTGATTTCCGAAGGTCTGGACATAACCGATGTCAAGGTTGCGGCCGAAAACCTGCGCCAGGCCCAGAAGATGGAGGCCATCGGCACCCTGGCGGGCGGTATAGCCCATGATTTCAATAATATCCTGGGCGCCATCCTGGGTTTTGCCGAAATGGCCCGGGAAAAAGCGGATGATGATATCGCCGGAGAGCTGGACGAAGTGATCCTGGCCGCCAGAAGGGCGGCGGACTTGGTCAAGCAGATACTGACCTTCAGCCGCCAGACCGAACTTGCCCGCCAGCCCATCCAGATGCATCTCATCGCCAGAGAGGTTCTCAAGCTGCTGCGCGCCTCCATCCCCACCACCATCGACATCCGGCAGGACATCTCCCCGGACTGCGGCACCGTCCTTGCCGAGCCGACCCAGATGCATCAGGTGTTCATGAATCTCTGCACCAATGCCTATCATGCCATGCGCGATAAAGGAGGAACCCTCTCGGTTGCCATGGAACCGCTGCGCATTGACGGCAGTGATGCAAGAATCGCCACTCAGGCCTTATCCCCTGGCGATTATGTGAAAATCTGTGTAACGGACACCGGTCCCGGCATGTCCGCCGGCATCATGGAAAGAATCTTTGAACCCTATTTCACCACCAAAGCAAAGCATGAAGGGACTGGTCTTGGCCTGTCCGTGGTGCATGGCATCGTCAAAAGTCATGGGGGGCATATTGAGGTGGCAAGCGAACCGGGTAAGGGTGCGACCTTTACCATCTACCTGCCCCGGATCAGTTCCGCCTGCAAACGAGGAAACAATCTCCACCCAACCGTTGCCGACGGGAACCGAGCATATCCTGATCGTTGATGACGAAGAGAAAATGGTGCGGATTGAGGAGAAGATGCTGGTAAATCTCGGTTATACGGTTACCGCCGTGACCAGCAGTATTGAGGCCCTGCGGCTTGTCAAAGACCGTCCGCAGACCTTTCAGCTGGTGATCACCGACATGACCATGCCGAAAATGACCGGGGCGGAACTGGCCCGGCAGCTGCTGCAGATCAGGCCCGATCTGCCGATTATCCTCTGTACGGGATTCAGTGAACAGATTGACGGGGATAAGGCCAAGGCCATGGGTATCCGCCGGTTTCTCATGAAGCCCGTCAAGAAAAGAGAGCTGGCCGAGCTGTTGCGCAGCGCGCTCGATGATAAATGAGCAACCGCCACGGCTGGTAAACCCCACCAAAATGATAACAGAAATAAACAAACCGAGGCTGACATGAATAAACAGAAAATTTCCAAATATCTCCTGAGTTATGAATTAATCGGCTTCGGCGCCCTGTTTGTCATATTATGGCTCGATGAGCTGCTGGATCTTCCCTGTCTGCTGATGGGGGCGGATCCCACGCCGATCAATTGGCGTGAAAGCGTCCTTGAAAGCTTGCTGGCTTTTATCATAGGCCTGTTCACCGTGTACTTCACCAAAAAATTATTACATGAGATCAAATATCTGGAAGGTTTTCTACCGATCTGCGCCTCGTGCAAGAAGATCAGAGACGACCAGGGGAACTGGGTGCAGATCGAGGCCTATATCGGTGCCCGCTCCGCGGCCAAATTTTCCCACGGTATCTGTCCGGACTGCGCCCGACAGCTCTACCCCGAGTTTGATCTCTATAAGAATAAAAAATAAGCAGATCCGTATCTTAACCTGCGGCCAATACCTCTCTGACCAGCCTGGCCAGTTGCTTGCCGCCGAATTGTCCAAGTTGTTTCGTAACGGCTCCCAAACAGGGCTGGCGGGAGCTCTTCCGCTACCTTTTCTTTCTCGGCTGCAGAGTGGGCATATCGGCCAGCACCAGCTTCAGCCAGTCAAAACCGAAAGAGAGCAATGCCTCGTCATCGTTTTCAACGGACCGGATGCGGGCCTGGGGCAGCTTGAACCGCTCCAGCAGGTTGTGGTGCCGCACATAGTCTCTGAATCCGTCGATATTGTAACAAACCAGAAAGGCGAGCTTCTGCCGCGGCCCGGCCGCTCCTTCTCCTGCCCATGGGTTGCCGGAAAAGAGGGTATCCATCTCCGCCCACTGATCGGCCATGGCATTATGAAAAAGAAGCTGCTGGCTGCGCAGCCACTCTTTCACCGTCCACTCCTGCTCTTCTTCATGGCCTTTGCAGTAGTCATGTCTGGTCAGAAAATAAAACTCTTCCGCCCGGCCCTTTGCAGGGGTGCGGTCCACCCCGCGTTCCAGCGGGTACATGCGGCAGGAGAGCGGCCTGTGCTCGTAAACCGTGCAGCCGGCCTCGCCGAGAAAGGGACAGGCGTTGGCAGCGGTCATTTTCATCATCAGCGAGGGGAAAAAAGGGTTTGCCCCCTGCACCACCTGCACATATTGCTCCAGAAACAGATCGGAACGGATGCCGAGGTAATTCTTCAGCTCAATAATATCATGGGGATAGAGGAGCATGTCAACGTTGCGGCAGCAGGACATGAAGCAGGACACGCCGGGATGGCAGGAAAATGAAAATTTTGCCTTGCCCAGCGGCACCATGCCTTCGGGAAAGGATTTTTCTTGTTTCGTCATATCATTTATCGATCATCTTGTTAGTCTGAAAAGAGAAGGGGCAACAAAGCCAAGGAAGTTACCATCTGCGGAACTGAAGGTCAAGTTTGTCTCGCGCTTCATTCGGGAAACAAGCGCGAAGGGCAACTTTCAGCTCATGATAAAAACATAATCATCCTGGTTGATACTGATCCTGAGCCGTCCGCCATGGTTGCGGCCATAGATCTCCCAGCCGGGCGCCCCTTTGATCTCACACTTGACGCAGCTTGGCGAGTGCTTCTCTCTGCCCCTGTCGTGCCAGGCGATCAGCAGGGGTTCCTCTTCATCCTGACCGGCAACGGCCAGGGCAATCTTCCTTGCCGTCTCGAAATTTATCTCACAACCCTTTATACTCAGATCAATCTCCTGCATGCCGATCTTCCTTTCTCCGTGCAATCATGATTTTACAGTTGAAACTCTCTGACGATGATGGATTTCATAAACCATGGATGAAAAAATGAGAAGGAAAGTTTTTTAAGGACCCATCCGGCCCAAGTACACTTTTTGAAATTTTACTGTCGGCAAATGTAATTTTCCGCGAAATACTTTGATTTTCTTTCATTTTCCGACATACAATAAAAATGCGTTTGTACCACAAAAGACTCTTTCGTTTTCACCAAAACTGTCTGGAACTGTCAAGTCTTCTTATTGCATGAGCAACTTGCTAACTGGAGGGATTATTTATGCAAAAGCACCGGATGCCGTATCTGCTCACCTTATTGATCTGCTGTGGTTTTCTTCTCCTGCAGGCATCTGCGGCGGCGGCAGAGGAAAAATTCAAAACAATCACCACCGCAGAATTAAAACAGAAAATGGATGCCCACGAGCCCCTCACCCTGATTGATGCCTTGAGTTCCATCGAACACAACGAGCTGGCAATCGTCGGTTCGATCAATATTCCCAGCAGCAAGGTCACCGCTGATAATCCACTCCTGCCGGCAGACAAGGCCAGCCTGCTTGTTTTCTACTGCAAGGGCCCCAAATGCTCCAAAAGCAAAGAGGCGGCAGACCGGGCTCTTGCCCTGGGCTACACCAATGTCATGGTTTACAATGACGGTCTGCCCGACTGGGCCAAGAACCGCTACCCTGTCGAAACCCATGTGGACTATCCGAAAATTGAAATCCCCCGCCTGACCCCGCAGGAAATGCAGGCTCAGACTGCCAGTGGCGTTCTGCTGGACATTCGCGGTGATGAGGTGAAAGATGTCGGCAGAATCAAAGACGCAGTCAGCATTCCCCTGGATGACCTGGCTGAAAAATACAGCAGTCTCCCCAAGGACAAGAAAATCATTATCTTCGACCATGCCGGCAAACAGGTTAATATCTGCGCAAAATTTCTGCATATGCAGGGCTATACCAATCTGGCCGTGCTGGATGGCGGGGTTCTGGCCTGGAAGCGTGCCGGGCTGCCCACCCAATAAGCCGCTGATAAATAATATCGTCGTTCGGATATCAGAGACGGCATAAGATGGTAACGAAGATGGCCATGTTATTTCGTAACGGCTCCAAGCTATGATAATCAGATATTTATCAGTAAATATCGCAGACATTTATTGAGAATGGCTTATGAAGATCGGCAGCAAAAAAAAGCTCTACTTCTTTTTTCTCCTCCTTTTCACCATCTCCGGTACGATTATCTCTTACGCCCTGGTGGCCACGAAAGAATTCAACCGCGAGGTAAGAAAGGTAAGCCAGCAGATCTATCCTGAGACGAAAGTTGCCATTGAGATAAAAGGTCTGGTGACCAATGTTATTGAAAAATTTAATGTCTCCAGGGCTGCCGGCACGGAAAGCGAGTTGGCAAACATCCAGACCATAGATCAACAGATCATCGGCCTTTTGGCCGGTCTGCAGAAGCTCAACGGCGAAAACCCCGAAGGTACCCGGCAGATTGATGCTGTACGAAAAATATACCAGGCATCCTTTGAGGCCGGCAAGCAGATGATTGCGGCCAGCACCGCCCAGAATTATGGCGAGGAGGCAGCCTGGACGGAAAAATTCGATACGCAGAACAAAAATCTTCAGCAATCCCTGAACAACATCGTCAATGCCAGCACCCAGAGCCACAACCAGGCAATGACCAAAATTCTTGCCGTCAGCCGGCAGCTCAACAAAATCCTGGTTTTTTCCATCTCCCTCATGGTCATCATCGGCGCGATCATCTTTTATATGATCTCTCTGATATCAAAACAGTTTGACAGGATGGGTGAGGAATCAACCCAGGCCACCGGCGGACTGCTTGAGGCCGTCGACAACATTAATGCCATGTCCAGTCATCTGGCCTCTGAAACAAGCTCATCGTCCGCGGCCCTGGAGGAAATAGCCGCGACCATGGACCAGATGACCGGCCAGGCCAAGGAAAATCTCGCCGCCGCCCAAACAGCCGACCAGGCGGCCAATACACTCTACAGCACGGCAACCCGGTCCAATAAATCCATTAATGATGTGGTTGAGGCGATGACTGCCATGGTGGAGGCGGACCGGGAAATTTCATCCCTGGTCAAGGCCATAGAGGATATTGCCTTCCAGACCAATCTTCTTGCCTTGAATGCCGCGGTTGAAGCCGCCCGGGCAGGTGAAGCCGGTGCCGGATTTGCGGTGGTGGCCGCTGAGGTGAGAAATCTCGCCACCCGAACAACGGAAACCGCCAGCAAGGTTGCCGTTATCATCAGGCGCCTCGACGAAAAGGTGACCTCGGGTGTGCAAATGGTGGACAATCTGAAAACGACCTTTGTTGAAATCAACACCGGGTCCGACTCGGTGGTCAGGGAGATGACGAAAATAAAGGAAACCGGCAGGCAGCAGTCCGAAACCGAAGAAAAAATCAGGCAGGCGGTCAACTCCATAGATGATATGGTGCAGTCCCAGGCCGCCATGTCGGAAGAGAGTTCGGCCACCGTGCAGGATGTGAAGGAACAGGTGGAGAGGCTTCATCTGATGATGGAAGAACTGATGACCTTCTGGGAAGGAAGACGCAAAAAAAATCAAGCTGCTTGAACAGTGAAAAAAATTCTCAAGCTGCTTGTCATCAACGATTATTACCTGGCCGCACTCCTCCTGGTCTGGGCCGGGGTGAGCAAAATCACCTCCCCCGGCGTGGGTGATCTGCTTGAATCACTTCTTGCGCGGAACATGATCAGTATCGGCCAACTGGTCTTCATCTCCCGCTGGTATCCGCCCCTGGAAATCGTTTTAGGCATTGCTGCCCTCACCGGCATTCAGGCAGTCTTTTTTGCCAGAGTCACCGGGCTGCTTTATCTTTTTTACACCCTGCTGCTCATCCTGGCGGCAGAGGGATACCTCCTCCTGCCGATTGACTGCGGCTGTTTCGGCGAAGGGAACCCCACTCCCGCTTATCTGCTTATCCTGCGTAACATCCTTATCGCCCTGCCTCTTTTCTTTTTTCCCGTGGATCACAACCACTGCAACCGACCGCATCTGCTCTTTACGCAGAATTAAATTGCCTGCTTTACGCTATACGTCTATATTAGCCTGTTGAGCATATCTCCCCTTCATGAAAACGGGAATCAATGAAAATAGAAACAGCATATCATAACTGGCAACAATTTCTGGCCGGCAATCCCATCATTTCCCCGGAAGTCATTGCCGGCGAATTAAGCGGCAGCTTCATGAGTCAGCTGGCGGCCGATGAAAAGCCCGATTTCCGCGCCATTGATCTGCTTTGCGGCATGGCCCTTTTTGAAGAGAGCCTGCCGGTGCGCAAGGCTGCGGTTGCCGCCCTCTATAAAAATATTGTTGAACAGCTCTGTGATGACTTTACCACCAGAGGAGTCGAACTCTGCAATCTGGTGCTGCTGCGCATGATCGGCTTCATCCGCCGGCAAAAGGAGGGAAAGAGCTTGAACCTCCTGTTAAACGAGCTGAACTATGGGGACCAGGACCCGCTTCTCGCCCGCTACGAAAAGATCCATCAGGGTATTGCCTTAAGCCCCTCACTCAAAGATCAGATCAGGAAAATTCTTGTTCTTTCCCGGGTCACGGTCGGAGCCGACGTGGCCATTACCTCCATCATGGTGCACCGGCTGGCCCGTTCATTTCCCCGGGCTGAAATTATTGTTTACGGTCCGGCCCATCTGCCGGAAATTTTTTACGGACTGCCCCGGGTGCACTGGGCAAAATTCCATTACCAACGGGACGGGGGCTTGATCGGCCGCCTGGCCAGCTATACCGCTCTTTACCAGCAGTTGAAAATGGAATGGGAAGGTCTGCATGACGGCCAGACCCTGCTCTTTGACCCGGACAGCCGGCTCAGCCAGCTCGCCCTTCTTCCCCTGCTTGCCGACCGCTATACCCGGCATTTCCCTTCGCGCAATGACCAGCGGGACGACTCCAGCAGACTGAGCCAGCTGACCAACCGATGGCTAAACGAGGTGCTGGACGAACAGATAAGCATCCTGCCGCAGATTTCCATCCGCCCGGCCCATCTGGACAATGTCCAGAGGTTCTTTGCCCAGTTCCCCACGGGCTGCAAAAAAATCGTCATCAATCTCGGGGTCGGCAATGACTGCAGAAAACGACTGCCCGACCCCTTTGAGGAGCAGCTGCTGGCCGGGCTTTTACAGGACGACAGCGCCTTGGTGGTTCTTGACAGCGGGTGTCACCCGGATGAGCGGGAGCGGGCCAGGGCCCTCATGGAAATGATGCAGATGAGGGCATTTCAGGCCACGGCGGTTTCGGAAAAGAATCTGATAACGAAACAGATCCCTTTCCAGCATGGACTGGTCTGCATCCAGGGTGGCATCGGCATGCTTTCGGCCCTGATCGATCAGGCGGATGTTTTTTTCGGCTACGATTCATGCTGTCAGCATCTGGCCACCGCCAGAGGAACGCGGTCGGTCATCAGTTTCGCCGGGGCCCCCAATGACCGTTTTTTCGACAGATGGCGGCCCCTGGACAAATCCGGTTCAACCACCACCATCCGCATAAAGGACACCACCCAGCTCACCGGTGCCGACCTGGCGGAACTGGCGGAAAAATTCTGCCGGATGATCCTGGCAGAGGAAAAACCTGACTAAGCCTTGGCAAAAAATAGCATGGTCATTCTGGAAACCAATACGCCACAAGGAAGCCGTAAAGAAACGGTCGGAATTGTACATGTTATTTCGTAACGGCTCCTGAATGAATGGCAAACAAGACAAAACAAGGCAAGAAACCTTCCATTGCAATATTGCGAAAAAAGAGCAACAGGAGCAAGATGTGCTAGAAAACATAAATTGGCTGCACCTGCAACAGGCCATTGAAAAATTTCCCGCGGCCAAGGTGCTGGTTATCGGCGATATCATTGTTGATCACTTCATCTGGGGGAGTGTTTCCCGCATCTCGCCCGAGGCGCCGGTGCCCGTGGTCAATGTGACCGACGAGAGTCTGCTGCTCGGTGGTTCGGCCAACGTGCTGCACAACCTCTACGATCTCGGGGCCAGGGCGACCCTGTGCGGGGTGATCGGCGATGACCTGATGGGCCAGCATCTGCTGGAACTTCTGCAGCAGATGGGCTCACCCACCGCAGGCGTCATCAAAACCCATGACCGGCCCACCACCAAGAAAACCAGGATTGTGGCCCAGAGCCAGCAGGTGGTCCGTTTTGACCGGGAAAAAACAGGGCCTCTGCCTGTTGAGACCCTGGACGCCCTGTGTTCGTTTATCGAGGCGAATATCACCACCTTTGACGCAGTCGATTATTTCCGACTACTGCAAAGGGGTGATCTGTGCACCGCTGATGGACCATCTGCGCCGACTGGTAAGCCTCCACCAGGTGCCGATGATCGTGGACCCGAAACCGATTCACACCGACCTCTTTCACGGGGCGACCATCATCACCCCCAACCATCACGAGGCGGAAAAGATGTCCGGTGTGGCCATCTTTGATGACGAATCTCTTTTCCGGGCGGCGTCCACCCTGCTGCAGAAACTGGACAGCAAGGCGGTTCTCATCACCCGGGGCGAGGCGGGCATGGCACTGCTGGAAAAAGAAAAACCGATTTTCACTATTCCAACGGTGGCCAAAGAGATTTATGATGTAACAGGTGCGGGTGATACGGTGATTGCAAGTCTTGCCCTTGGACTTGCCAGCGGCCTCAGCTTTGCCGAGGCGGCGACCCTGGCCAATTTCGCCGCAGGCATAGTGGTCGCCAAGATCGGCACGGCAACGGCATCTGCCAAAGAACTTATGGAGCTTATTTCATGAAATTTCCGATAAGCATGACGGCCTTCGGCCGGGGAGAGCACGCCTCTGACAACATCGGCTGGACGGTGGAGATCAAATCAGTCAATCACCGTTTTTGCGATATCCGCATCAAAATGCCCAGACAGTACGCCGCCCTTGAAGAGAAAATAAAAAAAGAAATCACCCCTTTTTACAGCAGAGGCCATATTGAGGTGGTGGTAACCCCCGCCCCGAACCTGGCTGAGGCCAAAACCCTGGGCGTCAATCTTCCCCTTGCCCGGCAGTACCGCAACTGCCTGCTGGAGATCAAAAACGATCTGGATCTGCCCGCATCAGGCATGGAACTGACCCTGGTGGCAAATTATCCCAATGTCATCTACGCCTTGGATGAGACGGAAGATCTGGAGGCTGTGTGGGATATCCTGCGACAGGCCCTGCTGCAGGCCCTGGAACTGACCCGGGATATGCGGGAGCGCGAGGGCTTGAGCCTGAAAAACGATCTTCTCGCCCGCCTGGACTTTCTGGCCTCCACCAAAGAACAGATCAAAGAGAAGATACCGGAACTGACCGTGCAGAAACACGTTTCCCTGCAGGAAAGAATAGCCAAGCTGGCCAAAGATGTGGATATTGATCCAGTCCGCATTGCCCAGGAGATCGCCATTATTGCCGACAAAGCCGATGTGACGGAGGAGCTGGTGCGATTGACCAGCCACATCGATCAGTTCCGCCATTTCCTGGATCAGCAGGAACCAGTGGGCCGGCGCCTTGATTTTCTTCTGCAGGAATTATTACGGGAGATCAATACCATGGCGTCAAAAATTTCCGATGCCGGCATTGCCCATCAGGCCGTCGAACTGAAAAATGAACTGGAAAAAATGCGCGAGCAGGTGCAGAATCTTGAATGATTAGTCTTGCTGGTCGGACCAGTCGGACCAAGCAAGACCAATAAGACCAAAAAGGTTATAACCATGGACCAGAGAATGATCAATGTGGGGTTCGGCAACTCAGTGGTGGCCAGCCGTATCCTTGCCGTTGTGAAGCCGAAATCTTCCCCGATAAAAAAGCTCAAGGATGAAGCCAAGGAGCAGAAAAAGCTCATCGACGTTACCGAGGGGCGGAAAACCCGCTCCATCATCATCCTGGACAGCAACCACGTTATCCTCTCCGCCGTCCAGCCGGAAACGATTACCCAGCGCTTCACCCCCGCCACCCAGCAGGATCCAGCCTCACTGACGGAGGATACCCTGTGAGAGGGAATCTCATCATCATTTCCGCCCCGTCCGGGACCGGGAAAACCACCATCCTCAAACGGCTTTTTGCCCAAGTTAAGGGGGTGACATTTTCCGTTTCCCATACCACCAGAAGCCCCCGGACCGGCGAAAAGGAGGGGGTTGATTACTATTTTGTCGATCAGGAAACCTTCAAACAGATGCGGGCCGCTAATGAATTTCTCGAATGGGCCGAGGTGCACGGCAACTTTTACGGGACCAGCCGCAGAGAGGTGGACCGGCATCTCGTCCAGGGGCTTGATGTCTTCCTGGATATTGACGTCCAGGGCGCCAGGCAGGTCAGGGCGGCGGCCGGCGGCGAATGTTTCTCCATCTTTATTGTCCCGCCGTCATGGGAAGAGCAGGAACGACGGCTGACCGGCCGGGGCACCGATTCCCCTGAAACCATCAGGCTCCGCCTGCAGAACGCCAGGAATGAAATGCAGGATGCCGGGCTCTACGATTATCTGATCGTCAATGACACCCTGGAACAGGCGGTTGATACCCTGCGGGCCATCATCATTGCCCAGCGCTGCCGCACCAGGCGCAACATCGACGGGCTGCCCCTTATCCTGCCCCGGCAATGATCCAGAGTCCCTTGTCATCGCCCGGCAAATTGCCCCCATGCCCTTTTTGCCGCACACCGCAGGTCTGCATCGCTAATCTTTTACAGGTCGGTTTATGAACGATAACACACCACTTAACGAGGACCAGCTTGTCTGGGGCATCCACCCGGTCTATGAACTGCTGGCCGCCAGGCCCCGCTCAATCCACGAAATCCTGATCGAGAAGGGTAAAACAAGCCGGAAACTGCAGGAGATCATTGATCTGGCGAGAACAGAACAGGTAAAGGTAAAATTCACCCCCCAGTTCAGAATAGCCGGCAGCAGGCAGATGAACCATCAGGGGGTCATTGCCCGGATCATGCCCTTTGAAACCCTGCAGGAAGAGGCCTTCCTGGCGCTTCTTAGCCAAAGCAAAACCCCTTTTGTGCTGGCCCTTGATTCCATCCAGGACCCCCACAACCTGGGGGCCATTATCCGCTCCGCCTCCGCCGCCGGGGTAACCGGGCTCATTGTGCCCAAGGACCGTTCAGCACCCTTAAGCGGCACGGTGGCGAAAATATCCGCCGGCGCATTGACCCACCTGCCCGTCTGCCAGAGCACCAACTTCGTCCGGATGCTGCAGAAATTAAAAGAGCAGGGAATCTGGATTTACGGCACCATCAAGGAGGGCGGCGTTGCCATCTATCAGACGGATTTTTCCGGTCCGCTCTGCCTGGTGATCGGCGGCGAGGAAAAAGGCATCCGGCCGCTGGTGCAGGAGCAGTGCGACTTCAAGGTGACCATCCCCATGCAGCGGGAAATTGATTCCTTAAACGCCTCGGTGGCGGCCGGCATCATCATGTTTGAGATCGT
>CAVSQR010000045.1:0-4733 GCA_963729825.1 uncultured delta proteobacterium | reverse complement strand
CGAACTGGGGCATCCCGAGCATGATGAATTCCGCTGGTGCACCTATGAACAGGCCCGGGAACTGGTGGCGGACCGGGTCAAGCCGATCCTTGACTGGGCGCATTCCCTGATCGGAGAATAACGGCAAATATAACCAATCAATAGAGCCTCTTGCAAAATGAACGTCGTAGCGAGATCGAGAGAAAAATATTCTGTGCAAGGATGAGTTGTGAAATCGCCCGGAAGCGTAGCAGTGCTACGTTGAGGACGATTTCACAAGGAAGACGCCGCACAGGTTATTTTTAGCCGATCGGAGTAGATGTTCATTTTGCAAGAGGCTCAATATCAAGGTTTTTCCGACGAAGCAGCCAGCAAGTCAAGCGCAATGGCTCGGTTGCCCCCGCAGCCTGCAGTCTGCCGCCTGGGCGGTCAGGGGCTGGCGATCACATCATGCCCTGCGCGGCAATGAGCAGAATGGTGATATTGTCCCGTCCCCCGGCTGCATTGGCCTTTGCCACCAGGGTCTGGGCCAGCGCCGCCAGGTTTGCCCCTGCTGCTAAAACGGCCGCAATTTCATCTGAATCGAGCATGGTGGTCAGGCCATCGGAACAGAACAGAAAGATATCGCCCGGCCGGACATCGATGCTGCCGAGACTCGGCTCCACCTGGGGATGGGTGCCGATGGCGCGGGTGATGATGTTGCGCAGATTGTGTGACTGCATTTCCTCCCGGCTGATGTTGCCCATCCTGTAGAGCTCGTAGACCAGGGAATGGTCTTCCGTCAGTTGGGTCAGCTGGCCGCCGCGCCACAGATATAACCTGCTGTCGCCCACATGGGCATAATCAAGGCGGTCTTCCGTGAAATGGCCGGCAACCAGGGTTGAACCCATGCTGCTGCCGTCAGCCTTCTGGTGCACCAGGTAATTGGCAAATTGCACGATGCAGGCCAGCCGCGGTTTGTGCAGCATATCAACGGAAAGACCGTAGGGGATCGTCGTGTCGCCGGACCCAGTCAGATAAGTCATGCAGCGGGACACCCCTTCCAGGGTGGTCTGACTGGCCAGTTTACCGGCCACCTGGCCGCCCATGCCGTCCGCCACGCAGAACAGCCGATGCCTTTCCATGACCAGGAAGTCATCCTCGTTTTCTTTGCGGATCAGTCCCCGGTCCGAAATGCCGCAATAGGAGAGATGATAATTATTCCATGGAATTATGCCGTCCAGCCTTTTCATGTATCACTCCCTGTGTAAAGGCCTGGGGCCTGTTTGCCATTGAAGTCCGGTTGCGTGAAAATAAAAAAGTAAAAGATTCAGGCAATTGCAGAGCAGGGATTGCCCGAGGCTGTTTTATGAAAAAATAAGTTTTTATGCAATGACCAGTATATTCGGATCAGGGATAATTTGAAAATTTTTTTTGCTTTTGCTGATTGGCCCGATATAAGATGGAAAAAACGGGAGGCGTAAATGAAGGAAGAGCTTGAAACCCAGCATCTGGAAAAGCGTTTTGGTGTCATTGCCATTGAAAGCGGATATGTCACGCCCAAAGAGTTTGTCGATGCCCTCAAGATTCAGGTCATGGAAGACATCGAAAAAGGGCGGCACAGGCTGGTTGGCAGGATCCTGCTTGAACAGGGGATCATTACCCTTGAGCAGATCGATAACGTGCTGGGAAAACTCGGCAAGAGCCTGCCTCTGTTGAAGGAGTCGGCATAGCTTCTGCGCAAGTTTTTTCCTCCCGCCGGGTATCCCGGCGAAACATCCGTGACGCCTGTCCTGATTATCCCCACCCAAACGTGCAATTCAATCCTTGGAGAAAATCTTTTTCAGAAAAGACATCGGGCTTTTCGGGGAATTTTTCTCCTGCATCCTGTCCGCGGTCCGGTTACTGAGTTCCCGCACCTCATCAACCGGCGGAGCCGGGGTTCTTTCCAGCTCGCCCAGCCGGCCTTTGCCCAGAAACTGGAAAAAGGGACCGGTGGGGCTGAGAAAAAGTTCGTCATTTTGTCTGAGCGGGACGCCCTGGTCCGCGGCAACGCCGCCCACGGTAACCAGGTGTTTGCCGGTAAGATCCCGCACCCAGTAGTTTCCGTCGGCAAAGTAGATTTCCGCGTGCAGGTCGAGAATGGCCGCATGATCAAGCTGAAAATCGCAACTCGGGTGCTTGCCGATCCTTAACGGCAGTCGGTCAAAGGAGCGCAGGGTCGGTCCGTATTGAATGATCAGCGGCTCCTTGCTTTCCCTGGGCTGGGCGGGTTCCGCCGGCCGGCTGACCGGGGGCGGCGGCTGCTGCGGGATATATGGCCTGGCCTCGGGCTGGGGGGCGGCAGGGGGCGGCTGGGGAATGTACGGTCTGGCCTCCGGCTGGTAGGGGGCGGCAGGCTGCGGCATGTACACTCTGGCTTCCGGCTGCGGCGGAGCAGGGTGAGGGTGGACGAACTCCTGTACGGGCGGCGGCGGAGAGGGCGGCGGGGGGGCCGGGGCGGCCTTGGCCGGGGCCGACGCGGGAGCGCCAACCTGGGTCAGGAAGCTGACCTTGGGCCCGCCTTCGGAAATGGTGATCACATCCCCGTCCTTGAGATAGACTTCCTTGACTTTCTTGCCGTTGACAATGGTGCCGTTGGAGCTGTGGTCCGTCAGTTTGAAACGGTTGCCTTCCCTGGTGATGGTGGCGTGCTGCCTGGAAATGAGATTGTAGTCGGCCGGGAATTGCAGCTGGCAGGAGGGATGGCGGCCGATTCTGATTTCCGGATCGGATACCTCCAGAATCTGTCCCTTCAGAGGCCCTTCGATATGGATCAGTTGGACAATTATATCAGGTGCTGTTTTCATTGGCTTGAGACAAATCCGTATTGTTGAACAACCATGATTATGAAAAATGGCAACCAAAGAATACAAACTAGCATACGACGCCGGCGATTGCAATTGCCGTTTCAAGGTAATTGCTCACAGGGTTCACGCCTTTCCGCGTTGAAGCGAAACAGGGCAACCGCAGGGGTTGCCCCTGCAGCAAACAGGGCGTCATAAGACCGTCCCCTCACTCGCCGGTGATTTTCACCAGCACACCCGTTTTTCCGGGTGTAACAAAAAACCATTAATTCTTTCCCTCCAGATGACTCTACCTTTCCGAAGTTAAGCGAGACGGGGGGCACGACACCCTCCCCATGATCAGCCCGCCGTCAGTTCCTGGAGCCATTGGGGGAAATGATGCCAGGGGAGGGCCAGGTGGCCGCCCGGCAGGGGCCGGGGTTCCGGGACACTGCAGACGAGCAGGCCGTGGCTTGCCGCCTCGGCGCCGGCAAGGTCCAGGAAGCGGTTCATCGGTTTCAGATGTTGCGTGGTAGGCGTGGCGGTAAGCTTGATCTCCACCGGCCACAGCCTGCCCTTTGCCTGGATAAGCAGATCGACCTCCAGCCCGTCGTGGGTACGCCAGAAAAAGAGCGCCGGTTTTTCGCCCCTGGCCGCAAAGGTTTTCACCGCCTCGCTCACCACCCAGCCTTCGAGAAAGGACCCGCCCATGGGGCCGGCCAGCGCCGCCTCAGGATCGGGCTGACGGGTGAGGATGGCGGGCAGGGCGTTGTCCAGGAAGTAGAATTTCGGCGTCTTGATCAGCCTCTTGCCGAAGTTGCGGAAATAGGGAGGAAGAAAAAAGCCGATATACGAGGCCTCCAGCACGGCGGTCCAGGATTTCACCGTCGGCTGGGAAACCCCGGACTGCCGCGAAAGGTCGGCCATGTTCCATTCCTGGCCGTGGCGGGCCGCCGCAAGCGAGAGAAAGGTTTCGAAAAGACGCAGATTGCCGATGTCGAGCAATTGCCGGACATCGCGTTCGAGATAGGTCTGGAGATATGAGGAAACCCAGAGGTCCCGCTTTGCCGGGGAAAGCGCCGGCTCGGGATAGTTGCTCTGCCAGAGGCAGGAGGGGAGACTGTCCGGGGAGCCGCCTGGATATTCGAGCCGGCCAAACGGCAACAGTTCCAGGATGGCGACCCGGCCGGCGAGGGATTCGCTCACGTTGCGCATCAGTTGGAACTGCTGTGACCCGGTGAGGATGAACCGGCCGTTTTTGCTCCGTTCCTGATCGATGCGTAGTTTCAGGTAAGGCAGCAGTTCCGGCGCGTACTGGATTTCGTCGAGGATCAGACCCCGGTCCCGGAACCGGTCGAGAAAACCGTTGGGGTCACTGGACGCAAACGTTCGCTCCAGGGGATCATCGAGGCTTTGATAGGCTGTCTGCCCGGCGGACCGGCGGACAAAGGTGGTCTTGCCGGACTGCCGCGGGCCGGTGACGAGCACTGCCGGAAATTGCTCCAGGGCCTTTTGAAAAACCGGGTCTATGGCGCGGGATACGTATGTCATGCTTTTCCGGAATAGAGGGGGATATGAACGTTTCTGGCGGCAATCACTTTCCGCTGGGAGATCCGCTCATTTTCTGACAGATATAAAGTTAATTTTTATATCTGTCAATATATCGCTGTGCGCCAGGACGGAATTCAGCCCCCCAAAACAGGGCAACCGCAAGGGTTGCCCCTGCAGCTCCGGCATGCTGTGGGTTCGCGTAGGGGCGGTTCGCGAACCGCCCCTGCAGCAAACAGGGCGGGCATAAGACCGTCCCCTCACTCGCCGATGATCTTCACCGGCACCCGTTTCCGGGTGTAACAACAAATCCTTGATTCTTTCCCTGCAGATGAAATCATTCGAAAGAGCTGGGAGTAAGCCATGATTGAGTGTGTCTATTCACTGCGAACGTATACTCAG
>CAVSQR010000044.1:0-151799 GCA_963729825.1 uncultured delta proteobacterium | reverse complement strand
GCCCATCGTCCATCCGGTGACCGGTCCGGGACCTCACCCCAATCTCTATAATCGGCCCGGCAACCAGGCCAATCTGGCCCCGCAGCGGCCGGGGACGCGGCCCGCGGCCCAGGTGCAGCCGGCCAGAACCGGCCCCGGAGCCCAGGCCAGGCCCGGACAGGTCAAGCCCGGCCAGGCCCGGCCCGGTCAGGCCGCCCAGGCGCGGCCGACCCCGTCCAAGGCCGCCAGGCCTGGTCAGAACAACGTCTATGCCGGCAAAAACGGCAACGTCTACCGCAAGACGCCCCAGGGCTGGCAGGAGCGCCAGGGCAATAACTGGTCCAAGCCCGCCGCGGCAACCCGGCCCGCGGCATCAGCCCGGCCGACCCCCGCCGCCCGCCCGCCGGCGGACATCACCCGGCGACCCCAACCCGCGCCCTCCCGGCCGGCAACTCAGCCCAGCTTTAATGCCGGTCAACTCAACCGGGAATTTAACGCCCGGCAGCGGGGCGAGACGCGCACCCAGAACTTCCAGCGGGCCCAAAGCGCCCCGGCCTACCGGCCGGCTGCGGCCTCCCGGCCCTCCGGAGGGGGTGGCGGCTTCAGCCGGCCCTCAGGGGTGGTGGCGGTCGGCGGTGGCCGCGGTGGTGGCGGCGGGGCGGCGGCGGCCGCAGACGCTAAATCAGGTAGCACAGGCTTTCCAGCCTGTGGGGCACTTTGGCACAGCCTGGAAAGACTGTGCTCCCAATCACCGCAACGGTGGGCAGGTTCCCAAGGTGCCCTTGGGAACCTGCTGATGTTCCCAAGCTTGCGCCTGGAACGAACTATTCAAATATGACAGGCTCCTTGCGTGGTGCTTGGAACGCACCCTACCTTGCGTCACAGGCGGCTTTCACTGACTACTGGCTACTGGCAACTGTTCATGACAGGTGACCGGCAATGATCTCCATGGCTAAAGGTTTCGCAGGGTTCGACCAGGCCATACGCTGGGTGGCGGTAGGCATCGAAGCCCTGGCCGTCGCCATCATCGTCCTGGGGGCGATCGTTACCACCGTCCAGTTTCTCCTCAGGCTCATCAAAGAGGGGGCCTTTGAAGATTGTTATCGCCGCTTTCGCAGCGATTTCGGCAAGACCATCCTGCTGGGGCTGGAGTTTCTCATCGCCTCCGATATCGTCGGCACGGTGGCGGTGGGCCCGACCTTCCAGGACCTGGGGGTCCTGGCCCTGTTGGTGGCCATCCGCACCTTCCTGAGCTTTGCCCTGGAATTGGAGATCACCGGGCGCTGGCCCTGGCAGAGAACCGAACCCGGGAACGGGTCCACCTGAGGCGGCCCGGTTTTTCTTCTCTCCCAATAAGCTCCCGGACTGCTGAAAAAATGTTATTATTACCAGTTGTAAATTTAAGACGTGTGACTTTGTCCTCAACGACTGGCAACTGACTACTGGCCACTGGCAACTATTTCATGGGTTTGCTTGACTTCTTCCGGCGCAAAAAGAAACCATCAGGTCCGAATCTGAAGGACATCTGGCGCGGCTTTCAGCAGGTGCTCGCCCTGAATAACGAAATCCAGGTCCTCATGGGTTACCTGGAAGAGAAGCTGGCGGCTGCTGCGGAGCCTGATCTCGACACCTGGCGGGTCCGGATCGATCTGTTGGACCGTCGCTTCGCCGATCTGGGGGCGGCCTTGCAAGGCATGGTCGGCGACCGCTGGCAGGAACTGGAGGTGGCCCGGACTCGGGTCCGGGAAGCCATTTACCGGCGCTTGGCCGAGCCGAACGATCCGGAAAAGTTCCAGGCCGTCCTCGACCTCATCACCCCCTTAACCCTGCTGGACCGCCGCAGCCCCGGCTTCCGCCCGGAGAATTGCCGCACCTACCGCGATATCACCCGCTTTGTCCATGAAAAGGCGATCCAGGTGATGTTCAGCCTCATGGACGAGGTCGCCCAGGGCCGGGTGCCGGCCCTCAAACTCCTGAAGCTGAAGACCGACCTGCCCCTCAACCTCCACCTGGTGGACCTGGGCGACGGCCTCGCCGGCTACGACACCCCGGTGCCGCCGGAAAAGATCATCTCCCGCCCCATGCGCGCCCTGTGGCGGGGCATCAGCCACCCCGGCATCGCCTGGGCCGGGCCGGTGCCCGTGAACGTGGGGGGCTTTCTGCAAGTCTTGGGACAATCGGCCATCCGGCCGCCGGAACAGTTCTGGGACAAGACCTACGCCATCGTCGGCGCCAACTACGTCAACTACGCCTGCCGTCTGGGCTACCATTTTCAAAGTGTGGACAGCTATTTAGGCGACCTGCCGGCGGACAACTACATCCATTTCACCTTTAAGGGCGGCGCGGCCGACGATGTCCGCCGTATCCGCCGCATCCGGCTCATCGCGCAAGTCCTGGAGCATCTGGGCTTCGAGCTGGAGATTCACGGCGATATCATCCGGGGCCGCTTCCGCCGTCGTCCGGCCGCGGAAACCGAGGAGCGCCTGGACCTCGTGGGCCGTCTGATGGCCTATGTGCGCCAGATGGACATGCTCATGTGCGACGACTCCATCCCCGAGGTCCTGGCCCAGCGTTTCCTGACCGGCCATTACGAGCGTCCCGGCCAGCAGGAGACGGCGGAAGGGTAGGGCGGGCGTCTGGTGGGGCGGGCGTCTCGCCCGCCACGCAACGACTGGAAATGTCGGGCGGTTCTTGAACCGCCCCGATCAAACTTTTTTTCTGATCTTCACCCTGTACCCCTGGTTTGCTCAACCCCGAAGCTTTATCCTAGACAAAAAAGATCAAAAAAGATCAAAAAAGGCACCGGCAATCATGCATGCGGAAAAATCCTTAACCTGTCCCGGCCCCTGGGAGCGCCTGCTGGCCTGCACCGACGGCTCCGACGAGGGCCAGAACGCCGTGGCCCAGGCCCTGTCCCTGGCCCAGGTCTGCGGCAGCAAGCTCTACGTGCTGCAGGTGGTGGAGATCGTCCCCGAATTCGAGGCCGTGGCCCCGGACCTGCGGACCTGCCTGGAGGAGGAAATCCGCCGCCAGAAGGCCGCCACCGCCTCCGAGGCCGCCCTCAAGGGGGTGCAGTTAGACTATCGGGTGCTGCACAGTGTCTCGCCCTTTGCCGCCATTGTCGAGGAAGCTGAAAAAATCCAGCCCAACCTCATCATCCTGGGCCGCTATGGCCGCACCGCCCTGGTGCGTCTCTTCATGGGCTCCGTCACCCACCGGGTCATCGGCCTGAGCCCGGTTAATGTTCTGGTGGTGCCCCGGGACGCCTCCCTGGCCTTCCGGCGCCTGCTCATCGCCTCGGATGGCTCGGAATTTAGCCGTGCCGCCTTAACGGAGGCCGTGGCCATGGCCGCCCGGGCCGAAGCCGAGCTCTTCGGGGTGGCGGTGGCCCGGGAGGAAGGCGAGATCCTCGAGGCCCAGGAGATCGTCCACGGCATGCTGACCGCGGCCAACCGGGACGGCGTCTCCTTCCAGGGCTTCTCGCCCCAGGGGCTGGCCGCTGACGAAGGCATCATCCGGGTGGCGCGGGAAAACCACGTGGACCTCATCGTCATGGGCAGCCATGGCCGCACCGGCTTCCAGCGACTGCTCATGGGCAGCGTCACCGAACGGGTCATCGGCCAGACCCCCTGCCCGGTCCTGGTGGTGAAGAAGAGATGACGGTTTTCGGTTTTCTGTTATGCGGTTTTCTGTGGTAATAATAAAACTTAGCCAATTTTATCTTTTAACTCAAAACTCGAAAACTGAAACTGAAACCGGAGCTTCCCATGTCCTCCCCCGCCCATCTGGAAAAATTGCTGGTCTGCACCGACGAGTCCCCGGACAGTCAGGGGGCCGTCACCGCGGCCCTGGGTCTGGCCAAGGCCGCCGGCTGCAAGGTTTATCTCCTGCAGGTCCTCACCTTCGTCCCCCTCTACGAGTTGCAGGCCCCGGACCTGCTGCCGCCGCCCACGGTCAACCTGGAGATGCAGGCGGCCCAGGAAGCCGCGGTGCGGAGCCGCCTGGAGGTCTGGCGGGCCAAGGCCGCCGAACTGGGGGTGGACCTGGAGCCCCGCCTCCGCACCACCACCTCCGCCTATGACGGCATCCTGGAAGAGGCCGCAGAGGTCAAGCCCGACTGGATCATCATGGGCCGCCACGGCCTCACCGGCCTGGCCCGGCTCCTGATGGGCAGCGTCACCGCCCGGGTCATCGGCCACAGCCCCGTCAACGTCCTGGTGGTCCCCAAGGGCGCGCCCCTGGAATTCAAGCGCATCCTCGTGGCCAGCGACGACTCGCCCTTCAGCGCCGCCGCCTGGGAAGAGGCCCTGAGCATCACCCAGCGGATGGGCAGCCACCTGATCGGCCTCGCCGTGGCCGCCACCGACGGTGAGGTCGAAACCGCCAAGGCCGTGGTGCAAAAGATGGAAGCCGAGGCCAAGATGCGGGGCGTGCCCCTGGAAACCGCCGTCCCCCAGGGTCAGCCCGACCAGGCCATTATCATGTTTGCCCAGGCCAAGAAGGTGAACCTCATCGTCCTGGGCAGCCACGGCCGCTCCGGCCTGCGCAAACTCCTCATGGGCTCCACCGCCGAACGGGTCATCGGCCAGGCCCCCTGCCCGGTCCTGGTGGTGAAGAAGAAGTAAAGACGGTTTTCGGTGGAAAATTAGGGTGTTGCGCCCCGCGCCCTTATCTGCCTGATATTGCCAAACATCAGCTTGATTAGAGGCTGATCATTGCCTGATATTGCTGAGTGCTGCATGCCGAAACGTTCTAACCTAGTCCCAGCTGCCGTCCTGGCGTGCCTCTTTCTCCTGCCGGCGCTGCTGAACGGTTGCGCCAGCCTCCCCCTGGATTACCCGCGCCCGGTCTCCAGTGCTTTGCTCCTGCCGGAAAAGACTGACATGGGCCAAAGGATTCAAGCCCATGTAGTCAAGCACCAGGGAAAATCGGGGTTTTACCTCCTGCCCAGCGGGGAGGACGCCTTCCTGGCGCGCATCCTGGCCATCGACCAGGCGGAGCGGACCCTGGATCTGCAATACTACATCTTCAATGACGACCTGACCGGCAAGTTCCTGATGGACCGCCTGCTGGCCGCGGCTGAGCGGGGGGTGCGGGTGCGTCTCCTGCTGGACGATTGGCCGCAGACTGGAAAAATGGATTGGGGGCTGGCCCTGGTCCAGGCAAACCCCAATATCGAGGTGCGGGTCTTCAATCCTTTCGGCGGCCTTCGGTCGGTTTTCTTCTCCCGGGTTTTCCAGGCGGTCTTCGTGGCCAAAAGGCTCAGGGCCAGGATGCATAACAAGGTATTCATCGCCGACAACTGCCTGGCCATCGTGGGCGGGCGGAACATCGGCGACGAGTACTTCGGAGCGCGTGCTGAACTCACGTTTGGCGACCTGGATATCATGGCCATAGGACCGATTACCAGGGAGCTATCCGCCGCGATTCGACGATTACTGGAACTGTGCGCTCTCCATCCCCATCAAGGCCCTCTTGAAGCGCCAGCCAACCGCCGCTGAGACGGAGGGGTTTCGCCGCTCCCTGGCCGAAAATCGAAAATCCGTGCAAAGTTCGGAGTACGCCCAAAAGCTGCAGGACGCGAATCTCACCAAGCGGGTGGAGGCCGGCCACATCCCTTATGTCTGGGCGGAAGGGGAGGTCTTGTATGACGATCCGTTAAAGGTCATCAGAGTCGGATGACTCCAGCCGCAAAGTCCTGATGGGACGGAAGCTAAAATCTATCATCGATGAGGCCCAGAGCGAAGTGCTGATAATCACACCATATTTCATCCCGGGAAAACGCGGGATGCAATGGTTTAAAGCAACTGCGGGAGCGCGGCATCACCGTAAAAGTTCTCACCAACTCTCTGGCCTCCACTGATGTGCCCATCGCGGAAGGAGGTTACGACCATTACCGCAAGGCGCTTCTGGGGATAGGGGTGGAGCTTTATGAGCTCAAACCTAATCCCGATCAATACCGGTTCTGGGCCCGCACCGGCCTCGGCAGTTCATCCAGGGGAGCCCTCCATGCCAAAACCGTCATCGTCGACCGCCAGGTGGTCTTTGTGGGCTCCTTCAACCTCGACCCCCGTTCGGCCAGGCTAAATACCGAGGACGGCGTCGTGGTCAGGAGCGCCAGAGCTTGGGGCCCAGGCGACCCGTCTGTTTGACCGGGGTATATCCCCGAAGCACTGCCTACCGGGTGGCAATTCTGGGAAAATCCCCGCGTGTCGGAAGAATGGCATGGACTCGTTTGGATTACCGAAGAAAACGGCCGGGAGGTGCACTATTATCAGGACCCCATGACCGGGTTCTGGTGCCGCCTCGAGGTCCGGATCCTTTACCTGCTCGCCCCGGAATCGACGTTGTGAAAACGCCTGAGCCCGCGGGTCAGCTACCCTCTGTGGGAAGCTGATTTGACCCTCGTCAACCTCGGCTTATTTTTACCTGCTTAATCCGCTCCGGCAATTCCCTCACCCGCCAATCCGCGTCAATGGCCACCAGATTGGCCGTGCCTTCCGCCACCAGCTCCCGGCCCGTCTCGGGATAAAACTCAAACCGGAAGATCAGGGCCTTGGACCTGACCTCCTGGAGGCGGGTCTCGATGCGCAGCAACTCCCCATACTTGCGTCGGCCGCCGGAAGCGGCACCAGGCCTCGACAATGGGCAGGCCGAAACCTTCCCGGACGTTCTTGAAGGTCTCTTCGGGCTTGAGACCGCAGGCCCGCAAAAACTCCTCGATGGCCCGGTGGCAGTAGCGAAAATAGCTGACGAAGTAAACGATGCCGTAAGGGTCGGTGTCCCCGAAGCGCACCCGCACCGTGGTGTGATGGACCTCGCCTTCCGGGTCCGGCTGCTGGCTGGCGGCCATGTCCGTCTCCTCTTGTCTTCATGAAAAGCCGCGTCGATCCAAGAGCAGACTGTCGGCCTCCCAACAAAAAAGGGGTGAGCCGCCGCGCTCACCCCGTATCCTACTTCACCTGGGTAAAGACTTAAAAGGAAATAGTTGCCGCCCGGCGGCAATTGCCTAAAGGGCCTCTTCCAAGTCGGACGTAAAGCCTTCAGGCCCGATGGCCAGGTTCAGCCCTTTTTGCGTGCCCTTGAAGACGACGTGTACATCTTTGCGGTTTTTGAATTCCTGCGCTTCCTTACCCTTGAAGATCGCCGCACTGGCCTCCACCGCCCCATACTGCCCCGGAAATTCGGCGAGCTGGAATAAGTTGTAGACTTCACCCTTGGCGGTCACCGTGGAGATGCCCACCGTGCCGATCTGCAGGCCCTTTACCTTAAAGATGTACGTTTTCCCTTTATAGGTCAGCACCCCTTTGCCCCATTCCACGCCGACCCCGGCGCCCACATGTTTTAAGTGGATGGTAATAAATCCCATGGGGTAGGGTTTCGAATACGGCGGTTCCTTCGCCCCTTCCGCAGTTGCCGGAGGCGCCATCTCACCCAGCTTACCCGTTTCCGGCGCTTTCCGGGGCCGCCGGGGCCTGCGCCGGTGCCGCCGGAGCAGGTGCCGCCGCTGGCGCCTGCGCCGGGGCCGCCGGGGCCTTCTCCTGGGCGCCGACGTAGGCGCCGGCCAGCAGGAACAGACCTGCCAGGATCATCATGAGAAAAATCTTACTCCCTCGTACCATCTTTTATGCCCTCCTCTAAAGGCTAAATTGGCCGGATGACGGGTCCGGAAATTTCCATTAAAAAGAACATATGGCCGCTTTTCCTTAAGTCAATGGCCCGGCAGATTGGTCTCCCGGCCCAACGGGTTGAAAACCTTCACCCATCGCGCCGGCGGTAACCCCGATTTCTTCGAGAATTTTTTCACAGATTCGGGTTGACAGGACCCCAGAAAGAAAATAATCTCACTAGTCTGAGGTATCCTCCCGCAAGCGCCATTTATTATCCTGCGAAATCATCCTAACCTCATAAAAATTGCGGGGGCATCGGGTCAGGTGGAAAAGGAGTCGTCTATGAAGACAGTGGCAGAGAAGATTAAGGAGTTGCGGGAGCGGGAGGCGGCGGTTTTGGGCATGGGTGGGGCCAAGGCGGTGGAGAAGCAGCACGCCGGCGGCAAGCTCACGGCCCGGGAGCGCCTGGACCTCTTTTTCGACCCCGGGACCTTCCAGGAAACCGATATGTTCGTCACCCACCGCTCGGTCAACTTCGGCATGGAAAAGGTCGAGATCCCGGCCGACGGCGTCATCACCGGCTTCGGGTTGGTGAACGGCCGGCCCGGTCTTCGCCTTCTCCCAGGACTTCACCGCCCGGGCGGGCTCCCTGGGCGAGATGCACGCCAAGAAGATCTGCAAGGTCATGGACCTGGCCCTGAAGGCCGGCGTGCCCCTGGTGGGCTTCAACGACTCCGGCGGGGCCCGCATCCAGGAAGGGGTGGATTCGCTCTCCGGCTACGGCCAGATCTTTTATCGGAACGCCATCGCCTCCGGCGTCATCCCCCAGATTTCGGCCATCATGGGACCCACCGCCGGCGGCGCGGTCTATTCGCCGGCCATGACCGACTTCATCTTCATGGTGAAGAACACCTCGTACATGTTCATCACCGGCCCGGACGTCATCAAGAGCGTCACCGGCGAGCAGATCACCTTTGAGGACCTGGGCGGCGCCATGGCCCACAACGCCAAGAGCGGCGTGGCCCAGTTCGCCTGCGAGACCGACGCCGACTGCATCGAGCAGATCAAAAAGCTCTTAAGTTTCCTCCCGGCCAACAACCTGGAGGACCCGCCGTTTAGCCCCAGCGGCGACCCGGCCCACCGGGAGGAGCCGGCCCTGGACGCCATCGTCCCCGACAGCCCCAGCGCCTCCTACAACATGCACGACGTCATCCGGGCCATCGTGGACGACGGCGACTTCTTCGAGCCGCACCACTACTTCGCCCAGAACATCATCACCGCCTTGGCCCGCCTCGGCGGCCGGCCCGTGGGCATCATCGCCAACCAGCCCGCGGTCATGGCCGGCTGCCTGGACGTGGACGCGGCCGACAAGGCCTGCCGCTTCATCCGCTGCTGCGACGCCTTCAATATCCCGCTGCTGACCATCGCCGACGTGCCCGGGTATCTGCCCGGCACCGACCAGGAGTGGCGGGGCATCATCCGCCACGGGGCCAAGCTCCTCTGGTGCTACTCCGAGGCCACGGTGCCCAAGCTCACCCTGGTGACCCGCAAGGACTACGGCGGCTCCTACCTGGCCATGTGCTCCCGGGACCTGGGCGCCGACCTGGTGCTGGCCTGGCCCACCGCCGAGATCGCGGTCATGGGGGCCTCGGGCGCGGCCAACGTCATCTTCCGGAAAGAGATCAAGGAAGCCGCGGACCCGGCGGCCAAGCGGGCCGAGATCATCGATAACTACGAGAACCTGCTCTACAACCCCTACATCGCCGCCTCGCGGGGCTTCGTGGACCAGGTGATCGCCCCCCGGGAGACCCGGCCGAAGCTGATCGCGGCCCTGGAGGCCCTGGCCAGCAAGCGGGAGACCCTGCCGGCCAAGAAGCACGGCAACATCCCGGTGTAGGGGCAGTGTGTGCAGTTGCCAGCGGCGCAGTCAGTCAGTTCAGTGCAAAGGCAAGATCCCCCCTAACCCCCCTTTAGCAAAGGGGGGATACAGACGAGCAAGGGTTTTAAGTCCCCCTTTGCAAAAGGGGGATTTGGGGGATTTAAAGGTTTTGGCTGAAAGCTGACGGCTAACTGCTTTTCAAGAGGAGAGGACAACGTGCCCATCAAACCCCAAATATTAGCGGCCATCAGCGGGGCCATCTGCGGCCTACATCGCCGATGAGGAGGCGGCCTGCCAGGCCGCGGCCCTGACGGCCGCGGCCGCCGCGGCGCCCGGGCCGCCGCTCAACCTCTGGGCCCTGGCCGGCCGCCAGCAGGCCATGCAGATGCGGCTGTTGATGCAGCGCCGCAGTTTGAGATAGCTGTAGCAGTCAGCTGTCAGCAGTTAGCTGTAAGACACAATGGCAACGCGGCTTTGCAGTTGACTGCTCAACTGGTAACTGCTTGGACTGGCTCAGCTGTTAGCTAACTGCAAACAGCCACATCCGTCCGGTACAATCAGCTGAAAGTTACTAAAAGGAGCAGATAATGGCAGGCAAAAACCCCATCAAGTTCACCGACACCACCTTCCGGGACGGCCACCAGTCGCTGCTGGCCACCCGGATGCGCACCGAAGACATCGTGCCCTTCATGGAACGCATGGACCAGATGGGCTACTGGGCCATCGAGGTCTGGGGCGGCGCCACCTTCGACACCACCCACCGCTTCCTGGGCGACGACCCCTGGGAGCGCATCCGCACCATCAAGGGCATCCTGAAGAAGACCCCCACCATGATGCTGCTGCGAGGCCAGAACCTGGTGGGCTACCGCAACTACGCCGACGACCTGACCTACCGCTTCGTGCGCTACACCGCCGAGGCCGGCGTGGACATCTTCCGGGTCTTCGACGCCTTGAACGACATGCGCAACTGGGAGGTCTCGGTCAAGGCCCTGATGGACGCCAAGAAAGCGGGCCTCATGGCCCACTTCCAGGCCGCGGTGTGCTACAGCCTGACGCAAAGGCGCCTGGGCGGCCCCATCTTCAATCTCGACTACTACGTCGACTTCGCCAAAAAGTCCGAAGAGATGGGGGCCGACTCCTTCGTCCTGAAGGACATGGCCGGCATGGTCTCGCCCAACGACGCCTACGAGATCATCAAGGCCATCAAGGAGACCATCAAGATCCCGGTGGAGTTCCACACCCACTACACCTCCGGCTCCGGCTCCATGAGCTACCTGAAGGCCATCGAGGCCGGCGTGGACGTCCTGGACACCTGCCTGTGCCCCTTTGCCCTGCGCACCTCCCAGCCGGCCATCGAGCCGCTGCTGGTGGCGGTGGAGCAGACCGAGCGGGAGACCGACATGGACCTGGCCAAGCTGATCGAGATCGGCCAGGACCTGGAGAAGGTGGCGGTGAAGTACCGCGACCTCCTGGACACCTCCAAGATGGCCCAGATCGACACCGGCGTGCTCCTGCACCAGATCCCCGGCGGCATGTACTCCAACCTGGTGAACCAGCTCCGGGAGGCCAACGCCCTGGACCGCATCCACGAGGTGATGGCCGACCTGCCCCAGACCCGGAAAGACCTGGGCTACCCGCCGCTGGTGACGCCCACCTCCCAGATCGTCGGCATCCAGGCGGTGATGAACGTCCTGTTCGGGCGCTACAAGATGGTGCCCGCCGGAAGTCAAGGGCCTGGCCTACGGCCTCTACGGCAAGACCCCGGCGCCCATGGACAAGAAGGTGCAGAAGATCATCCTCAAGGGCTACGAGCGGGGCGAAGAGCCCACCACCAAGCGGCCCGGCGAGATCCTGGAGCCCGAATGGGACAAGGCGGTGGCCGAGACCAAGGGCCTGGCCAAGAACGACGGCGACGTCCTGATCTACGCCCTCTATCCCACCACCGGCAGCCGCTTCCTCAAGTGGAAGTACGGCCTGGAGCCCGTGCCCGACGAGGTCAAGCCCAAGACCCTGGAGCAGGTGAAGCTGGAGGACACGGTCTACACCACCATCAAGGGCAAGAAGCTCTTCGCCAAGGTGAAGGAGTATCTCGACAGCCTGGAAAAGACCGCCCCGGCCAAGGGCGCCGGTCTGCGGACCTTCAACGTCTTCGTGGACGGCCAGTACTACGAAGTCGAGGTGGAGTGCACCTCCGGGGCCCCGGTGATCACCGCCGTGGCGCCCGCGGCCGGTAGCGCCGGCTTCCAGCCTGTAGCCGCCGCGGCCTCCAAGCCTGCCGCGGCTCCAGCCCCGGCCGCCGCGCCCCGGCCCGCCGCGGCCCGCGGCGCCCGCCGCGGAACTGGCCGCCGGCGAAGTGCCGCTCCGAGCCCCCATGCCCGGCATGATCATCAGCTACAGCGTCAAGGTGGGCGATAAAGTCAACACCGGCGACCTGGTCTGCGTCCTCGAGGCCATGAAGATGCAAAACAGCCTCCCCGCCCCCGCCGCCGGCACCATCAAGGCCATCAACTTCGAACCCGGCGCCAGCGTCGCCAAAGACGCCGTCATCCTGGTCATCGCTAAGTAACGAATCGACTCAAAAGAATATCCGATGTCTTGTAGGGGCGGTTCTCGAACCGCCCCTATTTCTTGCCAGCCGCAGGCTTTAGCCTGCGCCCCGCCTGATTACTGAAAAGATTTCCCTCTCCATATTTTTTTTATCTTCCGAACCGCAATGCCTTAACTTTTCCCTCCACCCCAGGTCTAAAAAATCAGAGTAAGAATGCAGACCTTTAGGGGAGGACCAGGTTATGAATACATGGAAGCGACTTTTAAGAAAGGTGAAGGCTCCACAGCTTCTGGTGGGGCTGTTGCTGACCCTGAGTTTTCTGACGGGATGCTCTTCCCAAACCCCCAATCAGAACCCTTACCTGCTCACCGGTGCGGGTTTGGGCGCCGCCTTGGGCGCCGCCCTGGGGATCGCCTCCAGCCCTAACAACCCCTGGAAGGGCGCGGCTATCGGTGGTCTGCTGGGTACGGCCGTGGGCGGCGTGGGCGGCGAGATGTATGGGCGCTCGGTCAATCCGCCCCCTTACTATCAACCGCCTCAGCCTAACTATGGCCCGCCTCCGGCCGCCTATGCCCCGCAGCCGCAGCCGCAGGCGGATTATAGCTATGCGCCGCCGCCCCCAAACTATAACTGATTGGCGACTTTCCGGGAGGGCAACATGGTTTACCTCTGGCATAGTCTGATCGTAGCCCTGATGGCGCTGAGCCTGCTCATGGGCTGCGCCTCCAGCCCTTACGTGGGTACCGGTGCAGTCGTGGGTGGTGGCCTCGGGGCCCTCACCGGCGCCGCCATCGGCCACAAGAATCCCTGGGCCGGCGCCCTGGTCGGCGGTTTGGTGGGGACCGGCGTGGGAGCCGCCGGCGGCTACGTCCTGCAATCGCGGCAGGCCAACCAGCCGCCGCCACAGGGCTCTTACTACCAACAGCCGCCGCCGGGCTACGGGCCGCCGCGGGGCTATGCCCCGCCGCCTCCCGGCTACGGCTCTCGCCCCCAGGCGCCGGGCTCGTCGTATGGCGGTTCTTATGGCGGCTACAACACCCCGAACCCGGTGACGCCGGGGGCGCCTCAGTATAGTGAGGCCCCGGCCGTCCCAATACAACCAGGCGCCGCCCCGATACCAGAACCAGGCGCAGCAGCCCTCCAGCGTGCATACGCCCATTACCCCGGTGCCGCCGTATCAGACTTATGAATAACGGCTGCCCAGCCTCCGGCAGCCGCAACCGGAACCTGCCCCTTCCCTGGAAACGGAAGGGGCAGGCTCGGGATGAACGGATCAGGGCCCGGCGGCCTGCACCCTGGCTGATCCGGCTTTACCTGCCCCGCCCACCCGGGAAAATTAGTTAGCCCTGCCGGCCCCGCCGTGGTATGATCCCGTCCAGTTATCAGCCTTAACTCCATCTCTCGCAAAAAACTCGGAAAAAACTCGGAAAAAACTTTGGCCGATCCGTTCCCGTTCCGGGATATCCCCCTAACCGCGGTGGACCTGGAAGACCATACCTTCGTGGTCCCCGGTGGCGATCTGACCAGGCTGCTGGCCGCAATAAAGGAGGTGGGCCTCTTAAATCCGCCCTGGCTGCGGGCCCGGCCCGAGGCGCGCTGGCAGGTGGTGACGGGCCTCAAGCGCCTCCGGGCTGCGGCTGAGCTGGGCTGGCAGAGCCTGCCGGCCCGGCTCCTTCCCGCTGCCACCCCCGAGTCCCACTGCCTGCTGGTGGCCCTGTACGACAACGCCTTTACCCGGGGCTTCCACCTCTGGGAGCAGGCCATCCTGACCCGGCGGCTCCTGGATTATTGGGACCGGGCCACGGTGGCGGCCAAATTTTTGCCCTACCTGGGGCTGCCGCCTTCTGCCGCCCATCTGGAGCGGCTTCTCAAGGTGAGCACCCTGGAGCCCTCCTTTCAGGAGCTCTGCGCCCGGGGCCGCCTGGTCCTCACCACTGCCGCTACCCTGGCCCAATGGCCGGCGGCGGACCGGGCTGCGGCCTTACCTTACCTGGCCGACCTGCCCTTCAGCCAGAGCAAGCAGGAGCAGTTTCTGGAGGACGTGGAAATCCTGGCCCGCCGGGAGGGCGTCTCACCCGGAGAGATTTTGGTCCGCCAGCCGCTCACCCAACTGCTCCAAGACCCCAACCTCAATCCCACGGCGCGGGCCGAGGCGGTGCGCCTGCACCTCCGGCGCTGGGTCAACCCCCGTCTGAGCGCCGCCCTGGCCGCCTGGAAGGCCGCCCTGGGCCGCCTGGGCCTGAGGGGTCATCCCCGGATTCACCTGCAACCGCCCCCTGCCTTCGAAGGCCCCGATTTCCACCTGGAAATCAAATTTGCGGACGCCCGAGAGTTAAAAAATCTCCTGGAAGAAATCGCCCGCCTCACCGCTCAGGATGACTTTGCCCACCTGACTCGCCTGTAACTCGAAGCTTTCTGTATCATATTTAATGATTGCCAAAAGTCTGGGCCATGTTGTACCTGGGGGTATGACCAGGTCTAAAAACTAATGAACTGATTTCTCTCCGATCCCTTAACCCCGGCCTTGCAACCCCTCCAGCCGTAATTATCTTAAAATGGAAAACCTTGGCCGTCCGGCGCCAGCCACCGGAGGCGGGGAAATTAATTTCAAGGAATCCCAGCATGACCGCACCCCGCCCCAACCACTTGCGCGACGCCGCCAGCCCCTATCTGCAGCAACATGCCTACAACCCGGTGGATTGGTACCCCTGGGGGCCTGAGGCCCTGGAGAAGGCCCGCCGGGAAGACCGGCCCATCTTCCTGAGCATCGGTTACTCCACCTGCCACTGGTGCCACGTCATGGCCCACGAATGCTTCGAAGACGAGGCCATTGCCGCGGTCTTGAATGAACACTTCGTCTCCATCAAGGTGGACCGGGAGGAGCGCCCGGACCTGGACGAAACTTACATGAACGTGGTTACCGCCCTCACCGGCCGGGGCGGCTGGCCTCTGAGCGTCTTCCTCACCCCGGACCTGAAGCCCTTTTACGGCGGCACCTATTTCCCCCCGGAGGACCGCGGCGGCCTGCCCGGCTTTTCCCGCCTGCTCCTGGCCCTCGACCAGGCCTACCGGAAAAACCAGGAGCAGATCGAAGAATTGGCCCGCCGGGTCATCGGCCACCTGCAGGCCCTGGGGGAGGATTCCCGGGGAACGGGGTGACCCCTCCCGGGAGACTTTAGATCAGGCGGTCCGGCAGGTCCTTCAGGAGCACGACCCGGTCCACGGCGGTCTGGGCGGCGCTCCCAAGTTTCCCCGCTCCCTGGAATTCGGCTTCATGCTGCACTATTATCGCCTCTCCCGGGACGCTGAGGTCCTGGACAAGCTGGGCTTCACCCTGGAGAAGATGGCCCGGGGCGGCATCTACGACCAGTTGGGCGGCGGCTTCCACCGCTACGCCGTGGATAGCGCCTGGGTGGTGCCCCATTTTGAGAAGATGCTCTATGACAATGCTTTACTTACCCCCCTCTACCTGGCGTATTACCAGCTCACCGGCAGCCTCCTGAGCCGCAGGGTCGCCATCGAGACCCTGGACTTCGTCCTGCGGGACCTGCAGGCCCCGGGTGGCGGCTTCTATGCCGCCTGGGATGCCGACAGTGAAGGGGTGGAGGGCAAATACTACGTCTGGAGTCTCAAAGAATTAAACGAGGTCGTGGGGTCGGATCAGGCCCCCCTGGTGGCCGCGGCGCTGGGAGTGACTGAAGCCGGGAATTTTGAAGGAACCAATGTCCTGACCAGGCCCCTCTCCCTGGAACAACTGGCGGCCAAATTCGGTCTCAGCCGCCTCGAAGCGGATCAGACCCTGGCTGCGGCCCTGGAGGCCCTGCGCCGGGTCCGGGCGACCCGGGTGCCCCCGCACCGGGATGACAAGATCGTGGTTTCCTGGAACGGTTTGATGGTAGCGGCCCTGGCCCAAGGCTTCCAGGTCCTGGGGGACCGGCGCTATTACGAGGCGGCGGCCCGGGCGGCTCGCTTTATCCTGGCGGAGCTGTTCCGGGAAGACCGTCTTTACCGAAGCTGGCACGAGGGCCGGCTCAGCGTCCCCGGCTTTTGCGACGACTACGCTCACCTGGCCCACGGGCTGCTGGAGCTTTACGAAGCCGACTTCGACCCGGCCTGGCTGGCGGCGGCCCGGCGGCTGGTAGACCAGTTGGATGACCTGTTTTTCGACCCGGCCTCGGAGGTCTATTTCTATGTGGCCCGGGACCAGGAGGCCCCCCTGGTGCGCGCCAAGAGCGTCTTTGACCAGACCCTGCCCTCCGGCAGTTCCATGGCTGCCCGGGTCGGTCTGAAACTGCACCGCATCACCGAAGAGAACCGCTGCCAGGCGCGGGCCCTGGGAATACTTCAGGCCCTTCAGGCCCAGGCCCGGCAGAATCCCTGGGGCTTCGCCCACCTGCTCACCGTGCAGGCCCTGCATCTTACCCCGCCGTTGGACCTGACCCTGGTGGGCGACCCCGGCGACCCTCGCACCCAGGCCCTGCTCCAGACAGTTTACCGCTATTTTCTCCCGGAGCGCCGCCTGCTCCTGAAAAATCCGGCGGCTCCCGCCGCCCTGGAGGCCCTGGCGCCTGCGGCCCGCGCCTGCAGCTCCCCGGACGGCGTCCCGGTGGCCTACCTTTGCCACCATTTCACCTGCCTGCCGGGCCTCCAGGACCCCAAAGAGCTGGCGGCGGAGCTGGAGAAGGTCGGCGGCAGGGCAGGGGAGGCCGCCATTCCATGATGGTTTGAAATTCAGGGGAACCCTGGAAGCAGGCCTACGCTCGGGTCAAGTGTCCATTTATTCTGTCCCAACCCCAACTTGGCGATGGGCCCCAATTACCCTGTTGATCACACCTTTTCCAGGTATCTAATCCCTTCGAGGCCCTTAAAATGGGCATCTTGGGTCCAGATGACCGCAAAGTAAGTGCGGGCCGACGCCAAAATGACGCTGTCAGCCAGAGGCAGCTTGAGATCACGGCTGATTCTGGCGGCGTGCAGGGCCAGGCTGGCGTCCAAAGGTACTACTAATCCCTGGTGCATGGCCGCGGCCGCCTGGAGCGCGGCATCTTCCCCCCTTTGCTGCAAAACCCGTTTGAATACTTCCAGCAGACAGATGGTGGGAACCAGGAGAGCCCCCGGGTCTTCCAGGGCCGCGGCATAAAAATCGGCCTGGGGGCTGTCGGCAAAGTACTCCAACCAGCCACAGGAATCCACCAGGTTCATACCCGATCCTCTTCGCGCCGCACCTCCGGATCAATCCCCTTGATAAAGCCCCGCAGAGATTTAGGCTCTCTTATGGGAATGAGTTCGATACGATTTTCGTACTGGAGGACTTGAACCATGGTGCCGGGCTGAATATCCATGGACTCCCTGACTTCGCGTAGGGATCACGACCTGGAATTTTGATGAGACAGTAACTGTCTTCATGCGTGTCTCCATCGATAAGGCTTTTGTTTTACACTACCACAATCGATAGTCCGAGGCAAGATTAGGCAGAATTCAAGGGATTTCACCGGCGGGCTGCCTCTTTAGAATCCAGCGGAACTGGCTAGGTCTCCGGCAGGGCAGGGGGGAGGTCGCGGTTCCTAACGCAATTAAAACTGAGGGCGCCTGCTCTCCATTTTCCCTACTCCACCACGTGAAACATCCCCTTCATATCGGCATGGCCGCTGCCGCAAAAATTGTCACAGTGAAATTCAAAATCCCCCACCTTTTGCGGGGTTAGGGCCACCCGGGCCACCTTGCCGGGTTTGATATCGGCCCGCACCCCCAGGTCCGGGCAATTGAAGCCGTGCAGCCGGTCCAGGGAGGTGAACTCCAGCACCACCGGCGCCCCTTTCTTCAAGGTGATCTCTTGGGGATTGCACTCAAACTTCTTGGCCGTGATCTTAATCACCTGCTCCGCCGCGACCGCCAAGGTGCGCGGCCCCGAAGGCGCCGGCGAGCAGGAGCATAACCCCGATTGCCAGAAACCGCTTTTGCCGGGATTTCACCACGCCGTCCTCCCTCCTGGTCAGGCTTTCTGTATCGGGTATTCGATAATTTCAAGCTGCGCCGGCGGCGCCTTGGTCTCGACGCTCCGGTAGCCCAGATTTTTATAGGGCTGGGCCGGGTCCCAGGGCACCGGGGCGCGTTTGGGCTGGGAACCCGCCACCGGCAGGGGATACATCAAGCCGTGGGCCGCATGATGAGCAATCTGGCCGGTCATATGGTGGTGTTCCTGGTGGATGTGGCCGTAGAACACGGTCACGTTCTGATAAGGCATCAGCAGGTCGATGGCCTGGGCCCCGTCCCGGGTGGCCCACTCCCACGGCGGATAGAGGTCGAACAGCGGCCGGTGGGTCAGGACCACGATCCGGGCCTTCTCCTTATCCAATTTTTTCAGATTATCCTCCAGCCATTTGAGCTGTTGCTCCCCGAGACTGCCGCCGGGGTCCGAGACGTTGTCCAGGACGATGAAGTCCACCCCTTTCTGGTTAAAGGTATAGTGGGTCTTGCCGAAGACCTCCATAAAGGCCTTGCCGTTGTCCAGGGAAGCGTCGTGTTCCCCCGGCAGGAATTTGACATTTTGCACCTTCAGGTCTTTGACGATATGCTTGACCTCGGCCAGCCGCTTGCGGCGCTCTTTGCCGTCATCCGTGGTGTGGGTCAGATCCCCCGGTGAAGACGATGAAATCCGGATGAATTGGCAGGCCGTTCACCAGGCCCACGGCCTTTTTCAGAGTGCCGGCGAAATCGGGGTTGACCTTCGGGTCGTTGAAGCCCCAGTGGGTATCGGACATCTGCACGAAAAAGAAATCGCCCGCCGCCGGTTTGTTGGCGGGTTTCAGGGCGCCGGCGGTCTTTTCGGCGGCCGCGGCCAGGTTATCCAGTCCGGAGACGAACACCAGGCTGATCCCCGCCAGCTTCAAAAAATCGCGTCTATCCATGGCCAGCTCCTTTTTTCGTGGGGCGGCCGCCCCACGCCAGGCCCTTTGGATTCTGAAGGGCGGCCCCTGGTCGCCTTGATTCTCTATGCCGACCGCAGCCAGGCCAGCCCCAGCGCCAGGACCAGCGCCATGGCGATCACCCACGCCGTCACCAGGTTCAATTGCTTAAATTCCATTGCAACCCTCTGAGCAAATTGTCGGGGCGGACCTGCGTGTCCACCCTGTTCCGAATGCGTCTCTACAATGAAAAATATTCAAAATGGATACGGTCTTCGGCCACCCCCAGATCTCCAGGGCCGATTTGGTCACCGGCACGGTGTTGTAGGGAAGCGCCCCTTCACCGCGCACCCTGGCCACGGCCATGCGCACCAGGTCCATGGCCTTGGCCGTGGCCTTGGCCGGTTCATGCTGGTGGACCCAGGAGTCCTGGTCCCGGATGTTGGCCATCTCAAAAAGGAACTGGTTCAGCCCGGCATCCCGCAGGGTTTCCTGGAAAAGGGGCTCATGGGTGCGGGGTGAGCAGGAGGCCACCACCACCCGGTTGAGCTGCTCTTTTTTGATGATGTTGATCATCTGGTTGATGGTGTCCTGGGAGCAGGTGAACAGATTGGCCTGGGAAAAGACCACATCGGGCAGGCTGCCGGCATAGTTTGATACCGCCGCCACATCAACGACACTGGAGATGTTGATGCCGCAGTGGCAGACGAACACCCCGATGCGGGGGGGCTGGGCATGGATGTCCAGCTCCGCCGGGTACTGTTTTTTGCTGGTTTCGGTCCAGCGCACCGGGGCCAGGAGGCGGCTCGCCTCTCCCGCGGCGGCGCTGGCCTCCATCACCGACTGGGGGATGTCCTTGGGTTCGGAGGCCGCACCGCAGACATAGACGCCCGGCCGGCTGGAGGCCACCGGATTGAAGCTGTCGGTCTTGACAAAGTGGTCGGCGTCCAGTTCCAGGCTGGAGCATGCCGGCCAGTTCCACCATATGCCGGTAGGGCTGCAGGCCGGTGGACAGCACCACCATGTCGAACACCTCGAAGTTGACCTTGCCCTGCTGGTCCACATAGCGGATTTTCAGGTTGCCCTGGTCATCCGCCGGAATAACGGAGTGCACCCGGGCCCGGTGAAAGCGCACCCCCTGCTCCCTGGCCCGGTTGTAGTAATTTTCAAAACCCTTGCCGTGGGTGCGCATGTCCATGTAGAAGATGGAGGGCTCAAATCCGGGGTGGGCATGTTCCATACTGATCACCGCCTGCTTCAAGGCGAACATGCAGCATACCGAGGAGCAGTAGGGATTGCCGGCCCGGTGGATGTCCCGGGAGCCCACGCATTGCAGCCAGGCGATTTTTTGCGGTTCCTTGCCGTCGGAGGGCCGTTCCAGGTGGCCCATGCAGGGGCCGGACGGGCTGAGCAGCCGCTCGAACTCCATGGAGGTGACCACGTTGGGCAGCCGGCCGTAACCGGTGAAGTCAAGAGAGGACGGGTTGAAACGGGAAAAACCGGGGGCCAGCACCACGGAGCCGACCTCCAGGACATGTTCCTTCTCCCGGTCGTCAAAACTGATGGCCCCGGCCGGGCATATCCTTGGCGCAGATGCCGCAGCGGCCCGGTTTGTTGATCCAGATGCAGTGGGCGGGATCAATGGCGTATTTCAGGGGAACGGCCTGGGGATAGCTTAAGTAAGCGGCCTTGCGCTTGCCGATGCCCATGTTGTAATCGTTGGGCACCTTTTTTGGGCATTTTTCCGCACACAGACCGCAGGCGATGCATTTTGCCGGGTCCACATAACGGGGACGCTGGCGGACAACGGCCCTGAAGTTGCCTGGTTCGCCATCGAGCGAAACCAGATCCGCCAGGGTGAGCAGATTGATGTTCATATGCCGGCCGCATTCCACCAGCTTGGGCGAGAGAATGCAGGCCGAGCAATCGTTGGTGGGGAAGGTCTTATCCAGCTGGGACATCTTGCCGCCGATTGCCGCGGTTCTTTCCACCAGATGAACGAGAAACCCGCTGTTTGCCAGGTCCAGGGCTGCCTGCACACCTGCAATCCCACCGCCGACGACTAATACCGATCCTTTGGGCATGTTTCTTTCCGTTTTGTTTAAAAAATGTTCAAGCGTTTAAACGTTTAAGCGTATGAAAAGCACGTTTGAACGTTTAAGCGTTTCAACGTGTAAACGTTTCAACGTTCCGGGGTGTATCCACGTTTGAACGTTTGAACGCTGAAACGTTGAACGCTTCTTCACCTCACCAGCGCCTTGACAATCCAGTTCCACAAATGGGTGGTCTGCCATTTGCCGCCGTAATACTTGCAGATGTCCTTGACCTGGGTATGGCAGTTGTGGCAGGGGGTGATCACCACATCCGCGCCGGTGGTATGGAGCTGCTCGAACTTCATCCGCCCGTGTTTCATGCGGTTTTCGGTGAAGCCGGCCTGGATCGCCCCGCCGCCCCCGCCGCAACAGTAGTTGTTGGACTTGTTGGGCCAGACGTCGATGAAATTTTCCTCGCCGCACACCTGTTTAATGACAAACCGCAGGTCATCCGCCACCGGATCCCCCAGGGACTGGCGCACCAGTTTGCAGGGGTCCTGCACGGTAAATTTCAGCCCTGCCGTGTTCCAGGACGGATCGAGTTTCAGTCTGCCCTCTCTGATCCATTTGGCGTATAGGCTGATAATGCTCACCACTTCAAAGTTGTGAGGAATTTTAAATCTTTTCAACCCTTCCAGGGTTGCATAAAGCATGTGGCCTCATTCGGTGTTGATGTACGTCGGGCACCCCAGGGCGTCCACCGTTTCCGCCTGCATCCGGGTGACGTATTCCCAGTCCTTGGGGTCGCCGGTAAAGAGACAGTAGTTGGCGCCGTCCCACCATTTGGAGGAATAGGTCCAGTCAATGCCGGCCGCATGCAGGATTTTCCACAAGAAAACCATCTCTTCCGGCTCGACGGTGGGCTCCTTGGCGTTCTGGTTCAGGTAAAACTCAGCGCCGACCTTGTCCATGGGGGCCTGCAGATCAGCCCATTCCGGTTCGTTGGCATGGACCTCTTCGAGGATGTCGCCGACCACCCAGACAAAATCCGCGTTGGGGATGCCGGTGGAGTTGCCCTCTTTCTGCAGCTCGCATGATTTCTGCAGGTTCTTCGGCCGCAGCTCCTTGGGTTTCATCCCTTTGAGCTCATAAACGAAACGGCCGACGTGGATGCCCATGGGACAGGCGTATTCACAGCGCTGGCAGATGGAGCAGGTATAGAGCCACTTGGTGTTTTTCAGCAGGTCGTCCTGGCCCAGCACCAGATAGCGGATGAATTTGCGGGGGTCCATGCCTTCGATGTCGCTGGCCGGGCAGCCGCTGGCGCAGAGGCCGCAGGTGAGGCAATACTCAAGGTTGGAGTTGGGCAGTGACTTTTGGAAATGCTTTTTGAGTTCCGCCCGCAATGGAGAAAGGTCAATTTCTGTCATGACATACCGCAAAAGTAAGAAATTTTATGTGGGTTTGAGGCAAGGATGAGCTATGTAAAAATTGCTTTTCTTATAAACAGCTTCTGTAAGTTTTGCAATACGCCAGCCGAAATATTTCTGTTTTTTTATTTGTAAATCCCGGTGTTGGAAATTAAAAAAATACGTTATAAGGAAGTGATGGTATCATAATGGTTAGGATAAGAGAATTATCTGGATATGTTACCGGGAATTTACCGCAAGAGGAGAAGGGAATATGAAAGATTTGAATGACCTCACTCAGGATGAAGGATTTCTTTCAGAAATTATCAATGCCATCACCTCGGGAATTTTTGTGACTGATCCCGACCATAACATTCTCATGATCAACAAAGCCGGCGCGAATCTGGTCGGCAAAAGGTGCGGGGAATGTTTTGACCGCAAATGTTACGAGATCTTCAAAACCCCCCTCTGCAATACCCCCAACTGCACCTGCCGGCTGGCCATGGAAAACCAGTCGATCATCCAGGGGCAGACCGTCCTCCTCTTCAACGATCAGGAAATACCCCTGGAATATTCGGCCCGCCCCCTGCGCAATTACAAGGGCGAGATCATCGGCTGTGTGGAGAACTTCATCGATATCACCGACCGGCTGGAAAAGGATAAGATCATCTGGGAGCAGAAAGAGCGGCTGATTAAAAAGCGGGAGGAGGATATCCGCCATCTGCAGGATGAAATCATGGAGCTTTCCACCCCGGTGATCGAAATCTGGGATGGTATCCTGACCCTGCCGCTCATCGGCACCCTGGACAGCCACCGGGCCAAGATTGCCATGGAAAAGGTGCTGGAAGCCATTGAGCGCAGCCGGGCCTCCTTCGTGATCATCGATATCACCGGCGTGCCCATGGTGGATTCCGAAGTGGCGGGGCACATCCTGCAGACGGCCGACGCCACCCGGTTGATGGGCAGCGAGGCCATTCTCACCGGGGTGGGGCCGCACATCGCCCAGGTGATCGCCCAGGGCGGGGTCGGTCTGGAGAACCTGACGGTAAGAGGCAGAATGACCGATGCCCTCCATTTTGCCATCGGCGAGATGGCCAGGAAATCGGAGCAGGTGGCCAGGGCGACGGCTCTCGTCCGCGGCGCCGGCGAGTAATCGCCAAAAAAGGCATTCATGCAACCGTTTTCCTTCTTCTCGCTGGGGGCTATGCTGCTGGTTTCCATCCAGGAGGACATCGGCGATGCCGAGGTCTCCCGGATGTTTGACAGTTTGTCCAGGCAGGTGAGTGAAAAAAAGATCCGGGGGGTCATCGTTGATCTGCAGAACGTTGAGGTGGTTGATTCCTATATGGCGGGCTACCTGCAGGATATGGCGAAAACCCTGCGTCTGCTCCAGGCGCACATGGTGGTGGTCGGCCTTTCCGTGCCGGTGGTGATGACCCTGACGGATTTCGGCATCCTGCTCAGCGACCTGGAGTTTGCCCTGGATGTGGAAAAAGCGGTGGCCAAATTGGCGGAAAAAATGCTGACCGGCGAAAATGGATAATCATGCTGTCCTCCTGTCTTTTTGCCGAGATTCCCATTGAAGACATGGCCAGCGCCACGGTGGCCAGAAGGGTAGCCGGCGAGCTGGCCATGCTGCTGGGGTTTCCCCAGAACCGCCAGGCCGAGGCCGTGCTGGTGACCAGCGAGCTGGCCCATAACCACGTCATGCATCACACCGTGCATGGTTTGATCCGCCTCTCCGGCTTTTATGCCGCCTCAATTCCCTGTTTAGCCATTGCCAGCCTTGATCAGGGCCCCGGCTTTGATCCCGCAGTCGGGATGCTGCACCGGAAAAATATAGCGGGCGGCGGGCTGGGCGCGGGCCTGGGCACGGTCCTGCGGCTGTCGGACCGGCTGGATATTTTTTCCCATATGGCCAGGCCGGACATGCAATCCCCTTATGAAACGATCATTGCCGCCCTGCTCGGGCCGGACCGTCAGGCCAATGAGGAGATCATCCGCATCGGCGGGTCCCTGGCGATCCTCAGCCAGTCCAGGGGAGGTTCGGGCTGGGGCGGCGGGGACGGGGTGCATGTGCAGCGGGACGGGCGCTATACCCGTATTACCATGGTTGACAGCCTGGGGCTGGGCAAAGGGGCGGCGGAGATCACCGGCCGGGTTTTTGCCGAGCTGGACAGGCATGCGCTGTTCTGGCCGCCGGCCAACCTGTTGGAAGAGGTGGAATTCGCCCTGGCGGAGACCAACGGGGCCGCGGTTCATGTCCTGCTGTTTGACCAGGTCAAAGGGCTGCTCTTCTCCGCCGGCATCGGCAATATCGCCACGCTGATCTCCCTTGACGGTGAGCTGATCAAGGAGACGGACCGGTCCGGCATTCTCGGCCATGCCAAATGGCGGAAGATAACCGGGCAGGAGTACAAGGTGCTTGCCGGGGTACGGGTGTCCATGCATACCGACGGGCAGAAGAGGATTGCCGATTTATCCGCCGATTTCACCCTTTCCCCGGCCGTAATCTCCCAGATTCTTTTTGAACCGCTCACCCCGCAGCGGGATGATGCAACCCTGGTGACCTGGCAATGGCCGGAGAAATCTACGAATCATTACACATAATCAGTCTTGTCATCAACCGCAGGCAGGACATTCCCCTGATCCGCGCCAAGGTCAAGATGCTGGCCGGAGCCGCCCGCTGTCCCCGGCTGGTGGTCACCCAGCTGTCCACCACCGCCTCCGAGATGGCCCGTCTGCTGTGGCAGAAATACGGGGGCGGCAAGGTGGATCTCTCCCTGATTCACTCCCTGGGCAAGGATGGCCGCACCGGCCTGGAGCTTGAGTTTGAGGGCCGGAAACCCTTTATCGGCATGGATGACGGAGCAAGCGCGGATACCGTACCCGCTGATTACATTTACGAAGAATTCGGCAGACTGACGGAGGTCAAGGGAGCCCGCAGCGTGCTTGACAAGGTGGTTCTCGCCCAGGGCATGCGGGGCATGCGCGGCATGCCGGTGTGCATCAAATGTCTGAAATGGGGATTGGGGCTGGCCTGGGAAGAACTCCAGCAGTTTGGAGGATCGGATAAGAAAAGAACTCTTTGCCGATACGGAAGAGTCCTATGTGGAGAATTTAAAGGTCAAACATGAGGAGGTCGTCAAGCTGCTCAGGGAAAAATCGGCGAGAACCAGAGAGCTGGACCGGGTGAACGCCGAGCTGCTTTTCCTGAGCAGAAGCCTTGAGGAAATGGCCGAAGAGCGGACCATGGTGGAGATGTCCCTGCGCATCGCCGACCGCATCAGAAATCCGGCCACCGTCATCGGCGGCCTGGCCCGGCTGCTTGCGGCCAAGAGCACAGGGGACGACAAAGAGGAAAAAAGGCTGCTGGCCTTGAAGAAGCAGGCGGAAAAACTTGAGGAAGCGGTGCTGGATTTCGACTCCCTGGCGGCCCGCAAAAAAAATCTGTTCCGCGATGAAGACCTGATTGAGGTGGTAAATGAAGCCCTTTCCCTGTGCGTGACCTTGAGCAGGAAAAAAATCCGGCCCAAGGTGATTCTGCCGGACAAAAAGGTGCTGGTGCAGGCCAACCGGCGCACCCTGACCATTGCCCTGCTCACTATTTTCCGGCATGCCGCCGCCGCCACCAGCATGGGCGGAGAGGTGATCGTGAAAATGACCACCTCCGAGGACCGGCCCTGCATCACGGTTTTATATTCCCCGACGGCTTCTTCAGAGGCCAGGCGGCAGGAAAGCCGTAATCTGACCCGCAATCTGGCCAGCCAGATCATGATGGAACACCAGGGCGAAGTGAATTTCAAGGGCAAAGAGGGTCCCGGCGGCCTGCAGTCCATTGAGATATGCCTGCCCCTGTTCTGGCACGAGGCAGGTTCGTTGCGCAGGATTGTTCCCACCTGATCTTCTGATCATTTTCCCGCCGGGCAATTCCTCTTGACAAGCAGGCTCTTTCGTTGTATTCGACAAAGATTTTGCATATTGAACAGGGGCGCATTCGCCTGCAGCTTGCTGCGGGCGGCGGCGAGTGGATGAAATAAAAGCTTCCTAACATCAACGACTCCCTCGGCTTGCTGCGGGGCGCTTCAATTCATATCTGCAATTTTATCACTGTGTTCTGTTCTTTTTACCAATAAACCTAAGGAGTAACCGATGTGCCGGTTAGCGTTAAAAACCGCCAGTGAGCCATTTTCTCCCTATACCGTACTGCAGGCCATGGAGGCGATGCAGGAAGGATATGATGGCAGCGGCTTGGGACTTCTGTTGCGGGGGCTGCAGTTTTCCGATTACAGCCACAAGGCGGGCGAGCCGGTCCTTTCCGGAATCGCCCACACCGAAGCGGCCTATGCATCGTCTGAATACCTTCATGCAGAGCCGTGGCTTTCAAATTCAGTATGACCACGAATTTGATGTTGATCTGACCAGGATTGAGGCCAGAGGACAGATACAAATATCTGCTGCGGGTCTACCGGAAACCGGTGGCCTGGGAAGTCCTGTCCAGGATCCAGATCGAAAATGAAATGATGATGATCCGCCTGGCCCTGCGCAAGGACGGCGAAGACCACGGCAATGACCTGACCATCTTTTCCTTCTGGCCCGATGTGGCCATGATCAAGGAAGTGGGCTGGCCCATTGGCGTCGGCGAGGCCCTCGGCCTGGACAGCCACCGGATCAAATCCCGGGTCTGCATGGCCCAGGGCCGGCAGAACACCAACTGGGGCATCAACCTCTATGCCTGCCATCCCTTCTTTATCCAGGGCATCGCCACCATGACCAACGGCGAGAACACCGCCTTTATCCCGATCAAGGACTGGCTCACCGGCAAGGGTTTCCCCGGCTATATCGGCTACCAGTCGGACAGCGAGGTCTTCGCCCATATCCTTCACTATGTGGTGAAACAGCTGAAACTGCCCCTTGAGGCCTATAAACACGTCATCACCCCGCTCGAAGACCGAGGAACTGAAAACCCATCCCCAGGGCGATTTTCTCCTCGGCCTGCGGGATGCCTGCCGCCGTCTGATCATTGACGGTCCCAATGCGGTTATCGGCACCCTGCCTGATGAAACCTGTCTGCTGGTCATGGACGCCAAGAAGATGCGTCCGGCGACCGTCGGCGGCAAACCGGGTGAATGGGCCATCGCCTCCGAGATGTGCGGCGTGGACGCCATGATTCCGGACCGGGATCAATCCCTTGGATTTTCAACCGATGCGTCAGCATACAGTTATCGTTCCTCCAGACCGACAGGAGTTTAAGATATGGTCTCAATTCGATCAATTCCATCTACCCCAAGCAGCTTAACCCCCGGGGACCTCCCCTGGATCATCGAGCACCGGGAAGACCGCTGCACCCTCTGCGGGCGCTGCACCGCGGTCTGCCCGGTTGATGCCATTAAACTGACCTACATGCGGCAGCGCATGCCGCGTCTGGTGCTGACCTCGAGCGAGCGCGGCAGTTCGTTCCGCACCTTTGTCGGCATCCGGCAGAAGACCGAGATCGCCAACAAGTGCATCGGCTGCGGCACCTGCGCCATGGTGTGCCCGAACTCGGCCATCAGGCCGGTGCCCAACTCCATGGCTGACCGCTTCCGTTTTCAGAGCACGGTGGGCGGCGAGCCGGTCAAACGCGGCGGCCGCAGAAACGACCCGGCGCCCGGCCTGCTGGACAAGATCATCTTCAACCGTATCTCCATGCTCACCGATCCGGCCCTTGATGCCGGACGCCATGAGTTTTTCCTCAATACCCTGCTCGGCCGGGTGCTCTCCCCCGAGGAGTATATCCGCCGGAAAATGAACGGGGAGTGGATTCCGCCGGTACGGGAAATCTTTCCCTTTATCATCGGCTCCATGTCCTTCGGCGCCCTGTCGCCCAACATGTGGCTCGGCCTGCTGCAGGGCGTGGCCTACTGCAACGAGGTGCTCGGCATCCCGGTGGTCATGGCCACCGGCGAGGGCGGCTGCCCGCCATGGGTGCTGAAGAGCCCGTTTCTGAAATACATCATCCTGCAGATTGCCTCCGGCTATTTCGGCTGGGACGAGATCATCCGCGCCATCCCGGACATGCAGTGCGACCCGGCGGCCATCGAGATCAAATACGGCCAGGGCGCGAAACCAGGCGACGGCGGCCTCCTCATGTGGTTCAAGGTGAGCAAGCTCATCGCCCGGCTGCGCGGCGTGCCGGAAGGCGTTGATCTGCCCTCGCCGCCCGGTGCATCAGACCCTCTACTCCATTGAGGAGTCGGTCATGAAGATGATCCAGACCATGTCCATGGCCTGGAACTTCCGGGTGCCGGTCTATCCGAAGATCTCCGGCTCCAACTCGGCCAAATCGGTGCTCAACAATCTGGTGCGCAACCCCTATGCCGGAGGACTGCTGATCGACGGCATCGACGGCGGCACCGGCGCGGCCTACAATGTCAGCATGGATACCATCGGCCATCCCATCGCCTCCAACGTCCGGGATTGCTACCTTGATCTCTGCGCCCAGGGCAAGCAGAACGAGATCCCGATCTTTGCCGCCGGCGGTGTCGGCAAAACCGGCAACGTCACCCAGAACGGCATGGCGCTGATCATGCTCGGCGCCTGCGGCGTGCACATGGGCAAGTACATCATGCAGGCGGCGGCCGGTTGTCTGGGCAGCGAGCAGAACCGCTGCAACGTCTGCAACGTCGGCATCTGCCCCAAGGGCATCACCAGCCAGAATCCGAAACTGTACCGCCGGCTGGATCCTGATCAGGTGGCCCAGCGGGTGGTTGACACCTTCATGGCGATCCGCACCGAGATCAAGAAGATCATGGCGCCGCTGGGCCGTTCCCAGAGCCTGCCCATCGGCATGTCCGATGCCATCGGCATCAGTGATGAGTCTGCCGCCGAACCGGCTGAATATCAAATACGTCTGTTAAAAAAGAAAAAAGGCGATGAGCCTTTATCTATCCTCCCGGAGGAAAAGAAGTGACTGAAGCAATTACCATCAAAGGAGTGGATGAGAAGGGCAACCGGATCAGTTCCAAGGATTTCGAAGAGCTGGTACAGAAGGCCTTCAAGCAATCATCGAAACTCATCCTGGAAACATATGGCCAGCATAATGTTGGCGGACGTCTGAAGCCCCAGGGCAAAAAACTGGAGATCCAGATCAAAGGCCCGGCCGGGCAGCGGCTCGGCTGCATGGGTCTGCCCGGCACCACCATCACCTGCCACGGCTCCGCGTCGGACGATGTGGGCTATCTCAATATCGGGGCTGACATTATTGTCCGTGGTGATGCCACCAACGGGGTGTGCAACGCCATGGCCGAGGGCCGGGTGATGATCGGCGGCTCCATCGGCGCCCGCGGTCTCACCATGACCAAATGGAATCCCGAATACCAGCGGCCCGAGCTGTGGGTGCTCGGTTCGGTGGGCGACACCTTTGCCGAATTCAACTGCGGCGGCATCGGCGTGGTCTGCGGCGTCAATCCGAAGACCCCGGGAAATGTGCTCGGTTACCGGCCCTGCGTCGGCATGGTGGGCGGCTCCATCTATTACCGGGGCCAGACCGATCAGTCCTATGCCCGGACCAATGTCATGGCGATACTGCCGGATGATGAGCAATGGCAGTGGCTTATTGCCCGCCTGCCCGACTTTCTGGCGGGGATCAACCGTATGGAGCTGCTGGATCAGCTTTCCGTACGCGAAGACTGGAAGATGCTGCAGGCCATTCCGCCCCAGGACAGGGCCCTGATGTTTTCCGGGCCCATGCCCATGCACGAGTTCCGCAGAAATATCTGGGATAAGGCCTTTGGCGGCGATCCCCTCAGGGATATCGCCCCCGGTCTTGACCGTTCACCCATCGGCCTGATCGAAACCGGCGATCTCCGCCGCCGCAAACCTTTCTGGGCCAACCAGGAATCCGCCGCGCCCTGCGCCTATTACTGTCCGGTGCACATTCCGACCATCGACCGCCTGCGGCTGATGCGGGAAGGCCGGGAGAAGGATGCCTATGAGCTGGTGCTGGAGTACACCCCTTTTCCCGCTTCGGTCTGCGGTTCCATCTGTCCGAATCTCTGTATGCAGAACTGTTCCCGCCAGATGGTTGACCAGAGTATTGATGTGGCCATGCTCGGCCGGGCGGTCAAGGATTTTCCCGCGCCTGCCGTGGCCGCGCCGCTGGGCAAAAAAGTTGCCATCATCGGCGGCGGCCCCGGCGGCATGAATGCCGCCTGGCAGCTGGCCCTGCGCGGGGTCGAGGCCCATATCTTCGAACGGGACGACAAACTGGGCGGCAAACTGGCCCAGGTGATTCCCTGGGAAAGGCTGCCCCGGGCCATCTGGGAAGCCGAGGTCAAACGTTTCATGGATACCCCCAATATCCATGTCCATTTCGGCGTCAACATGACCAAGGACAAGTTTGCCGAACTGCAGAAGGACCATGATTATGTGATTGTGGCGGTCGGCACCCACGAACCGCGGCGCATACCCTTCCCGGGTCATGAACGGGTTATTCCCGCCCTTGATTTCCTCAAGGCGGCCAAGAGTGACAAGCCGCCGGCGGTGGGCAAGCAGGTGGTCATCATCGGCGCCGGTAATGTGGGCTGCGATGTGGCCTGTGAATGCTACCGCCTGGGCGCCCAGGAGGTGACCCTGGTTGATATCCAGAAACCCCTGGCCTTTGGCAAGGAGAAAAAGGCGGCTGAGGCACTGGGTGCCAAATTCAAGTGGCCGGTTTCCACCAAGGAGGTCACCGAGGAGGGTTTGATTGATGCGGCCGATGAGCTGATCCCCGCCCAGACGGTGATTGTTTCCATTGGCGATGTGCCGGCGCTGAAGTTTCTGCCGGATACCGTGGAGGTGCTCACGGTGGGCGGCGCGGGCTGGATCAAGACCAATGAGGCCTGCCGCACCTCTGATCCGAAGATCTATGCCGTCGGTGATGTGGAGCGGCCGGGACTGGCCACCAATGCCCTGGGGCATGGCAAAAACGCCGCCCATGCCATCATCGCCGAGATCAAGGGCGAGGAGTGGAAACCGTTCACCAAGCAGGTGATCAATATTCAGAATCTGACCCCGGCCCATTATGAGCCGGAAACCTGCCCGGGCACCCATACCGACATAGCCCATAGTGACATCCATGAGGCGGATCGCTGCATGAGCTGCGGCACCTGCCGTGACTGCCATATGTGTGAGACCATCTGTCCCACCGGCGCAATCTCCCGGGAAAAGCTCGGCGAAAACGACCATAAGTATGTTTCCGACGATGAAAAGTGTATCGCCTGCGGCTTCTGCGCCAATACCTGCCCCTGCGGGGTATGGCTGATGCGGCCCTTTTAGCGGCACAGATCACCTGATTCCCTTTTTCAACAAAAAACCGGGTGTCCATCGAGGACGCCCGGTTTTTTTTGTTTACGCCCACAAAAAAATAAAGGGTTGTCTAATCCAGGGTGGCCTGAACCCGGGGTATGGTTTCAGGAATAGTGTTAACTTGGCCACTTGGTCTACCCTTTAACATTGGCAACACGAACCTTCAGTCTCCGGATACACGATATGGTGTGGTATCAACCATTGCGCCTTAAAGCGCTGCCAGAGGATGGTAAACGAGACTGGGTTTTCCCCGCTCGATCAGAAGAAATTAGCAAAAAGTCAAAAACGTCCCCTTGTTCTCCGGAATGGAGAGCATTTGCGGCGGTTAAGGCTGCTATTCACCGCATGATATGCGGTTTTCAATAGCCATTGCGGCAAATACTCGCTATAATCACCGCATATGATACGGAGATTATGCATGTGGATTTATGAAAAGAAAGACTGGCCAAATTTCATCTGGGACGATAAAGCCCTTGCGTCATTGCTCGCCGAGGCTCGTCACCGGCAGGGGCGCTTACTGGGTAAGATGGAGGCGTTAGGTTTCCCGATCCGGCAGGAGGCCAGCCTGAATATCCTCACAACTGATGTTGTGAACTCGTCGGCCATAGAGGGCGAAAGACTTGATACTGATGAAGTCCGATCTTCTATTGCTCGAAGATTAGGTATTCCTCTACAAAACGACAAGCCTGTTGGTCGCGATGTTGAAGGCATTGTTGAGATGATGCTGGATGCGACACAAAACTTCGATCAGGCTTTGACTGCGGAACGCTTGTTCGACTGGCATGCGGCTTTGTTTCCGACAGGTCGAAGCGGTATGCACCGCATTACCGTTGGTGCTTGGCGACCAGCAGAAGCAGGCCCGATGCAGGTTGTGTCTGGTCCAATAGGGCATGAAACGGTGCATTATGAGGCGCCAGAAGCATCCAGGCTTGATGCGGAAATGACGAAGCTTCTCTCATGGTTTGAAACTGACCTGAAGCTTGACCCTGTGCTTAAAGCGGGTATTGCCCATTTATGGTTTGTCACTATTCACCCATTTGAAGACGGCAATGGGCGGATTGCGCGTGCAATTGCGGATATGGCTCTGGCAAGGGCAGATGGGACGTCCAGTCGCTTCTATTCTATGTCCAGACAAATTGAGCAGGAACGCAAAGCATATTACACACAGCTTGAGAGACAGCAAAAAGGCAGTGTCGATATTACATCTTGGCTGTCCTGGTTTTTAAATTGCTTTTCGCGCGCTGTTGTTAATGCTGAAGATACACTGTCCTCGGTTCTCTTTAAGGCGGAACTGTGGAACCGGATTAATCCTGATCCGGTGAATGAACGACAGCGCCTTATTATTAATCGCATGCTCGACAATTTTAAGGGACACATGACCACATCGAAATATGCCAAGTGTGCCAAATGCTCCTCCGACACCGCACTTAGGGATATGCGGGAACTCGTCGCCCGCCACATTCTGATTCAAAATCCGGGCGGGGGACGAAGTACAAGTTACCGCCTGATCACGGCAGAAGAACTGGAGCAATCTGGTGATGGGGTGACAAGAAAGTAATAAAAGTAATCGGGACAGACCATGATTTAGAGCACGCATAATGTCCGTAATTTAGCTTACTGGTTAATAGAGATTCCTGCGGTTCGGGCATCCACATGGTCAGGAATAATGTTAACTTGCTGTATTCTTTCCAGTCATTTCCTTGCCATGAGAAATCTCAATTGAGATGGGCCTTAAAAGCAAATTATTAGACAGCAAAAAAGCTGGATAAAAACTTTCTGATTGATAATATGCGTTAGAAGAGTGGCATAAAACAAAGAGCGTTTTATCAATTGTCCCGCCCACGATAAAACCTCAACACCTTCTTCGAAGCTCGAATCTATCCCTTACCTCCGTGGCTGCCAGAAGCAAAGCGGGATGATTGATAAAATGTTGTTGGACTGAGCCGCGGGCTGGAGGTGAGCACCTAACCTCTATGGAGTTAGGTTATAACACCCTGGAACTTCGATGTAAACACTGAATGGATCACGGAGTCGTCCTGGGACTGGCCATGGAAAAGCCATCAGCTGGAGGTGGGAGGTGAGAATGACATACATTCTTTTGCCTGCGTTTGCCTATTTCCCTGAGAACAACAGCAATTAGCCGAATATTGCGCCTGAAATACCGAATTTTGGGCGCACTTCTGCTGTGGTTGCCCTTTTCATTGAAAATACAGCCTATCTCAAATACCCGTTAGCCGCTATCGCGATGGAAAACGGTAGTCAGCCGCATGGTCCCCAAACGGCAATGCGGGCAGAGCAGGATATCCATACCGGTTAAGCGCAATACCTTTTCTCTCGTGGTTTCCTTGCCAAAGGAAACCACCTCCAGGTATTTGCCGATCAACCGGCGGATCAGCAGCACCGCCTTTTTCTTGCAGACGTTGGCGAGAAATCCGTAATAGCGGATCTTCATAAACCGCTTCGGCAACACATGAAGTAAAAAACGCCGGATAAACTCCATGGCCGGCAGCACCATCGTCCTGGTGCGATTGCCATCGCTGCGGTCCTTGTAGCTGAAGACTACCTTGTGGTCGTCGATGGCCTTGATCCGGTGGTTGGAGATGGCAATCCGGTGCGTATATCTGCCAAGATAGCTCAGCACCTGCTCCGGACCTGCGAACGGCTTTTTCGCATAGACGATCCACTTCTTCTGCCAGGCCTCCTGAAGTCGAGCGGCATAGCCTTCCGGCAGGTTGAGATTGTCGGCGTTTGCCTCCACCAGCGTCAGGTAGCTCTTTTTCATTTCCTTGGCCAGCGGCTTGACATGGAACAGAAACTTGTCTCTGCTCTTCAGCCAGTGACGGCCTTCGAAGGAGAGCACTCCGGCCGGAATGAGGCAGTGAATATGGAAGTGGTCGATCAGGGTCTGGCTCCAGGTGTGCAGGATGGTCAGCAATCCCGGCTTGCCTTGCAACCGCCACTCGGGATCGGCGGCAAAGGCCAGGACAGTGTTCCGCACTGCTTGAAACAGGTAAGCCAGCAGTTCTCTTCGGTTGGCCAGGATGATCGGGTTGAGAACATGGGGGACGGTGAAGACCATGTGGAAATAGCCACAGGGTAACAGCTCCGCCCGCCGCTTTTCCAGCCATTGCTCCTTGGTCAAGGTCTGGCACTTCGGGCAGTGCCGGTTCCGGCAGGAATTGTAGCAGTTCCTCGTGCTCCCGCAATGGTCGCAGACCTCCTGGTGGCCGCCCAGTCTGGCTGTGCGGCAGGCCATGATCGCCGCCATCACCTGGCGCTGTTCCTCGGTCATGACGTGGGTCTTGCGATACTCCTCGCCGTAGAGCCGGAAGATGTCCGCTACTTCAAATTTCGGCCTCATCGCTTCACCTCCAGCTCCGGCATATCCAGCGGACTGACCAGTCTGGACCAGTGTTCCTCGGTGGTGTGGAGATAGACACAGGTGGTTTTTATTGAGGTGTGCCCCAGCCAGCGTTTGAGAACGAACAGCTGGATGCCCTGCTCCAGGGCATGCGAGGCAAAGCAGTGCCTCAGCGTATGAATTCCTTTACCCCTGGCGATTCCCGCCTTTTCTTTTGCCTGGTAGTAGATTTTCTGCGCCGATTCCACCGGCATGGGTCTGTTTTTGTCGCGACCGAAAAACAGCCATCTCCCGGGCTGATACTCCCGCCAGTACTGGCGAAGCAGCTCCAGACAGGTTCGGGACAGGATGGTATACCGGTCCTTTCTACCTTTGCCCTGTTCGATGCGAAGCATCATCCGCTTTGACTCGATATGTTCGGGCCGAAGGCTGACCGCTTCACTCACCCGCAGGCCGGAACCGTAAATGGTGGTCAGCAGGGCGCGATGTTTCAGACTGGCGGAGGCCTGCAGCAACCGGCCCACTTCTTCCCGGCTGAGCAACATGGGCAGTTTCTTCACCCGTGGACGGGGAGGGATGGGAAATTGCGAGTCATCACGGCCAAGAAAGCCGTGGTAGTATTTCTTGAGGCCGCAAAAGAGGACGTTGCAGCTCGCCCAGGAGAGTTGCTTATCCTGAATGCAATAAATCAGATAATCGTGAATCTGGTCGTTATTCAGAGTATCTGCAGGCTTTTGGTGAAATGCCGACAAATCCGCTACGGCGTGCATATATGCCTGTTTGGTTGTAAGGGCTACGCGGTGCAGGCAGAGAAAATCGGCAAAGCTCTTCTGGGTATTTCCTTTCATCACCGATTTTCGCGAACGCTTTTGTAGTTATCGCCACAAGGCGATGTGCACTGCTGGTTGCATGTAATTAGCTGAATTTACAAAAAAATATATTGCAAGGCACCCAAGGCTCCTTCTTGGTTTGTTATTCTTTGTGTCGTTTATTTTGCGCAAAATTGCAAGTCAGAATATTTTAGCCAGCTTTTCGCAATACTGGGCGACAATTAAAAGTCGCCATATATCAACATGTTTTGACATGTCTCATTGTCCATAGCATCATGATATGATTTTTTATAACTTTTTTGAGTTTTTATGTTGATAAATTTGTGCGTCATTTGTTATAATGGTAGACATGAAGGATGCCACCTTTTTCACCAGGCCGGTCGCCGACTGGCAGCGGAGGTACGAAGCCTTGCGCGCCTCCTTTGTTGAAAGGCTGCCGGACCAGCTTGTCGCCGAGCGTTTTGGCTTCAGCGTCGACTATCTCCGGGTCATGCGCCATCAGTTCCGGCATGGCAAGGTTGATTTCTCTGAACCGCCTGCCGAAGGAAGCGCCCCGCGGCGGAAAGTTGGTGCCGAAACCCGCCGGAAAATTGTCTCTTGGCGGCGGCAGAATCTTTCCGCCGGCGATATTGCCCAACTGCTCAGCGAAGAGGCCATCGATATTTCCGTGCGTACCATTGAGCGTGTCCTGGCTGAAGAGGGATTTGCCAAGCTTCCCCGCCGGACTCAACTCAAAATCGGACGTACCGTCAAGGGGGCTGCTGTCCCTGAGCGGGCCGAGGTAATTCATCTTTCCAAGCTTGATGGCCAGCGGCTGGAGTCCGCCGGGGCCGGGGTGTTTCTGTTTGCCCCCTTCGTGGCCCAGCTCCGCCTCGATGAGGTGGTTCGGAGTGCCAACCTACCGGAAAGCAAGAGTATTCTTGCTCTGAATTACTTCCTGTCCTTCCTCGCTCTGAAGCTTCTTGGCACCGAACGCTATGCCCATGTGGGGGAACATGCTTTCGACCCCGGTCTGGGCCTTTTTGCAGGACTCAACGTCCTGCCAAAGTGTACGGCGCTCTCCACCTACTCCTATTCTCTCGATGGCGCCCACCTTGCCCGTCTTCAGGAGGCTTTTATCCGCCAGATCATGCGGCTTGGTCTCTGTGATGGCAGCATTGTCAATCTTGACTTTCACACCATCCCGCACTTTGGCGATGAGTCCGTGCTTGAAGAGCACTGGGCCGGGGCCAGGGGTAAGCGGATGAAGGGGGCGCTTACCCTCTTTGCCCAGGACGCCCAAAGCAAACTCATCCTCTATTCCGCCGCTGACATCCAGCGCGATGAGGCCGACGACCAGGTGCTCTCGTTTCTTTCCTTCTGGCGGCAGATGCCTACAGCGATGCGATCCACCTTTATTTTTGACTCCAAGCTGACCACCTACGAGAACCTCTCTGAGCTTAACCGGCAGCAGATCACCTTCATCACCTTGCGGCGGCGGGGCCACAAGCTGGTGGAGGAAGTGGAAAGGCTCGCGCCTTGGAAACGCATCACCATTCCCCATGAGAAGCGCAGGTACCCCCAGCCGATGGTTCATGAGTCCAGGGTGGAGCTGCGCGGCTACGACGGCGAGCTGCGGCAGATCGTCGTGCGCGGCAACGGCCGGGAAAAGCCGGCCTTTCTCATCACCAACGACTTTGACGCCCCGGCGGAGCTGATCGTCGGCAACTACGCCCGCCGCTGGCGGGTGGAAAACGGCATTGCCGAAGCCGTCAAGTTTTTCCACCTCAATGCCCTTGCTTCGCCGATTCTCGTCAAGGTTCATTTCGACGTGGTGATGACCATGGTCGCGGACACCATTTACAGCCGGCTGGCCCAGCAACTCCGGGGTTTTGAGGATTGCGACGCCCCGAAAATATTCCGGCAGTTTGTCCGGGGCAAGGGAGACATTGCGGTACGCGGGAATGATCTCATCGTTCACTTCGCGAAGCGCGCCCATAACCCTATTCTGCGCGCCGTCGCCTGGCAGAATCTGCCCCAGGAGCTTCCCTGGCTCGATGGGGCAAAATTGACCTTGCGGTTCAGTTGACATGGCAATGGTAATGTTAGCGGCTGTGTCGGTTATAGCTTACGCGAAAATCGGTGTTCATGGAAAAAGGTCAGGAAATTTTAATAGGCACAATCAAGAAGAATGCATGTGTTAATAGTAATGGTCAAATCCTTTTTACATTAGAAAGTGTTTGAAAAAAAACGATACCATCACATAACCGTTTTGATTTTGCGAACAGTAATTCAAAGCCACCTCTCCCCCCCCTCAGGGAAGCTCACGCATGAAAACAAAATTTCCAGGAGACTGAAATGGGGATACGCCCAGAGACATCAGAGGGATATTTATATTACATCAGATTAAACACCGAAAAAGGGCTTCTTTATAAGATTGGCTTTACTAAAATGGAAAATGTAGAAAAACGTTTTTCATATGGCGGGTCAGACAAGTACAAACAAATAGAAAAAGTCTTTATGTATAAATATTCAATGTATGCATATGACATTGAGCTTTTACTGCATAATCATTTGTGATTACCATCGACTTTCAGCCAGTTTCAATAATCTCCTGGGCTTCGGTAAAGTATGCACAGCGGCATAGGCTAGACTTGGTACCATTCTGCCCAACTCAAAACGGCGGTTGAATCGGTAACAAAACTCAGCAAGATAACGAGGTATATGTTTCTCACTGATTGCATGATAAGTTCCACGGATGGCATTTTTGACGTTGCCAAGCATTGTGTTCACCCATTTGAACTCTTTGATCTCAACACTGTCAGGCCCGCCTCCCGTGATAATACTCTGATGAACATAACCTGCTTTCTTGATTCCTGTGAAGCAGCTAAGGCCATCAGTAACAACAATGCTGTCAGGCGCCAGGTGTTTCTCGGACCATTGAAAAATTTCCTGCTTAGAGAATCTTTTCACCTGACTGAAACGCATTTGCAGGGGATGACCTTCTTCGTCAGTGGCAACAGCAGCAATAAAAGGTGTTTTCCCGGATGCGCCGCGTCCTCTTTTCCCACCTCTGCTTTTGCCACCAAGATATGAATCGTCGATTTGGATGAAACCAGATAGAGGCCATGCGTCATCCTGTTTTTTCATGACATGTTGCAGCTTATGCTTTACGCGCAGGGCGGCATTGGCTGAAACCCCAATGGTTCTCGAAAGGTTAAGGGAGGATATGCCATCTTTTGACTGGGTGATAAGATAAATAGCAAGGAACCAGATATTGAGCGGTAATTTTGTATTGTCGAAAATGGTTCCACTTGTCACAGATGTTTGGCGGTGGCAACGCTTGCACTGATAGACTTTACGGGTGCTGATTTCACAATAACAGGTATGGCCACACTCAGGGCAGACAAATCCCAGCGGCCACCTCATGTTAAAGAGAATCTGACGACATTTCTCGTCACTGCCGTATTTGGAAAAAAACTGAGTCAAACTCAAACCTTTTTGAAACTGAATTGGATTTTTTGCCATGGCCCTCTCCTTCAATTAAATGAATCCTTTTGAAGGAGTATGCCATGGTAGATAGGACAAATAACGTCCTACCAGTTAAAAAACTGAAACTTAGTGGTAATCACATAATCATTTAGCCAAAGAAAAAGCTTACAATCGATCCAGTTTTACTGCTATTTGGGGCGATTTAAGCAATCACCCATTTTTCGGTGACGGGCAATCGGAATTGTACAGACATGATGTCTTAGGCTTAGACCCTGATTACAAAAAACCCTTCAGTATTTTTGGTATTTTTCAATCGTCAAAATGTGATTTAATAGGAGCCTCTTGCAAAATAAGCAGCTTGTAAATCGTGGGCCAAATTTTCCTGTCGGTTTTTTTCCTGTCAATGGAGCAGGATTGCCCTTTCAATGCTTCACTTTGCCGTTTTTTGCGAATATTCTGCCACGGCGGGCGCACCTCTCCCGCGATGATACATTTTTTTGATCTTTGACAACCTAACCGAGCAGACGTAGAAGCTGATCCGCAAACAGGGCGATGACCCCAAACATCAGGTGCTGAGTGACCTTGCTGTGTCCTTTGACCATGACATTGTTGGCGCCGAAGTCTTCCTTCAGCCGACTGTTTGCCCGTTCCGCAGTGGACCGGATTTTATAGCGCTCTGCTTCGTGAGGCGCCATGGGGACCACATCCTTACCACGTCCATTTTTATCCGTGATCGGAACATGCCCAAATTTCCGGCTTGTCTCTTGGATCCGCTTGGCATCGTAGGCCGCGTCCATCAAGTCGTAGAGGTACGTCACCTTCCTGCTGGTCAACTTGATCAGCGGAATGGCTACCTGGCTGTCATGCAGCGAAGCAGAAGTGACAAGGGCGCTGACCGGCAGCCCCGTATCGTTTGTGTCCAGATGCAGCTTGTAGCCGTTCCAGGACATCTTGTACCCCTTGGCATTCTTCTTGGTCCCACGATCGCAGACGACCGGCAGCTCAAGGATGGCTTCCTCCGCAGTCTGGCGGACTTGACGGTCAAGTCGCTTCTCGGCGGCCGGCTCCCGCTGCTCACCCTTGGCGGGACGTCCTCTCTTGCGAGGCTTCCTGGGCTCTTTGGCCACCTTTTTCGCCGGTTTCTCGCGACCGGTAATGGCCGTGGAATCCCGGCTTATGTGTCCGACAAGCTCCTCCGAAAGGTATTCCCCCACCAGCGCATCGTGGACCCGCTTGCCAAGCCCGCTGGCGGCAAATTCGGCGAAGGCCCGCGAGAATGTTGCTTCCGACGGAATATCTCCGGAAGTCACAAATCCACAGATACGCCGCAGGTTCTCTGCTGACTGCAAGGCACGGATCAAATCGCTGGTAGTCGGATAGCGATAGAGCGCCTTCGCAACGAACGACCGGGCCAAGGCCTTCCGGTCAAGAGGATTGCGGCCGGGCCAGCGATAGCGAGTCCCGCTCTTTGGAATATACCGCTCAATCTGGAGAATCTCCAGAATTGACACCAGGCGCTCCTCCTGCTCGGTAAGCGGTGTTCTCAAACATTGGTTCAGATGGGAAAACAGACTTCTTTGGACACAACCCATCAACCATGATATCTTGTCGGGGAGCTTCATTGGCATTCTCCTTGGTTTAGTTTTGGTGGTACAAAACAATACCATAAAATGCCATGAAGCTCAATTATTTCAATATGTTATTGAATACTTTTCCATCAGGAAAATATTCGGTCATTTTGCAAGAGGCTCGGATAGATGCCTTTTCCCTTTTTACCGGTAATCATGGCGGCAGAAAATAAAACAAATAACAGAAATCGAATATGGACCTGGACCCATGTCCAGGTCTCTCTTTATCTGCTTGCCATTGCCTGCCTGCTGACCCTGTGCATCGGCATTGTTCTTTTCCTGTTTCTGACCCTCAACATTCCCGATATCAGCTCACTGGCAAGCTACACCCCGTCTGGCCACCACCGTTATCCTTGACAAAAACGGCAGACAGATTGACACCATCTTTACCCAGAACCGCTTTGTTGTCCCCATTGACAGCATGCCCAAAGAACTGCCTCTTGCCTTTGTCGCAGCGGAAGATGCCCGTTTTTTTCAACATGCCGGGGTTGACGCCTGGTCCACCATCCGCGCCCTGCTGCATAATCTGCGCAAGGGCGAGAAGGGCCAGGGGGGCAGCACCATCACCCAGCAGGTGGCGCGGGCGCTGCTGCTGACCCCCGAGAAAACCTATACCAGGAAAATCAAGGAGGCCATTCTCGCCTATCGCATCGATAAGGTCCTCAGCAAAAAGGAAATCCTCCACATCTATCTGAACCAGATCTATTTCGGCGAGGGAGCCTATGGGGTGGATGCCGCTGCCAGGGTTTACTTCGGCAAAAAAGCCGTTGACCTTAATCTGGCCGAAATCGCCATTCTTGCCGGACTTCCCCAGGCGCCAAGCCGGTATTCCCCATTCAAACACTTTGACCTGACCAAAAGAAGACAGGCTTATGTGTTAAACAGGATGGCGGAAGAAGGTTACATTACCGCCACCATGGCCAGAAAGGCCTTTGCCCATTCGCTGTTATGGGGCGCCCCGGTTGAAACGGACGATGACTGCCGATATTTTGTTCAGTATGTTAAAAAGTATATTCAGGCAAAATATGGGTGGGAAGCCTTGATGGCGGGAGGACTTACCATTGAGACGACCCTTGACCCGGACCTGCAGAAATCAGCGACAGCCGCGGTCAGGAAGGGAGTTGCCAAATGGGTGGTGCGGCGCACGACAAAGATGAGCGGGCTGCCCCAGGCCGCCCTGGTTGCCATGAACGCCTCCACCGGCGAGGTCCGGGCCCTGGTGGGCGGCACGGACTTCAACAAAAGTCAGTTCGACAGGGCTACCCAGGCAAGAAGACAGCCGGGGTCCGCCTTTAAGCCCATTGTCTATGCCGCCGCCTTAAAAGACTCATTCACCCCGGCCTCGATCATCATGGACGAGCCGCTGGTCCTGCCGGGGTCCACCCCGGGATCAACCTGGCAACCACAGAATTTCGACGGCGAGTTTACCGGCCCGACGACCCTGGAATCCGCTCTCATCCACTCCCGCAACATCGTCACAATTAAACTGCTCCAGCAGATTGGCATAGAACCCGTGCGGGAACTGGCCCGGGATATGGGCATCTCGTCTCCTCTCAATAAAAATCTTTCCCTGGCCCTGGGCTCCTCTGAAGTGACCCTGCTTGAGTTGACCAGCGCCTATGCCACCTTTGCCAATCTTGGCCAGACAGCCAGGCCGGTGTTTATTACAAAAATCACTGACCGCAACGGCAACACCCTGGAATCGTTTAAAAGAAAAAAGAGACAGGTGCTGGCTCAGGAAACCGCCTATCTGCTCACCCGCATCATGGAAGGGGTCATTGATGAAGGAACGGGGAAAAAGGCCCAGGGTCTGCCTGGGGAAGCTGCGGGGAAAACAGGCACGACAGATAGTTACCGCGACGCCTGGTTCATCGGTTATACCCCCGAGATGGTCTGCGGAGTGTGGATGGGTTTTGACAAAAAACTCTCCCTGGGCAATAACGAGACAGGCGGACTGGCCTGTGCGCCCGTCTGGCTCGATTTCATGCAGAAGGTCCCAGTGGAAAAGGAAAAATTCCCTGTTCCCGAGGGTATCGTTTTTCTGCCCATTGACAGGCAAACAGGAAAATTTAATCCGGCAAACAGCGACAAATCCACCTGGATGGCCTTCGACAAGGACAAAATGCCATGGCTGGAGCAGCCGGACGATTCAGGTCAAAATGAAGAATAAAAAAAAGCCGGGTGATCAGAGTCCGGCTTGAAAAACAGTGAGGCAGGTGAAGGCAATCACGATTGCTGCCGCCGTTGCGGCAGGTCTTTCAATTCATCCTTGCCCTGGAAAATCACCGTAAAGTTTTCCTGCAATATCCGGGAGAGTGTCTCCAGCGCCCCATCATCCTTGACCATGACCCGGATGGCCACCCTCTTCATGCCCTCCGGAGCGTCTTCAAAGGCCGTCAATACACTGATAACCCTGGCATTATATTCACGCAGCAACTCGACAACCTTGGTTACGGACCCGGGTTGATCCACCAGGTCAAAAACGTACTGCATGGCCCCGTCCTTGATGCCGGTGCTGTGAATAAAACCGCGCAGCACATCGGTTTCACTGAGCACGCCGATCAGGTAGCCGGAGGAATCGGTTACCGGCACCCCGGATATCTTGCAATCGAGCATGATGACAGCCGCCTTTTCCAGGGATTCACTGCCATGGATCACAATGGGATTCGGCGTCATCACGTCTTTTACCTTCATTTCCGACAGCAGATAATACAGCTCATGAACATCAAGTGAGGTGGTTTTTGATGGTGAAGCATCTTTAACGTCACGATCAGTAATAATCCCAATGAGTTTGCCATGGGAAACAACAGGCAGGCGGCGAATTGAATTCTCTTTCATAATACGGGTGGCCCGCATGAGTGAGGTATTTTCATCCACGGTCAGAACATCTTTCGCCATCCAATCACGAATCAGCATATTTAATTTCCTCCTTGATCTCTCTCTAAATCAAATCTGATATTGCTGGCTAAAACAGTATGGCGCAGGTTACATTTTTCCTGCTGCGCAAGAAAAGAAATAAGTTTCAGGTTACAAACTGGTATTTATAAAATATTCCCATTGATATAGCAAGGCTTTCGGGAAAATAGTGCGCTTGAAAAAGCATTTTCTTGACGAATGTTTTTTTTAACAAGCCGTTTGATTTTTTCCGGTTCAGCGGGTATAGAAAACACCTTCGGGAGAATTTATCAAGCATCATGCCGCCTTCACCATGACAAACCATGCGCCCCTATCAGATTCCACCCTTGCCGGCCTGCTGGCAAGTCTTGACAGCCAGGATTTTGTCCTGCTGGAAACCACGCGAATCACCCGGGATGACCATCATACGCTGTTGTTCAGCAATCCTGTCAACCGTATTACCTTAACAGGACAGGGCAAGGCCGAACATTTTCTCCATGAGGCCGCAGGCTGGCTCAAGCGCGGTTATTATCTCGCCGGCTGGCTGGGTTATGAGTTCGGCTATCTGCTTGAACCGGTCCTGGCAGAAAAACTGTGCCTTGACAAGAAGCAAATCGTGGCGGATCTCGGCGTATTTACCGCCCCTGTCATTGTTGACCACTTTGATACGCCGGAAAACCAGGCAGCATGCCTGCCGTTCCAGCCTGCTGCCCGGCCGCCACTGCCGGGGGAACCCCTTTATTCGATCCGTAATCTGCGCTTAAACCTCGACAAAGAGGACTACCTGGCGGCAATTGCCGCCATAAAAACCTACATTGCCGCAGGCGACACCTACCAGGTCAACTACACCTTAAAACTTCTTTTTGATTTCAATGGCGATCCGCAAGCGCTCTACCGCGATCTCCGCAGAAACCAGAGCGTCTCCTATGGGGCCTATATCCAGACCGATTCACGCCGCATCCTGTCATTATCGCCGGAACTCTTCTTTCGCAAGAAAGCAAACATCTGCACCGTGCGGCCCATGAAGGGGACCATGCGACGGGGACGGACCACAGCCGAAGACCGGCAGCATCGGCATTTTCTGCAGACTGACAGCAAAAATCTGAGCGAAAACGTCATGATCGTCGATCTGCTCCGCAACGATCTGGGCAGACTGGCTCGGCCGGCAACGGTTCGGGTTACCTCCCTTTTTGACGTGGAAACCTATGAAACACTGCACCAGATGACCTCCACCATCTACGCGGAACTGCCGGACCATGTGCTCCTCTGCGATCTGTTGACCGCCCTTTTCCCCTGCGGTTCGGTCACCGGCGCCCCCAAGATACGCACCATGGAGATCATCAGAGAACTGGAGCACGGCACCCGCGGGGTATACACCGGGGCCATCGGCTATCTCGCCCCTTGCGGCGATGCGGTTTTCAATGTTCCCATCCGCACCATCGTCCTTGAGCGGAGACAGAGGTGAAATGGGCATCGGCTCCGGCATCGTTTATGATTCCGACGGGGAAAACGAGTGGCAGGAATGCCGCCTGAAGGCGGATTTTCTCACCAGAGCGCATGAGGATTTTCAGCTGATCGAGACCATCCTCTGGCAGCCGGGAAATGGCTATTGGCTGCTTGACGAACATCTGGCGCGGCTGCAGGATTCCGCCGATTACTTTCAGTTTGCCTGTGACCTGGCGCAAGTCACGGCAGCATTGGACCGGCTGGCGCAGACATTGAGCGCGGACGAGAAAAACCAGCGGGTGCGCCTGCTGCTGGCCAAAGACGGGGCCGTGACATTGAGCGCAACGGCCTGCGAACAAGAACAGCCCTTGGCCGCACGCAGTTTACAGGAGCTGCCGCAGGTCCGTTTTTCCTCAGCAAGAACAGATTCCCGTGATGCCTTTCTCTATCACAAGACCACCCGGCGCAATCTGTATAATCAAGAGCGGGAAAAGGCGGTGAACGAGGGTTACTACGAGGTGCTGTTTGTCAACGAAAGAGGAGAGGTCACCGAGGGCGCTGTTTCTTCGATTTTTATTCAAAAAGATGCGGCATGGTATACCCCGCCGCTGCTATGCGGTCTCCTGCCCGGTGTTTTCAGATCAAATTTCATGGCCGCCTCACCCGGGCAGGTTATCGAAAAAATCCTTTTCCCCGCAGACCTGGCGGAGGCGGAGGCGGTTTATGTTGCCAACTCGGTGCGCGGCATGGTCCAGGTCACGGTTGTGCCAGACGAGCTGTGACCGGGATCAGCGGTTGCACAGCCCGTTGCGGGTGCCGGCTAAACCTCGTGCTGCCTGGCCAGGGTCTTGATAATATCATTTTTACCGATAACGCCGACCAGAACTTTCCCGCTAAGCACCGGCAGGGTATGCACCCCCTTTTCCGCCATGATGGTGGCAATTTCATCAAGGGGCGTATCCTCAGTGAGCGAGATCACCTCTTTGGTGCAGATATCACTCACTGTGGTGCCGGTGATCTTGCCGATTTCCTTTTCCACCTTATCCGCGCTGCCGAACATGATGACCGAATCAAGGAAGGAGATCATGGTGGGAATGTGGATTTTTTTGGCCTGATCAATCAGATCGCTCTCGGTCACCACCGCCACCACATGTCCTTCCGCATCGACCACCGGCGCGCCGCTGATATTGTTTTTCCAGAACAGGCCGGCCAGCTTTTCCACACCGAGATCAGGGGTGACGGTAATCACATTCTTTGTCATGATATCTTTTGCGCAGAGCATAGTTCTCCTCATTTAACAGTTCGTTAATAATCGACGGCACTCTCTCCGCCACTTCACCTGCCAGATAGCCGCAAGGCCCCTTTTCAGCCAACCGGTCCGCCGCCAGGCCATGCACATAAACACCGAGACAGCACGCCGCCCAGGGATCCAGTCCCTGAACCAGGAGTCCGCCGATGATGCCCGATAAAACATCCCCCATGCCCCCGGCGGCCATGCCGGGGTTACCGCTGGCATTCACCGCCAGGGTGCCGTCAGGAGCGGCAACGATGGTCCCTGCCCCCTTCAACACCAGATAAACATTGTGTTGTCCGGCAAACTGCCGTGCCGCCTCCAGTCTGTTCTGCTGGATGAAAAGGCTGCTCTTGCCGGTTAATCTGGCCATTTCCCCCGGATGAGGCGTCAAGATACGCGCAGCTTTCGAGGTTCTGGTCAGCGAACCCTTATCAGCCGCCAGGATATTGAGGGCATCGGCATCAACCAGCAAGGGAATCTCGGCCTGCTGATAGATCCGTTTGACCAGTTCCGCCGTTTCAGCCGCCGTGCCGAGCCCAGGCCCCGCCACCGCTGCCTGCTTGCCCTCCATGGCAGCAAAAATCAGCTCCGCATCCCTGCTTGACGGAGCACCATCATCACCGCCGATCACCGGAATGGTCATGGCCTCGTGCAGGGCTGATGCAAAAATGGCATTAAGAGCACGGGCCGCACAAAGCGACACCAGTCCCGCTCCCGCCCTGAGGGCTCCCTGGCAGCTGAGAATGGCCGCCCCGGTCTTGCCGGTGGAACCGGCCACCACCAGCAGATGGCCATAGGTCCCTTTGTGGCTGTTGGCGGGACGGAGCGCAACAAATTGCGCTACGCTTTCCCGGTCCAGCACCTCGCAGGTGAGCCCCGCCTCCGCGACCACTTGAGAGGGTATGCCGATATCAACCACCTCAAGCTCCCCCACCATCTCCCGGCCGGGAAAAACAAAATGACCGGGTTTGGCCACGCCGAAGGTGACGGTAAGATCCGCCTTGACCGCAACTCCGCAGATCGCGCCCGTGTCGCTGTCAAGCCCGCTGGGCATATCAACCGCCACCACCGGGCAGGAAGCGAGGTTGATCCTTTCAATGACCCTGGCATAATGCCCCTCGATCTGCCGTTGCAGACCGGTGCCGAAAAGGGCATCAATGATCAGATCAAAGGAATCAGGCTCCAGCACTTGCAGATCGTCCGGGCCAAGGAGAAAATGCACCGGAATATGCAGCTTGCTGATGATACGAAAATGCACTGCCGCATCACCCTTGATCCGGTCCGTGCCGACCAGCAGAAACACCCGAACCTGCGCCCCAAGCTGCTGGAGATGGCGCGCCACGACAAAACCGTCACCGCCGTTATTGCCTGGCCCGGCGAATACCGCTATCTTTTTTCCCTTCACCTCGCCAAAGTAGCGGCAGAGGAGGCATACGGTCTGCCGCCCGGCGTTTTCCATCAGAACAGAACCGGGAATGCCGATATCGTCAATGGCTGTTCGGTCAATCCGACGCATCTGTTCAGCCCGGGCAAGCTTCATGCACATTCCTCTGAGAAAGTATTCATTTTTTTACCTGTTAGCCGCCCCGGCAGTGGGGCATGACAAAAAAGCCGCAAGGAGCAGCATCCATTCTATCCAGCCGTTCTTATTTTGATTTTAATGGATTAGCCGTCCGGCTCAAAGAAAAATCACAAACTTTCTACCATTTTCAGTGCAGAATCTTGTCTTTCTTATTAATATCAGAATACTATATGGCATTGCCAAGATTATGATGTAATGAAAGCTCACTCATTAATTATTTACGTCAAACGGAAAGATGGAATGAAAAATTCCGTTATCCTTGAACGCCGGCGGAAAAAACCTGCAAAGGAGCTGTATAACTGAGCTGACTGCTTCATGTATTTAAGCATTTGACGGTCTCGCATAACTCACCCCGTCCGGCGTCCGGCATAACAGGTCTCCGATGATCATGCCGCCCCGCCTGTACGGGACTTTTTTGCGGTTCATCAATATTGCATATACCCAAAAACCTGAGAACCTTGCCGGCTGGTGAAATCTGACTCTTTTCGTCTTTTACTGCCGGCAACTGTCTCTTCTTGACAACGGAGGAATTCATGCAGGATATTAAGATGATTCGAAATGTTGCACTGTTTGGTCATGGGAAAAGCGGCAAAACTTCACTCGCGGAAGCTCTGCTTTTTACCGCCGGGAAAATCAATCGCCTCGGCAAGGTCGATGACGGTTCAGCCGTTATGTCCTATGATCCGGAAGAAATTCAGCGCAAGCTCACCATCACTTCCTCCTTCAACAACTACAACTGGAAAAAACATACAACCTTTCTGATCGACACCCCCGGTGATGACAATTTCATCAACGAGACCAAGTTCGCGGCCCGGGTGGCGGACAACGCCATCTTCACCATCGAGGCGGTCTTAGGCGTGAAATTCCAGACAGAAAAAATCGCCGGCTATGTCCAGGACAACGAACTGCCCACCCTCATTTTTCTCAATAAGATGGACAGGGAACGGGCCAACTTCGAAAAAGTCATAGACGAAATCAAATACAAACTTCCCATGGAACCAGCGGTTATCTATCTGCCCATTGGTGCTGAGGCGGATTTCAAAGGGGCCATTGATATCATCAAAGGCACTGCCTATTTCTTCTCCGGCGACGGCAAGGCCAAGGAAGGACCGATCCCGGATGACATGAAGGATGATGCTGAATTCGCCCTTGAACAGCTAATGGAACAGGTTGCCGAGACTGACGATGATCTGATTGAACAATTTCTTGAAGAGGGAACCATCGATAAGAAAGATCTGGTCAACGGCCTGAAAAAGGCCGTGCGCACCGGCAAATTATCTCCGGTTATCCCCGGCGCCGCCACCTTGAACTTCGGCACCGAACTGCTGCTGAACGCCATCAACGAATATCTTCCCTCACCCGCCGAACGTCCCGCCCAGGTGGGCACCCATCCCCTGAGCAAGGACCTGGTGGAAATGGCGCCCCTGCCTGATGCCCCATTTTCCGGTCTGGTTTTCAAGACCACGGCAGACCCGTATGCCGGCCAGTTGACCATCTTCAGAGTCTTTTCCGGCACCCTGGCCGGGGATAACTTCTATAATGCCAGGAAGGATATCAGCGAACGGTTCAACCAGCTTTTTCTCATGGAAGGCAAGGAGGTGCGGCCGGTTGACGAGGCCGTGCCGGGCATGATCGTCGCCCTGGCCAAGCTGAAGGAAACCGGCACAGGCGACACCTTGTGCACGAAAGAAAAGCCGGTTCTTTATGAGGGGCTTGATCCGATCAAACCGGTGATGACCTTTGCCGTTGCTCCGAGCAAAAAGGATGATGAAGACAAACTTTTCTCTTCCATTTCCAAGATGCTGGAAGAGGATCCGACCCTGCAGCTGACCCGGGACCCGCAGACCCGTGAAATTCTGCTTTCCGGGGTGGGCCAGATTCATCTGCAGGTGCTTGGCGATAAGATCAGACGCAAATTCGGCGTGGAAATGCAGCTGCCCGCGCCCAAGGTGCCTTACAAGGAAACGATCAAGGGCAAGGCCCGGGTCCAGGGTAAACACAAGAAACAGTCCGGCGGACGCGGCCAGTTTGCCGACTCCTGGATTGAAATGGAGCCGCTGCCCAGAGGCGGAGGCTTCCTGTTCGAGGATAAAATCGTTGGCGGCGTCATCCCCCGCCAGTATATCCCTGCCGTGGAAAAAGGGATTATCGAGGCCATGGAGAAAGGCGCGATTGCCGGTTTTCCGATGGTGGATGTCAAGGTCGCCCTGGTGGACGGGTCATTTCATGCGGTGGACTCATCGGAAATGGCCTTTAAGATCTCCGGCTCGCTGGCCTTCAAGAAAGCCGCCCAGGAATCAAAGCCGGTACTGCTGGAACCGATCATGAACATGGCAATTTACATCCCAGGGGATTGTGTCGGCGATGTCATCGGCGATCTGAACGGCAGAAGGGGCAGGGTAATGGGCATGGATTCCCAGGATAACCTGGAGGTGGTCACAGCCCAGGTTCCCATGTCCGAGATGCTGGAATATTCACCGACCCTCACCTCCATTACCGGTGGGCGGGGCACCTACACCGCTGAATTTTCCCATTATGAAGAGGTGCCTGCCCAGATTGCCGAAAAGATTATCGCCGCAGCCAACAAGCAGGAGTAGCGGCGGTCGACTATGGAAAAATCAGGCTTCACCTGCGCGGTGCTGACGATCAGCGACAAGGGCTCGAGCGGAGAGAGGGTTGACACCAGCGGCCCGCAACTGCAGCGTCAACTCGCTGATGCCGGTTTCCAGGCGGTTGACTATACCATTGTCCCTGATCAGCCCGGGTTGATCAGGGACACCATTATCAAATGGGTGGATGAGGACAGGATCGATCTGATCATCACCAGCGGCGGCACCGGCGTGAGCCCCAGCGACCGGACTCCCGAGGCAACCAGGGGCCTGCTTGATCTGGAAATTCCCGGCATCGGCGAAGCCATGCGCATGGCCAGTCTTGCCAAAACGCCCAATGCCATTCTGTCGCGCGGCATCGCCGGGATCAGAAAGGAAAGCCTGATCATTAATCTCCCCGGCAGTGAAAAGGGGGCCAGGGAGAATCTGGCAGTTGTCCTGCCCGCCCTGCACCATGCCGTCTACAAAATAAAAGGCGGCACAAAGGATTGTGCCGCCTGCTGAAAAAATATGCCATATCCGGGGCTTCATCAATCCGCCGCGCTGGCCAGCGCGGCGGATTATTTATTTCTCGCTTCCTGCTGCCGGTTGTGACTCAAGGGCCTGTGTTTTGTAATTGGCAAGCTGACTCTCAACCACCAGGGAGGAGGGGTCTTCACAGAGACAGGCCTCCATGCCCTGCTGCATTGCCTGCCGGTGATCCAGCCTAATCAGCACCTTGTCGCCGGCAACTACTGACTCCTCATAGACAATGCCCTCCGCCATCGAGGCCTCCAGGTCGGCACGATTGTCGTGGGTGACGGTAAAATTCTTCTGCGGGGCACCACTCTCATAAGTAATCCCTTCATCCATCATAGCGGCCATATCCGTGGTCGCGCTGGCTGTACCGACCCCGGCCAAGGCGATAAATGCCGCAACGGCCAGACTGCTGCCAAACAATTTCATGGAAATTCTATCCTTCTTCATTTTCCCATCCTCCGGCAAAGTGTCAATGACATGGAAACTTTTCATTTTCCGCAAGTTTCCGGTTTAAAAAAGTTTTCATCGCAGCAAGAGAGTTATTTTTCTTCTCATTTATCAGGAGTAAACACCAGCCTGCGGCACAAGAGAGCTTTCACCTGGGATTAAAGAACGTCAGGCCTGTATGGTATCTACCCCAATTCATCCATGTTCTCAATGAAAATTTTGGGACACATTACCCAAATAACGGGGAAATTACCCATTCACAGTCAAATATTTTCCAACAGAAAAAGTCAGCGGTTCAGAGCGGTTGTGCAAAAAAAATCCGCGACGCGCGGCAAAAATCTGCGCAGCAAGCAAATGAAACACCGGAAGAAAAAGCGATGAGTGCAGGAAGGCAGGCCAGCAGGCTGTTTGCTGCCGGAACCGGCAAGGTCGGCGAAGTGAAAACGGCCAGGGCCGCTTTCACCTCTGTCAACCGAAACGCCGCAAGGGCTGTGGTCCCAGAAAAGGCTCAAAACGCCAGCCGTACAGCCCCGCTTTTACGCTTAGGAGCCGTTACGAAATAACATGGCCATTTTTTCAATTTCGTTACGGCTCCTTATACCCCTCAAGGGGGTACTGAAAAAAGTGCCGTTCCGCGCATTTCTCTGGCCATGTTATTTTTTTACAACGGCTTACCTCCAGCTGCGCACCAGTTCAATCAAGGTTCTGGCTGCGATACCCGAAGGGCCCTTGGGAATATATGACTTTTCCGTGTAATTCCAGGCAGTGCCGGCAATGTCCAGATGGGCCCAGGGGGTATTGCCGACAAACTCCTGCAGAAAGGTTGCCGCCGTAATGGTCCCGCCCGCCTTGCCGCCGATATTCTTCAAATCAGCGATCTTGGACTTGAGCTGTTCCTTATACTCCTCAGCCAGGGGCAGACGCCAGAGCGGCTCACCGGCCCTCTCCCCGGCTGTCAGCACATTCTCCGCCAGCTCGTCATTGTTTGCCAGAAGACCGGTGCGATGGTGGCCGAGGCCGATGATGACCGCGCCGGTTAACGTGGCCACATCCACTACCGCATCCGGCTTGTAGTATTCCACTCCATATGCCAGGGCATCAGCCAGGATAAGGCGGCCTTCGGCATCGGTGTTGAGAACCTCGACTGTTTTCCCGCCATATTGACTAATGATATCGCCCGGTTTCAGGGCGGTGGCAGATGGCATGTTTTCCGCGGCCGGCACCAGGGCAACCACATCGACACGACCGGGCTTTTCCTCGGCAATGGCCTGCATGGCAGCCATAACCGCCGCCCCGCCGCACATGTCATATTTCATGTCGCCCATGTTTTCCCCCGGTTTTAAGGATAACCCCCCGGAATCAAAGGTCAGACCTTTGCCGACCAGCAGCAGGGTCGGCACACTCTTACCGGTTCTGTATTCGAGCACCACCAGTTTCGGCGGCAGGGCTGAGCCCTGACTCACCCCGAGAATGCCGCCCATCTTCAGCTGCCGCATCTCGTCCCTTTCCATAACCCTGTAAGCAAGATCTCCTTCCCTGGCAATCTTCTCACCGTAATCGGCAAAGGCCTGCGGCGTCCAGACATTGCCCGGTTCATTGGCCATATCCCGCACAACCACCCCGGCATGTCCTGCGGCAAGCCCCCGTTTTACCCCTTTTCTGGCATGAACCATGGAGGCATCGCTGACATAGAGACCGATCCTCTTTATCTCGACGCTTTTATCCTCTTCCTCTTTCTCTTCCTTTTTATATTTCTTGAACTGATAACTGCCCAGGATTAATCCTTCGCTCAGGCATTCAGCCATATCACCCACAGGGAAAGACAGCTCCTCCGGGACAACCAGAAAAAGCTTCTCTGCCTTCAGGGCAAGGGCCTTCAGGGCTATTACCCCGCCTGCCCGCCGGAAAAGCTCCCGGTTCAGCTCATCCTTCCCCAAGCCGACAACAAGCAGTCTTTTGGCGCGAACCCCGTCAAAAACCCTCTGCGGATAAATGAGCAGGCACTCCTCCTTTTTACCCAGACAATCACCAAGCTCAAAGGCATGATCGATCCTTTCCTGCACCAGTTTATCACTGCAGACAGGAGGCCGCTTCTTTTCAGATTGGCGAACAAAATAGACAAGAATATCGCCGGTAAACTGACTCGGTTTCTTATTGCTGACAACAATCATTTTTTGAGTTCCTCTCATTATCCAGTCAGTAAAGCCTGCTGCTTTGGGCAACCAGGGCCATAAACCGTTGGAGAAAAATAACTATAACATCAAAATACTTTGCCCGGCATAAAGGGCCGTAACGAAACGGTTAGACATGTCATGGTTGTTTCGTAACGGCCCTCATTACATCTTCCCATGGCGCAGCATGGAAACAAGGAGCCAGAATCCCATAATGCCCGCCACGAGAAAACCCACCAGGCCTATGACCGGGATGCCATTCCACTTTGGCGGCAGATCCGCATGTATAATCAGGGCAGAACCGATAATCTGGGCGGCAAGAACAATGGCAAAGGCAAGCCGGTTGGCCACCTGTTCAAGATGGTCATAAAGAGATTCCAGCCCCCGGTGCTCGAACTCGATTTTGATCCTGCCCTGGCGGGTCAGAGACAGGACATCACGCAGGCCTGCCGGTATCTCCTTAAGTAACTGCACCAGTTCAGTGCCTGATTCGATGACATCCCCCATAATTTTGCGGGGATTGAATCTCTCCATCTGAATTTTTCTGATAAAAGGCTCGGCATGCTGGATGATATCAAAATCAGGATCGAGCCTCCCGCCTACCGACTCAATGGTACTGGTTGCCTTGACCAGAAGGTAGAAATTCGGTTTCAAACTTAACCGATGACGGGAGATAATTTCAAGGAGATGATGCAAAACAACGCCGACCTCCAGATCTTTTAAAGGAAGCCCGACGTAGCGGTCTATGAGTTCCGCACTGTCATTTTCCAGGATCTCCCGGTCAGGTTGATCATGTTGATAGGTAATTTTCAGGATGGAATCAACGACCTTCTTTTCATCCCTGCTCACCACGCGCATGACCAGATCGGCGAAATCCGTCCTCTCTTTGCGGGAAATCCGGCCCATCATGCCGAAATCAAGAAAACAGATGATATTGCCGGGAAGAATAAAGACATTGCCGGGATGGGGATCAGCGTGAAAAAAACCATGAACGAAAATCTGTTTCATGATCAGAGCGGCACCGTTGCTGGCAAGACTTTTCAGATCATAGCCGCCCTCTTGCAAGGCCTCAATCTCTGAGGCCTTGATGCCGTCGACAAATTCCATGGTGATCACTCTTTTTGTCGAGTACTGGCGATACACCTTGGGCACATACACCGTCTGATCCGCCAGAAACTGCCCGGCAAAGCGCTCAATATTCGACGCCTCCAGCAGATAATTGATTTCCTTTTCAATACTTCTGGCAAAAACCGAGACAATGCGGGTGGGACGCTGCACCTCGAACTCTTCCAGATGGCGTTCCATGAGAGAGGCAAGATGAAGCATGATCTCCAGGTCGGTTTCAATGATCTCCTGGATGCCCGGCCGCTGCACCTTCACCACGACATCTTCATTATTGGGCAGCCGGGCTCGATGCACCTGCCCGATGGATGCCGCGGCAAACGGCCTCTTTTCAAATGATTGAAATACCAGGTCAGGAGGCTGGCCTAGCTCCCTGGCAATCACCTCACAGACCTCCTCGTAACTGAAGGAGGGGACCTCATCCTGCAGTTTGGCCAGTTCCTTTAAATACTCCAAGGGAATGAGATCGGGACGGGTGGAAAGAATCTGGCCGAATTTGATGAAAGTGGGGCCAAGTTCCTCCAGCACCCGCCGAATCCGTTCCGGCCTGCCCAGTTTTTCGACGACTTTCTGCTCTTTCTTGAACAGCATCGGCAGACTGATTTCCAGATACTGCTCAATTTTCAGGGTATCGATAAACTCGCCGAAACCGTATTTGAAAAGAACGGACAGAATCTGCCGGTAACGGCCGAGATTGCGGTAAGTGCGGCCGATGGCCCCGATTTTACGGATATTCAACATTTACTCGTCAGCACCTTTCTCCTGCTGCTTCTGAATCTTTTGCGCCAGTCTTTTTTCCAGGGCATCCAGATCATCACGGCTGGCAAGATTCATCTTTTTCAGCGCGTCCTCGGTCACCTTCTCAAGCTGTTTCTTCAGCTGGTCTTTGCGTTCCTGGGACTTATCCAGCATCTCATCAACAAATTTTTTGATCTCGCTGTCGGAGACCTTGCCCTTGTCGGCAAGCTCCCTGGCAAGATCTTCAACTTTCTCCCGGGTGAGCTCAGCGGCCCCCAGTCCTGTATAAAACGCCTTCTTAATCAACTCGATCATAATGTATGCCTCCGGATGGATTAACTGTTTCTACAGACTAACATTATTCAGTAAATCCTTTCCAGACAAAAAAAGGGAACCTCGCAACTATTTTCTTTGTCCTTGAAAAAAAACGAACCCCATTGTATTCATTTAACGTGTAGGCAGGATAACGCTTTTATTTTGCCTAACCATTTTCTCACCAATCTTTTTATGAGGTTTTGCCATGTGGAAAAATTTTATTCTCCTGTTAATTCTTGCCGCATTCCTCTCATCATGCGCCACCAAGGCCCAGACCGGGATGGGTGGCGGCGCTGCCGCCGGAGCAATTGCCGGCCAGGCAATCGGCCACAATACCGGGGCGACTCTGATCGGAGCAGCAATCGGCGCAATGCTCGGTTATGCCGTGGGCAATGAAATGGACAAAGCGGACCAGGCAAAGAATAAGCGCCGCCTATGAAACTATGCCGGACGGCCGCACCTCCCGCTGGGTCAACCCGAACAACGGTAACCAGTATGAGGTGACACCTCAGAACACTTACACCAACGACAATAATCAGAACTGCCGTGAGGCGGAGATTCTCGCCACCGTTGACGGCAGACCGGAGAAGATCATCCAGAGGGCCTGTCGGGACGAATACGGAAACTGGCGGACCCAATAATAACACGGCCGGCCCGTCCGGAACGATTACCCATATGAATCGACTTGAACTGCTCGAAGGCCTCAAGCGCTTTCTGGCCGAAGATTTAGGCAGCGGCGATCTGACCAGCGAGTCGATTTTTGCTGACAGTCAGCCCGGCAAGGCCCGGTTCATTGCCAGAACAGCGTTTGTCTGCGCAGGCATGGAAACCGTGGCCCCCGAGGTCTTCCGCCTGTGCAATCCCTGCATTGATTACACCGCGGTGGTGGACGGCACAAGGGTGCAGCCGGATGATGTGCTTTTCACCGCTGCTGGTCCGGTCATTGATCTGCTGCGGGCCGAACGGGTTGCCTTGAACCTCGTTCAGCGACTGTGCGGCATAGCCACCCTCACCTCCCGTTTTGTCGACAAGGTGATGCTGCTGCCGGTGAAAATCGTTGATACCAGAAAAACCACACCCGGGTTGCGCATGCTGGAGAAATACGCTGTCCGGGTTGGCGGCGGCCACAACCACCGCTTCAACCTGGCCGACGGCATCCTGATCAAGGACAATCACATCGCGGCCTGCGGCTCCATTCAGAAGGCGGTCAAACGCGTCAGGGAACGTGCGCCCCATACCCTGAAAATTGAAGTGGAGGCGGAAACCCTGGAACAGGTTGAGGCCTGCCTGGCTGCTGATGTCGATATCATCATGCTGGACAACATGTCACCCGAACTGATGCGGCAGGCCGTGCGTCTGGTCAAGGGACGGGCCCTGCTTGAGGCCTCAGGCGGGATCAACCTGGAAAATGTCCGGGCCGTGGCGGAAACCGGCGTCAACCTTATATCCATCGGCGCCCTCACCCATTCCGCCCCGGCCTGTGATATCAGCATGGAGATGGAAACGCTGTAACCCGCGCAGGCCTCATCACCTCCCGGCAGTGACCACCTCATCCCCCTCTTCTGCTCCGACATCCCCTCTCTGCTGAAAAGCAAACTGTAAACCGGCCACTCCGTCAGGTTTCTTCATCGGCAGGTTTGCCTGAAAAGTTTAACCTGTCAGTTGGCTGGGGGAAGCAGATCAAGGGTAACGGAATGCAGTTCTCCGGAAAATGACAAGGTCAGTTTCAACTGAGCGGCATCCTGGGCCTCCTCGGCAAAACCAGGGAAAAAGAGCATGCCGTAACCAATCTGGTTGGGCAGTATTTCCCTGTTCACCAGGGCCTTTTGCGACAGATCCTGTTTTATTTTTCCCCTGGCGTCCTGATAGCCGCGAGACACCGCCGCCGACAGCCCCTGCGGCAGCACCGATAGCCGCTCCCTTCCCCATGGCTTCACCGATGTTGTCTCCGGTGACAATGCCCACGGCCAGCCCGGCAAGGGCGCCTGCGGCACCAAGCAGCAGAGCCGGTTTTGCTGCGCCGGCTGCCGTCTCTCCCACATCGACATGTTTTTCCACCCGGTTATAGGTCCTGTCAAGGGTGTTAACCGGCCAGGCCTGATTTTTGGAGTCAATGAGAAACGTCTGCTCGGCAACCAGTGATACGGGCCGGTCGCCGTCATTCTGGAAAACTATCTGTACAGGCAGGAGACCGGCGCTTCTGATGTCAAAACCAAAGGCGAGGTTGGCAGCTTTTTTGCCGGCAAAGGCCACTGCCGAAATCTGCACCCCATTGACCACTACATAATTATTTGTCCCGCCAGGCAGGGTAATGGGCTGCACCCTCTCCTTGTAAGCGCACGACGGCAAAAAAAGTAAGCTGACAGCGAGAAAAAAAATTGTAACCCGGGCAATCATCGTTTTTTCTTTCATCTGCGATAAGATCTCCCCCTTCATGTTTTTTTACTCGTCTGCGACCCCGGTCTACTCTGTCCGGCAGAACCCAACTGGATGCAGATACCCGTCATACCATATGAATCCGGGATGGACATGGCAATAAAAAGTTGTCGCAAGCATCATCAGCTTGCGGCAGCTGAAAAAATTTTACCTGCGTGGTCAGATTTCATTCGCAGGTTTCGTCATTGCAATCTCAACAACCACCTATCAGAATATCAGCGGGAATTTTTTTGGCCCATAGACTGGCCAAAAGTTAGCCCATTATTTATCCTCAAAGAGATCAAGCTCGGGATAGAGCTTTCGGGCACACTCGGGGCAGATGCCATGGCTGAATTCGGCAAAGGAATGTTCCCGGATGAACAACTCGATCTGATTCCAATATCCCTGGTCATCCCGGATTTTCTTGCAGGAGGCGCAGATGGGCAGCAGACCGCTCAGGGTTTTCACTTTGCAGAGGGCATCTTCCAGTTCAACATTCAGCTCTTCCAGGGTGACGGTGCGATCCTGCACCATTTCCTCAAGATTCTGCTTGTGATGGATCAGCTCCAGCTCGGCCTGCTTGCGTCTGGTGATGTTGTGCATCATGGCGATGATATACCTGCGGCCCTGATCATAAAAGGGCACAAATTTCAGCAGCAGATAGTTGTCATGCAGGGTGATCGGCTCATCTTCCCCTGCCTCAACGATATTTTCATCCTGCTTCTCAAGCAGTCTGGCAATGCGCTGCCGATCCTGTTCGGCAAAAAAATCCGGAAAAAATCCTGAAAGCACCTTTTCCTCGGGCACCCCCAGCAGCCGGAAAGACACGGGATTGGCAAAAATAACATGGGCATCGGCGGTTAGTTCCACCAGCCCCTCGTCCATATGATTCAGGGTGATCTCCAGATGTTTCTTCGTGGCAAGAAGCTCCTTGGTGATGTCCCGCTCAAAAATATTTTCTTCACCGAAAATCTTTTTACCCAAGAGATCCACATTGTCATTTTCATAATAGTCAAGAATGGTGACAAGATGCTCATACATCTGTTTGGCCGGCCCTTTGGCAATGCAGGCATTGGCCCCGAATGACAGGAAATCCACCTTCTCTTCCGCAGCGATTGCCGAGATGATGATGATGAAAACGGGATCATGCTCCGGCATCTTGCGGATAATGCGGCAGAGTTTTTCGCCGTTTATCTGCGGCATTATCAGGTCGACAAGCATGATGTCAGGCCGGAAGACATCCAACTGATCCAGGGCCGACAGGCCATCCTCCGCGGCAGCAACAACATAGCCCTGCTGCTGCAGAAAACCGGTCAAGAGCCGAATGATCAGCTTATTGTTGTCTACCACCAGAACTTTCTTTTTCATCATCCCTCCTGGGCATGCCTCACAACTCTTTGACATGCAATAACAATGCCTTCGTCCGACTAGCAACCCCGCTTAATCCTTGAAAAAAATGCGCCGGAGCGGTCTGAAAATTCTCTCTTAGCCAAGCCGCTTGCGATTAATCCATGGCCTTTATCCCCGACCAGGCACGGTACCGGTTGGCCGGTTCAGGGCTTGTCAGAAAACGCTTAACCGTCTTGTGGCCGGGTCATCGCCAGCGGCGAGATCCACTGGTCGTACTGCTCCGCCGTCACATAGCCCGAAGCCAGGGCCGCCTCCCGCAGGGTCAGGCCCTGATGATGGGCCGTTCTGGCGATCTGCGCGGCCCGGTCGTAGCCGATATGGCGGGTGAGGGCGGTCACCAGCATCAGGTTCTTGTCCAGGTTTTCGCGAGATCTTCGGCAGATTTGGTGCAATGCCCGTGGCGCAATGGTCGTTAAAGGCGTGTGCAGGCGTCGGCCAGCAGTTCGATGCTTTCCAGCACGTTGTGCACCATCACCGGTTTATAGACGTTGAGCTGGAAATTGCCCTGACTGCCGGCAAAGGCCACCGCAGCATCGTTGCCGAATACCTGCACGCAGACCATGGTCAGCGCCTCGCACTGGGTGGGATTGACCTTGCCCGGCATGATGGAGGAACCCGGCTCGTTTTCCGGAATGATCAGCTCGCCGATGCCGCAGCGCGGGCCGCTGGCCAGCCAGCGCACATCGTTGGCCAGCTTCATCAGCCCGCCGGCCAGGGTGCGCAGCGCTGGCCGAGACCTGCACCAGGGCGTCGTGGGCGGCCAGGGCTGAAAAACTTGTTGGACGCTGACGGAAGGGGTATCCGGTCAACTGCGGCGATCTGCTGGGCGGCCAGGTCGCCGAAACGGGGATGGGCATTCAGCCCGGTGCCTACCGCGGTGCCGCCGATGGCCAGATCATACAGACCGGCCAGGGCTGTCTGCACTGCTTTCAGTCCGAAATCAAGCTGGGCCACCCAGGCGCTGATCTCCTGCCCCAGGGTGATCGGGCGTCGCATCCTGCAGATGGGTGCGGCCGGTCTTGACAATATCCCGATATGACTCCGCCTTGGCGGCAAGGATATCACGCAGCCGGGTTACGGCCGGGAAAAGCCGCTGCTGCAGCTCCTCCACCACGGCGATGTGCATGGCGGTGGGGAAGGTGTCATTGGATGACTGCCCGCGGTTGACATGATCGTTGGGATGCACCGGTTTTTTGGAGCCGAGCTTGCCGCCGGCCAGCTCGATTGCCCGGTTGGCGATCACCTCGTTGGCGTTCATGTTGGACTGGGTGCCGGAGCCGGTCTGGAAGACAACCAGCGGGAAATGCTCATCCAGCCTGCCGGCGATCACCTCGTCCGCTGCTGTGATAATCCAGGCGGCAATCTCGGGGGGCAATTCGCCGAGCTCGGCATTGGCCTGGGCGGCCGCCTTTTTCAGGATGCCCAGGGCCCGGATCAGCGGACGCTGCCAGCGAAAGCGGGCCACGCCGATCGGAAAATGCAGTATCGCCCGCTGGGTCTGCGCCCCCCAGTACCGGTCGGCGGGAACCTCAACAGGTCCCATGGAATCGGTTTCGATCCTCGTCGTTGCCATTGATTTTCCTTGCGGGAATGAAGAGGAACTCTTCCCTCAGTTATGTTTCTTGAACTTTTTCATGTCTTTTTTATGGTAGAGGTCAAAGAAGATGACACTGTGGTCCGGGATGGCCTGGCAGTTCTCGCAGTCTCTCTCCTGCCGCTCATTTTCCTTGCGGCACCGCCTGCACCAGTAATAGATGATCCGGTAGTCCCGGCGGCCGACATACTTTTTGAAGCGCCCCCGGTAGACACCATGCATTTTGCCGTCCGCATCATCGGGATCGGCAAGCAGCCGGTCGATCACCTTCATGATGCGGCCATAGCCGCGCGGATCACTGTTTTTTATCTGCTCAAGTTTCCGGCTGAAAAGTTCGGTTGGTTTAAAGAGATTAGTTGCAGGATTCATGATAACTTCTGATTAGTCCTGATGGAATTTCTTACAGCGGTTTATTGCTTTTTTATCGGCAGAATCAGATCAGGATAGAGTTTTTCGGCACAATCAGGGCAGATGCCATGGGAAAATTGAGCCCCGGCATACTCTCTTATGTATGCCTCTATCTGTTGCCAATACCCTTTATCATCCCGAATCTTCTTGCAGGACGAACAGATGGGCAGGATACCCTTGAGGGTCCTGATTTCTTCGAGAGCTTTTGTCAATTTTTCGATAAGCTGCTCTTTTTCCAGCTCGATCCTTTTGCGGTCCGAGATATCATGGATGATTGAATAAAGCAGCCTTACGTTATTTATGAAAACCGGGCCGCTGAAAACCTCCACATCTCTTATCCGGCCATCGGCAAGCCGGTGCCGGAAGTTGAAAGAGTTGCGCTTCTCCAGCCTGGCATTGTCCATTTCCGCCAGCACCTGCTCCCGGGACAGGATATTGATAGCCATGATCTTCATCTTCCTCATTTCATCCCGGGTGTAGCCGTAATAATTACAGGCTGCCACATTGGCATCCCTGATCTCTCCGCTTTCAGGATCAATAAGCAGCATGATGGCATGATTGTGCACAAAAAGGCTTTGATACAATGGCTCGGCCTTGTCGGGCATATCCGGCAGTTCCGCAAACACTCTGGGCTCCTCTTCTTCTGCACTCATATATTACCGTGGAATAGGAAGATTATGACAGAAATTATCCGCCGGGTAAATCGGATGTTCCGTGATGCGGAAATTATGTCAGGTTCAGGAAGAGCCGGAGCAAGCCTGCCCGAAAGTGGTCGGCGCCGGGAGCTGACGCAAACTGTTCGAGCAGGCGACGGTAGACCGGTTTACGGAAATCCGCTGCCGACTCCAGCAGGGTCTGCCAAAGACAGCCACTGCCAGCAAGAAAATTCGCCGCCTGGCAGGACATCAATGGCCTGGTCACTGCCGTGGAACCGGAAAAAAAACCAGTATTGCACCTGGCCCCGCCCGGTTTTTACCCTCCTGGCCGCAGGCGGCAACTCATAGACCAGCGGTTCCGGGCTGGCCTGCAGAAGCTGCAGGTCAGCTGCCGGGATGGCCGTTTCCTCGGCAATCTCCCTGACATACCGCCTGCAGCGGCTCCTCGTCAGCTTCGAGGCCGCCCTGGGGCAGCTGCCAGGCATCAGGGATATCGGTGCGCGCCAAAGCGAGGACGAGCCCCGCGTCATTGATGATCACCGCGCCAACCCCGGCGCGGAAGTACTGGGCCGGAAAATTCATGTCAGACCCGTGCCTCCAGTAAGAGTTCGCAGCCATCATTGCTGCCTGCAACGGCAATGAAAACGCCGGATGCCGCGGTTACAAGGATAACAAAAACGTTTTTCATGAATACGATTTTGATAACTGATCAACGAATACAGGAAACCCGGCAGTTGCCGCAGTCCGAGATATTATTGCTGCTTTTGCATGCCGTACCATGATGTGAAAAAGAAATAAAGCCCTTTCCCGGTGCTTTCCACCCATTTTTTCTCGGCCAGGGAATTTTTTCTGCCGCCAAGGCGTGACGGGTGAAAACTGAAATTGCTTGACAATGTGCATGTTCATGGCAAAGTATTGATTCCGGCAGGCTGGAGGAAGCAGCCCCCATGAGATCTGACCCGAAATTTCGTTGATCTCCTGGAACATCATCCTGCAGCCCTCGCTGTACTTCCGCTGGTCTGCATGATTACCCCAAAATTTTTTCAAAATCAACCACAGGCACCTTTATGGAATCATTTGAATCGCTGATTTCCACCCTGTCCGGCTGGGTATGGGGGCCGCCCATGCTGGCCCTGCTGGTGGGAACCGGCCTTTACCTGACCGTTATTCTGCGCGGCATGCAGTTTCGCGCCCTGCCCCACGCCCTGCGTCTGATCTGGCACAAGGAGCATCGGCACCGACGGCGACATCAGCCATTTTGCCGCGCTGATGACGGCGCTGGCGGCAACGGTCGGCATCGGCAATATCGTCGGCGTGGCCACCGCCATTACCCTCGGCGGGCCAGGCGCGGTGTTCTGGATGTGGATGACCGGGCTGGTCGGCATGGCGACCAAATACTCGGAAGCGGTGCTGGCGGTCAAGTATCGCGAGAAAGGCGAACACGGCATGCGCGGCGGCCCGATGTACTATCTGGCCAAGGGAGCCGGCCTGCCCAAACTGGGATGGATCTTCGCCGTGTTCACCGCGCTTGCCACCTTCGGCATCGGCAACATGACCCAGGCCAATGCGGTGGCCACCATTTTTCAATCCACCTTCAGCATCGAACCCTGGATCACCGGCACGGTCCTGATGCTGCTGACCGGTCTGGTGATTCTCGGCGGCATCAAATCAATCGGACGGTTCACCTCCCTGCTGGTGCCCTTCATGATCGTCGGCTACGTGGGCTCGTCGCTTGTGGTGCTGGCCCTCAACGCCGGCGAGATCCCCCACGCCCTGTATCTGATTTTTTACCATGCCTTCAGTCCGGCCGCGGCCACGGGCGGTTTTGCCGGCGCGGCGGTGGCCGCCGCCATGCGTTTTGGTATCGCCCGCGGGGTATTCTCCAACGAGTCGGGCCTTGGTTCGGCCCCCATTGCCGCTGCCGCCGCCCGCACCAAGGATCCGGTTAAACAGGCGCTGGTGAGCATGACCCAGACCTTTATCGACACCCTGGTGGTCTGTTCCATGACCGCGCTGGTGATCCTCACCGCCCCTGCCTGGCTGCAGGGCGTTGCGGCAGGCGAGCTGACCAGCGCCAGTTTCAACGACAGCCTGGGTCACGCCGGGGTGGTCATTGTTGCCGTGGCCACGTCCCTGTTTGCCTATTCCACCCTGATCGGCTGGAATTACTATGGCGAAAAGGCCATCGAATACCTGTTTGGCCCCCGCGCCATCAACCCCTACCGGGTGGTCTTCGTCTGCGTGGTGGTTGTGGGGGCAATGATGAAGCTGGAATTCGTCTGGAATTTCTCCGACCTCATGAACGGCATGATGGCCATCCCCAACATCATCGGTCTGCTTTTACTGTCCCAGGTGGTCAAGACGGAAACAGCCCGCTATTTCAAGCGCTGAAGGGGGAGCGGAGCGTACCCCGGCGCCTTACCACTTCCGGAGGACCACGTTATGACTGACTCCAGCACAAACGACACCAGTCAGCCCGGGCAGCGCAAGCCGTGCATTGCCTGTCATGAGCCGATCCGGCCGCAGGCGAGCGTCTGCCCGCACTGCGGATCGCCCCAGTCAAAGGGGCGCTGGAAATTTCTGGGAACAGCCCTGAAGTGGCTCGGTGCGGTGACGGCGCTGATCTCGCTGGTCGCCGGATCACTCCAGCTCAATGGTCTGCTGCAGGCCTCCCGGGAGCGCTCCGACTCCGTGCAGAAGCTGGTCAAGGCGGCGGACATGCAGATCGAGTACAATGATCTCGACAGCGCCCTGCAGCTGGTCGAACAGGCACTTGCGCTGCAGCCCGGCTCACGGGACGCGGGGGAACGAGAGGTCACCGTGGCCATGATGCTGTTCCGCCACGGCTTTGATTATACCAAAACAGGATACAGGGAAAAAATCGAATCCCTGCTGCCCGTGCTCTATCGCGGGGCAGTGGATGCCGACCCGGTGCGGGCCGCCGATAGCCTTGCCCACATCGGCCTGGCCAATAGAATTCGCCAATTTGACCAGAATAGAAAATTCCCCATTGAAGAGTACTTTCAGCGGGCCATTGCCCTGGATAGCGATAATGTCTTTGCCCATGTTTTCTGGGCAGAATGCTGCCTGGCCGATGACAAACGCCTGGGCTGCGGCAATAATCTCGAGGCAGCAGTGGAACATTTCGCCTTGGCCCTGCAGGACGGCCGGCAGCAGGACTATGTCCGCAGGCAACGCTTTGACCGGCTGCGCAGCACCTCGGTGGAAGGAGCGGATATCCTGCTGATCGGCGAGATGATTACCTGCTGGCGCAACAAAATCCCCCTGGATGAAAAACAGCTGGCTATGATTCTCCACGACCTCTCCGGCTTCTTCGATCCTGACGAGCGATCCGTTAAAAAGCTGCAGAACCTCTTGCATCGCTATCAGCCGGCAGAGATGCTGGGCATGCTGGAATGGGCGGGCGAGGGGCAGAACTGGCAGCAAAACAATAATGGCCCAAGGCTGATGGCACTGATGGCTCATCTGACCGAGCTGAGCGGCAACCGTCCCCTTGCCATTGCACGATACAGAGCCGCCCGCCTGCAGTTGCGCTGGTCCGAACTTGCAAACAAATATTTTGCCGACACACCGGTCCGTGAGAGGATCGACTGGGCCTTGGCGAAGCTGCTCGAAATCCGGCCCGCCTGGCTGGGGATCAACTACACGGAAATAGATGAAGAGCTCGCCCGGTCCCTCGGCATGCCCAAGGGGCAGGGTCTTTATATCACGGATGTCCTGCCAGCCAGCCCGGCCGAGGCAGGCGGACTGGCAGCAGGTGATGTCATCCTGGAGATTGAGGACAGCAAGGCCGCGGAGCTGCAAACCATGGAAAAACAGCTGGGGACAAAGGTAGCCGGCGACACCCTTGGGCTGACTATCCTGCGCAATGGGGAGCGGCAGCAACTGCAGCTCACTGTTGGTGAAGCAAAAGCCCCAGCCGAGGCAACCGAACTTCGGTCAATACGGGAAACCACGCAGCTAGCCCTGCTGATGGATCAGCAGCTCTACCAACCGGTGGAGCTTGCGGTGGGCAGGCACACCCTGCGGATTGTCTCCCTCACCGACGAGCTGCGGACCGGCTTTCAGCTTGATAAAGATGCCTTCGGGGTGTTGGTTTTTGACGAGCAACCGGGAGGGTGGTCCGATCTGTGGGCCGGAGATCTTATCCTTGCAGTAAACAATCAACCGGCGAGCAGTGCGGATGAATTCGCCGCCCTGATCCGTCAGGCCAGGGAAGCCGGCGGGCAGTCCCTTCTTTTTTCCCGTCTCCGGGCCGGAAAGCGGCAGACGGTGACCATCAAAGCCAACTGAGCAGGACCTCATCCCCTGCCTGTTCCTGGTGCCGGGCAGACCAGGGCGGTTTGCCTTGTTGCCAGCCAAAAACGTTGCCCCTGAAAGCAGCCGCCAGACTTTTTTTCTCGCCTGTCATTTTTCTGTAAAAATTACTATACGCAACATCTGTTTTTCCATATGATATACTCTAGTAATTAATAAACTGATTAATTTTTACCCAATAACTTTTAAGGAGACTGTTCATGCGCAAAAACATTTCTGAAACTGGTGCCATGGTGCCTGCTGGTTGCCCTGATCAATCCCGCCTTTGCCGGCAACCCAGGGGGGGAAACAAACCGGGACACAGCAGACGCAACAGGCAGAGCAAAATGAAGAAAACGTCTACACAGGTGAAATAGTAGGAAAATCGGAGAAGGCGAAAACTGTTTCCATCGAAGTAGGCAAAGGCGATCAGGCAAAAACCATGATGCTCAAGATTGACGAGCAGACCAAAGGCGTTGAACATGCCGTCAAAGGACACGCCGCGATCATCAAATTTGCAACGCGGGGAAACAATAAATATGCGACCGAGATCAAACCAAAACTGGCAAAATTGCCTGATGGGGTCACGGAAATAAAGACCGAGGAACTGCAGGACCTGATCAAAAACCATACGGATATGTTTCTGGTGGACGCGCGACCTGAAAGCAGGTATGGCCAATCCCACCTGCCCGGGTGCGGTATCAATCCCGGTTGCTCTCCTGCAGGAAAGGCAGGCAGCGGCGCTGCCCCTGGATAAAAACAAACTGCTCGTCTTTTACTGCGGAGGGCCCACGTGAGGCATGTCCACAGCTAACGCCGGTCTGGCGCAAAAATTAGGCTATAAAAACATCCGCGTCTACCTTGATGGTGAACCTTCCTGGTCCAAGGCCAATCTGCCCACCTATTCAACCAACAATTTCATTAAAACCGGCAATGTGGTGCTTGTTGATATACGTCCAAGCGCGAATAGCGGTGCAAGCACGGATCAAGGGAGCATACAGTGTGCCATACGAGGAACTCGAAGACAGGCTTGACGATGTTCCCCGCAACGCCCCGATTGTCCTCTATGGCGATGACGAGGTGATGGATGCGGTCATCGACGTGCGCGAAGAGGGTTTTAATTTCGTTTCTCTCGTTGAGGGAGGATTAAACGGCTGGCTCTCGGCCGGTGAGCCTGTCGAAACAGGGGCCGATCTTCAACACGGAGATCAAATGGGTGCGCAAACTCGGCAAGGGAGAAGTATCGGTTGCCGACTTCAGAAAGGCCGCCTCAGGAGAAGACAAAGACGCGATCATCGTTGATGCCCGGACCAAGGAAGAGGTTGCGGAGCTGGGTATATTCAAGAACACCATCAACATCCCCCTGGATGAGCTGCCCAGCAGAATGAATGAACTGCCCAGGGATAAAAAAATCTATGTCCACTGCTCCACCGGTGCGCGGGCGGATATGGCCTACAAAGAGCTGGTTAATAACGGTTTCAATGTGAAATTCCTGCTGCTGAACATCAGTGACGCGGAATGTGACTGCGAAATCATCAGACCATGATTTTTTTATAATCAGAAGCTGCAGGGAACCGACAGTATGCCTGCAGATACCATACCATAAAAAAGGCCGACATCCCAAACAAGGGGATGCCGGCCTTTTTTTTACTGGAGCCTCTCATCCTGTGCCATACCCTGCATGCGTATGCCCGGTAGGACAGTTCCCGTTACCCCTTTTTCATTTTCTCCAATTCCTCTTCCAGCATGCCTTGAAAGAGGTGGATCTTGTAGCCGTTTTTGCTTAAAGGGCTGGCCTTGGCCACCGCGGCGGCGGCAGCCTCGCGGATCACCTCCGGTGTAAGCGTGGAGCCGTCGATGATTTTTTCCACCTCCACGGCCCGCCAGGGGATGGGCGCGGCGCCGCTCAGCACCACCCGGCTCTTGTTCACCCGGCCCCCTTCCAGCTCAAGGGCCAGGGCCACCCCGGCCAGGGCGAAATCCCAGGCCTGCCTGGCCCGCACCTTGCGGTAGGAGCTGCGCTGTGCTGCAGAGGCCGGCGGCAGCAGGATCTCGGTGACGATCTCGTCCGGCCTCCAGCACGGTTTCCCGGGTCACATCCCGGGACGGCGGCACAAAAAAATCCTCCAGGCCGACCGTGCGGCTGCCCCGTGGTCCGGCAATGCGGAGGCCGGCGCCAAAGGCCAGCAGGGCCGGCGCGGTATCCGAGGGATGGACAATGAAACAATTCTTGCCGCCGAGAATGCAATGGTACTGGTTTTCGCCGTTTACCGCATAGCAGTATTCTCCCCCCTTGCGCAGGCAGTGAAATTCGCCCCGGTAGTACCAGCAGCGCGGCTTCTGGCAGAGATTGCCGCCCAGGGTGCCCTGGTTGCGGATCTGCGGACTGCCCACGGCCGCCGCCCCCTGGGCCAGGGCCGTATATTTCTCCCGGATGAGGGGATGGGCGGCCACCTCGGCGATGGTGGTCAGGGCGCCGATACTTAGCCCGCCGTCAGCTGGTTTTCTTGATGCCCCGCAGCTTGTCCAGTCGACTGATGCTGACAATCTTTGCCACCGGAAAAACCTCATCGCGCAGACAGCCGAGCAGGTCGGTGCCGCCGGCATGGATCCGGGCATTGTCTCCGGTCAGCTGGCCCATGGCATCCTGCAGGGAAGCCGGCCTGACATAACTGAAATGAACGGTCATGATCTCACCTCCGGGCCCTGTTCGGCCAGTAAACGGTTCATGGTCAGGGGATCGGCCGGGGACTGCCGCACCCGCACGCCGACGGCGTCATAGATGGCATTGGCAATGGCCGCCGCCGTGGGGATGGTCACCGGTTCCCCCAGCCCCTTGGCCCCGGTGTTGTTGGCCTCGCTATCCGGCAGGTCCACGGGCAGCGAGACCATGTCCGACAGGCACATCGAGGGCGGTGGGCAGCTTATAATCGTGCAGGTTGCGGTTGACCATCTTGCCGGTCCGGTTTTCATCGAGGATGCGCGTTTCCGTCATAGCCAGGCCGATGCCCATGGTAATGCCGCCGAAGACCTGATTGTCAAAGGTGAGCCGGTCCATCACCCGGCCGCTCTCATGGGCGCCGAGAAAACGCAGAATGCGCACCTCGCCGGTCCGGGTGTTGACCTCCACCTCGCAGAACTGGGCGGCAAAGGGATTGACCACCTTGCCCTCCGGATTGGGGCCGCGGTAGCCGATGCCCACCACCACCCCCTGTTTTTTCAGGGCGGCGATCCCGGTTATCTTCACCTTCCTGCCGCTGTCCACGGCCTCGATGTACTCGCCGGTATAGCGGAGATTCTCCACAGGGCTGCCCAGTTCCCCGGCCGCCATTTTCAGCAGCTGCTGCTTGACGGCAATGGCCGCCGAGCGCACGGCCGGCGACTCGGTGGGCACCGTCTTGCTGCCGCCGCTGGGGGTGGCGTACTGGGTGGAGCCGGTATCGGCATGCTCGATCTGGATGGTGGCAGGCCTTACCCCCAGCTCCTCGGCCAGCACCATGGACATGACGGTTTTGGTGCCGGTGCCGATGTCGCTGGCCCCCATGTTGAGATTGACGCTGCCGTCGGCAAAGAGCTTGACGATCACCGTGGACGGCGGCCCGCCGCCGCCGACAACCCAGAGACAGCTGCCCATGCCCACCCCCCGTCTGAGATGGCCCTGGTCCTTTCTGCCTGCCGCCGTGCGCCGGCGGGCCTCGCGCCAGCCGAAGGCCTCGGCCCCTCTGCCTGATGCACTCGGAAAGCCCGGTGGTGGTATAGGGCGGTGTTCCCTGCCGTGCCTGGCTGACCAGGGGAATATTCTTGAGACGGAGATCAACGGGGTCGAGGCCGACGGCCTCGGCCAGGGAGTCCATCATCTGCTCCAGGGCCCAGGCGCACTGGGGATGGCCCGGCGCCCGGAAAGGCCGGGCCGGCCCGGCATTGATGGCCACATCCGTCATCTCGCTCTGCACATGGGGGCAGACATAGAGATCACGGACCAGCCAGTCGAGCAGCGAGGTGCCGCCGGCCGGATAGGCCCCGCCGCTGCCCAGGCCGCTGAACTGCAAAGCGGTCAGGGTGCCGTCCTTTTTCACCCCGGCCTTGATGGTCATAGCGGCCGGCGGCCGGTTGCCCGCAGCGAGCATGGTCTCCTCCCGGCTGAGAAAAATCTTTACCGGCCGGCCGGTTTTTCTGGCCAAAAGGGCCGCGCAGACGGTGTATTTGCCCGGCTGCAGCTTGCTGCCGAAACCGCCGCCCATGTAGTGGCCGATGACCCGCACCCTGGACAGCGGCAGCCCGAGAATATCGGCGATTTTCGCCTGTACGGCATAGACCCCCTGGGTCGATTCCCAGATGGTCAGGCTGTCCCCTTCCCAGTTGGCCACACAGCCGTGCAGCTCCATGGGGGCCTGAATCTCGCAGGCGGTGTGGTACTTCTCTTCCAGGACCACATCGGCCTCGGCAAAGCCTTGGTTCACATCGCCCCGTTTATAGGTTTCGGACTTGATCATGTTGCCGTTCACATGAATCTGCGCGGCCCCTGGCGCCAGGGATTTGCGTTCATCCGCCACAAAGGGCAGCACCTCATACTCCACCTTGATGGCCCGCAGGGCATCCCGGGCCACATAGGGCGTTGCCGCGGCCACCGCAGCCACCGCCTCCCCTTCAAACCGGCACTGGGCATCGAAGAGATCGGTGACAACCTCCTCGTTATAGGGCCATTTCACCTTGCCGCCCAGGGTGGCGCCGGTCAGCACCGCATGGACGCCCTCCATCTTTTCCGCGGCCGAGGCGTCCACCTTCTTCACCCGGGCATGGGCATGGGGACAGCGGAGCAGGGCGCCGTAAAGCATATTGGGCAGCACCACATCCGAGGGATAGACCGCTGTGCCGCTCACCCGCTCATAGGCGTCAACCCGCGGCTGCCTCCGGCCGATGACCGCCGTCTTCCCCCAGGCTGGCCGGCTCCTCGCCGGGCAGCGGCGTTTGGGGCACGGCAATCCCCTCGACAAAATAGAGATCCTTCTCATCATCTTTCATCATCTCACCTCTTTGCCTTCAAGTCAGCCGCCCTGGCCGCCGCCTTGAAGATATGGGGATAGGTGCCGCAGCGGCAGAGATTGCCGCTCACCGCCTGCCGGATCTCCGCCTGGTTCGGTTGCGGCCGGGCCCGCAGCAGCCCCTCCACCGACATGATCTGGCCGGGGGTGCAGTAGCCGCACTGCATGGCATCCTCTTCCACAAAGGCCTGCTGCACCGGGCCCAGCTCCTCACCCTGCATCAGCCCCTCCAGGGTGGTGATCCGCCGGCCTTCCGCCTCCACCGCCAAGGTGAGACAGGCATAACGGGGCAGGTCATCGATGAGCACCGTGCAGGCGCCGCATTCACCCCGCTCGCAGCCGACCTTGGTTCCGGTCAGGCCGAGATGCTCCCGCAGCACATGAAGCAGCGACCAGCGCGGCTCCACCAACAGCTGGTGGGACCGGTCATTGACCGTGAGGGTGATGACCACCGCCTTCTCGGCGGCAAGTTCGGCGCTTGAGGCCTCCTTAGCCGAGGAAAGCTTGCCGGTGGTGGCAAGGGCCGCCATGGCCCCCACTCCCACCGAGGTCAGAAAGCCGCGCCGGGTAAAGCCGCGCCGGCATTGGCATTGACCGGTTTTCTCTTCATCTTCTTTATTCCTCATTTTTTCTCTCCCAGCAGGTTGAGTTTCATGAAAACTGAGTAACTGTGAAGAAAAACAAACCTCTGCATTTGTTATTTTTGCAAGAAAAAAACTGCTATAAAATGGCAGGGAAAATGTTGATGCATTCCTAAAAAGTCTCTTTCCCATCAGAGATCACCGAAGTCACCGGGAAATATTTTTTATTACAGTCAGTTAGCCCTGTGCTCTCTGTGATAAATTTCTCGATTTGCGAAATTTTTACTTTTTAACTTGACAGAAACGAACAAACATATAAACATTTACTTATACGATATACCCGCCAACAAAAGTTCTGGTTTGCTCATTGACCAGCAAACAAACCCGCATGGAGACACCGTTGGAAAACACCCTGATCACCAAGGAGACGACGCCGGCCGGTCTGCAGGCTGCCGCCTTCGTGGCCAAAGCCCTGGCTGATGAAAATCGGCTGCGCATCATCCTGAGCCTGACGCAGGGAAAAAAATCGGTTTCCCGGATTGTCGAGGAACTCGGCATTTCCCAACCCCTGGTGTCACACCATCTCAAGGAACTCAAGCGGGCGCTGCTGGTGAACGTGGAGCGCAGCGGCCCGTTCATCTATTATGAACTGACCGACCGCCGCATCATGACAATCCTGATGGACTTAACCGGCCTGGCAACAGACCTGCTGACCAACCGGACAGCATTTTAACGGTAAAAAGGTGAATGATGAAGGAACTACAGCAAATTCTGGACACCATGGAGCCGGGTGAGGCACTGGCGGCTTTAACGCCGCAGCTCAAGAAAATCCTCGCGCATCTTGATGAGGAGACCGCGGTCGGTTTTGTGACCGGCCTGATGAATGGACCGGACGGGGACAAGGTTTCCAGCATGGTGAATCTCTGACTGGCCGAATGCATGGGCGAAGGTGTCGACCCAACGCATATGTGTCAGACCCTGGTGCACAAGGTGGCTCAATCCAAGCAGCTGATGGCGGTCACCGACCCGGATATCCTGGTGCTTTTTGAGAGCTGGCTTGATGAACTGGAGGACGAGGTGGCGGACTACCTGCGGCAGCATCCCTTGGCTGACGCCGCCGATCTGGCCGATAACCTGGGGCTCTCAAAAAGCGGCGCTGATTTCCTGCTGGCCAAACTCCGGCGGGAAGACCAACTGCAAGGAGGCGGACAATGAAAAGATTCTGGTTCATCATCTTGCTGCTTGCCGTAAGCGGCGTCACGGGCATGGGCACGGCATGCGCCGCCACCATGGCCGAGGTGCAGAAAGAGGCGGAGCGGGGCGGCTATAAGTTGATCACAACCGATGAGCTGTGGAGCATGGTCAGCCGCGAAGATGCCGCAGTGCTGCTGGTGGATACCCGGCAGGAATGGGAGTATGCGGCGGGCTACATTGCGGGTGCGGTGAACTTTCCCATGGAGCCCACCTGGCTTTCCCGCCTGACCAGGCGCGGCGAGCTGGAGCAGTTCCTCGGCCCGGACAAAGAGAAACATATTATCTTTTACTGAGCAGGCCTGGCCTGAGTCCGCAGTGACTCGGCAGCCCGGGTGGCTGTCTCGCTTGGTTACACCAATATTTACCGTGATCCGCTGGGCTTTCCCGAGTGGCAGACCAAGGGCCTGCCCACGGCGACCACCGCAGCAACCGGGCAGGATGGGGTGATTCGCCCCTCACCCGCGGCAACACCAGGGACCATGCGGGGCTGGACCCTGGCGCTCACCCTGGCCGGCATCTTTCTGGGCGGCATGGCGCTCAATCTGACCCCCTGCGTCTATCCGCTCATCCCCATCACCGTTTCCTATTTCGGCGGCCGCAGCGGCCAGGGCCAGGGGAAACTGCTGGCCCACGGCTTCTTTTACATCATCGGCCTGGCCATGACCAATTCCATTCTTGGTGTGGTGGCCGCCACCACCGGCGGCCTCATGGGCGCCATGCTGCAGAACCCCTGGGTGCTGGCCACCGTTGCCGCGGTGCTGCTTGTTTTTGCCAGCAGTCTTTTCGGCTTCTGGGAGCTGAGCCTGCCCAGCGGCCTGACCCGGGCCGCCTCGAAAAATTATGCCGGCTATTTCGGCACCTTTTTCATGGGCATGACCCTCGGGGTGGTGGCGGCGCCGTGTATCGGCCCCTTCGTGCTCGGCCTGCTTACCTGGGTGGCCAGCACGGCGGATCCTGTTTTCGGTTTCACCATTTTTTTCACCCTGAGTCTCGGACTTGGCCTGCCCCTGTTCATCCTTGCCATGTTCTCCGGCAAGCTGGAGAAGATGCCCCGCTCCGGCGAATGGATGAACTGGGTGAGGAAGGCGATGGGCTGGGTGCTGGTGGGCATGGCCGCCTATTTTATCCGGCCCCTGCTGCCGAAGGCAATCAGCGTCGCGCTCTATGTCCTGCTCGCCCTGGCCGCCGGTCTCCATCTCGGCTGGCTTGACAGGACCAAGGCCGCCTTCCGGTCCTTTGCCTGGATAAAAAAAGGGGTCGGCGCGGCCGGGGTCGCGCTTGCCGTTTTTCTGGCCGTCTCCTGGCTGTTGCGGGGGCCTGGGGTTGCCTGGCAGTCCTACTCGCCGGAGCTTCTCGACCAGGCAAAAAGCGCGGGCCGGCCGGTGATCATGGATTTCTATGCCACCTGGTGCGCGCCCTGCCGGGAGCTGGACGAGATCACCTTTCACGATCCGGCGGTGGTCAAGAAATCCGCCGACTTCGTCATGGTGAAAATCGATCTCACCGCCGGCGACAACCCCGTCTACCAGCAGCTCGTCAGGGACTATGAGGTCAAGGGCGTGCCAACCGTTGTTTTCCTGGACCCAACCGGCAGCGAGCGGCATGACATGCGGCTGGTGGATTTCATGCCGCCGCCCGAGTTTATGAAGTGGCTGGAAAAAATTCAATAAAGGAGGACACCATGCAGAAAGTACGATTTTTTCTAAACGACCCCAACGGCAAAAGCTGAACCCATTTCAAGGAAATGCTGCCCAGGTTGGGCGAAAAATTTGACGTACACTTCGAGATTGTCGAAAGGCCGCGCCACGAATACCAGAGCCTGGCCTACGCCGACCTCGGTCTGCCCAAGGCGCCGGCCATCATGATCGGCGGCGACGTCATTGTCGAGGGCCGGGATATTGACGAACAGGAACTTGGAAAAGATTCTCAGCCAGCGCCTGGCGGGAAAATGAACGAATCAGGATGAATTCGTAAACACTGAAAATTGATGGCTTCGCAAAAAGTCCTGAACGCCGAATTTTCGTGACGATAAATCAACGACTTATCATGCACTGTACGGCTGTCGAGAGGTTTTTACGAGACAGTCAAAATTAACCACGGAGAGCACAGAGCCCACAGAGATAACTAACTGTAATTAAAGTAAATCTCTGTGTGCTCTGTGGTGAAAACACGGAGGATACCATGCTGAAAGTACGATTTTTCTTAAACGAGCCCAACGGCGGCCCGTGAAAACATTTCAACAAGATGATGCCCAGGCTGGGCAGCAAGTACGACATTGAAATTGAAGTAAATTCTCAGGCCCAAGGCCGAATATCTGACCGACGAATACTTCGCCCTCGACCTGCCGGTTGCCCCGGCCGTCATGGTAGGCGACGAAATCCTCACCGAAGGCAAGGACGTGGACGACCATACGGTCGAGTCGGCCATCTGCCGCCAGCTTGGGCCTGCCGGAGCCTGCGCCGGAGGAAAAGAAAGGCGTATTGGGCCGGCTGTTCGGCCGCTGATCAGCCGGCCAGGCGGTCACAAACGATGCAATGAAAGGGTTGCCGGCAGAAATCGTCAGAACGACTCTAGCCCATGGCCGCCATGGCCGCCATCATCTCCTGAAACTGCGGGTTCGCCTTTTCCAGCGGCGCATCACCTGGCGGAGGCATTGCCCGCATAAATCGGGTCCTGCAATACCAGGCTGGCATGGGATACCCCAACTGCCTCGGGGATGCGGAAAAAGGTGAACTGCTCGGCAACCGAGACCTTCCGCAGGTCTTCAATGCCGGTGATATTTGCCGTGGCATCACTCTCGGAATGGGCGGCAAAGACCGGTTTGGCAAATGGCTCCTGCTGATTGAACTCTTCCATGAGTTCGTCGGTTTCCTTGATCAGCCTGGCAGAGTTCCCGGGCGCCGTCCATATCCATGCGGGAGTAGCGGTAAGGATTGACGCCGATCAGGGGCTGGTCATTGTCCAGCACATCGGCCATGAAGGTGCGCAGCAGGCGCTCTTTGAGCTCACCCACCAGGCCGCCGATGCCGCCCGCCAGATCCAGGGCGGCCGAAAAGAGATAGAGGCTGCCATTGATTTTCCGGTTTTTCACCGAGGTATAAAAACTCAGGGTGCCGCCCGTGGATAATCCGCCGATGCTGACCCCGGCGGATTTTGCCGCAGCGCTTTCCACCGCGAAGTTCACGTTGGCCTTCCATTCTTCAAGCGCAACCCCTTCCATCCCCTTGGGTTCCCTGAGGCCATGACCATGCAGCAGAGGCAGATAGACGTTATAGCCGAGATTATTAAAAAAATAATCCCCGATGGCGGTGAGGAAATAGGGCGAGTCGGTGAGCCCATGGACCAGGACAATCGACTTTGCCGCCGGTCCCTGATGTTCCATGATGCGCGGATAACAACCATCCCGCACCGCCCCTGCGGAGAAATAGCGGAACTTTTCATAGTAATCCAGCCATTCATGATCGCGGCCTTGGCGCGCTGAGTGGTCCATGGTTATTTCTCCTTCTGATCGATTGATCAATGAGCGAAAGTAGGAATAGTTATGCCAGGCCCGGTCCAGCCGACGCCTTTTTTAAAGCTTCTATGTCAATTTTCTTCATTTGCAGCATGGCCTGCATAACCCTGCCCGACCTTTCCGGATCAGGATCAGCCAACAGCTCGCCCAATACCCTGGGAACTATCTGCCAGGAGAGGCCGAATCTGTCTTTCAACCAGCCGCATTGCCGGGCCTTTTCGTCTCCGCCCTCGGAGAGTTTATGCCAGTAATGGTCCACTTCATCCTGTGACTCGCAATTGACCACAAAAGATATCGCCTCGGTGAATTTAAAATAAGGTCCGCCGTTTAACGCGACAAATTCCTGGCCGGCAAGCTGGAACGCCACAGTCATTACCGTCCCCGCCGGTCTGCCGGACGCCTCCGCCCCTTCTTCCCCATAATGAGTAACGGTCAGGATCCTGGCATTGGCAAGAAGTCAAAAAGGGTCAAGTCTGCTTTTGGCTTTTGATTAGCCATTGTTGGACCAGAAAAGTCAACAGCAGACTTGACCCTTTTTGACCCTTTACACACAACCGCCTGCTGAGTCGCCGCATCAGTTCAGGTTTGCGCTCACAGAAAACCCAATGAAGACGTTCCCGGGTACAAGGTCCGGAAATTCGTAACTTCGCGATTGGTATTCGTTGAGCCCGATCAATTGCTTAGTGTATAAATGAAAGGTTGACGAGCTAGTTCCCAATTTGTTGTTCTCGTTATCCTGCGTGAGATTCGGCTACTGTGAGCTTGTACTCGCCTGCCTTCAACCACTCGGATTCCTTCTTCAGCGCCTTCGCAATCTTAGCAAGGATAACCTTGTCATCGACTCGATATGCTCTCTTGGCGTCACCCATTTTCAGATATTGAGTCTGTATGTTTTCGGCCACGCAGAAAAATAGCTCTGCCTCTCGCTCAAGATCGTCTATTTCCTTCTGCTTCGCAAAGCTTAGGGTGACCTGCCAGTTCTCACGAGGGGCGATTGTCTTGCCTCCCAGGAGGAACCAATCGTTTCCTCCAATAATCTTGTACCCTTGAAGGAGCAACGGGTGCTCCTGTCCCGCGTAGGAAATCATTGCCGTCATTCTCTTGATAGTGAAGGACAGAGTGCCGCTATTTCCTGCCTCAAACGGAACTATGAACTCAACTCCCGCTAGTCCGTTTCTAATGACGATCTTTCCGCCATAATTGAGCGTTGGTTCCGGATGCCCCCAAACAGGGCCGCGCTCTGTCGCAACAAATGTGTATCCGACGGACGCGAGAGCGCAAACGAAAGAGAGACCAGCTAAGCCGATTGTCAATTTGTCTTTCAGTTCCATTGCACTGCCTCCATGCTTGGTTATCTCAATCGTCCACCATGCTGGCTACTAGGGTTTCCCAACGCGAGCACGGATCAGCAAAAGCTCCCTAACCATTGATTATCAGGTCAATTTGCCCTGATAAGTTGATAATTCCCGATAAATCGGGCATAATTGCCCTGTCGCACCTCGGGGAAGATCAAATCTTTATTCTTGATGAACGATTTGCCTCGCCGCAAGTTCACTGAAAAAACACAGTCATGGCAAACGACATCACAACACCAAAAAATCCCGCTCGAAAATCTTGGCGATTAACAAAGACCGTTTCAATTATTCCGCCCGTCATATTTCTCAAAATGAATAACAATTCAGAAAAACCAAAACTCACAATCAGAAATTTTGCAAGAAGAAACTGCTATAACATGGCAGGAAGATAAAAAATTCACCCCCATTTTTGCCGAAATTACAATAAGGGGTAAAAAGCGGCACCGCGCACCTCTTACTCGCAAGCACAAAAAAAGCCGGGCTACCCTAAAAGGGGCAACCCGGCTTTTTTGTGCGGATCTCGGTAAAATGCTTACGGAACGCGCTAGCCCCCCAAGGTTATGAAGAACGGGCGTCCTTGGCGATGGCATCCACCAGATCGGGGATGGTATAGGTTTCAGGCTGGATGTCGACATGAAGACCGTGTTCCTCGATGGTCTTGCCGGTGACCGGGCCGATGGCGGCAATCCTGATGCCCCTCATCAGCTCCTGCAGTTCCTGTTTGTCCTTGACGCCGATCATGTCGATAAAGTTGTTCACGGTGGATGAACTGGTGAAGGTGACGATATCCACATCCTTGTTGGCCAGTTTGGCCCGCAGCGTGTCATGCACGCCTTCCGGCCGCTTGTTCTGGTAAACCGGCACAATGGTCACCCTGGCGCCGGCCTTCTCCAGCCTGGCCGGCAGGATCTCCCTGGCCTTGAGCGCCCTGGGGATGAGAATGGCCTGGCCGCTGACACCCATTTTTTCAAAGGCCTGGGCCAGTCCCTCGGCGGTGAATTTTTCCGGCAGCAGATCGCTGACCAGCCCGTAAGCGCGCAGGCAGTCATCGGTCACCTTGCCCACCGCGGCAATCTTGCAGGTGGCCAGGGCCCGGGTGTCCAGGCCCCTGGCATAGAGACGGCCGAAAAAGGCATGGATGGCGTTGATGCTGGTAAAGACAACCCACTGGAAGTCGCCGAGCCGCTGCAGGGCATTATCCAGCTCTTCCCAGGAATCCGGGGGATGGATGGAGATGGTGGCGAATTCCAGGCAGTTGGCGCCGTTCTCCTCCAGCAGGGCCACCAGATCGCTGGCCTGCTCCCGGGTGCGGGTGACGACGATGCGTTTGCCGAACAGGGGCCGCTGCTCATACCAGTTGATGGTATCCCGCAGCTTGACCACCTCGCCGACAATGGTCAGGGCCGGGGGCTTGATGTCATTGGCCCTGACGATTTCGGCAATGGTGTCCAGGGTGCCGACCACGGATTTCTGGTTGGGACGGGAGGCCCAGCGCACCACCGCCACCGGGGTCTTGGGGTCACGGCCGTGCTTCATCAGGTTGGCGGTGATTGACTCCAGGTTCTTGATGCCCATGTAGAAAACCAGGGTGCCGACGCCGGTGGAGATTTTGTCCCAGGCGATATTGGAGCTTTCCTTGTCCGGATCTTCATGGCCGGTGATAAAGGCCACGGAGGAGGTGTAGCGGCGGTGGGTGATGGGCACGCCGGCAAAGGTGGCGGCGGCGGAGGCGGAGGTGACGCCGGGCACCGCCTCAAAGGACAGTCCGGCCTTGACCAGCTCCTCCAGCTCCTCGCCGCCCCGGCCGAAGATAAAGGGGTCGCCGCCTTTAAGCCGGACCACTCTTTTGCCCTTTCTCACCCGGTCAACCAGCATCTCATTGATCTCTTCCTGGGTATGGGTATGCTTGACCCCGCCCTTTTTGCCGGCATAGATGAACTCGGCATCCTCCGGCACGTATTTGAGCAGTTTTTCCCCGGCCAGATAATCATAGATGATGACTTCCGCTTTTTTGAGAATTTCCAGACCGCGCACGGTGATCAGGCCCGGATCACCGGGGCCGGCGCCGACCAGATAGGCCTTGCCTCTGTTCGGTTTTGCTGTATCAGTCAATTTCTTTTCCATATACCTCGGCCAGAATCATTCCGCCGCCCTTGGCAAGAATCTCTTCCGCCAGTTTTGTGCCTAATTTTTCCGCCTCAGCGGCATCGCCGGTCATCTCTCTTTTGATCATTTTTGAACCATCCACCGAGGCCACCAGCCCGGTGATGGTCACCTGCGAGCCCTTGAGTTGGGCAAAGGCGCCGATGGGCACCTGACAGCCGCCCTCAAGCCGGTGCAGAAAGCCGCGCTCCGCTCTGACCGCCACGGCCGTTGTTTCATCGATTAAAAAGGACAGCCCGTCCAGCAGCTCTTGATCGGCCTTGCGCAGCTCAATGCCCACCGCCCCCTGGCCCACGGCGGGCAGCATTTCGGTGGGGTCAAAATAGGAGGCGATGCGGTGGGAGAGTTTCAGCCGGTTCAATCCGGCCGCAGCCAGGATAATGGCATCAAACTGTTTTTCATCAAGCTTTCTCAGCCGGGTATCAAGATTGCCGCGCAGGTCGGAAATGACCAGATCGCTGCGCATCAGGGCGAGCTGGGATTTGCGGCGCAGGCTGCTGGTGCCCACCCTGGCCCCGAGGGGCAGATCGGCAAATGTCCGGTAATCGTTGGAGATGAAGGCATCGCGCGGGTCTTCCCGTTTGGTGATGATGCCGAGATGCAGCTCCTCCGGCAGCTCGGCCGGCACATCCTTCATGCTGTGCACGGCAATATCAACCTCGTGCCGCAGCATGGCATCCTCGATCTCCTTGACAAAAAGGCCCTTGCCGCCCACCTTGGCCAGGGGCACGTCAAGAATCTTGTCGCCCGTGGTGGTGATCTTCACCAGTTCCACCTTGACCTCAGGGTACTGGGCCTCGATGAGGTTTTTGATGTTGGTACTCTGGGCCAAGGCCAGCAGGCTGGCCCGAGTTCCGATTTTGATTGTCTTCTGCATTTGTTTCCCTTAGAGGATAGGGTTATTTTATACTTCAGGCACAGTAAGTACTTCACGCGCTTCAGACATTTTAGGCACTTTAGCGCACTTTAAGTATTTCTTTAGGCACTTTCCTTAATGGCAACTCGCACAATTCCCTCCGGAGCAGCCCGCACAACCGGATCCGGCGGATGATGATTCCGAGCCCTTCGGCCTGCAGCAGGCATAGGATGACATCATTTTTTCCAGATCTTCGCTCTGGCATTTGGGACAGACAGGCTTGGCGCTGCCCATCACCAGCGTCTCAAACTCGTTGCCGCACTTGCGGCATTTAAAATCAAACAGCGGCATGATGAATCACTCTCCTCGCATTGTCCGGGACACTTGATGTATTTGGGCAGGGGCGGTTCGCGAACCGCCCCTGCCATGGGGCTCTCCGTGCTCTCATGCAGTCGTCGCGGCGCAGATTTCTGCGGCTCAGCCCGTGGCCAGTCTAAGCAGTCCCGCAGCCAGCAGCGGGATCATCAGCTCATGATGGCCGGTGAAATTGAAGCCTTTGCCGCCGCCGGCCGTGGGACGGTTCACCACATTGGTCATGGGCCGGTAATGGCGGATAAAATCAAAATTGGCCGTGGTGAAATTCTCCACCTGATGGCCGAGATTGCGCACCACGGTGAGGGCCTTTAGAAAGACCTCGGGCAGCAGCACGGCCGAGCCGATGTTCAGATAGACCCCGCCTTCAAGCTCGCTGATCAGGGTGCAGAAAAGCCGGAAATCATAATGGCTGGTCTGGCCGATGGCCGCGCCGTCGGCGGAGGGATGGATGTGGACGATATCGGTGCCCACCGCCACATGCACGGTCACCGGCACGCCCAGCCGGTGGGCCGAGGCAAGCAGACTCATGTTATTATAAGGGAAATTCCGGCCAGTGAGATATTCCCCCATGGCCTGGCCCAGGCCGATATCTTTTCGCCGCGCCGCGGCTGATGGCCGCGTTCACCTCTTCGCCGGTTTCCCTGGCCGCCCCGAAGGCCCCGGTGCCCAGCACCTGGCCCACATCCTCGGAGGTGCGGCCCACCATGGCGATCTCGGTGTCATGGACGATGCCGGCGCCGTTTAGGGCAATGCCGGTGATAATGGAGCGTTCCATGAGATCGATCAGCAGGGGATTGAGCCCCACCTTGATGACATGGGCGCCCATGCCGATGATAATGGGTCTGCCGTTTCTATGGGCCGCGGCCAGGCGGCCGATCAGCTCCGGAAAATCCACCCCGGCAAACTGTGCCGGCAGGGAGGCGAGCAGATCACGCGACCGTGGCTCCGGCGCCCACGGTCCGGGCGAAGTGGTCGACTGTCACCTTGCTGAAGCGGTCGTGCACGGAATAGGTGTTGAGGCCGGTTAAATCAATGGGTTTTCTGCTCATTGCGGCACATTCCCATCCCGCAGGCTGCCGAAAAGCCGCTCATCCACCAGCCAGCACAGCATGTGCTCGATCCACAGATGGGCCTCCTGGATATGGGGGGTCTTGGCGCTCGGCACGTTAAGCACCAGCTCCGCCTCCCCTGCCAGCCTGCCGCCGCTGCCGCCGGTGAGCACCACGGTCCGTACCCCGATCTTTTTGGCCGCGTCAAAGGCCCGCACCACATTGGGCGAATTGCCGCTGGTGGAGATGCCCAGCAGGATGTCGCCTTTTTTGCCCAGGGCCTCCACCTGCTTGGCAAAGATGTCATCATAGGAAAAATCGTTGCCCACGCTGGTGAGAATCGAGGTGTCGGTGGTCAGCGCGATGGCCGGCAGCGGCGCCCGGTTGATGAGGAACCGGTTGACGAATTCCGCCGCCAGATGCTGGGCGTCCGCCGCACTGCCGCCGTTGCCGCAGATCATCAGCTTGTTGCCCGACCGGAAACAGTCAATAACCCAGTCCACCAGCAAAAAGAGCTGCTGCCGGTGGTCCCGGTAGAAATCCTGCTTGGCTGCTATTGAGTCGGCCAGACTGCGCCGGAGAATGTTTTCCATAAAAATCCATGAGAATCCTGATTGTTAATGAAGCGATCAAAGATATATCAGGGCAAACTCTTTGTCAATGACCTGTTTTCCCCCTTTTCACTTTGACAGATTTGCGCTTTCAGGGTAATTATACCTGCCAAATTCATCCGGGAACCTAGAAAAATTGTCCTCTGGCCGGACCAGATGAATGTTTTGCTGAACAAATTTTCTCAGTACCAGTATCTACCAGGTTCATACTCATATTTCACACTACTTCCTCAGGGAGAGACCATGAAACAGAAAAAAATTCTTCTCGACGAAAATGAAATGCCGACCCAATGGTATAACGTCATGCCGGATATTCCAAACGGCATTGATCCGCCCCTGGATCCTGAGACCAAACAACCGATAGGACCGGAAAAACTCGCCGCCGTCTTTCCCATGGGCCTGCTCGAACAGGAGATGAGCGACAAGAGCTGGATCGACATCCCCGAGGAGGTGCAGGAAATTTATCATATCTGGCGGCCCACCCCCCTGGTGCGAGCCTATGCCCTGGAGGAAGCCCTGGGTACCAAGGCCAAGATCTACTACAAAAACGAGGGCGTTTCACCCTCCGGCAGCCACAAGACCAACAGCTCCGTGGCCCAGGCCTATTACAATAAGCGGGAAGGCGTCAAACGTCTCTCCACCGAGACCGGCGCCGGCCAATGGGGCAGCGCCCTGTCCTTTGCCACCCATAAATTCGGCCTGGAATGCAAGGTCTACATGGTGCGCGTCTCCTATGACCAGAAACCGTACCGCAAGATCATGATGAACACCTATGGCGCGGAAATCGTCGCCAGCCCCAGCCCTGATACCTCCTTCGGCCGCAAGATCCTGGAGAACATGCCGGACACCGCCGGCTCGCTGGGCATTGCCATCAGCGAGGCCCTGGAGGATGCCTCCACCCGGGAGGATACCAAATACGCCCTGGGCTCGGTGCTGAACCACGTTATCCTGCATCAGTCCATCATCGGCCTGGAGTCCAAAAAACAGATGGCCAAGATCGGCGCCTACCCGGATGTGGTTATCGGCTGCTGCGGCGGCGGTTCCAACTATGCCGGCATGATGACCCCTTTCCTCACAGACAAACTGGAAGGGAAAAAGATCCGCTTTGTCGGCGTGGAACCGGCCTCCTGCCCCACCCTGACCCGCGGCGTCTATGCCTATGACTACGGCGATGTCGCCCGCCAGACCCCCCTGCTCTACATGTACACCCTGGGCCATGATTTCATTCCTCCGGGCATCCATGCCGGCGGTCTGCGCTATCACGGCATGTCGCCCATCGTCTCGGCCCTGGTCCGGGAAAAGCTGATTGAACCGATCAGCGTGCATCAGCTGGAGTGCTTCGAGGCGGGCAGGCTCTTTGCCCAGACCGAGGGCATCATTCCGGCGCCGGAGACCTGTCATGCCATCCGGGCGGCGATCATTGAGGCCACCCGTGATCTCAATGATCCCCAGACCATCCTCTTCAACTTCTCCGGCCATGGGCTTCTTGACCTGTCCAGCTATGAAAAGTTCTACGCCGGCGAACTGCACAACTACGAGTACCCGGCAGAGGCCATCGCCGAAGCCACCAAGAATCTGCCGAAGATTTGACTGAGAAATATGGCCGCAACCACAAACAGGGCATTGCTGCACGCGGCAATGCCCTGTTTTTTGCTGCTGCTCTTCACCCTGGCCTTTGCCGCGCCCTGCCCTGCCGGTGGGGTAAAGAAACCAATTCTGCAGCAAATCGACGGCCTGATTGCCAACGGCGGCTATCTGGCCGGCACTGGCGACCGACCCCTTGCCGCCAGAAATGAGAAGACCCTTTTTGTGCCGGCAAGCACCCTGAAAATCGTCACCGCGCTCGGCAGCCTGCAGATGCTGGGTACGGATTTCCAGTTCCGCACGGAATTTTATCTGGCAGGCGCGGGTGATCTGTACATCAAGGGTTATGGCGATCCCTTTCTCACCTCCGAAGAGATTGCCGTCATCCTGCAAACCCTGCAGCAGCAGGGAGTGGACACCATCAACAATATTTTTCTCGATGCCGGCGCCTTCCAGCTTGAGCAGCAGGCGGACGGCCGCAGCGAGACCCTCAATCCCTATGACGCGGCCAACAGCGCCCTGGCCGCCAATTTCAACACCATCAACTTCCGCAAAGATACTGACGGCATCATCACCTCGGCCGAACCGCAGACCCCTACCCTGCCCATCATGCTGCGTCTGGGCAAAAACCTGCCCCCCGGCACCCACCGGATCAATCTGACCAACGATCACCAGGATATTCTCATCCACACCGGCGAACTGTTCCGCGGCCTGCAGCAGCGGCTGGGCATCAAAGGCCGGGGGGACATTGCCGGAAAAACCGTGCCCGGCAAAGCACGGCTCATGCTGACCCACCGCTCCAGCCAGCCCCTTGAGCAGATCATTGCCGGGCTGCTGCGCTACTCCAACAACTTTATCGCCAACCAGCTTTTTCTCAGCTGCGGGGCCAGGGAAAAAGGCTATCCCGCCACCTGGCAGAAAAGCCGGGAGGTGTTCCGCGCCTTTCTCGCCTCCCTTGGCCTGCACCAAGAACAGATCGTCATGGTGGAGGGCTCGGGCCTGTCGCGCCACGACCTGGTCACCCCTGCCGCCATGGTGAAAATTCTGCAGGCCTTCCGGCCTTATGCCCATCTGCTGCACGAGGACAAGGGCCGGCTGATCAAGTCGGGCACCCTGACCGGGGTTTACTGCTATGCCGGCTATTTCCCCAGGGGCGCGGACAAAACTCCTTTTGTGGTGATGCTGAACCAGCCGAAAAATCTGCGTGATCAGGTTGTTAATCTGCTTGAAAAATTAACGGTGAAACCGTAATCTTGATTGACACAACGAACCTCTGAGAAGCGAAAGCCAGCAGCCCGCCTCCTGTCTTCTCACTTCTCACTTTTGACTTTTGACATCATCGAGAGGATTGCCATGAACTGGAAAAATTTATTTCAGCTGTCAAAGAATATGACTGCCGATGAGGCCCGCGCCTTCCTGAAGGAACACCCGGCTGACAGCTATCAGCTTCTCGATGTCCGGCAGCCCGGGGAATACGAACTCGAACATCTGCCGGGCGCCATTCTCATTCCCGTCAAGGAGCTGATGTCCAGGATTAACGAACTTGACCCCGCCAAACCGACCCTGGTGTACTGCGCCATCGGCGGGCGCAGCAAGGCCGCCAGCCAGATGCTGCAGGGCAGCAATTTCGCCGAGGTCTACAACATAAGCGGCGGCATCAAGGCATGGAACGGTTTCAAGGCCAAAGGCCAGGAAAACATGGGCCTGGAATTTTTCACCTCCGGGGAATACAAGGATGCCTTCACCATGGCCTACACCATGGAGGAAGGTCTGCAACAGCTTTATCTCGCCTTTGCGGAAAAATGCGACAACCCCGCGGAAAAGGATCTGCTGCGGCGGCTGGCAAGCTTTGAGGATAAACACAAGGCCAAGCTGATCGCTGACTTCAAACCGGCGGAGGCGGACATTCCCAGAGTGGACAAGCAGAGCAATATCATGGAAGGCGGCTTCAGCCGGGAGGCGATTTTAAACCACTTCCAGCAGCATCTTTATGACCAGGAGGACATCCTGTTCCTGGCCATGATGCTTGAAACCCAGGCCCAGGATCTCTACAGCAGGGTGGCCCGCAAAAGTGCTGACGAAAAAAGCAGGGATCTGTTTCTCCATCTGGCCCAGGAGGAAAAAATGCACCTCGGCTTTATCGCCAATGAACTGGATAAACTGCTGAGCGCCAAGGGTAAACAGCACGGATAGGCGATCCGCCTGCTGAGAGCTCATCGCTCCCGGATTTTTTGGCGGGCTTGTTTGATGAATTCGTAAAAACTGAAAATTAACCACGGAGAGCACAAAGCCCACAGAGATAACTTGCTGAAAATAAAAATATTTTCTCTGTGTGCTCTGTGGTGAAAACAGACCTTTTACGAGTTCATCTTGTTTGACTGCTGCCTGAAAAAAAGAGGGCCGGAAACGGCCCTCTTTTCATCAGCTTCTTTGCACCGCAGTTTTTCTACCTTCTTCTCTGCGGGCACTTGGCCGGATTGAATTCGTCTTTCTGTCCGGGGCCGCACTGAGGGGAACCAGACTGTCCCTGTTCCTCCTGGCTTGGCTTCCTCTTTCCCTTTGCCGCACGGTCGCCATCATTGCCGGCGGGCTGGCGTTGCGGCTCAACCTGGGCGGGCGGCCTTTCCACTTTCCTGCCGCGGTTGCTATCCGGGACTACGGGTTGACGCTGCGGCTCAACCTGCACCGGCTTCCTTTCTTCCTTCCTGGCCCGGCCTGTATCCGGGACTGACGGGCTGACGCTGCGGCTCAACCTGCACCGGCTTCCTTTCCTCTTTCCTGCCACGGCCTGTATCCGGGACTGGCGGGCTGGCGCTGCGGCTCAACCTGCACCGGCTTCCTCTCTTCCTTCCGGCCACGGCCTGTATCAGGGGCTGCTGGCTGGCGCTGCGGCTCAACCTGCACCTGTTTCTTCTCTTCCTTCCGGCCACGGCCTGTATCAGGGGCTGCTGGCTGACGCTGCTGCTCAACCTGCACCGGCTTCCTCTCTTCCTTCCGGCCACGGCCTGTATCAGGGACTGCTGGCTGACGCTGCTGCTCAACCTGCACCTGTTTCTTCTCTTCCTTCCGGCCACGGCCATTATCAGGGGCTGCGGGCTGGCGCTGCTGCTCAACCTGCACCTGTTTCTTCTCTTCCTTCCGGCCACGGCCATTATCAGGGAGCTGCGGGCTGACGCTGCTGCTCAACCTGCACTGTTTCCTCTCTTCCTTCCGGCCCCGGCCATTATCAGGGGCTGCTGGTTGGCCCTGCTGCTCAACCTGCGACTGTTTCCTTTCTTCCTTTCGGCCGCGGCCATTATCAGACACTTCGGACTGCTGCTGTCCCTCCGGCCTGAACTGCTGGAACTGTGTTTTTTTGCTTGCCAGGGCTTCTCGGCGTGGAAACAGCAGTGAGCGGCAGGGCCTTGGGCGCTTTGCCCGGGTGGAGGACAGATTTATCCCTCTCTCTGATAAATTTGCGGTCTTGCTTCAACTCTTTCATCTGCACCTTCCGTATCCGTTGCGGAGGAGCTTTGTCCGGCGGAATCCGCCTGTCCGAGACAAAATAGCTTTCTTTCGTCGGTTTTATATCGGGTGTGCCCGGACTCATATGATTTTTGACAAATATTTTTTCCTTAATGATTTTCATATCGACATGATCATCATCCCGGAACCCCCTATCAAACTTGTCATGCCTGACCACGGTCGCGCCATTGTTGATATACACATTCTGGTAGACCTTGGTGACGTTAACTTGTTTGATATTGACATGGGTGATGTTGACACTGTTGCGGCCGTAATCGCCCCGGCCGTAATATGTTTCACCGGGCGCCAGGGGTACCCAGGCCACGTAATCCGCTGTTCTGGCCCAGCCCACATAGCCCGGCCCCCAATGAACTGAACCGTGATGAGGCGGCACCCAGAACCAGCCGACGGCCGGAGCAAAAGCCCATCTGCCGTAATGATAGGGGGCCCAGCCCCAGGGCTCGTTGGACAGCCAGACATAATCATGACCCCGCCGGATCCATCTGCCATGGCGGTAGGGAGCCCAGTTCGGACCGACAAAGACCGTCGGGCTCCAGACATAACCGTAATCCGGGACCCGCACCCACCTGCCGCTGCGGTCCAGCTCAGAAGAATAGGGGCTGAGCTCGGAGGGCAGATAAGCGCCTTCCCCTGTGTCTCTTCTCGAAAAAAGCTCATCATTCCTTCCCCGGTTCCACAAGCCCCACTCATCCGGCTGGCCGATGGGCGCCATATCGCCGTTGGTGTCTCGGCCGAGCGACACCGCCTGACCGGCGTTTATCCTGGTATTGCCGAGCTGGTTCTCTGTTTCAACGTATCCCTTGTAACATGATACATCCGAGTACTGGTCCTGGACATCGATCCTGAAGATCGCCCGGTCAAAAGCCCGGGTTGAGGCATCAGGATCATCCACCTGGATGACGCTGCCCTGGGGCGCATCGTAATAAACATAGGCGCTGCCCTGGGAGAGATAAAACTGCGAGGAATCTTCATCCATGGAAAGGATCTGCAGCGAGGTATTGCCGTCGAGTCTGATATAGCTGCCGGAATTGAGCTGCAGTTCGGCGATGCCATCCTGGGGAACCCAGATCTGATCACCCTCAGCGATGGGGGTATTGATCGACAGGAGCCCCCACTGCCCGGCCTCAGGGGTCATAATCTGGGCATCACCTTCAAGATAACTGAGCCGCATATAGCCGCCATCGGCGTAAGCGGAGAAGGCGTAAGCCTGCACGATAATCAGCACCGCGACAATCAGCACAGCCTTTACTGTTTTCATTTCGTCCTCCTTGAAATTGCCTGCACAGGCGAGGTTGCCCATCAGCATGATCCCCTCTGTTTTCAGCGGAGCGGAGTGGCAACCAGTTAATCGATTAATATCCTGCAATATAATTGAAGAATGCTCTCTTCGCTTGTTTTTTCATTTCCCAATTTGCAATGATTGATCTTCCCCATCAGTGCATATGCAAAAACAATGCAGCCATGTTCGGTCAGAGATGGTCTATCAACCCCTTTTCCGTCATATTTGACTGTCTCGCCAAAAACCCCTCGACAGCCGTACAGTGCATGATAACCTCTTGATTTATCGTCACGAAAATTCGGGGCCGAGATATTCACAAAGCCAACATATTTCCTTTCACTTTTTTCCCGTAACGGGGTATAAATCAAACTAAGCCGTTGTAAAAAAATAACATGGCCAGAGAAATGCGCCCCTAACGGCATAAGTAGCCGTAACGAAATTGAAAAAATGGCCATGTTATTTCGTAACGGCTCCTAAACGCGGCGTGACTTCCCAGCTTTCCGTGCCGCCACCCCCGTAAGGCCGCCGCGGAACACGCCGAACTTTTCCAGGGGAAAAGACCATGGCCATTTGCCGATCCCTGTTCATTGCACTTACCATTTTACTTGTCCTCGCCTCCTCCACTGATACTGCCCGGGGCAACGATTGCCGGGAACCCGTCTGGGCCGGACGCTTCTATCCGGCAGACAGCAACGCATTGACCGACGATCTTACCCGGCTCTGCAACCAGGCCCGGCAGGACAGCTTTGTTAAGCCCCCCGGCCGGTCCCTGCGCGCCCTGATCCTGCCCCATGCCGGCTATATCTACTCCGGTCCCACGGCCGCCCACGCCGCCCTGGTGCTGGACAAGAACCAGTTCGACAAGGTGATACTGCTCGGACCGGACCACCGGGTCGGCTTCAAGAACGGTGCCATCAGCGATGTGAGCAGTTACCGCACCCCGCTGGGCAAGATCCCGCTCCATGCCGATGCCCGCGGACTGCTGCGGCAGACCGAACTGTTCCGGCCGATTCCGCAGGACTATGATGCCGAACACTCTCTCGAAGTCAACCTGCCCTTTCTGCAGTATCTGCTCGGCAACTTCGAACTGGTGCCCATTGTACTGGGTTCGGCCCAGCCTGCCCCCATGGCCGCAGCCCTTGACCCGCTGCTTACCCCGCAAACCCTGGTGGTGGTCAGTTCGGATCTGTCCCACTACCTGCCCTACGACCTGGCCGCGGGCAAGGATAAACAGACCATCAACCACATCCTCAAGCTGGACGGGCAGGCACTGGCGGCAAGCGAGAACAGCGCCTGCGGGCTGGTGCCCCTGCAGGTGCTGATCGATCTGGCCCGCCGCCACAACTGGCAGCCCTGGCTCATTTATTATGCCAACAGCGGCGACACGGCCGGCAACCGCGACAAGGTTGTCGGCTATGCCGCCATTGCCTTTTACGGAGATACCAACATGGACAAGCAACCCACCACCGCCAACGCCATCTCTGCCGAACAGGGCAGGATTCTGCTCACTCTGGCCCGGCAGACCATCGCGCTTAAGCTCGGTCTTCCCGTGCCGGACGATGAGCGGAAAAAACTGGACAAAGAACTGCGCGATCCGGCTTTGCAGCAGGAACGGGGCACCTTTGTCACCCTGCACCGGCATGGCCAGCTGCGGGGCTGCATCGGTTCAATCGCAGCGGTGGAACCCTTAGCCGCCAACATCCGCCACAACGCGGTCAACGCCGCCTTCGGCGACCCCAGATTCCCGCCGCTGCAGAAAAAGGAATTCGCTGAGGTGGACATCGAGGTGAGCATTCTGACCGATCCCCAGCCCCTGTCCTATAACAACGGGGCGGAACTGCCGGCCAGGCTGCGGCCAAAGATTGACGGGGTCATCCTGCGTGACGGCCTGGCCGGCGCCACCTTTCTGCCCCAGGTATGGGACCAGCTGCCCCGGCCGGAAGATTTCCTCAACCATCTCTGCGTGAAGGCAGGACTTCGCCCCAATGCCTGGCAGACCGGGAAACTGGAGGTTCTCACCTATCAGGTCCAATACTTCAGCGAATAACAGCCAAAAAAATATCAGCCGGCTCGTCATGGCCATCGGGCTTTCCTCGGTGGTGATGCAGCTGGTGCTGGTACGGGAATTTCTGGCTCAGTTTCAGGGCAACGAGTTCACCATTGCCCTGATTTTTTTTTCCTGGCTCATCCTGGGCGGCATGGGGGCCCGGCTGGCCCTGTTTGCCATCCGCCGCCGCAGGCCAAGCCTCACCGGGCTGGCCCGGCTCTCTCTGCTGCTGGCCGCCCTTGCCGCCATCGAGGTCCTGGCCATCCGCACCCTGCGGGACATCATCTTCCTGCATGGGGCGGATGTCGGCTTTTACCCCACCATGGCAGCCATCTTCTTTCTCACCGCTCCTTTCGGCCTCTTGAACGGCTTTCTCGTGCCCTACAGTCTTTATGTGCTGAGAGGCCGGGACGCAGATTATCCCGGGGCAAGGATCTACCTGCTCGACAATGCGGGCGATATCATCGGCGGGCTGCTGTTTTCCTTTGTCCTGGTAATATGGCTCACCCCGCTGCAGTCGGTGTTTGCGGCCAACCTGCCTCTGCTGGTTACGGCAACGCTTATCGCCTCAGAGAGGCAACCGCTGCGGCCGGTTTTTCTCCTGTTTCTGGCCGGCGCCGTGGCCGTGCTGCTGGCCGGTCTGCTCCTGGAAAACAAATCGCTGACCCCCTTTGAGGGACGGCTGATCCATTATGAGGAATCACGTTACGGCCGCATCACCGTGCACCAGGACCGGGAACTGCTGACCATCTTTGTTGATGGCGCCCCCATTTTCAGCAACCAGAATACCAGCCAGGACGAGGAGACCATCCATTTCCCCCTGTCGCAGATTGACGACCCGCGGGACCTCCTGCTCATCGGGGTTGAGGGAGGCATGCTGCAGGAGGCGGCCAAGTACCGGCCGGCCCGGGTGGATTATCTTGAGATCGACCGCAAACTGACCGATGTCCAGCTGCGCTACAAGCTGCTGCAGCCCCTGCCGGGACTGCACATCATCCACCGGGACGGCAGGGCCTATCTGGCCGGTACCGACCGGCGCTACGATGCCATCATCATCAACCTGCCGGAACCGAACACCTTTCAGATCAACCGCTTTTTCACCGGCGAGTTTTTCCGCCTGGCCCGCCAGCACCTGCGGCCGGGCGGAATTTTCGCCTTCAGCGTGGCAGGTTTTGACAACTATCTTTCCGATCCCGCCCGACTGAAAATCTCATCACTTTTCAACACCGCCCGGCTCCATTTCCAGCATGTGCTGTCGCTGCCCGGCAACAGAGTCTTCTTTCTCTGCAGCGACCGGCCACTCAACCCGGATATTCCGGCCCTGCTGCAAAACAAGGGGATTCACACCACTTACATCAGCAGTTTTTTTTCCGGCAACATCACCCCGGAACGGCTCAAATACCTGCGGGATAATCTCCTGGCCGACACCCCGGTAAATCTCGACACCTCGCCTTTTCTGCTGCGCGTCATGTTCCAGCAATGGTTCGCCCGTTTCGCCACGTCACCCCTGCCATTTACCGTGGCAGGGGTCATCCTGCTGATCCTGTATCTCTGCCGCTGCCGACGGGAGGAACTGGTGCTCTTTTCCACCGGCTTTGTCATCATGGGCAGCGAAACCCTGGTCATCTTCGTTTACCAGATCCTTTTCGGCTACGTCTACGAACAGATCGGCCTGCTGGTGACCGTCTTTCTCGCGGGCCTGCTGCCCGGCGCCTGGCTCGGGGAACGGTTGCGCCAGCGCAGAAATTTCAAAAAAAGTCTGGCGCTGTGCGACGCTTTCATCATATTGCTCCTGGCCATGTTCCTGCTGGCCCTGGTTACGGCCCACGACCAATTGCAGCCCGGCTTTTTCCTGCTGTTCGGGTTTGCCATCTCCCTGCTGTGCGGCTGCCAGTTTCCCCTGGCCCTTGCCCTGGGCGGCGGCGACAACCCGGCCGCGGCCAGAGCCTTTTCCGCCGATCTCATCGGCGCGGCCTGCGGCACCCTGCTCACCAGCCTGCTGCTCATCCCCTTTCTCGGCATCCTCTGGGCCACGGCAGGCCTGATCCTGGTCAAGGCCGCCGGGATGGCGGCCATATTAGTAAAAAGTAAGGAGTGAAAAGTGAGTAGGGGCGGTTCGCGAACCGCCCTGGGATGGGCGTAGGGGCTGGCCTTGTGCCCGCCTGTGAGAAGTGAGGAGTAAGGAGTGAGGAGTGAAAAGAAAAACCAGAAAACAGGCGGGGCAGGCAATAATTAAAAGTTGCGCAACGATCATCACCCCGGCAGGCGAACAAGGTGCGCCCTTCTTCTTACTCCTCACTCCTCACTCCTTACTCCTTACTTTCCACTTCTCACTCTCCTGTGGTACAATCATGGCATGAAACCCGTTGACCGCCGCACCTTCCTCTGTCTGAGCGCAGCCCTGCTGGCCGGCCCGGCGCACCGCCCATGCCGGACTGTGGCCGTTTCAGAACGACCGGCATGAATCATCAGGGGAGGAAGATATCCGGGGCACCATTTTCAAAAACGACGCCCCCAAGACCCTGTGGAAATGGCACAAGGAGGGATTTTCCTACCAGAAGCTGGCGGACCGCAAGGTGATGTGCAACATCTGCCCCAACCGCTGCCTGCTGGCGCCGGGCGACCGCAGCGTCTGCCGCTCCAAGGTGAACTGGGACGGCACCCTTTACAGTCTGGCCTACGGCAATCCGTGCGCGGTGCACCTTGATCCGGTGGAAAAAAAGCCGCTCTTTCATTTCAAGCCCAGAACCACCGCCTTTTCCATTGCCGCCGCCGGCTGCAATTTCCGCTGCCTCAACTGCCAGAACTGGGAGATCTCCCAGGTCAAGCCCCATGAGGTGCGCCATGAGGACATGTTTCCGGCCGAGGTGGTGCGGCAGGCCAGGGAAGCCGGGGCCGCCTCCATCGCCTACACCTACTCCGAGGCCACCACCTACTTTGAATACATGATCGACACCGCCCGTCTGGCCAAAGATGCCGGCCTCAACAACCTGTGGATTTCCAACGGTTACATCAATCAAGAGCCGCTGCTGGAACTATGCAAGGTGATCAATGCCGCCAACGTCAACCTCAAGTCATTTGATGACGCCATCTACCGCAAATTAAACGGCGGCAGGCTGCAGCCGGTGCTCAACACCTTTAAAACCATGCATGAACAGGGGGTCCATTTTGAAATGACCACCCTGGTGGTGCCGGGCTATGTGGATAATCCGGAGATGATCAAAGAGATGTGCGGCTGGATCGTGGCCAATCTCGGGCCGGATCACCCTCTGCACTTTCTGCGCTTTTTCCCGAACTACAAGCTGACCCGGCTGCCCCCCACTCCGGTCTCCACCCTGGACAACTTCAGGAAACTGGCCATGGCCGCTGGCATACGCTATGTTTACCTGGGCAATCTGCCGGATCATCCGGGCAGCAACACTTACTGCCACCACTGCGGCCAACTGCTCATCGAACGGCGGGGCTACCAGATGCCGGTCAACAACCTGGAGGGGAACCTCTGCAAATTCTGCCGGACCAGCTATTCCGGGGGTCTGGCTGTAACCGCAGGATTAGATATCCCCATGTTCTTCCCATTGGCTGCCGATCTGCTGGTGTTTGTTCATTTCCTCTTCATCATCTTTGTGGTGGCCGGCGGTTTGCTGGTCCTGAAATGGCCGCGACTGACGTACCTGCATCTCCCCGCCGCCATGTGGGGCGCCCTCATTGAATTCCAGGGCTGGATCTGCCCGCTCACCCCCCTTGAACAGCACCTGCGCCGGGCGGGCGGTCAATCCGCCTACAGCGGCGGTTTTGTGCAACATTATGTGGAGCCCATCGTTTACCCCGCCGGCCTGACCCGGGAGATGCAGATCCTTTTCGGCATCGCGGTGGTAGCCATCAATCTCCTGGCCTACGGCCGGCTGCTCATCGGTCTGCAAAGGGCTAAAGGGACTAAAGGGAATGGCAGGTAAGGAATCAACCGGTTGACCGGCAAAAAAACGGAGCGGGCTAGAAAGTATCTTCCCGGCAAGACAGGGTTTATTCGATAATCATCAGCTGCTGCCCAGGGACGACAACCTCGTTTTCCGCCACCAGAATCTCCCTGACCTGGCCAATGCCCTGGGACTTCAACTCATTTTCCATCTTCATTGCCTCCAGGACAATGAGCCCCTGGCCATCCTGCACCAGGTCCCCTGCCCCTACCTGAAAACGGACGATGCGGCCGGCCATGGGGGCGCGGATGATCTGGCGGGAAACCCCGGCCGAGCGTTTGCTCTCATCACTCGGCTGCCTGCTTCGGGGATCATAAAAATCCACATCCATGATCCTGCCGGCAACCACCACGGCGAAACTCTCTTTCTCCCTGCTGACAAAGGCGTCACAGGATCGATTGTTGACCAAAATGGAGTAAAAACCGCCGCTCACGGCTGAGGCGTCGACATGGTAGCTGCGGCCATCCACCGACACCCTGATCACCCCGGCAGTCTTCTCATATTCAACCTGATAGGTTTTCTTATCCACCTGCACTTCGCGCTTCATGGCCGCCTGCCCGGCGGGAGGTTCGCGCACAAATAATCAAATCTGAAAAAAGGCAGAAAATCAGATAAATACAAAAAAAAGACAAAATGAAATATCAAGTCGAAAATCTCCTTTAAGCCGTTGCCGAGAAATAACTGTTACATGAAGATACTGTTTGCGGCATAAGGGGCCGTAACGAGATATTTGGAAATATAATGGTTATTTCCTAACGGTCCCTAAAATCGCGTTGCCCAGAACTGATACTTGCTGGCCATCCGCCAGAGGCCGGTTTCTTCGGTGGCAATGTGATCCTCTCTGGCGGAAGAGGATGACAGGGTGCTGCAGACCGCGGCGATGATCGCCAGATCGGCCATATTGTCCGGTGCCGGAGGGAGAGCAAGGTGGCGGTCAAGAAAGCGGGTATCGATCCTGCCGCTGATAAAGCGCTCGTCGGTTAAAATCGCCCGGTGCAGGTCGAGATTGGTCTTCACCCCGTAAACCAGGCATTCATCCAGGGCACGCAGCATCCTGCACCTGGCCTCCTCCCGGGTTCTTGCCCACACCGAAATTTTGGCGATCAGGGGATCATAATGCAGGGACACCTCCCACCCCTCATACACCCCGCTGTCAACCCTTACCCCCGGTCCTTCCGGAAAAACCGCCTTGCGGATCTGTCCCGGCGCCGGCATAGAGTCATTACCGGGGTCCTCGGCATAGAGACGGCATTCCAGGGCCCAACCATTACGGCGCACCTCTGACTGGACAACGCTCAGCCGCTCTCCGGCCGCGGCCAGCAGCTGCTCCCTGACCAGATCGATGCCGGTCACCAGCTCGGTCACCGGGTGTTCCACCTGAATGCGGGTGTTCATCTCCAGAAAATAAAAATTTTTCGCCTCATCCACCAGAAACTCCACCGTGCCCGCCCCGGTGTAGCCGACAACAGTGGCGGCCTGCACCGCTGCGGAGGTGAGTTTTTCGCGCAGATCATCATCAACGAAAACCGAGGGGCATTCCTCGATCACCTTCTGATAGCGCCGCTGGATGGAACACTCCCGCTCGAAAAGATGGATGACATTACCGTGGCCGTCGGCCAGAATCTGCACCTCGATATGCCGGGCCGCCGGGAAATAACGTTCCACCAGGATACGGGAATCGGCAAAAGAGGCATAGGATTCGCGCCGCACGGCGGAAAAGGCGTCCTGCAGCTCATCTTCACCGGTGACAATACGCATCCCTTTGCCGCCGCCGCCCGCTGCGGCCTTCAGCATAACCGGGAAACCGATCTGGCCGCAGACAGCGCGAACCGCCTCCAGATCCTCCAGGGCCTCCGTTGTTCCGGGAATAACCGGCACACCATTGGCCAGCATGGTTTGCCGTGCCACGGCTCTTATTGCCCATCTGCTCGATCACCTCGGGCGGCGGACCGATGAAAACCAGTCCCGCCTGCCGGCACTTGAGCGGCAAAGTTTCTGTTCTCCGATAAAAAACCATAGCCCGGATGGATGGCCTGGGCCCCGGACCGGCGGCCTGCCTCCAGGATGGCATCGCCGTCAAGATAGCTCTCTATGGCCGGGGCGGGGCCGATACAGTAGGCCTCATCCGCATAGCGGACATGCAGGGACGTCCTGTCCGCTTCGGAAAAGACGGCAACCGTGGCTATGCCCATTTCCCGGCAGGTCCGCATGATCCTGACGGCGATTTCGCCACGGTTTGCTATGAGGATTTTGGTAAACATGAGTGGGTCTTTTGAGTTTTGCCTGTTGAGTTGTCAGACCAGGGAGATGGCTCTGGTAAAACCCTGGCATAAAAAAAGAACTTTTTTTTACAACGGCATGTTGCCATGTTTTTTCGGGGGATTTTTTATCATCTTCGTCTTCAGCCGCTAAAGGGCCATGATCAGCTTCCAGCGGGTGTCCTCCGGCATGATGATCTCGTCAATATAGCCCCGCGATGCCGCAACATAGGGGTTGGCGAACTGCTCCCGGTACTCTTCCAGCTTTTGCCGGCGGAATGTTTCATCCTGCTGCTCGGCCAGCTCCCGCCGATAGATGATGTTCACCGCCGCTTCCGGCCCCATCACCGCGATCTCCGCCCCCGGATAGGCAAAATTATAATCACCGCGGATATGCTTGCTTGACATGACGCAGTAGGCGCCGCCATAGGCCTTGCGCGTAATGAGGCTGATCTTGGGCACCGTGGCCTCGCAATAGGCATAGAGCAGCTTGGCCCCGTCCCGGATGATGCCGTCAAGTTCCTGCTCCTTGCCGGGCAAAAAACCCGGCACATCGACAAAGGTGACCAGGGGGATGTTAAAGGCGTCGCAGAAACGGACAAAACGCGCCCCCTTGCGGGAGGCATTGGTATCAAGGGCCCCGGCCAGATGCGCCGGCTGGTTGGCGACAATGCCCACCGATTTACCGTTGAGCCGGGCAAAGCCGATAACCAGGTTAGCGGCATAACCGCTCTGCACTTCAAAAAACGAACCGTCGTCCACCACGGCCCGCACCAGGGCTTTCACATCATAGGAGGTCCGTGAATCGGCCGGAATGAAATTATTGAGCAGCGGCTCACGCCGGCGGGGATCGTCAAAACATTTTCTCGACGGGCTTTCTTCCAGATTATTTGACGGGATATAGTCAAGCAGCTCGCGGATGAGGACAATGCACTCCTTGTCATCTGCGGCAAGCAGATGGCTCACCCCGCTCAGCTGATGATGAGTACTGGCGCCGCCGAGTTCCTCCATGCTGACCTCCTCGTGGGTCACCGCCTTGATCACCTCCGGGCCGGTGACAAACATGTGGCTCTGCCCCTCCACCATGACGATGAAATCGGTCAGGGCCGGTGAATAGCTCGCTCCGCCGGCGCAGTGCCCCATGATGGCGGAAATCTGGGGAATGAGGCCCGAGGCCAGGGTGTTCTTCAGAAACAGCTCCGCCACCCCGGCCAGACCATACACGCCTTCCTGGATTCTGGACCCGCCGGAGTCGTTCAAGCCGATAAATGGCGTGCCGAGCTGCATGGCCTTATCCAGCACCTTACAGATCTTTTTCGTGTTCTCCTCGGAAAAGGAGCCGCCCATGACCTTGAAGTCCTGGGCATAGGCATGAACCAGCCGTCCGTTGATCATGCCGTTGCCGGAGATCACCGCATCGCCCGGCACCTGTTTTTTCCCCATGCCGAAATCCGTGCAGCGGTGGGTGACAAAGCGGTCAATCTCCTGAAAAGTCCCCTCATCAAACAACAGCTCCATCCGCTGCCTGGCGGTCATGGCATCCCCGGCCGCCCCGGCATCAACTGCAAGTCTTTCCCGATCCCTCATCTCAATATTTCTGCGGGCAAGTTCGCCGTAGAGATTCAAATTAGTCATTGCCTGGCGCTCCTTCGGCTTCCATGGACGGCCACGAGGTCTGAATGATCCGGCAGATCTTTTCTTCCGCCTGGGTCAACTGCTTCTGGGCCTGCTTGACCTCCAGCAGGGTCTCCTGGAAATTCCGGTAAAGACGCGCCAGACAGATCTCATGGGCCAGGGCCGCCGATGCCTCCACCGTGAGATCCTCCAGGATTTTCATATCGTTCTCCGTAAAGATAGCCTTGGATGTCTTGCTTACATTTAAAACGCCGATGCTCTCGCCGGCAGGGCTGATGAGCGGCATGCTGATCAGGGAATTGTTCCAGTACTGACTGGGATCAGGGGAGCGCTGGATGCCTTTTTCCTGTTCGATATTCTGGATAAAAATCGGTTTTTTGCTGATGAAACAACGGCCTGAAATACTGGTCTCATTGATCACCTGCAACTGGCCGAGAATTTTGTCTTTGTTTCCGCCGAAAGCGGCCTCAACCCGCAGCACCCCCCTATTGAAAATCATAATCGAGCCTTTTTGCACATCAAGGCAGTCCATGCAGGCTTCAAGAATCGTATCAAGGGTCTGGTTGACGCTGCTGACCGATGTACTTCTGGCAATCCGGTGCATGGCTTTGATCTTTTTGCGCTCAACCCGCATCTGACTGAGCAGCTTTTTATTTTCCACCTCCGCGGCGAGCTGACCTTCATGCTTGCGAAAACTGCGATACAAAGACCGGCTGAGAGCCTGCAGCAGCTTTCTTCCTGTCTGCTCCGACTGCTGCTGGATCTGCCGGAAATCAGCGACGGAAAGAGAAAGCAGTTCCGAGCTCTCCATCGCCACCCAGTCGACATTGGCTGGTTCTTCGGCTATCAAGGCATCTTCACAGAAGTGCTGCCCCGGTCCTTTGACCTCAAACAGCTCCTTTTCCTGCCAGGCCTCAAGTCCGCTTGCGCCCACCGTGATGCCGAGAACCTTTTCCTTGCGCACCTTCCCCTTTACCACCAGAAACATCCTGCCGGGGAGACAGCCTTCCTGGACGACAAGCTCACCCTGCTGAAACATCTCCGACTGGAGAAACGGCAGCAGCAGGCCGCACTCCTGATCGGTCAATTCGGAAAAAAATTGCAACTCGTGCAACTCATGACAACTATAAGAACAGGGCATGAACGATTCTCCTGTTAACTGGCAATGATCGATACCGCGACGATTTTTTTTGCGGAACCATCACTCGTGAAAGAAATATAAAAATTACACAATGATGTAATAATACTTGTCAAGGTTTGAATGAATATTGTTTTATTTTTTATAGGTTTTGCAAAATAATGGTATTCCTGATTGATTCACCCGATTGTTGATGTCATAATAACCTATTAACAAAAATCATTTCCTGGTAGCTGTTGAACCTAAATCACCATGAATGAGGGGTAAAAATGGCCAGTGAACAACCGACTATTGAGCGCAGGAGGCACAAAAGATATCTTGTCCGGGACGGCACCTATGCCTTTCTCCGGCCGCCTGCCAACAAAATAGGGCAGATTATCGATATCAGCCTCTCAGGGTTGGCATTCTGCTATTTTTCGACAAACGGTGCGTCACGGGATGCCAACGGCCTTGACCTGCTGGCTGATGACGGTATCTGCCTGGAGGATGTCCCCTATACGACGATAAATGATTTTATTCTTCCCGCCGAACAGCCCTTCAGCCAGATTACCATGCGGAGACGTTGCATCAAGTTCGGACCATTAACGGAAAACCATCTGGAATATCTGCAGAAAATTATCAATAAATACGGACAGGCGGAAGAGACGGAAAAAAGGATGTAGCTCCCTGCCTCACGCCTTTCTCCACCTGCGAAGGAGTAACCGATGAACAAAGCAGTAGAACAGTCACCCCTTTTCTGCGATCCGCACATTTTCCCCATGGGTGACGACGCGATCTTCACCGTCAACGGACAACTCAACGACTCCATATTAGCCTTTGCGGACAAAATCAGCTGTTCAGCCGGGCAAGAAATCGAACTGCAGGACTGTCGCGCCTTTTACTACGTGCAACAAGGCGTCATCGAGGTTTCCCATACCGCGGCTGAGACAAAAATTACCGTCGCCTTACTTGGTCAGGGTGATTTCTTCGGGGAAATCGGTTTCTTCGACGGCGGTTCCCGGGTGCGGGATATCCGCGCCACGAAAGATGCCGAGATCTGCCGATTCGATCTCGCGGTCATAGAAAAACTGTATCGGGAAAAACCCGAACTGTATGGCCGTCTTGTCACCTCTTTAACCAAACTCATCTGCAAAAAATTCAGAAGGGTTCTTGAGGAAAATGAACCTCTCATCGGTTATGCCGCTTCTCTTTCCACGCGAAGAAAGGGTTTTACCGAATCAAAGCCCATGCCCGGCAAACTGCTCAAAAGCCCTGCATGGTACAAGGTGAGCAGTGAAGTGGAGAGCTTGAAAGCGGAACTGTTCGACATATCCTACCAATTACAGGAAGATACTTCCTCCGAGGAGCCTGACGAAGAGATCGGCAGGGAATGCTTCGCTGTTCTTGATACCATTAACGAAAATCTGGCTAAATATAAAAAGCTGATGGAAACCCAGGAGGATCAGAACCTCATGTGGGGCTTCATCTTCAAGGAGATTTTCCCCTACATCATGCGCAGCCGTTTTGTTGAAAGGGCCTATTACAAACCCAAAGGCTATGCCGGTGACTTCCTGATGATGGAGCACATTTACCGGGACACCCCAGACGGCGACGGCAAGATAGGCAAAATCGTTGACTCCTGGTGCCTGCAGAGGCCCGGGGCCAAGGCAATCAGGGGAAGAAGAAAACTGTTGTCTGCCCGCCTCGCTTCCCTGAGCGCGTCTTTTCTGCGCAACGGGTCCCACATCAGAATCATGAACCTGGCCTGTGGACCCAATCGCGAACTGTTTGACTTCCTGGCCACCTGCGAATACAGCCAGGCCATCGAAGCCCTCTGTGTGGATATCGACTCCGAGGCTCTGCGATATACCAACAAGCATGTTAATATCTTTCCCCACATGGCTGCCATCCGCCTGATGAATGAAAATCTGGTGAAGTGGGCGCTGGGCAGGGTAAGCCATGAGATCGGCAAACAGCACATCATTTATTCCGCCGGGCTGTGCGACTATCTTGACCGACGTCTTTTCCAGGCCATGATCAAGCGCTGTCACGAGCATCTTGAACCTGGCGGAAAACTTATGCTGGGCAATTTTGCCCCCTACCCGGATCAAATCTTCATGGATGAAATACTCCACTGGGAACTCCTGTACCGCACCGGGGAAGATCTGACGGATATCTTTGCCGACACCCCATTCGGCACTAACGTCGAGATCATCGCCGAAGAGGAAGGGGTCAACCTCTTTGTCCTTGCCACCAAAGAAGGATGATGGAAGAAATTGCTGTTGACTATAAGGATGCCTACGAACAGGAAACCAGAAATCTTTTCCAGCAGAGAGCCTTTATCTTCCTCTGGCTGGGGATTGTCTTTTTCCCGGTTTTTTCCCTGCTGGATTCCTTTGCCGCCAGGGAGCATTTCCTCATTTTTCTTGGCTACCGGTTAAGCTTCGCCTTCATTCTGGTACTCTTTCTGCAGATATTGCGCCGGATAAACGGCCATCGGCTCACCCTGTCTCTCACATTGACCGCATATCTGCTCGGCGGACTGACAATCACCCTGATGGTTCTGAAAACCGGCGGCTACGCCTCCTCTTACTATGTCGGGCTTCTGCTCATTTCTGTGGGCGGCTTCGCCTTGCTGCCTCTGACCATGAAACAGGCCGCCTTTGCCGGTTTTTTCCTCTATTTAACCTATGCCCTTCCCGTTGTTGTTTTCAGCCAGCCTTCTTCAGAAAATCTCAAAATGTTTTTCTGTTACAGCTTCTTTTTTTTCTTTTTTATCATTGTCAGTCTGGTGCAGTGCAACGAGGAAACCCGGGCGAGAATACGAAAATTCAATCTCAGCATGAACCTCAGATCTCTGAATCAGGATCTGTTCTTTTATACCCACAACCTGGAGGATGAGGTTGTGAAGCGGGTCAAAAAAATAGAAGAATCCGAACTGCGTTACAAAGAACTCTATGAAAACATTCTTGATCTCATTGTCCTGATCGACAGCGAAGCGAAAATCCTGCTGGCAAACCATCATTTTTACAACACGATAGGCATGAAGCCGCAAAGCATTGTCGGAAAATCACTGCTCAACATAATTGATGACGACAGCCTGCAGGTGGTGACTGACGGCATGCTGCCAAAACTTTTCCGGGGTGAGGCGGTAAAAGATTTTCAGTTTGTCATTCTGGGGCAGGGAGACAAACTGCTGGACGTCGAATGTAATGCCAGGAAAATTTTAAAGGAAGGCAAAGAACTCGGATTTCAGCTTGTCATCAGAGACATCACTGAAACAAAAAAAATGGAAAAGAAACTGCTGGAATCCTATCGTCTCATCGACAAATCACGCACTACGGCGATCCTTGCCCTGGCAAAACTTGCCGAGTTCCGCGACCAAGACACAGGCAATCATCTGGAAAGAATCAGAGAGTATTCCAAAATTCTTGCCACTGAGATGGCCAAACACCCTGCCTACCAACATTACATCACTCCGGAATACATTGATGATATTTATCTCTCCTCTATCCTGCACGACATCGGAAAGGTCGGTATCCCTGACCATATTCTGCTCAAACCGGAAAAACTGACTCCGGAGGAATACGAAGTGATGAAATGTCATTCCGTCTATGGCGGCGACGCATTATGCGAGAGCGAAAAACAGACGAAAGGCCAATCCTTTCTGACCATAGGCAAGCAGATTGCCTATTACCACCATGAAAAATGGGATGGAACCGGATATCCCAGCGGCCTGTCCGGCAAAGATATCCCTCTCTCCGCCCGTATCATCGCCCTGGCCGACGCCTATGATGCCCTGACCTCGCGAAGATGCTACAAATCCGCCATCACCCATGAGCAGGCTAAAAACATCATACTACAGGATTCCGGAATCCATTTCGATCCCGACGTAGCAGATGCCTTTCTTGCCAGAGAAAGTGAATTTCAGCAGGCCAGAGTAAATATCCTTGTTTCCTGATTGGTCAAATCGGGAAAAATTTTCAGGCGCAGATTGCGCCAGCTTTATCATGCCTTTTCAGGCAAACATCCGCCCCGCTTGAACTCCCTTTATCTCTTCCCAAGTGACTCCCGCACCAAATAAGGCGCATAATAAGCCAATTTGAACATTTCTTGAGCGAATTCGCTTTACTTTTCAGCCAGCATATTGCAAAGTCATATGTATAACATTTTAGTCAAAATGGCGCATTTTGATTCCTGAGGGCACATCATGATCGGAGGCTTTCCCGCAAATCGACGCAAAACCTACCGTTTCCCCTTTCGTTTGCCGTTCACCCTCTCCTTTGGTGAAAAAGCCGGAGATTACCCTGCCACCAGCATCGACCTCAATCATTTAGGTTCACAGATTTCCACCAACGCCGCCCTCTATCCCGGAATGCAACTTCACCTCCACCCGGAAAATTTTTCCGGGATGAAAGAAAATTCCGCTTCCGGGGAAGTGAAATGGATGCTGGCCGGCCCTCATTTGAACCGGTATGGCATTTCCTTTCTGGAAGAGGTGAAATGGCTTGTTGCCCTTGATAAGGCTACGCTCTCCGTCCCGAACAGAAACCAGTATGACGAACATACGGTTTCCGAATTTGTCCTCAACAGTATCAATGACGGTGTTTTCAGCATTGATCGCAAATGGCGGATTACCTCCTTTAATAAAGCAGCGGAAAATCTTACCGGCTGGGCCCGTCATGAAGTCATAGGCATGAGCTGCCGGGATATTTTCCGATCCAACGCCTGCGACAACTGTGTCCTGGCGGAAAGCATCAAAACCGGCGAACCTATCGTCAACCGATCACTTTTTATCACCACGGCACAAGGGAAACGCATTCCTGTCAACATCAACACCACCCCCCTTAAGGACACGGACGGCAACGTGGTGGGCGGCGTACAGGTTTTTCGCAATGTCTCAACAGCCCAGGGCCGTGCTCTTATTCTGGACAGCATCGCCGACGGTGTCTTCACCGTTAACCGCCAGTGGCAGATCACCTCTTTCAACCGGGCCGCAGAGGAGATTACCGGCGTGCAGGCCTCGGAAGCCATCGGTAAACCATGCAGTGATATCTTCCAGGCCAGCATCTGCGGAGAGACATGTGCCATTGCCCACAGCATGTGCACAGGAAAACCGGAATCAAACCGGTCGATCACCATCAGGGGGCCTGAAGGCCGAAGAGTGCCGGTCAGCATCTGTGCAGCTCCGCTGGTGGACAGTGAAGGCAATATTGTCGGAGGCGTGGAAAGCATTCGCGACCTCAGCATTATCACCTCCCTGCGCCAGAGATTGTCCCGTTTCCAGGTGGGCGACATCATCAGCAAGAGTCCGTCGGTCCGCCGCATCTTTGTAAGCGGTAATCAAACCCCACTTGGCACTTCCGGCAAGACCAGATCCGCTGACTTGAGGCGGTTCGGAAGTAGCTGACCGATTTCAGCAGGCAGCGTCACCGGTAATTTTTCGAAGAGGTAACGCAGATAGCTGTATGGCTCCAGTTTATTGGCTTTGGCCGTTTCGATGAGACTGAACAGCAGAGCGCTCGCCCGAGCCCCTTCCGGGGTGCCTGAAAATAACCAGTTCTTCCGTCCCAACGCAAAAGGCCTGATGGCGTTTTCAACCACATTATTGTCAATGCCGGCATGACCGTCATTTATATAATTCGCCAACCGGCGCCATTGCCCAAGGCAGTAATTAACAGCAACTCCAAGCAGGCTCTTCGGTGGAACCTGGTCTTTTCTTTTGTCCAACCACTTCTTGAATTGCGCAAGAATTGGCTTTGCCTGGCTCTGGCGCATCTCATATATCGCCACTGGATCCAACTCCTGGTGGCGGGCCACCTTCTCAAGAGCGTAAAGCCGCTGGATCATACCCAAAGCCTCATCTGCACTGCCGGTCTTGTTTTTGGACCCAGCTTTCTTGGCATCCACAAACTTCCGCCTGGCGTGTGCCCAGCAGCCCACATGGACAATATCAAACCGGGTATCCAGAAAATCATAGGCCTTGTAGCCGTCTGTCTGCACAATACCCTGATAGCCCTCAAGAAACAGTTTGGCGACGTCGCCGGACCTGGTCTGATGATATTGATAAATGACAACCGGCTTTTCAGGTGCCCCGCCTCTGAAAACCCACATGTATGATTTTTGTGTTGGTGAACGCCCCGGCTCATCAAGAACCTGCACCGTGGTTTCATCCGCGTTGATCAGCGGCCCGACCCGGATGTCATCATGAAGCAAATCCAGCACGGGTTGACAGGCCTCGGCTGCCTTCATGGCCCAATTGCACATAGTTTGCCGGCCAATATCAATGCCAAGCCGGATAAATTGCTTCTCCTGGCGGTAAAACGGTAAGGCATCACAAAATTTTGCGGTTAATACATAGGCAAGCAGCCCCGCCGTGGCCAAACCCTTGGGGATGATCTGAGCCGGGGGAGGGGCAATCTTTACAGCGCCACCTTCGTCTTCCACCCCTTCACAATTTTTACAAGCGTATTTGGGGCGAACATGACGTATTACCCGGACCTTTGCCGGCACAATATCAAGCTTCTCGGAAACATCCTCGCCAATCCGGCTCAGTCTGCAGCCACAGGCGCAAACTTTTTCTTCTTCGGCAAGATCATGAACAATCTCAATCCGGGGCAATTCATCAGGCAGTTCTTTGCGTCCTTTTTTCCGGCGGGTGTGCTCAGGAATAACAACCTCCCTCGCATCCTCGTCACTTTCCGCAGGAGGGTTTTCCGGCATGTCAAAAAGGCATAACTGCGATGATGGCACCGCAGGCTGTTTTTCTGATTTTGGCGCAAAAAGGGCCTGCCGCAGGAGGCGATTTTCTTCCTCAAGTCGTGATAACATTTCGCCGAGAGAAGCAATAATTCCCTTCAGTTCAACAGTGTTATCCGGCAGTGCCTGCAGGTCGTGTTTCATGGTGACATGATAACACAACCTGCTGATTTTTCAATGTTTTGTATGCTAAAAAAAACCGTCAAATCAGGCTGTAAGACAGCTGTTTGTGCGCCTTGTCAATATCAAGACCGGCCAGAAGCCATGACAACTGCCGCGAGTCGATATCTACCACCTCAGATTCTGATTCCGGCCAGTGAAACCGATCTTTTTCCAGCCGCTTCAGCCAGAGACAGAAACCATTCCGATCCCAGAACAAGATTTTTATAATATTCCGGCGCCGGTTGCAGAAAGCGAACAAATGGCCGGAAAAAACGTCAATGGCAAAATCCTCTGCAACCAACTGACTCAGGCCATTAATGGATTTCCGTAAATCAGTGTCGCCGATGGCGACATAAATCCGGGCTTGACTCGGCAAAAGCTTCATGCCCTTGCCCCCAGAGCAGTCATGACCCTGTTCAGGGCAGAGGAGTCGAATTCACTGTCCAGCTTTATCCGGATATTCCCAAGAAAAATAGTCAAACCGGAATCGCCACCTCCTTTTGATCGCTCAACGCCTGACACCGGCACAGGTACAAAATTGACCGATGGGACCGTCTCCTTTGCGAATTTCTTTTTCCAGTAGGTAAGGCGGTTATTCTTCAGCTGATTTCTTCGGCAATATTCGTTTTGAGAAAGCCCGCTCTTTTCCCAAGCTTTTACATGGGCATGCCAGAAACGACGCTTTTCCAAACGCCTTGACCGCCAATCTTTCCCTGCCATCTTTGCCTCCTTTGCAAATTTAAAATGGAGGCATCATGACATCTTTGACATTCTGCCGGAAATTGCCCGCAGTGAGAGCAATGTCCTGATCCTCGGCGAGAGCGGTACAGGTAAGGAATTGATGGCCAAAGCCATTCATCAGAAAAGCGAACGCCGCAACCATCCTTTTATCGCGGTTAACTGCGGCGCACTGCCCGATACCCTGCTTGAGTCAGAATTGTTCGGTTATAAAGCCGGCGCCTTCACCGACGCCAAAAAAGACAGACCGGGAAGGTTTGCCTCCGCAGAAAAAGGCACACTGTTCCTGGATGAAATCGGTGACATCAATCTTGCCGTTCAGGTCAAACTGCTGCGTGTTATTCAGGCGAGACAGTATGAACCGCTGGGATCATCCTCGCCGGTTGATGCCGATGTTCGCATTATTGCCGCCACCCACCGCGATCTGCTTGCTCTTATGCAGGAAGGGACGTTCCGGGACGATCTGTATTACCGGCTTAATGTGGTCAAACTGCTTATTCCTCCCCTGCGTGAACGTCGAGAAGACATACCGGTGCTGGTGGAGCATATTGTGGAAAAATTCAACAAGGAAAGAGGCAAGGATATCGCCGGGATCTCGGATGCCGCCATGGCGGTGCTGATGCGCCACGATTTCCCGGGCAATGTCAGGGAACTGCAGAATATCATTGAATACGCCTTTATTCTCTGCCAGGGCGGGATGATTCAGCCTGAACATCTGCCGGAACCTTTCAGGCCGAAAACAGGAGGGGAACCGCAGAAAACCAGCGTGGATAGACCCATGTCAATGGAGGAAGCTGAACGTTTTATTATCCATCAAGCCTTGCAACGCAATAAATGGAAGAAAATGGCAACCTGCCGCGAACTGCAGATTTCAAAAGATACCCTGCGCCGTAAAATCTGCCAGTTTAAAATTCAAGAGCCCCGTGAAGGGCTTTTTGCCGAGCAGTGAAGATTCTGGGCAAATAAAACTCACCCTCTGCCATGAATTAACAGGTCATCGACAAAATTAACCAGCTTTGTTTGGTCGATCCTGCCGTATTCCAAGGTATGCAGCATGGGTTTTCCCATTTTATTCACCACGAGAAACACCTCCCCGCCGCCTTCATCATTCTTAAATCGCAGCAGTCGATAACCCTTATAATCAGCAATCTCACAGTAGTTCCCGTACCCTTTCTCCTGCGCGACGTTCAGCACCTCAGCAAAGGTCATCCTCGGATCAAGGTGATGGGTAAAAGGCGGCTGATACGCTGCGCAAGCGGCAAAAGAAAATGACAGGGTAAAAAAACATATCCCTCTACAGGCTTTTATGCCAAGAAGACTCATGAGGTTTCCTATCAGATCAAACAAATCGCATCCTCCATATTATCAATCTAGCACGGAATAATTTGAAGAAACAACAAAGAACTTCCTGGCAGTCCGTTATACTGTTCTTCTCGAAGAAGAGCAGCTATGCATATTTAATATATGCAATTTGCAGACCCAAACGGCAGTTAGTCACTGAAATTGAAACAGCTCCAAAAAAATTAACAATAACAGCAGGAAAATGAAAGAATTTCAATTTAATTTTGATAGCTTTTAGGAGTATCATTTGTGATGATACTTTTTTTGTGGATTCAAAGATTTGTCTTGTTGAAACCAATAAGTGAACTGGACATTACCGAATGCCTCATTCATAACCCGGAGCAATAATTACACAAGAACAGGAAAATTACCGCATGACCGGATTTGCCATAGGGATAAATGCGGGACCTCCCCCTGCCGGAAAAAAAATGATTACCGTTGCGGCGACCGCTCCAGGCGCGATTCTTGCTAAAAAATTCAGAATGATCCTTATGTCTCCCCGCAGGTTTAAACTTCTGCCATTACTCTCACTATCCGTCACGCATAAAAATGCAACTAAATAGATAAGGTAACTAAATTGTTTTAAGGGGATCAATAAAATATTTCCCCAATTGCTTTTGTGAGGTCAGATGAATGAAAAGGCTTTTACGCTTAACCTTGGAAGAAAAAATGATTCTCGGCTATATGCCGGTTATCCTCGTGACGATTTTCATTGCCGCGATATCGCTGCAGGGCCTCCAGGAACTTGACAAAATAAACAAGAATATACTGAACAACGATGCCGTGCTGGTACAACTCTCGGACAAAATGGTTGATAACCTGCTGGCACAGGAGGCATACGGTCGACGATTTCTGATTTTACAAAGCCGGGAAATGCAAGAAATGTTCTGGCAGCGGGGCAAAGATTTTAAAGCCCTCATTGATCGGGTCTATGAACTGCCGGAACAGAGGAGTATCCCCATTGCCCAACTTGCCTCTCTGCATGATGAATTCGAAGAAATTTACAAGCAGGAATTTAGTGCTGCAAGCAAGCGCTCGCAGATCCGTGCTGCAGATAGTGATCACTTCATGAAAGGCAAGCTTGATCAAATCATATCCTTGATTCAGACCATCGAAGAAACTGCCGACAAAAAACCAGCAACAGAAAATGCTGAAATTCGGCAACGTCAGCATCAACATTTTCCGCACCACTTTAATGTTGTCCGGCCTGGCAATCCTGCTGGGCCTTGGCGCCATAGCCGTTATTTCCCGCAGTGTTTCAAAATCCATCAAACAGTTAAAACAGGCAACCGAAATTATCTCGCAAGGCAAATTCAACCATCTGGCGAAAATCGAGTCACAAGATGAATTTGGTGAACTTGCCAAAGCCTTCAACTACATGACCGGCAGATTGGGGAGGTTGGAGGAATTGCATATCGACTCAAATCCTCTGACAAGACTGCCCGGAGGCGTGGCCATCGAAAATATTCTGAAAAGACGTTTGGAATCAGGATTATACCTGGCATTCTGCATGCTGGATTTAGACAACTTCAAGTCATTTAATGACCGTTATGGCTATGCGAAAGGCAATGAGGTGATCCGGGCAACCGCGGATTTGATCAAGGATACGGTGGCAAAATATGGAACAGATGATGATTTTGTTGGCCATATTGGCGGGGATGATTTTGCCGTAATTGTCAAACCCGCAAATTACAAAAAAATCTGCGAGACAATCATCAGGGAATTTGACCTGAAAGTGTTGTCATTTTACAAACCTGAGGACAAGATTCGGGGCTATATAGAAGGACTGACCCGCCAGGGTCTTAAAGTACGTTTTCCCCTGATGTCGATTTCCATTGCCGTTGTTACCAATGAACATGTAAGAAAGCTGAATCATATCGAAGTAGCGGAGATTGCCGCGGAACTGAAAGAACATGCGAAATCACTGTCAGGCAGCGTTTACGTGGTGAACCGCAGAGGTGAGAAGTCTGAGCATGCCACCAAGGAAACATTCTTCATTCCCAAGGTCATAAAATAGAATTCCTGGTTAACCTCGAGGTGTCGGTTTCATGTTAAATTTCTCCAGACTTGTCTTTGCCCTGCTTTTTGTTGTTTTTTTAACGACTGGTTGCGCTGACAAACATCTTTTCAGAGATTCCACGAATTATTATATGTCCTTGCAGCAAAATAATATTGCTGATGAAATTTTATTGCTCGAAAATATTATTAAGGAAAAGCAGACAGGGGTGACAGATTCCGTTCCGCCTGAGACATATTACTACCTGGCCCTGCTCTATTCACATAACAACAACCCTGCTCCCGATTATGGCAAGGCGCTCATGTCCCTTGAACGTTATGAAGAGCTCGCCCTCCCTCAGCGAAATGAACGGCTCGAAATTGACTACCTCAGAAATATTCTGTTTGAAATCAACCAACTGGCACAGCTCAAAGAAGAAAACGAATGCCTTAAGGGCGAGAAAACCTCACTGCTGAACAAATGCGCTTCGCTTCGTCAGAAACTTGATACCTTGAATAAAGAAAATCTGACGATGAAAGATCATATTGATCAGATGAAAGACCATATTGATCAACTGAAGCAGCTTGACATCAGACTCGAAGAGAAAAAACGCGCCATCAGGTAGAAATATCAAATTCTCGGACAGATACCACTTCTGAGGGTAAGATGCGGCGGCTCAACTTGATCAGTCAACCTGACGATCACGCATCCGTATCGCTTTTAGCCTCTGCTCCACCCTGGTGCCTCAACCAAGGATATAAACTGTTCTCTTTTTTACTCTAAAAAAAATTTCCAAAGCGCTTACACCTCACCTCTCTCGCTCTTCTTGCCTATCATTTATAACTTCGAAAAATCAACGAATTACTATCCATATCAGCAGCTAAAACCCCTTGACGACTTATTGGCATCAGAATTGCGTCGGTAAGCATGTAACGTAATTTTATCCACGATAATAGCAAACCAACTCGAAAGAGTGGGACGCAAAGCCTCCGGCCTAAATTGCCAAATTCTGGAATATGGTAGCGGGGTTGCCGAACGGACAGCATTTTCAGGTGTTGCCCGTTTTCACAAACCTGGAGATGCTGTTATGCAACGAAAAAGAATTTTATTTTTACTAGCTATTGCTACATCGGTTTTATTTTCATTTTCCACCCCTCTCCATGCCTGGCAAGAGGCGAGCTTCAGCTGGTCACCCAACCCGGAAACGAATCTAGCCGGCTACAAAATCCATTATGGAACCGCCAGCTCCCAATATGACCATACGGTTGATATGGGTATTCCAGCCTCAATCAATGGTGTAGTAGCGGGAACCGTCAGCGGGCTCGTTGAAGGCACCACCTATTATTTTGCGGCAACGGCGTATGATACCGATGGTTTCGAAAGCGACTTATCCCAGGAGGTGATCTGGACAGCCCCTTCTGTCCCCGTAGAACCTGCCCCCTTACCCATTGCCCAGGATATGTCTCTCACCCTTAATGAAGATACTCCTGGCACAGGTCAGCTGCCAGGGCAAAGCCCGGACAACCTGCCGCTTACCTACCAGATTGTTACAAACGGCACTAATGGAACTGCAACCATTAGCAGTGCAGAAACCGGGAATTTTTCATACCAGCCCAAGGCAGAAGTCAATGGCATTGATACATTTACCTATAGAGTAACCGATGCCAACGGGGCTTCCGAAGCGGCCACGGTCACCATCACCATTAATCCGGTAAATGATTTACCAATGGCTGACAGTGCCAGCCTGATAATTCAGGAAAACAATACTGGTTCAGGTCTGCTGACAGGAAAAGATATTGACAGCGCCAGCTTGACCTATCGAATCGTCACGAACGGATTACTCGGCACGGCAGTGCTCACTGATCCTGCCAGCGGCGCCTACACCTATACCGCCAATCAGGGAACTTATGGCAGTGATACCTTCCACTTTGTTATCAATGACGGATATGGGGACTCAAATATAGCGGCAGTTTCTGTTACCATTGAGCAGGCTCCGCCTGAATTTACCATGGAAACAGGCGAGATTGCTGTCGGTGGCAGCTGGATTCCCGTTGTTTTCAGTGAGACTTTCAGAGATCCGGTAGTTGTTGCCAAACCGGCAGGCTTTGCTGATCCCAACCCCTGCACCATCAGAATCCGCAATGTCTCGGCTACAGGATTTGAGATACGATTGCAGCAGTATGACTATCTTGCCCAGGAACATGGTCAGGAAAAAGTGGGATATATCGCCATGGAACGGGGCAGCTTCACCTTGGACAATGGCAGCATGGTGGAAGCGGGCGCCTTTGATCATCAAACCAGCGGTTACCCTCTGGCCGTCTCTTTCGCAGGGGAATTCAGTATTCCTCCTGTTGTTGCAACCTCAATAGTCACCAACCAGGAGACCGATGCTGTTGTGGGCAGGGTAAGCAATGTCTCAGCATCGGGCTTTGACTATGAAATGCAGGAGCAAGAGGCAAATCTGCCAGAACACGGCGTTGAGCAAATAGCTTATATTGCCTGGGAACCTTCTGCCGGGATGATAGGCGAATATGCTTACGAAGTCGCTGTAAGCCCGGATGAAGTTGATAGCCAAGGGCGAGGGATTTCTTTCCAGGAAGGATTTACCAATGCCCCCGTATTGATTGCTGACATGCAAAGCATGAACGATGTGGACACAGCAAACCTGCGCCTTACAGAGCTGACAGCCACAGAAGTTCAGCTTAAGGTTTCCGAAGAACAGTCCTTTGATCCTGAAACGGATCATGATCTTGAATCAGTAGGCTTTATGGCCATTTCCTGGATCGATCTGGACGGTGATGCCGATGGTGACACCTTGCTGACCAGGGATGAAAGAGATCTGTACGGCACCAGTCCGGCTTTGTCTGACACAGATGCTGATGGCCTGGATGATGGCGCCGAGGCCAGCTACTGGGGGTCTGGCTGGAATACGGATATTGATGGTGATGGAATCATCAATCTTCTCGACTCAGACAGTGACAATGACGGGTATCCGGACGGAGAGGAAATCACGCAGGGATCCGATCCCGGTGACAGCAGTTCAACGCCGGACAACACCAAGAAGGAGCGGGTCCGGCCTTGGAGCACGGGACAATCAATGTTTCTACTAATTGGCAACGTATTTCCTTTAACACCGCATTTACTAACCCCATAGTTGTTGCAAAAATTGTCAGCCAGATTGATAAAAATCCGTGTATCTTGCGGATAAAAAATGTCGATGCGACCGGGTTTGACCTGCGGCTCAATGAGTGGGATTACCTTGACGGCAGACACAGTGTTGAGAGTGCCAGCTATCTTGTCATGGAACAGGGAAGTTATGTTCTTGCCGATGGGACAAAAATCGAGGCCGGCATGTTTCCAACCAATATGACAGCATATACTCCGATCAAATTTGCCCAGCAGTTTACCGTTCCCCCCATTGTTACGACTTCTGTCACGAGCGTCAATGAGTCTGGCGGAGTCATTGGCAGGATGAACAATATTTCCACTTCCGGAATGAACTTCAAGCTGCAGGAACAGGAGCGCAACACCCTGCTGCATGCAACTGAAACAGTGGCATATATTGCCTGGGAGCCTTCCGCAGGCATAGTGAATGGCATGGCTTATGACATTGCCCACGCACCAGGTCTCATCACCGACAGACTTGCGATCATGAACTTCAGCACCCTTTTTAACAACGTTCCAACCGTTGTCACGGATATGCAGAGCGCAGTAGAAAATGATACGGCAACCGTCCGCTGCAAAACGGTATCAGCAGGAAGTGTTGAACTGCGGATTGAAGAGGAAAAATCACTAGATAAAGAGACCTACCATGCTCCTGAACAAACCGGCTACATGGCTTTTGGCTTTTAACCGTTAGCTGGAAAAATTCATACCCGGCACCAATAAAGCTCCTCTTCGGAGCTTTATTGGTGCCACCCGCCTGCTGCTCCCCCCCCAGAATGCCTCCCCTAAAAACTCATCTTCCCACGCTTTTATAGATTTTCATAAAATTTTAAGTTATGCTCATTTCTATTAAAAATGTTCTGCGTAATTCTTCATCTCCATTGCAAAATGAACGATATCAAACCAGAATACAGCGCCATATATCATCAGGAACTGCAGGACCTGCTTCACCAACGGGCCAACGTTATTCTCTGGACAGTGGCCATCTTGCTTCCACTCTTTTCAGTGCTTGATTATGTAGCCGTCCGTCACTATTTCAGCAAATTTCTTGTCTGGCGGCTCTCTGCGGCTCTCTTCTGCCTTTTTGTTCTTCTGCTCAACACCCGGGACAAAAATAAACAATACCCCTTTATTTTCGGAACCACCGCCTATTTCGTCTCAGCGCTTACCATTTCACCCATGATTATCCAGACGGGGGGATTCTCTTCATTTTATTACGTAGGGCTCATCCTGGTTCTGGTCATTTTCGCGGCCATCTTCCCGCTGACCATGCCACAAACCGCAACACTTGGCGGGGTCCTGTTCGGCATCTATGCGGGACCGATTTTTATCTTCAATCCCCTGACGATTTCCGCCTTTCACGACTTTCTCGTCAACTCTTTCTTTTTAATAACCTTCATCATTATCATTGCCGTGCAAAGTAATGCGGAACGCAAAGCACGAATAAATGAATTTAATCTGCGCATGCGAGAAAGGGCGATAGGGAAAAAATTAAGTTTTTATGCCGGAAAGCTGGAGGATGACGTCAAGAAAAGAACCAATGAACTGAAAGAATTCGAAAGCCGCTATCGAGATCTGTACGAAAATATCATAGACGACGTTATTCTTGTTGACCTGGAAAACAAAGTTCTTTTGGCAAATCCCAGGTTCTATAAAAATTTACATCTCTCGGAAACTGATCAGGACATTGATTTTCTTAACCTGGTTCATCCCGCAGATATTTCTATGGTTCAGCCCCAGCTGCTGCACAAACTCCGACGGGGAGAAAATGTCACAGGCTGCCAGTTCAGATTGATCGGCCAGGGCAACAGTATCTTCAATGTGGAATGCAATGCCACCGGGATCAGAAAGGAGGGAATCCTGGTGGGTTTCCAGATGCTCATCAGGGATATATCCACCCGCCTCAAACTGGATAATGAACTGCTGCAGTCACTGAATACCGTGCAGGAAACCAGAACCGCCACCATTCTCGGACTGGCCAAGCTGTCCGAGTACCGGGATATGCATACCGGAAAACATCTGGAAAGGATCCGGGAATACAGCCAGGTCATTGCCAGAGAACTCGCCACCCGTGATGAATATAAGGAATACATCAACGAACAGTATATCGAAGATCTCTACCATTCCTCTATCCTCCACGATATCGGCAAAGTGAGCATACCCGACGAAATTCTTCTCAAACTGACCAAGTTCACGCCTGCAGAAAATGAGGCCATCAAACAGCATACTACATACGGCGGCAATATACTCAAAGCGGTGGATGACCATACCGTGGAGCAGTCCTTTCTCTCCATGGCCAAGACAATTGCCTATTTCCACCATGAAAAGTGGGATGGCACCGGATATCCTTATGGCCTCAGGGAAGAAGAAATCCCCCTGGCCGCGCGTATTGTTGCCCTGGCCGATGTCTATGATGCCCTGACCACCGTGCGGAAATACCGGTCAGCCTGCCCCCACGAGGAAGCCATGAAAATAATCGCCCAGGAAAAAGGCCGGCACTTTGCCCCGGATATTGTCGATGCATTCATGGTTCGCAACCTGACCTTTAATCAAATCAGACAAGGATATGCTACAGCGGATGACGCAGCTCCCTCGTTTACCAACTCGGATTGTTACAAACCAAGAAAAATTCCTCCTGATGAGTATAGTCCCGATTTCCCCATAAGCCAGATATAGGATTATTCACTACGACGAAAACATCCCCTGCTCATTCGGGCAGGGTTAACAATGGAAACCGCTCTCAATGCCACACAAAAATGATCTTCATAATGTCTCGCCGGAAATCGTGCTCGAATTCCTGAAAAAGACCTTGCCCTTTAACGAACTTGACAATGATACCCTTAAGAAACTTGCCCGTCAGTGCATCATAGATTTTTACCCGAAGAATACCCTTATTTTCAAACAGGACACGACTGAAGTCACCCATTTCCACCTTATCCAGAAGGGAGGGATCAAGACTTACCTGAAAGACGAACAAGGTCAGGTTACCTTGAAAGACTTCCGCGGTGAGGGCGAATACTTCGGCGCCCTGCCCATTATTCAGAATACCACGGCCAACCTCAATGTGGAGACCGTGGAGGACACCTTCTGCTTCCTCTTTCACAAGGAGGCATTCATGGACCTTTTGCATTCGGCCCCCAAGGTCACCACCTATTTTCTGCGCAGCATGTCCGAAAAACTGGTGAGAACCGCATACAAGGAATTGCGGCAGCATCGTGTCTCAACCAGAACGGAAGGTTCTCTCTATCTCTTCAGCGCCCAGGTGGGAGCCGTAGTCAAGGGCGAGCCGCAAACCATCAGTGCCGAGGATACCGTGCAGAATGCCGCCATCCGCATGGCCCAGCTGCATATCGGCTCACTGCTGGTGAAAGACAGCTCCGGTGAGATCATCGGCATTATCACCGATAAGGATCTGCGCACCAGGGTTGTCGCCCAGGGCCTTGACTACCAGACCATGGTCAAATGGATCATGGCCAAACCGGTGCAGACCATTGAGTCTCACGCCGTCTGCTTCGATGCCCTGCTGAAAATGATGAGCAAGCGTATTCATCATCTGGCCATTACCAGGCAGGGCAAGATTACCGGCGTGGTAACCACCCATGATATCATGGTTCTGCAGGGAACTTCCCCGCTCTATCTTTTCCGGGAAATTCTCGCCCAGCGCAGGGCCGAAGACCTCTACCAGCTGTCCCTCAAGGTGCCGCTGGTAGTGAGATCTCTTATCGAGGAAGGCGCCAAGGCCAACAATATCACCAGGATGATCACCATCTTAAACGATCAGATCCTTGACCGTCTGCTGACCCTGATGATTGAAAAAATGGGGGCCCCGCCGGTCAAGTTCTGCTGGATGCTCATGGGCAGCGAAGGACGACGGGAGCAGACATTCCGTACGGATCAGGACAATGCTCTGATCTTCGAAATTCCCGAAGACGAAGCCAGAAAACGAAACACCATCGAATATTTCAGAATATTCGCGGAAGAGGTCATTGAACATCTGGTGCACTGCGGTTATCCACGCTGCCCCGGCAACATCATGGCCTCCAACACTGCCCTGCGCAAAAACCTGAACGGCTGGATCAAGGCATTTAACCAGTGGATGATCTCCCCGGACCCCCAGGAGGTATTAAACACCACCATCTTTTTTGATTTCAGATCAGGCTACGGCGATGAAAGCCTGGCCAGAAACTTAAGAAATCATCTGTGCGCCATGGCGCCCAAGCAGGAAATATTCTTGGCCCATCTGGCCAAATTCTGTCTCAAATCGCGGCCTCCTCTTTCCTTTTTCAAGAATTTCATCGTGGAAAAAAACGGCGATCATAAAAACAGATTGAACATCAAGGAAAGCGGGCTGGTGCCTTTTGTTGATTTTGCCAGAATCATGGCGCTGAAATACGGTATTGCCGAGACAAACACCATGGGACGCCTGCAGCTGCTTTACGAACATCGGCATATTTCCCAGGAGCTCTACAACGAAACAGAGGAAGCCTATGAATTTCTCATGCAGCTGCGACTGATTCACCAGCTGCACCTGCTGGAAGAGGGCGTGCAGCCGCATAATTACATCAACCCCGCCGACCTCACTGATCTGGAGAAAAAAACGCTGAAGGAGGCCTTTGAGGTAATCAGGAAAATTCAGTCGAGCCTGAATCAGCAATTTCATTTACGCGAAATTTGATGGCTTGGTAAAAAGTCCCGGCACAAAATTGCCGTGATGATAAATCAAGAACTTATCATGCACTGTACGGCTGTCGAGAGGTTTTTTACGAGACAGTCAAATTTAAAAGGGAAGAACTTGGGAATCATGCATCTCTGGCCTTTCGCCAGGGGGAAAGAAGAAAAGGAACATCCTGTTTTCACGCAAAATCACAGCTGGTTCAAGGATATTGACCAGAACCAGCCGATTGAATGTTATAATTTTGTCGTTTTCGATACCGAACTGACCGGCCTGAGCGGCAAGGACGAGATCGTCTCCATAGGCGCCGTGCATGTCAGGGATCTGAAAATTATCGCCGGCGAGACCTTCCATTCCTTTGTCAAGCCGTATAAGATTATCGACGCCACCGACAGCACCCTGCTCCATCGCATTACTCCGGAGCAGCTCGTCCACGCCCCCACCTTAAAGGACATCCTGCCGAAATTCATCGAATTCTGCGGGCCTTCCCTGCTGGTCGGCCATTACGTCAGCCTTGACCTGGGATATATCAATAGGGCGGCAAAAAAGATTTTCCACTCCACCATCAAAAACCCCTGTCTGGATACCATGCGGCTGGCCCAGGTCTATACCGATACCTGCTGGGAGAATCACCATGACCAGTTTAACCTGCAGGTTTCCTTCAACCTGGCGGATCTGAGCAGGGATTATGGGCTGCCCGCCTTTTCCCAGCATGACGCCTTGCAGGATTCCCTGCAGACGGCCTATCTCTTTATCTATCTCATCAAAAAATTGAAGGTTCAGGGACTGGTCACACTGAAAGAGCTGTTTAACGCCGGCCAGAGCTGGAAAAGGATCTTCTGATCAGCTGCGGGGAAACCGCCTGATCCGCGGCTGCCGCTTTACGGTAACAGCCGGAATTCGACCCTCCTGTTCAGCATGCGGTTCTTTCTGCTGGTATTGGGAAATGCCGGCCGCTCCTGACCGTAAGAGACCACGGTGAGTCTGTCAGGGGCAATGCCGCACTGTTCCACCAGATAATCCCTGACCCCGGTTGCCCGGATTTTGGCAAAGTACATATTCGTTTCCGGGGTGCCGCGGTCATCGGTATGCCCGGCCACCTCAAAGCGGCGGCCCTGCAGCTCCCGGCCCTGCAGGGCCTTGCACACCACGCTGTCCAGCATTGCCTTCGCCTCCGGGGTCAGTTCACCGGAGGATCGCTCAAACTGAATCTGCAGGCTCAGCCCCTGCCCCGGCTCTCGGCTGCCCGGCTTCGCCTCCTGCTCCGCCATACTCTGCACAAAACCCTCAGCGGTCAGCGGGGCAGCTGTAGCCTCTCCTGCGGGCGCTTGTGCCTGCCCGGCGGCCTGGGCGGCCGGCACAACCGGGGCATCCTCTCTGCCGGCAACGGCCTTCTCTTGCGTTTCTTCTGGGATTTCACCTCCCCGCCGGTCTCCTCATGACGACCACGGCGTTCCGGACTTATCCTGCTGCAGGGCCTTTTGATAGGACCTCCGGGCCCAGGCATTGTCCGGGTCGAGACGCAACCCCTTCTCAAATGAATCAATGGCCGTCTTATTCTTGCCCAGGGCCAGATAAACATCTCCCAGGCCGAAATAACCCCTGGCAAAATCAGGCTGCAATTTTATCGCCGCCTCATAATAACCCAGGGCCTGCTCATACCGGCGCAGTCTCTCCAGATGAAAGGCATAGTAGTAATTGATCTGGTAATCATCCGGGCACTCCTTGATGGCCCGGCTGAGCAGTTCCTGCCTCTGCATCATCCCTTTCAGCCCGCTGAGATCGTGCAGCAGCAAAGCACAGTCAGCGGCCTGAGCAACCGGGCTGGCAAGCCGCGCCGAGGCAGCCGGCGCACAACAGCCCCAAAAAGATTTTCCGCAGATTAATCACGACCATGTTCCTTTCCTTTATGGGTTCTGATCATGCTTCGGCGTAAATGCTCAATACCCCGCGCCAGAATGCCGATTTCGTCATCACCCTCATGACTGAAGCCTTCCTGCAGGTTTTTCCCCTGGCTGATCTCCGCAATCCGGTCGCTCAGATATTCAATGGGCTGGATAACGCTCCGGTCAAGAAAAACGGCCATGGCAAGCAGGGCCAGGAAAAAACAGCCGATGCCGACCAGAAAAAGCATCCCGGCCATCTGTTTGGCCGACGCCAGCGCCTCCTGAATCGAGACATAAATGACATAGGCGGAAACCGTATCACCAAACTGCCAGCGATAACCGTTTTCCGTACCGTAAATCTCGATCTGATCCCTGGGGGCATCGGCGGGATCGCCATGGCAACGGAGACAATCCCGGGAGTCAATCTTGATGGGATAGGCCAGATAAAAGTACTTCTCGCCGCTCTTGTCGATCACTCCTTCCATCATTTGCAGATCCGGGCTCTGGCGGAAGGTATCAATCATCTTGATCTCGTCGCTGTCCGCCTTATTCGGCTGATAAAGCGGGTCAAGGGTGGCCTGCTTGAAATCGTAACCCTTGTTTTTTTCCTTAAAGACATCCCAGATGCCCCGGGTCACGACAAAACCAGACATCAATTCAGGATAAAAGCGATCTTCATCGACCAGCTCCATGACCAGAGCGCGTTGCTGGGTTTGAAAATACTGGCGGTAGGCGAGGATATAATGAAACAGCAACTGCCCCTTCTTCTTCGCCTCGACAATCGCATTGCGCTCGGTCAGTTTATAGCTTGCCGCCCCGATGATCAGCGTGGCGATGAGGCTGAAAATTCCCATGATCATGATGATACGTGGCCGTATTCCCATTGCTGTTCTCCTTCGGGAAAAACGATCAAGCGTTTAAGCTTTTGATCGTTGGAACGTTTGATCGTTGGAACGCTTCAATAAGGCAGATAAAAAAAGTAGGCGCACAGAGCCCCTATGAGCAGAATCAGGGTGAAATAGATGAAAAAAATGCCCCACATGCCGCCCTTTTTCTTCCTGACCCCGGTCAGATCCAGCTGGATATGGTGTTCAAGCTCGCTTCTTACCGCAGCAGGCTGGACCGCGGGTGCGGCGGGCGCCTTGTCTTTTCCCGCGGCGCCTCTCTGCGTCGCGGATGCTTCGGCAACTGCCGGTTCTTTCTTCTTCGACTGGTCATCATCGGCATAGGGAGAAATCTGCAGCTCCGCCGCACATTCAATGATCATGGCAGCATCGATTTTCTTTTTGCTTTCAACAAAACCCGTGAGCAGGGCCCGGTCGCATATTATGTTGATCAGGCGGGGAGCGCCGCCGGAAAACTTAAAGACCTCATGCGCGGCCTCAGTGCTGAAAATCTCCTCAGACGCCCCGGCCACCTGCAGACGATGGCGGATATATTCGCCTGTTTCCTGCTCGTTGAGGGCCCCCAGGGTATAGTGGATGGTAATTCTCTGCCTGATCGCCCTGTTTCTTTTTTCCAGCAGGATATTATTGAACTCTACCTGGCCGACAAAAAAGATGTTGAGCAGCTTGACATGCTCCTTCTCAATATTGGAGAGATGCCTGATGTCCTCAAGCAAATCCGGACTCAGACGCTGGGCCTCGTCGGCAATAAGCACCACCTGTTTGCCTGCCGCATAGGCCTTTTCCAGAAACTGCGTAAAAAGCAGCAGGAATTCGCCCTTGGTGGCAAACGGCTGTTTCATGGCAAACTCATTGGCGAGCAGCCGGTAAAAATCCATCTCATCCAGCTTCGGATCAGATAATTTTCGCCAGGATGACCTTGGAGCCCAGCGTGTTGATCAGGGCATTGATCAGCGTGGTCTTGCCTGTGCCCACGTCCCCGGTGAGCAGCAGAAAGCCTTTGTCATCCAGGATGCCGTATTTTAAAGTGGCAAAGGCCTCTTTGTGTTTTTCGCCGAGCCAGAGGAAACGGGAGTCGGTGGTGATCTGAAAAGGTTTTTCCTTTAAGTTAAAGAACGCTCGATACATAGGATTTCGGGATTATCTCCTCACACATCTTTTATGCCCCAGATATCCCTGGCATACTCCCTGATAGTCCTGTCACTGGAGAATTTCCCCATGCGGGACACATTCAGAATCGATTTCTCCGTCCAGGTTTTTTTATCACGGAAGGCGAAGCCGATTTTCTCCTGGCAGTCAAGATAGGATTCCAGATCAAGCAGAAGCAGATAAGGGTCATTTTCATTTAATAAATCATCAACTATAGGCCGGAAAATTTCCCGGTCGCCATAACTGAACATACCATCCCGAATGCTGTCAACAATTCGTTTCACCACCGGGTTTCTTTCATAAACAGCGGCAGGCGTGCGGCTCTTATGCTGCTTCTCATATTCCGCTTCGCTGGCGGTAAGGCCGAAAATAAAAATATTTTCCTTGCCCACCTCCTCCAGAATCTCAATATTGGCGCCATCCAGGGTGCCGACGGTAAGCGCCCCGTTCAGCGAAAACTTCATATTGCCGGTGCCCGAGGCCTCGGTGCCGGCGGTGGAAATCTGTTCGGAGAGATCGGCGGCCGGAATAATTTTCTCGGCGAGCGACACATTATAATTCGGGATGAACACCACCTTCAGTTTGCCCTCGACCCGCGGATCATTATTGACCACCTCGCCGATGGAGTTGATCAGCTTGATGATGAGCTTGGCCTTGCGATAGGAAGGCGCCGCCTTGCCGGCAAAAATGATGGTGCGCGGCGTAACGGGCTGCTCAGGCTGCGCTGATAATGCGGTGGTAAAGGGCGATCACATGCAGGGCGTTCAGCAGCTGGCGCTTGTACTCATGGATCCTTTTCACCTGGACATCAAACATGGAATCGGGATTGACCTTGACACTGCAGACTTCCGAGATGATCCGGGCCAGACGTTTCTTGTTCTCCAGCTTTACCATCCGCCATTTTTTCTGAAAAGCCGGGTCATCGGCAAACTCTTCCAGCTTGCGCAACTCATCGAGATCCGTCACCCAGTCATGGCCGATTTTCCCGGAGATCAGGGCAGCAAGGGCGGGATTGCATTTCAGCAGCCAGCGGCGCGGGGTAATGCCGTTGGTCTTGTTATTGAATTTCCCCGGGTAAAGCTCATGGAAATCACTGAAAATCCTTGTCTTCAGCAGATGGGTGTGCAATTCGGCCACCCCATTGACCGAATGGCTGCCGACAATGGCCAGATGGGCCATGCGCACCCTCTTGGTCTCCCCTTCGGCAATGATGGACATATCCCGCAGTTTCCGGGTATCACCGGGATACTTCTGGGCAACCTGATCCAGAAAACGCTGATTGATCTCATAAATGATCTCCAGATGGCGGGGCAATACCTTGCCCATCAGCTCCACCGGCCAGGTTTCCAGGGCCTCGGGCATCAGGGTATGATTGGTATAGGCAAAGGTCTTGGTGCTGATATCCCAGGCCTTTTCCCAGCTCAACCCCTCATTATCGAGAAGAAGACGCATCAGCTCCGGAATGGCGATGGCCGGATGGGTGTCGTTCAGCTGCACGGCGATCTGGTTGCTGAACTGATCAAAGGAGATATTCTTTTTCTTATAGCGCCGCAGAATATCCTGGAAGGTGGCGGCGACAAAGAAATACTGCTGCTTGAGCCGCAGCTCCTGCCCTTCCCTGATTTCATCGGAGGGATAGAGCACCTTGGAAATGGTTTCCGAGCTGACCTTGCCATGCACCGCCTCGATGTAATCGCCGGCATTGAAAATGCTGAGATCAAGTTCACGGGAGGCCCTGGCCGTCCAGAGCCGCATGTTGATCACATGGTCGTTATTGAAGCCGGGCACCAGAATATCGCAGGCCATGGCCATGACATCCTCGGTATCTACCCATTCCGAGCGGTAATTGCCGCTTTTGTCCAGATAATTGTAGACCTTGCCGTAAAAATGGACCGGGAAAAGATAGGTGGACCGCTCAAATTCCCAGGGCGTGCCGTAACGCAGCCAGTTATCCGGTGTTTCCACCTGATAGCCGTTGATCAGCTTCTGATAAAAGAGGCCATACTCATAACGGATGCCATAGCCGTAAGCCGGAATTTTCAGGGTGGCGACCGAATCCATGAAACAGGCGGCAAGCCTGCCCAGACCGCCATTGCCGAGCGCGGCGTCCTCTTCCACCTCCCTGATCTCCTCCAGGTCATAGCCGAGCTGCTCCAGGGCCTTGGAGACCTCACCCATCAGACCCGTGTTGATCAGGGTATTGCCCAGGGTCCGGCCCACCAGAAACTCCAGCGACAGATAGTAGACCCTTTTGCTGTTCTTGGCATAAAAGTTCTTCTGGGTCTCAATCCATTTTTCCACCAGCACATCCCGCAAGGCATAGGAGAGCGCCTTGTAAACGTCTCTCGGTCCCGCCCGCATGGGATCGCGCCCCTGGAAGCTCATCAGATGATGCTTGATCCTCTCTTTGAACTGCTCAGCCGTTCTGGAACTGAAAATTGTCGAATACGTCTGATTCTGGGTGGTGTCGTTGTCCGCATTTTTCATGTGTTTAAGTCCATTTCCGTTAATATTATCGGCAAGAGGTCAAGGAGTATCAACGTTAATTAGACTACAATGGCAAACAAGAAAAAATCAAATAAAATCAACGGACAGACAAAAAGTGGCGGAGCCAGGCAAGGGCCTGTTCCCGGTTGTTGAACTTCCCTTCCACCTGGGCTTTTTCCACCTCGGCCAGGATATCCCTGAAAACAGGACCCGGTGCCAGCCCCAGCGCAAGCAAATCCCTGCCGGTCACCAGGCGCGGGCCGGCAAGCACAGGCTCCACCCGGGTTCTGCACACCTCCAGCACCTGGGTGTAAAGCGCGGCAAGCTCCTCTTCCATGCCTTCAGGTTTTCCCGATCCCTGACCGGCCAGGCTGTCCGCCATGGCCAGCAGGAAAAGCCCGGGCAGTTCCTCGCCGGCCGCCTTGTAGATTTTCAGGCAGGCCCTGGCCGTCACCCCTTTTTTCCGGCGCACATTGCTCAAATGAAAAGGCCACATGTGCAGGGCAATCAAGCGGCTGACCCGGTCAGACTTCTCCCGGCTCCAGCGCAGTCTTTTGGCAATTGCCGCCACAATTTCCACGCCGATGCGGTCATGGTTATAAAAGGTGATCCGCTGATCAATCAGGCGCAGGGCGGCCGGCTTGCCCAGATCATGAAAGAGCGCTGCCCACTTGAGCCAGATAATTCTCCTGCCGTGGGCCAGATACCTCGCCAGGGCCTCGCCCTGGGACGGATAGAAATCAGCCGGCCGCTCGCTAATCCGCTCCATCCAGCCCAGGGCCTCCAGGTTATGGGCCAGCACATCAAGATGATGGCTGGCAGGCTGGGTGATTCCCGCGCCCAGGCCCAGTTCGGGAAACAGCAGGGAGAGAACCTCCGCCCTGTCAAGCAGCGTTGTGGCGGCAAAGGCCCGGCGGCTGGCCATGATGCAGTCAAGCTCATAGGAGATGCGCTCCGGCGAGACCGTGGCAAGAAGCTGCCGCAAGTCCATGATCCATTGCCAGGTGTGGGGTTCGATGACAAATCCGGTCTCGGCAAAAAAACGGAAGGCCCGCAGCAGCCGCAGGGGATCATCGGTCAAGGCTTCCGGCGCATGCAGGCGGATGATGCCGCCCTGCAGATCAGTCAGGCCGTCCGCCGGATCGATGATCAGCCGCCGGTCCGCCGCCGGGGCGGTCAGGTACTGGGAAAAAGGCAGGGCCAGGCTGTTGATGGTAAAATCCCTTTTCCGCAGATCCTGCCGTATGTCCCGGGCCCCTCCCCGGAAACCGGCGATATCCACCACATACTCACCCCAGACCACCCGCGCCGTCTGCTCCTCCGCATCAAGCAGCACAAAGGCGGCCTGCAGCTCCCGGGCCAGCGCCTCAGCAAAATCAAGGGCTGAGCGGGAAACGGCCAGATCAAGATCCCGGGCGGCAACTCCTCGCAGCCAGTCCCGCACCGTGCCGCCGACGACAAAGACATCCGCCTCAAAACGGACAGCCATGGCCTGGATGGCTTGACAGAGGCGGTCAGGATATTTTTGCATATGGTCTCCGGACATGGTTCACAGCAGGGAAGAAATTGCCCCGAGGGATGTCTCCAGGCGGCAGCAGACATCGTGGATATGAATACTCTCCAGGCTCAGCGACTCGATGATGACCCCGGTGTCCCCCGGCAATACGGGGCCGAACATCTGACCCACGCTGCGTGCCGTCTCCCGCACCGCATCCTCGGCAAACTGGGGATGGAGGTGGGATTTCAGGACAATCTCCGCCTCATCCGGTCTTTTCAGCAGATCCTGGGTCAGATGCAGGGAATTTTCCAGACAGGTCAGCAGTTCCTGATAAGCCGGCGCCTCACCCGCTCCGCGCAGATGGAGCCAGGTCTGGGAACGCTGGGAATGGGTGGGCATGGGACACTTGCCGCGCTCCGTGAAGACATCGAGATTATAGACCTGGGTGCAGGGGCAGGAGGTGATATGGCAGACACCGATGCCGTTTGACACGGTGATCCCAGCGGGGTCATCCCTGCTGATCATGGCTTCCACCCTGACCAGCAGCGGGTCCACCGAAACCTGCCGGCTGATTTTTGACTGGCGCAGCAGCGGCCGTTGGCCGGTAAGGCTCACCCGCGCCGTATTGCCCCGTTGCCGCTCAACCACCTTTGCCACCAGGGCCCGGGCATAATGGCTCAGCCGGGCAAATGGCCGCTCGTGCAGTTCGGCCACGGCCTGTTCCAGGCGGGACATATGGATGCCCCGGGTCAGGCCCGGCAGATCCACGGTGATGGCGGCGGTAAAGGGAAGACGGCCCTCCGGCAGCAGGACCCACACCGTTTTGCCGGCAATGCCCACCGCATCCAGAGGGATGGCAAACGAAGGGGCCTGTTCCGGCACATCCGTGCCTGCGGCAAGGACCCTGGCATGGGTTTGCAGGTCAATCAGGGACGGTTGCCCGTCAATGCGTATTTCCCTTGGCAAATTGTTTTCTCCCAAATTATCTGCTCTCTTCATTTGATGAATTCGTATTTATGCCCCTTGCGGGTAAAAAGTCTGTTTTCAGTTTTTACGAGTCCTTCTCATTTCAATGGTTTTCATGGCCAGGGGGAAAGCAGGCGGCCGCTTCCCTGATCCTGCCGTCCTGGATGCATTCGATGTATTCCTGGGCCCTGGGCAGCATGTCGTCAAGATATGCCCCGATCTCCTTGGCCGTGGCGGTGGTCAGGGTCTGACTGAACAGACACTTTCTTTCCCCGCCGCCGGTGGAAGGCAGACCGAAATCCTCCAGCAGATGGCGGGTGGTCATCACCTCCTCAAAGTCATCATAGACCGGGAAGCGGACGGAGAGGCCGAACTGGGCGGAAAATTTGGCAATCTTCTCCATGAACAGCGGGGTCTGCTCCGGATAGTGACTCTGTTTTTTGGTATAGCCGGCCACAGCCGCCGGAATCAGATGCTCGTTGCAATAGAGAATGGCCCTGATGTGCATGGCAAGTTTGCAGGCAACGCAGACCAGATTCTTCCCCCCGTAACGGGGCATGAACTCTTCATAGCGGTCAAGCCACAACCCCTGAAACAGGCGGCCCATGTCAAGCTCCACCAGCAGGGCCTCGGGCATTTCCTCGAGAGCGGGAAAACGTCTGGCCAGGATACCTTTGGCCGTCTCGAAGCGGCTGCGGGTAAAATCAGGGAAACGGCCCATGCCGTTTAGCATGTTGAGCAGATGAATACGTCTCGGCCGCGGCAGATCGGGGTGATGGCCGGCCGTGGCCAGGGCATAGAGGGCCAGGGAATCCGTGCCCCCGGAAAAAAGTATGGCAAGCTCCTGTTTATGCATTTTCCTCCTCGTAACAGACTTGATAATGGACAAAAATCTCCCCGCTTGGCTGGGGCCGGCAGGAGATCAGCGCCAGCGCCAGCAAGGGACTGCCCAGCGCCGCCGGGCCATCGGCCAGGCTGGCGGCCTGTTTATCGCCGGAGAGCTTCGGGGTGAGAGTCACCAGCAGTTCATCCACCACCCGCTGCCGCAGGGCGGAGTAATTGAGGATTGCCCCGCCTTCAATAAGCAGGGAGCGGGCTCCCCGGCGTTCAAGCTCCGCGATTGCCGCGGCAAGGGATAAACCGCCGGGCCCCGCGGGAAGTGCGACAACCTCGGCCCTGCCCGCCAGCCGAGCCAAAAGATCGTCATGGCGCTGCTCTGCGGTAAAAACCAGGGGCGCAGGACCCCTGGCAAAGACCTTTTTGCCCTGCACCGGAATATCCCCGGAGCAGGTGATGAAGGCGCGCAGCCGCTGCGGCAGAATGCCGCCCGTGCCCCGCATCTCCGGATCAGCATGGCGCAGGGTACCGCTGCCCATCAGGCTGGCATCCGTTTCATCCCGCATCTGCTCAAGAAAGCGGCGATCCAGCTCGCTGCCCAGGGGCGCTGGACTGATGCGGCCACACAGGGTGATGGCGGCGATCATGATGACCTTCATGGCCCTCTCTTATTAACTCAACTTTCTAGTTTGCGATAACTTCCAGGAATTAAAAGATATTTTTCAGCGTATCCGCAGCCTGTTTCCAGGGAATTCAGCATCCAGAAATCAGGAGCCAGAATAAAACGTAATAAAATCAACCATTCTGAATTCTGTCTCCTGTCTCCTGTCTCCTGAATTCATTAAAGCAGAACCAGGCCAGGTTATTAAAAATTATCTTTATGAGATTTTCCTTTTTCAGTATATAAACATGGGAAAAAAGCGCAACGCCAAAGAGGAGTTTCATGCACATATCACGCGTCAGTATCAGCCATATCGATTTTTCCGATGACAGTTTTTCCCTGGTCCCGCCTTTCATCCCCAGCCAGGTCCCGGCTGCGCTGGTCGAATCGGTCAGACGCTGCGGCATTCTCCACCCGCCGGTGGTCCGAGAAAAATCAGCATCCTCGTTTACCATCGTCGCAGGCAAAAAAAGACTGCTTGCCGCCATCGAGGTCTTCGGCGCGGCCTCCTGTGACTGCCTCAAGCTGACTGAAAAAACCGAGGAGATTGACGTGCTGGCCATCTGCCTGGAAGACGCCCTGCTTTCCCGACCCCTGACTCCGGTTGAACGGGCGGTTTTTTTCCACAAGGCCCTGGCCCTGATCGATGAGCAGGAACTGGCCGCCCGCTTCCTGCCGCTCATGGGTCTTTCCCCATCCGTTTATCATATTCAGCGGGACCTCAGGCTGCTGGATCTTGAGGAACCCCTGGTCCTCGCCCTGCACCAGGGCACACTGGACGACAAGGTGGCCTATGAGCTGGGGAAACTTTCCTTCAGCGACCGGCTGGCCCTGTTTGAGGTGATCAATACCCTGCATCTCTCCGTGGGCAACCAGAAAAAGTTGACCATTACCTGCCGGGAACTTGCGGCACGCAACAATACCACCATCTCCGCCCTGCTGCACGACCGGGCGGTGGACGACATGATCAGCCACGGGGAGGCAAACTCCCCGCAGAAAACAGCCAACCTGATGAAATGGCTCAACTGCGAGCGGTTCCCGCGGCTCAGCCAGGCGGAAAAAGAATTCCAGCACTTTATCGCCGGGCTTGCCCTGCCCGACCAGGCCCGGGTTGAACACAGCCCCTCCTTTGAAAAGGACGAACTCATCTTCACCCTCTCCTGCGCCAACCGGCAGGAATTTCTGGAAATCTGGCAAAAAATCAAGGATCTTGCCTCCCCTGGCCAAGAAAGGAAATCCACCCCATGAATCTCTTCCTCAGCAAACTCGCCACCCTCGCTGCCGCCCTGCTTTTTCTCCTCGCCCCGCATCAGGCTCTGGCCGGGCCGGTGGTGCTTTTTGACCAGTCCCATGGCCAGCGGTTTCTGGTGGAGGCAAACCGCCCCCTGGATCTGTCCGGCCTGGCAGGGCTCTTTGCCGGGCAGGGCGCCGAGATCAAAACATCCATCTTCCCCATCAGCGATAGCGTGCTGCGGGGGGTTAATGTTCTCATTATCTCCGGACCTTTTACCCCCATCACCCCGCCCGAGGTGCTGGCCATCATGAAATTCGTTTACCATGGCGGCAAACTGGCAATCATGGCCCACATCTCCCAGCCGCTGATGGGGCTGCTGCCCCAGCTGGGGATCGCCATGTCCAGCCTTGCTGTTGCCGAACAGGAAAATATCCTCGGCGCCAGTGACAAGGAATTCATGGTCAAGGACCTGGCTCCCCATCCCCTGACCATGGGCCTGAAAAGCTTCAATATTTACGGCGGCTGGGCTCTGCTGGAAAAGAATAAGGACATCACCGTCATTGCCCGCACCAGCCCTAAGGCCTGGGTTGACCTGGACCAGAACGGCCGGCTCAGCGGCAAGGACGCGGTGCAGGCCTTTGCCATGGTGCTGGCCGGCAGAACCGGCTCCGGCTCTTTCGTCGTCTTCGGCGATGATGCGATTTTCCAGAACCGCTTTCTCCAGGACGGCAACCTCACCCTGGCCAGAAACCTGGCGGCATGGTTCTGCGCCAGGGGAGAATCAATCTAAACACTTCCCAGCCCTTTCTGACCGCCCTGCCCCGCTCTGCCTATAGCCTCGCCTGGCCGGGCTTTGGTCTGGCTGCCCAGCCCTGGCAGCCAATAGCCGCCAATTATCCCCCTCTCCGGCCCCCAATCCTGATAAAAAAATGATGCGCTCATTTGACTAATTCATTCGATTGAATTATTATCTGATCATGGATGAATAAAGGAGAGAGTTTATGGCTCAAACGACACGAGCAAAATCAGCGCCCGCCACCGGCACCACCCGCAGCCGGCTCATCGAAGCCGGCCTGGATATCTTCGGGGAGCACGGTTACACCGGGGCCACCACCCGGATGATCGCCGACCGGGGAGGCGTAAACCTGGCCGCCATCCCCTATCATTTCGGCGGCAAGGAAGGCCTGTACGGCGCGGTCATCGGCCATATCATCACCACGGTGCGCGGTCAGCTCGACCCGGTCCTGGGTGAGATCGAGGAGCGCCTCGGCCAAGGGAGACCGGAGCCGGGCGAAGCCCAGGAACTGCTGCAAAAATTCCTGGGCCGGCTGGTCGATTTTGTCGTCGGCTCAAAAGAGGCGCCGCGCTTCAGCCGCATCATTCTGCGGGAGCAGATGTCACCGAGCAGCGCCTATGACCAGATTTATGAGGGCATCATGCGGCCCATCCTGACCATGGCGGCTACGCTGCTGGCCGTGATCACCGGGCGGCAAGACGGGCCGGACCGGGAGACCCGTCTGCGCGCCTTTGTGCTGATCGGCCAGATCATGGCCTTTCGTTTTGCGCGGGAAACCCTGGTCCGCAATCTGGGGCTGGAGGGCTACAGCCCGGGTGAGACAGCAGAAATCAACAGGATTGTCCTGGAACAGACCGAGGCCATGCTTTTCGGCCTGAAACACCGGTCCGGTTCAGCAACTGATTGAGGCGAAAAGGATCGAATATGAAGAAAAGAGTGATTCTCCTACTGGTGATAGTGCTTGCCGCGGCCGGCGTTTTCACTTACCGCACCCTGCATAACGGGAAGACCGAGGCAGGAGAGCTGACCCTGTACGGCAACGTGGACATCCGCAAGGTGGATCTCGGCTTCCGGGTGGGCGGCCGCATGGCCGAGGTTCTGGTCGAAGAGGGGGACCGGGTGCAGGCAGGTCAGATCATCGCCCGGCTGGATAATATCCCTTACCGGGATGAGCTGCAGCTGGCCCAGGCCCAGCAGGAGCAGGCGGCCGCGGTGCTGAAAAAAATGGAGGCGGGCACCCGGCCCCAGGAAATCGCCCAGGCCGAGGCGTTGGTGCGGGAACGCCAGGCCTCGGTGCAGAACCTGCAAACCGAATACCAGCGGCTGAAAAACCTCATCGAAAGCGGCGCGGTTTCCCGGCAGTCCTTTGACAATGCCAGTGCCGCCCTGGACGAGGCCGCGGCGCGGCTGGCCACGGCCAGGGAGGGGCTGAATCTCGCCAGGGAAGGGTTCCGCAACGAGGATATCGAGGCGGCCCGCGCCGATCTGGACGCGGCCAAGGCGCGGCTGGCCGGAGCCGACACCCGGCTGGCCGACACCGAAATCAAGTCCCCCCAGCAGGGCATCATCCTGACCAGAGTGCAAGAACCGGGCGCCATTGTCGGCAGCGGCCAGACCGTGCTGACCCTGTCCCTGGACACCCCGCTGTGGATCCGGGCCTATGTGGAGGAACCGGATCTGGGCCGGGTCTATCCGGGCATGCCGGCCCAGGTCTTTACCGATTCCGCCCCGGACCGGCCCTATCAGGGGCAGGTGGGCTTCATTTCCCCGGAAGCGGAATTCACCCCGAAATCGGTGCAGACCGAAGAACTGCGCACCCGTCTGGTCTATCAGCTGCGCATCATCGCCGACAATCCCGACCACGGCCTGCGCCAGGGGATGCCGGTAACGGTCCGGCTCACGGCAAAAGAGCGGCAGGACCGCCCGGAGTAAAGCTTATGGAACATGCACCCGTTGTTATCCAGGGGCTGGCTTACTCCTTCGGCAGCAGCCAGCCCCCGGCCCTCGACGATCTGTCGGCCGTCATCCGTCCCGGCGCGGTAACCGGTCTGGTGGGGCCGGACGGGGCGGGCAAGACCACCCTCATCCGCCTGATGGCCGCCCTGCTGCTCCCCGGCAGGGGCACCATCAGCATCTTCGGCCTGGACACCCGCAGGGAACCCACCGAGCTGCACCGGATCATCGGCTACATGCCCCAGAAATTCGGGCTGTACGAGGATCTGTCCGTCATGCAGAACCTGCGCCTGTACGCGGATCTGCAGGGGGTGATTGGTAGCCGCCCGGCAGCAGGTCTTTGCGCGGCTGCTGGCCTTCACCGGACTCACGCCGTTTCAGAGCCGCCTGGCCGGGCGGCTGTCCGGCGGCATGAAGCAGAAACTCGGCCTGGCCTGCGCCCTGATCCGCAAGCCGCGCCTGCTGCTGCTGGATGAGCCCAGCGTCGGCGTCGACCCGGTGAGCCGCCGGGAACTGTGGCGCATGGTGCAGGAACTGGTGAACGAGGAGATGGCGGTGATCTGGTCCACCGCCTACCTGGACGAGGCGGAGCAGTGCGATGAGGTGCTGCTGCTTAACGAGGGCAGGCTGATCTTTGCCGGTCCGCCGCAGGAGTTGACCAAACGGGTCATTGGCCGCTGCTTCCAGATCCGCAACATGAGCGGCAACCGGCGCCGGGTCCTGGCCAACGCCCTGCAGCGGCAGGAGGTGCAGGATGGCATCGTCCAGGGCGAGAATGTGCGCATCGTCCTGCGCAATGGTGCTATCCCAGCCTGAGCTGGCGGCTCTATCCGCCGGTCCCGAGGCCAAATTGGTAGCGGTTGCCCCGCGCTTTGAGGATGCCTTTGTGGATATCCTGGGCGGCGGCCCCGGCGGCACCTCGGTGCTGGCCGCCGCCATGGCGCTGGTCAAGGAAGACGGCCTGATAACGGTGGAGGCCCAGGGACTGACCAAGCGCTTCGGCGATTTCACCGCGGCCCGGGACATCACCTTTGCCATCCAGCGGGGTGAGATCTTCGGCCTGCTCGGCCCCAACGGCGCCGGCAAATCAACCACCTTTAAAATGATGTGCGGCCTGCTGCGTCCACTCGGCCGGCACCGGCCGGGTGGTGGGCCTGGACCTGCAGCAGGCGCCCGGCCAGGCCCGCTCCCGCCTGGGCTACATGGCCCAGAAATTTTCCCTCTACGGGGATCTCTCCGCCCGCCAGAACCTGGAATTCTTTTCCGGGGTCTATGGCCTGGCAGGCGCAAAGCAGAAAGAGACCGTGGCACGGATGATCGACATCTTCAATCTCGGCCCCCATCTGAAAGTCGCGGCCAGGGAGCTGCCGCTTGGTTTCAAGCAGCGCCTGGCGCTCGCCTGCGCCGTGATGCACGAGCCGGCCGTGCTGTTTCTCGATGAACCCACCTCCGGGGTCGATCCCCTGACCCGCCGGGAATTCTGGACCCACATCAACGGCCTGGTGGAACGCGGGGTAACGGTGCTGGTCACCACCCATTTCATGGACGAGGCCGAATACTGCGACCGCATCGGCCTCATCTACCGGGGTCAGATGATCGCCACCGGCACGCCGGACGAACTCAAGGCGCAGCACCGCCAACGCGCAGCTGCCCGATCCCGACCCTGGAGGATGCCTTTATCGAACTGCTCCACCGCTGGGATGACAAAACCCGGGAGGCGGCATGAAAGACCGGCTGCGCCGCATGAAGGCCCTGATCGTCAAAGAGTTCGTGCAGGTGGTGCGCGACCCGAGCAGTCTGCTCATCGCCTTTGTCCTGCCCATGATTCTGCTCTTTCTGTTCGGCTACGGGGTTTCCCTGGACGCCAAACGGTTGAAGATCGGCGTGGCCGTGGAGGACAGCGGCGAAGAGGCAGCCTCGCTCGCCGCCTCGTTTCTGGCCAGCCCCTATTTCGAGGCCCGCATCAGCCGCGACGCCAGGGTGCTGGAGACCGATCTGCTGGCAGGCCGCTCCCGCGGCATCGTGGTCATTGCCAGCGATTTCTCCCGCCGGCTTTACACTACCGGCACAACGGCCGCGCTTCAGGTCATTACCGACGGCAGTGAAACCAACACGGCAAACTATGTGCAGAATTACGCCCAGGGGGTGGTCTCCACCTGGTCGACCCTGCAGCAGCTGAAACAGGGCAACAGCAGCCAGACCGGGCCGCGGCTGGTGCCGCGCATCTGGTTCAACCCGGAGCTTGAGAGCCGCAACTCCCTGGTGCCCGGGGCCATGGCCATCATCATGGCCATCATCGGCACCCTGCTCACCGCGCTTGTCGTCTCCCGGGAGTGGGAACGGGGCACCATGGAGGCGCTGATGGCCACCCCGGTGGGCATTGCCGAGGTCATCATCGGCAAGCTCATCCCCTATTTTCTGCTGGGCATGGTGGCCATGCTGGGCAGCGTAGCCATTGCCGTGTTCCTGTTCAAGGTGCCCTTCCACGGTCTCCGTGGGCGCCCTGCTCCTCACCTCGGTGGCCTTTCTGCTGGCCGCCCTGGGCCAGGGGCTCTTGATCTCCACCCTGGCCAAAAACCAGTTTGTCGCGGCCCAGGTCGCCATGATCACCGGCTTTCTGCCGGCCTTTCTGCTGTCCGGCTTTATTTTTGAGATCGCCTCCATGCCCCTGCCCATCCGGGGCCTTACCCACATCATTCCGGCGCGCTATCTGGTGACCAACCTGCAGACCCTGTTCCTGGTGGGGGATGTCTGGAATCGCTGCTGCTGCCCAATGTCGCTTATCCTGCTGGGGCTTGGCGGCGGTGCTGTTCTTCATTACCGCCCGCAAAACCGCCAAACGCCTGAGGTGAGCCATGTTCAACCGCATCCGCGCCCTGATTATCAAGGAACTGCTGGCCATCCTGCGGGATAAGAAGAGCCGCTTCGTGCTCATCGTCCCTCCCCTGGTCCAGCTGTTCATCTTCTCCTTTGCCGCCACCCAGGAGGCAAAGAACCAGACCCTGGCCATCCTGAACCTGGATCACGGCAAACAGGCTCTGACCCTGGCCCAGAACTTTGCCGCCGCCGCCACCTTCAGCAGGGTCCTCCACCTGACCGGCGCGGCAGAGGTGCCGCCGGTCATCGACGAGCAGCAGGCCATTGCCGTGCTGTGGATTCCCGAGGATTTTTCCCGCAATATCGAAAACGGGCAGCTGGCCGAGGCAAGCTTTATTCTGGACGGCCGCAAGACCAATACCGCGGGGATCGTCCAGGGCTATGCGCAACGCATCATGAATGACTTTCAGGCAGGCCTTGCTGCCGGCAGCCGGCCCGAAGGAGCGCAACTGGTGGTGCGCAACTGGTTCAATCCCAATCTCGATTTCCGCTGGTATCACGGTGCCGAGCCTGGTGTGCATCCTCACCACCCTGATCAGCCTGCTGGTCACCGGCCTGTCGGTGGCCCGGGAGCGGGAGATGGGCACCTTTGACCAGCTGCTGGTTTCGCCGCTGCACCCGCTGGAGATCCTGGTGGGCAAGGCCGTGCCGGCACTTATCATCGCCATGGCTGAAGGAAGCCTTCATGGTGCTGGTCGCCGTGTTCCTGATGCGGGTTCCGTTTAACGGCTCCCTGCCTCTGCTCTTACGCCAGCATGGCGGTCTTTCTGCTGGCCATCATCGGCGTCGGTCTGTTCATCTCGTCGCTGTCCATGACCCAGCAGCAGGCGATCCTGGGCGGCCTTCGTCTTCCTGGTGCCGGCGGTCATCCTGTCCGGCTTACGCCAGCCCCATCGAAAACATGCCCCACTGGCTGCAGACCATCTCCCTGGGCCAATCCCCTGCGCTACTTCATGACCATTGTCCGGGGCATCTTTCTGAAAGACATCTCCGCCGGCCTGGTCTGGCAACAGACCTGGCCCATGGCCGTCATCGCCGCGGTTACCCTCTCCACCGCCACCTGGCTGTTCAAGAAACGGATGGAATGAGAGAACCGGCAGCAGCGGGGAACAAACAGCCGGCAACCCCGTCTGCCGCCCCGGCTAACCCCGCCAGAAACTGACCGGTAAAAGGCCAGATTCTGGGCCATTTCACCTCATTATCGGGCAAAAGCCCAACCATCCCATTGGTCCGCGCCAACCCGCTCAGGCTAACCTGCTTTAATCAAAAGAAAAAAAATAAAACCACAACGTGGTACCGTAATTGCTTTAACACTAAACAGATGAAAAAAACTTGAGGCAGGATAACTGACTACCGCAAAGAGGCCTATCATGAAAGCATCGCATCCCGAGTTGTCCAGCGGCAATGACGGCAGGCGACTCAAGATAAAAGACCGCACCCTGGCCATCCTGGATCTGGCCATCCCGTTTCATATCATCCAGATCGACGAAACCGGCCTTGTTTTCCGGTATGTCGGCCACGAGCAGTGGTTCAAAAACCCGGACAGACTGGATGTGGTCTATGAAGGGATCAACCTGCGCAATCTTCCTGTCCGGACTGTTGCCGATTACCGCATCCCAACGGATATGGTGCGGACAAGATACCATTGTGTCACCTTCAACCATCTTTCCCCTGCCCAGACAAAGCAGCTGAACCAATTCATCGGCCGCTGCGTCCAATAATACCGGGGCGGTTCGTGAACCGCCCCTCCGCCCCTGCCGCCAGCCAACACGCCTGCGACGGACGCCATAGTTTTTTCCGAGCGATATAATTATCGAATTTTTATTTCATTAATGCTAATAAGGAATGGATGGTGATTTGCTCCATCACCGGCGCCAGCCAGAGGCTGTCGAGAGGGTTTTCACCCAAGGGGCATAAACACGAGACAGTCAATCCTGATGGCTTCAGCAGGACTGAAAAAAACGGGGAAACCGGATAAATACTCATAAAAACTGATCATTACCCCCACTCAGGTGCGCCATGCGACGATTAAAACATCTTTTTGAGAAAAATAAAAAATGGGCGGCAAAGACTACGGAATCAGACCCCGGCTTCTTCGCCAGACTGTCAAAGCAACAGAGTCCTGAGTATTTATGGATCGGCTGTGCCGACAGCCGCGTGCCGGCAAATCAGATTGTCGGCCTGGTGCCGGGGGAGATATTCGTCCACCGCAATATTGCCAATGTCGTCGTCCATACCGACCTGAACTGCCTGTCGGTTATCCAATATGCCGTTGAGGTGCTGAGAGTCAAACATATCATTGTCTGCGGCCATTATGGCTGCGGCGGCATCAAGGCGGCCCTGGAAAGCAAGGAACATGGGCTGATTGATAACTGGCTGCGGCACATCAAGGATGTTTACCGCTTTCACCAGGAAAAAATCGAGGCCCTGGAAAATGAGGCGGACAGATTCAAACTGCTCTGTGAACTGAATGTGGTGGAACAGGTGGCCAACGTCTGCCACACCACCATTGTCCAGAATGCCTGGAAAGCCGGGCGGGAGCTGGCGGTCCATGGCTGGGTCTACGGTCTGGAGGACGGCATCATCAAAGATTTGCACGTCTGCATCACCGGACTCGACGAAATATCCGAGATCCACCGCATGAAATAGGCCAGGGGCGCATAGCCGCCCGTCTCATGCCACCTCCGTGGTAAAACGGGCGGCCTTGCTGTAAAATTTCTCGACATATTCCCGCACCATCCGCCGGGCGGAGAATTGGGCCGCCGTGCTTTTGATGGCATTTTTCATCACCCGCACCCAGCCGGTGGGGATACCATCCTCGTTCACCTGATAGTAAAGCGGGATAATTTTTTCCTCCAGCACCTGGTACAGTGAATCCGCATCGATTTTGTCACGCAGGCCTTCAATGTGCCCGCCGTCAAACGACCAGCCGTTCTCGCCGTTATAGGCCTCCAGCCACCACCCGTCAGGAATGCTGCACTGCGGCACCCCGTTGAACGAGGCCTTCATGCCGCTGGTGCCGCAGGCCTCCATGGGTGAAACGGGGTTGTTCAGCCAGACATCCACCCCGTGCACCAGGTACTGGGCGACCTGTTCCCCGTAATCCTCCACAAAGGCGATCCTGCCGTTAAAATCCGGATTGCGGGCCGCGTTGAAGATTTTCTGCAGCATGAGTTTGCCGGGATCATCCGCCGGATGGGCCTTGCCGGCAAAAATAATCTGCATCGGCTGCTGCTGGCTGCCGAGCAGTGTCCTCAGCCGCTCCTCATCCTGCAGAATCAGGTCGGCCCGTTTGTAGGTGGCAAATCTTCTGGCAAAGCCGATGGTCAGCACCGAGGGGTCGAGCAGGGTACCGCAGGCCAGGGCCACTGAGGGATGCGAGCGGTCATTGGTCCACCGTTGCCTGGCCCGCTCCCGGATAACGTTGAAAAGTTTTATCTTCAGCCAGACGTGGGTTTTCCACAGCTCTTCATCCGGAATCTCATCAATCAGTTCCCACAGATAGGGGTTGTCATGATCCGCCAGCCAGTCCGGCCCCAGATATTTGTTGAAAAGAAGCTCCATTTTCGGCTCGATCCAGGTGGGAACGTGCACCCCGTTGGTGACAAAGTCAATGGCAGCCCCCTCTTGCTCCTCTCCGGCCCAGAGCCCCTGCCACATCCGGTTGGCCACCTCCCCGTGTTTGCGGCTGACCCCGTTGCGGCAGCCGGACAGGCGCAGGGCGAACGCCGTCATATTAAAGCCGTTATTCGGTTCTTCAGGATGCACCCCCAGATTGAGGAAGGTATCCCGATCCATCTGCAGGAGGGCCAGAAGTCACGGAAATATTTGTCCATCAACGGAAAAGGGAAAACGTCATGGCCGGCGGGAACCGGCGTATGGGTGGTAAAAACCGTGGTCTGCCGCACGTTCGTGAAGGCCTCTTCCTTGGAGAAACCGCTGTTGCAGACGGTCCCGCAGCCTCTCAAAAAGCGCAAAGGCGGCATGGCCCTCATTGAGATGGACGATGGAGTGCTTGACCTGCAGGGCCTCCAGCACCTCCATGCCGCCGATGCCCAGGACAATCTCCTGCCGCAGCCGCTGTTCCAGGTCGCCGGTATAGAGCCTGGCGGAAATCCCCCGGTTCCAGGGATCATTTGCCTCGATGTCCGTATCCAGCAGATAGAGCGGCACCCGGCCCACCTCAACCTTCCACACCGCCACATAAATCGGCGGGTCGATCACCGGCACCTGCACGATCAGATGGTCGCCGTCAGCGTCGAGAACCTTGGCAATCGCAGCCTGATTGCGGTCGAGCCGGGTGCTGACATTTTCCTGCCAGCCCGATTCACTGATCCGCTGGTTGACATACCCTTCCGGATACATGAACCCCACGGCAATGAGCGGCACGTTCAGATCGCTGCACTCCTTGATGAAATCCCCGGCAAGAAAACCCAAGCCCCCGGCATAAAAGGGCAGGGAGCGGTGCAGGCCGTATTCGGCGCTGAAATAGGCGATGGTCACCGGGGAAGAACTGCCGGCGGCGGGGAAAAAAGAACAGGACCGGTTAGCCATGTATTTGCGGTAGCGGGACATGACCAGATCATAGTAGCGCATATAATCAGGCTTTTTCGCCGCGGCCTCCAGCGCCTCCCGGGGCAGATCCCGCAGCATTTTGTCCGGGTTGTGCACACTTGCCTTCCAGGCCTGGCGGTCGATCATTTTATAGAGCATGCGGGCCGCAGGGTTCCAGCTCCACCAGAGATTCTCGGCCAGATCGGCAAGCCCGCTCAGCCGGGCGGGAAGATTGGGAAACTCCATGGACACATTATGATTATTCACGGCAGGCAATCCTCTCTTGCGCAAAAACTTCAGGCGTATGGAAACGCAACCTCGTCACAGGCGCCGCCTGAGTTCCTCCAGCTCCTCGAGCAGATCGAGAATCAGGGCCGCCCCCGGCAGATTGACCCGGAGATCCTGCTGCAGACGCAAGGCCACCTGCACGCGGCGGACCTCATAACACCGGAAACGCCATTCCCCGGGCCTCCTGCCCTGGGGCTCAAGCAGTCCTTCATCGATCATATCGACAATGGTTTCCGCACTGAGATCGCAGATTTCACACAATTCTTCGAGAGAAAGCCTGACCTGATCGTCAAGGATCATGCCGGTCAGCGGCTGAAACAGATAATTTTCATCTCTTTTTTTGGCCATATCTCAGACTCCAAGAGCGCTGCGCGGATTCATCGGCATGACGGCCGCCATTTTTTCATAGATTTCCCTTGCTGCCTCCGAGTCAGCCCTGGGCACCACCACCTTCAGCACCACGAACTGGTCACCCGGGGTTGTGCCGGGCAATCCCCTGTTTTTCAGACGCAGCTTCTGCCCGGACTGGGAACCGGGCGGAATTTTCATATCCACCCGGCCGTCCAGGGTCGGCACCGGGACCGTGGCCCCAAGCGCCGCCTCCCACGGGGTGATCGGCAGTTCCAGATAAATGTCCTTTTTATCCGCCCGAAACAGCGGATGGGGGTGAAAGGCGACCTCGATATAGAGATCCCCCCTGGGACCGCCGCCCATGCCCTGGCCTCCCTGCCGGGCCAGACGGATGGACTGGCCCTCCATGATCCCCTTGGGAATGCGCACGTTCAACGTATGCGGCTGCGCCACTATCCGGCCCGTCTCATCCACTTCGGTAAGCTGCAGGGTAATGGTCTGCACCGCACCGGTAAAGGAATCCTCAAGATTGATCATGATCTTGGCATGGTGATCCTCGCCTTTAGCCCGCATGCCGCCGCGGCGCCCATGGAAGCTGCTTCCCATGCCGGCCCGGCCGAACAGCTCCTCAAAAAAATCGCTGTAATGGCCCGAGGCATCGCCGAAACCGCCGCCGCTGAACTCAAAGCCGGCATTCCAGTCAGGCGGCGGACGGAACTCCTGCCCCTCCTGCAAACTGGTGCCGATGTGGTCATAGGCCGTTCTTTTTTCCGGATCCTTCAATACCTCATAGGCCTCGCCGATTTCCTTGAAATGTTTTTCCGCATCCGCCGCCTTGTTGACATCCGGATGAAATTTGCGGGCCAGTTTCCGGTAGGCCCTTTTGATTTCATCCTGGCCGGCGTCCCTCGCCACCCCAAGGGTCTTATAATAATCCTTATATTCCATCCGTTCCTCGTATCCTTATCCGGCAAAAGACGGGTCAGCCTCGCCTGTTTTCATAAAAACATCGCCGAGCATGATCCGGGCATCGGCAATGACGCATCCCTCCCCGGAACAGAGCAGGGGGTTCAGATCAATCGACTCGATATAGGGAACCAGGTCCTGCACCAGCCCGGCGAAATCAACCAGCACCCGGGCCAGCTCCTCTTTGTTGACCGCCTCCTTGCCGCGGTAGCCGGACAGCAGCTGCCCGCCCTTCAGCTCATGCAGCATGGAGTGGACATCCGCTGGGGTCAGGGGAGCCATCCTGATGGCCACGTCACCATAGATCTCCACACTGGTGCCGCCGATGCCAAGCAGAATAACCAGCCCGAACTGGTTGTCGATCTTGGCCCCCACGATCAATTCCGTGCCGGACACCATTTCTTCCAGCAGCAGCCCGGCAAAACCGTTCAAACCGCTGACCTTTTCATAAAACTGCTGCAGCTGGCCGCCGCCGGCAATGCCCACCGCGACACCGCCCGCCTCCGACTTGTGGATCACCTCGGGAGAAACGATCTTGGCCACCAGGGGATAGCCGATTTCAGCGGCGCATTGCAGACTTTCCCGCAGATCCCGGGCCCAGGCAAAGCGGGGCACCGGCAGGGCGGCCGAGGCAAAGAGGGCCTTGGCCTGCGGTTCCATCAGCCAGCCGTTCTTCCTGCCTTGCTGCAGCATCTCCATCATCTCATTTTTCAACACAAGCGGCATCTCCTGAGAACTTGGGTCATATGCACGGCGCTTTCAATCGAGGAGGCCACCGGCACCCGGTTGAGTTCAAAGCCCTCGATGAGCATCCGGTACTTTTCAACATGGGGCACATAGGCGATCAATGGCTTGCCGTGGCGCCGGTACACCTTGCTCAGCCGCGCCCCGAGATCAGCGGTGATGCCTGGCAGATAGGGCAGCAGCAGCAGCAGGATGCTGTCGATGTCTTCGATCTCGCAGAAGGCCTCCACCGCGGCGATAAAGTCATTCTCCACCGCGCTGCCGGTCAGGTCCACCGGATTGGCCACCGAGGCGATGGTGCGGATGCTCTCCGACAGGCGGTTGCGCAGGGATTGCTGCACGGCCTCGCTGAAACGCGGCACGCTCAGCCCGCCGAGGACGCAGGCGTCCACCGCCATGGCCCCGTGGCCGCCGCTGCCGCTGATAATACCCACCCGCCCCTTGATCACCGTGTCGGGATAGCAGCTCAAGGCCTCACAGTATGATACAAGTTCCAGTTCATTGTGCGCCTCAATGATGCCGTGCTGGGCCAGGACCGAGGCAAACACCGCGTAATCACCGGCCAGGGAGGCGGTATGGCTGGACACGGCCCGGCCGCCCTCGCTGGTCTTGCCCGCCTTGAGCACGATGACCGGCTTACGGCATCGTGCCGCCCGCTGGACAAAAGCCCGGCCCTCGTTCTTGGCAAACCCTTCCACATAGAAAACCATGACCCCGGTGCGCGGATCGGCATCAAGAAATTCCAGCAGCTGCAGTTCCCGGATAGAGGCCTTGTTGCCGATGCTGATGGCGCTTGATATGCCGACCCCCTCCCGGGCGAATTTGACCAGCAGATCGACCAGGATGCCGCCGCTCTGGCTGACCACGGCCACATCACCGGCTGCCGGCTGCACCATGCGCTCCGTCGGCAGAAAGAAGGTATCCACCACGCCGGGAGAATAGATGCCCAGACAGTTGGGGCCGACAAAGGGGAAAGCGGCAGCGGCGGCAAGCTTGACCAGGCTGGCCTGCAGATCATCGTGGCCCACCTCGGCAAACCCGCCGGAGATGACAATGGCGCTTTTGACCGCCGCGGCAATGCATTGCTCAAGCACGGCAGGCACATATTCGGCCCGCACCGCGATCACCGCCAGATCGATGCTGTCCGGGATGGCGCCCACCGAAGGGAAAACCTGCTCGCCGTCGATTGCGCCGCCCTTGACATTCACCGCATAGGTTTTGACCGGATAACGCAGCAGATTCTTGAAAAAGATGACATTGGCGGGATGCCGGTCATTACTGGCCGACACCCCGATGACTGCCACCGATTGCGGGGTGAACAGCGGGGACAGGTTCATGCATCCCTCCCGCTCTCGTCTTTCCATGGCGGAAAGCCGGCATTGCTTCCGGGCCCGTTGCTGCGGTAAGTGCCGAGCAGGAATCCGAGCAGAACGCCGATGCCCAGCACCAGAAACAGCATGAGCGCCCGGGACAGCGAAAACTGCCAGAACAAAAAACGGATACTGATCATTTCCGTATTCTGCAGGGTAAAAACGACCACCGTCAGCAAAAGCGCCATTGCCAGGCCGAGCTTCTTCTTCATAATCCCCCCTGGATCAATCTCCGCAGAGGCGCCGCCTCCACGGAGAAAAACCTGTCCTGCTTTTTGTCATTTGGAAACTGCATACCAGTATAACAAATGCTGCCGGCAGAAGAAAACAAATGTTGAAAAAAATACTGTTTTTAAGCGATGTTGCGTGATAAAGAACAAAATGAACCTGGCCCGGATCAGCACGGCACAGCGCGCGGTCAGGCAGGTTGCAGCCTGATTCGAACAGGCAGCCAAGACGTCATTGCGGGCAAGCGAAGCGCGACCCGGAATCCATGCATTCCCGCTGGAATCCTCCCCACGAGGGTGGGGGCGGGAATGGCATGATGGCGCCATCTTGATGGCAAACCGGCATAAGGAGAAATGATCAAAAATGAAAAGCTTTCATAAAGAACTCTGGTTTGAGGTGCCCACCCGCCGGGCCTTTATCAACATCACCCCCCAGGTGGAGAAATGCCTGGCGGAAAGCGGCATCAAGGAGGGGCTGCTGCTGTGCAACGCCATGCACATCACCGCCTCGGTTTTTATCAACGACGACGAGTCAGGCCTGCATCATGATTACGACGTCTGGCTGGAAAAACTTGCCCCCCATGAACCGGTTGCCCAGTATCGCCATAACGGCTACGAGGACAATGCCGACGCCCACCTGAAAAGGCAGGTGATGGGCCGCGAGGTGGTGGTGGCGGTGACCGAGGGCAAACTCCACTTCGGCACCTGGGAGCAGATCTTTTACGGCGAATTTGACGGCCGCCGCCGCAAACGGGTGCTGGTGAAGATCATCGGCGAGTAATCTTTGGGAAAAATACGATTGGGCCGCCAAACAAAAAGTCGTTTTGTTGGGTTGCGCTGCGCTTAACCCAACCTTGTATCTTCCAATTGTGATGATTAGCTATCATCACAAAGGACCGGGAGAGCTTCTACCCCAACCTGGGTTCATCGAAACCGAAACGTAGAGTAAGCCCCCGGTCCTACTTCTGGCCAGCACGAGACTGGACGGTATCCAAGACCCCGGAAGTGTCCGGTGAGTCTGCATGCACAAGGCAAGTCGGTCGGATGGCCCATCTGCAACCAAAGAGGAAACGTAATGTATAAAATCGGTATCGACGTCAGCAAGGCCAAGCTCCACTGCTCCCTGTTGTCCAATCCGGACCTGCGCAAGTCTAAGGACAAAGCCGCGGACAACAACCCGGCTGGATTCAGCGCCCTCCTGGAATGGGCCTGCCGGCATGGTAAATGCGAAGCTGCCGAGCTGCACTTTATCATGGAAGCCACTGGTGTCTATCATGAAGCCCTGGCCGAGTTCCTTGCCGAGGCCGGCTGCAGGGTTTCGGTCGTCAATCCATTCCAGGTCAAAAGATTCGCCGAAAGCCACGGCTTCAAAACAAAAAATGACAAGCATGACGGCTTGATCATAGCCCTGTTCGGCCATGAAAGACAACCTGCGACCTGGACTCCACCTCCGCCGGAAGTCCGGCATCTCAAGGCCCTGCTCAGTCGCCTCACGGCCCTGGAAACCGACATCCGCCGGGAACTCAACCGGCTGGAGAAGGCACAGGTCGGCCGGGCTCCGGCCCAAGTCATGGATTCACTTGCCAATAGCCTTGCCTTCCTTAATGAAGAAAAAGACCGGCTGCTCAAAGAGATCAGGACGCATTTTGACAACCATCCCAAACTCAAGGAGAAACGTGATCTCCTGCTCTCCATACCCGGGGTAGGCGACAAACTTGCCTCGCAACTCCTGACGCTGTTCGCCAGCAAGGATTTCTCCAGAGCACCGGAAGTCGCGGCTTTCCTTGGTTTGGTGCCGGTGGAAAAGCAATCCGGAACCAGTGTCCTCGGACGCCCCCGGCTGTCCAAATCCGGCGACAGTCAATTGCGCAAGGCGCTATACATGCCAGCCGTTGTCGCCACCAAATACAACCCCGATGTCCAAGCTCTCTATCAGAGATTGATCAAGGGCGGAAAAACCAAAATGGCTGCCATCGGTGCTGCCATGCGCAAATTGGTTCACATTGCCTTCGGTGTTTATAAAAATCTTACCCCGTATCAGCCACAAAATTCTTGACGGGAAAGACGGTATCTACCGTGCTAAAACGCACGTTTTCCCCCCAAAAAAGCCATTATAGCCCTGAAATGATCATTTTTTATACACGATATCGTTACATATCAACTGGTTATCTTGGTCAGACCCCATCCCGAAGCATCCCGACATCCCGAGCCATTCAGCCCTTCCACTCCAGCACAGCCGTCACCGGATAATGATCCGAAGGAAACAGCTTCCCCTGCCGTGACCGGTCAATGCGGGCGTCAATGACGCGAGAAAGTGGTCGGAAACCAGGATCCAGTCGATCGCCGCCATTTCTTTCGGCTTATCATAACCGTGAAAGGTTGCCTCGTTGTCCCCGGCCGGATGCACCTGCCGATACGCGTCGGACAGTTTGCCGTCGCCGGTCAGGAGCCGGTAGGCGGCCGAGTCCTTGTCCGCGTTGAAATCGCCCGTGGCGATGACCGGGGTTTCTTTGAGCGCCTGGGCGAGCCATTGCCCCAGGAAATGGGCGGCCCCGTCAATGGCGGTGGGCTCGCAGTCAAGATGGGTGTTGACAAAGGTGACGGCCCGGCGTGTCGGTTGATGGAGAAGCCTGGCCCACGTTACAGTGCGCGGAAAGATGCTGCCCCAGCTTCTGCTGCCGGGGACCTGCGGGGTGTCGCTGAGCCAGAAGACGCCCTGCCGGACGATGCGGAAGGCGGATTGCCGGAAGAAGAAGCAGGGGCCATCTCCAGCGCCGTGCCGCCCTCCCCTTCGCGATGCACGCCATAAAAGTGGAAGTCCGGCAGGTTTGATTTGACGAAATCGGCCTGGGCGTCGTCCCGGCATTCCTGCAAACCGAGCAGATCCGGGCGCAAAGTGACTGAATCCTCGGCGGGGCGGGACGACTTCCGCCTGTCCCACTGATTTTCTCCGTCCGCGGCCGGGCCGTAACGGATATTGAAGCTCATTACCTTGATCATTGACATGAACGACTCTCCGTTTCCTGAACGTACATGGGTCAGCAGCGCGCCTCGGCGCGTCGGCCGACGCCGTTTGTGCGGTTCAGGTCATTCATCTTTTCATCTTCTTCTTTGCTGTCTTCATAAAGCGTCCGAATGCCTTGTCCTTTTTACGTTTGTCCAGGTACGACATCTCATAGTGCTCTGACTCTTTCCTGAGTTTCAAATAACTGGCATAGCGTTCTTCACTCGACTCGTCGTTTGTAATTGCGGTAAGAACTGCGCAGCCTCATGATGAACCGACCCCAGGGATGTCAAGCCGAGCTTGCCAAGGCATTCTAACCTCCATCGAATTTATTACAACCCCACTCCACAGCCCATGGAATTTACCAAAGGTTACCTCCGTTCCCCCTGTCCCTTCTCACATATCGTAGTGCTTTTGAGGCCGACCTTAAAACCTGGGAGCGCGGTCGCCGCGCAGGTAACGGACGAGGTCGACGACATCAATCAGAAGAGACACTGTGTCCATAGCTATTAAGGTGAAAATCCAGCCGTGAAAAAGCGTGCCTCCGGGAATATGATTCAGTCTAAGTACCAGCCAGATCAGCATGGGAATCCAAACAAAATGGCCTATGCCCACAAGCCGGACGTATCCCAATTTGGCGTGCAGGACCGTCATGATCGTCGCGGCCAGGAGCCCAGTTCCCAGCACCACCCATGCCTCCACCCTGGGGAGAAAGAAGATGGACGACAGGTTGATCAATGGCAGTCCTGCCATCCATGGCCACCAAATCATGGGCATTTTGAAAATGTTTCTGAGGAAGTCGACTAGGGGTTTCATGGCATGGGGCATGAATTTGCTGTGCCTTATTTCATGGCTATAGGCATAACGGCAACTATCAGCGGCGCGCGCTTTTGGCGCGTCCGCTGGATGGTTTTGTTACATGCGAAGTTAGTATTTGTCTCTTTAGTTCCTGTTTAACAGAATCAGTAAACGCTTTGCTTCGAGCAGCATCATGCATGGTCATGCTGCTATTGCCCAAACATTTAGTTATAGCGCTCAGCGCGGCTTTGAATACCTTGCTGCAATTTTCTAGATCATTCAAATCAGAAATTACGTTCTCAAAATCGTAAGATGGCGTTAGCTTTTTCTTCGTCATATAAAACTGGTATGCTAGATAAAGTAGATGAAATCTGAAGATTTTGTGTCGCCCATCTAGGACATTCCTTTTGAATACTCCTTCAATTCGCTTTAGCGCAAGAGCAGATATATAGTACCTCTCAAGATTTTGACCCTTCATAAACATCCTAGGCCTATTACTTTCCAGCAACTCTCCGTAATACCTATGGGTGCTTTGGGGCTGTTCTAGTACTGCTGCTACGTAAGTGTTAATTTGTGTTGATAACGAAATTACTTGGCCTGCACGGACTGTTGGCGACCCATCATACTGCTTCGATCTTCTTTCGTAGTAAATCGGGTCAGTGACCATCTTTGCTTTTGCTTTGTAGTAATCCTCAAGGTCTTTATGGAACTGAGACAACGACTCAAATGCTTCGTCTTTAACCTCTGTTTGACGGTTGGTCGCTTTTACGACTTTAGTTGCGAAATCATAGTCAGTCGTTTCAATTACTTTAACGACAATATGAGTGTCTTCTAATAAGCTAGACTTGTTCCTGAAAAGGACATGACTGGATTGACATCCGTTAACTATTTGAAAGTCGGTGAGCTTCATCTTTTTCCCAATCGGCTCTACCTTTTTTGCGATAATTGTTATCCCGTTATTAAACACTGACAGAGCAGCCTGTTCCTTTGGATCTTGAATGGTTTTTTCGATCTCCCTGTTTACCTTGTTGCTTCCTTGAAAGTCTCTTACGTTGTCATCAAATAGATATCTTTGGAGCTTGTTTTCATTATCGGATATCAAACGAACATATTCTTTTGCCGAGATGCTTCCAACAAACGACTGGCGAACTCCAGGAATATCTGGCAGTGCGACGTGATTGTGAAACGATACTTCTTTTACGGTTTTTCGGTTAATTTCTCTATAGGCTTGCTTTAGTTTCTCGGCGTCGTAGTAGTTGAACTGAACATCCGAGAATAGCTTCTTACTTTCTAGGTCTCTTAGTTCTTTCTCTACTCGCCCCGTTATCTGTGCGGGTTCTTTCCATTCACCGGTGGTAACAAAATATAGGCTGAGCGTAGGTGGGGCGTTCTGGAAGTTGATAGAATTTCGATAGACCGCTTCTTTGATAAGCCGCAGGTTCTTTATGTCTTCGTTTTCTGGGATTGCAGGTTGATCGTCGAAAAAGCTTTTTATCCCAAAAATGAGTGTGCCAACCTGGTCTCCCTTAAAATGGGCAGATTTTTTTGTCTGGATAAAAATAAATGAGACGTCAAGATAACCGTTGCTTTTTAGAAGGTATTCAACTTCCTCCGGCGCACTTACTATATTGCCGTTAACTATAAAGGCAGCGCCATCCAACCCTATATCGTCTGAGCCGCCAACACGTAAGATATCGAAATCGAATTCCCTTGGATATTGTTTAGAGGTTACACAAAAGTTGGCAAAGTGCTCAAAGACGGCTGCCTCGTCTACTTCGGCGAGTTCATAAGCCTTAGCGAAATCATCAACATATCCTCTGAGGATTTGATCTTTCATATGCTAGTTTACCTCATGTAACTATTTATTATCCAGTTTCTGGATATCATTCACCAAAGAATCTCATTGACATCCAAAAACCAGTTTTGGACATCCAAAAACCAGTTTTGCTATGTTAACTCTTAACAGGTTATCATACGTTATTGCATGTTACTTAGGAAATTGGTTATCCAACGATATAAGAGTTTTTACGGCGCGTAGCCGACGTAAAAAAGGGGTCAGATCTGCCTTTGGCTTTTGTGCGTGGTTAAAATAACTGCGATTCAACATATCTCCCAAGGATAACCTTTGGTAACCCATAGTCTGGAAGGTACCCCTGAAGCGTGAACCGCCCTCAGGCCTCGTCGTTTTCCGCTTCCGGCTTGTCCGCTTTCTTAGAAACCGGCAGATCCAGGGTGGCAACCGTGGGGGTGTCGGGGGTACTGGTCAGGGTCAGGT
>CAVSQR010000043.1:0-70021 GCA_963729825.1 uncultured delta proteobacterium | reverse complement strand
GAGTGTTTCCCGCATCTCGCCCGAGGCCCCGGTGCCCGTGGTCAATGTGACCGACGAGAGTCTGCTGCTCGGCGGTTCGGCCAACGTGCTGCACAACCTTTACGATCTCGGGGCCAGGGCGACCCTGCTGCGGGGTGATCGGCGATGACCTGATGGGCCAGCATCTGCTGGAACTTCTGCAGCAGATGGGTTCACCCACCGCAGGCGTCATCAAAACCCATGACCGGCCCACCACCAAGAAAACCAGGATTGTGGCCCAGAGCCAGCAGGTGGTCCGTTTTGACCGGGGAAAAAACAGGCCCACTCCCGCCTGTTGAGACCCTGGACGCCCTGTGCTCGTTCATCGAGGCGAATATCACCACCTTTGACGCAGTCATTATTTCCGACTACTGCAAAGGGGTGATCTGTGCGCCGCTGATGGATCATCTGCGCCGGCTGGTAAGCCTGCATCAGGTGCCGATGATCGTGGACCCGAAACCGATTCACACCGACCTCTTTCACGGAGGCGACCATCATCACCCCCAACCATCACGAGGCGGAAAAGATGTCCGGGGTGGCCATCTTTGATGACGAAACCCTTCTCCGGGCGGCCTCTACCCTGCTGCAGAAAGCTGAACAGCACGGCGGCGCTCATCACCCGGGGCGAGGCGGGCATGGCGCTGCTGGAAAAGGACAAGCCGATTTTCACTGATCCCAATGGTGGCCAAAGAGATTTATGATGTAACAGGTGCGGGGGATACGGTGATTGCAAGTCTTGCCCTTGGACTTGCCAGCGGCCTCAGTTTTGCCGAGGCGAATGACCCGGCCAATTTCGCCGCAGGGATAGCGGTCGCCAAGATCGGCACGGCAACGGCATCTGCCAAAGAACTAATGGAGCTTATTTCATGAAATTTCCGATAAGCATGACGGCCTTTGGGCGGGGACAAGCACGCCTCAGAAAACATCGGCTGGACGGTGGAGATCAAATCAGTCAATCACCGTTTTTGCGATATCCGCATCAAAATGCCCAGACAGTACGCCGCCCTTGAAGAGAAAATAAAAAAAGAAATCACCCCTTTTTACAGCCGAGGCCATATTGAGGTGGTGGTTACCCCGCCCGCCAACCCGGCCCAGGCCGAAACCCTTGGCGCCAATCTTCCCCTGGCCCGGCAGTACCGCAACTGCCTGCTGGAGATCAAAAACGATCTGGATCTGCCTGCTCCGGCATGGAACTGACCCTGGTGGAGCTATCCCAATGTCATCTACGCCATGGATGAGACGGAAGATCTGGAGGCCGTGTGGGATATCCTGCGGCAGGCCCTGCGGCAGGCCCTGGAGCTGACCCGACAGCGCGGGAGCGCGAGGGTTTGAGCCTGAAAAACGATCTTCTCGCCCGCTGGGACTTTCTGGCCTCCACCAAAGAACAGATCAAAGAGAAGATACCGGAACTGACGGTGCAGAAACTGGTTGCCCTGCAGGAAAGAATAGCCAAGCTGGCCAAGATGTGGATATTGATCCGGTCCGCATTGCCCAGGAGATCGCCATTATTGCCGACAAAGCCGATGCCACCGAAGAGCTGGTGCGATGAACCAGCCACATCGATCAGTTCCGCCATTTCCAACCGCAGCAGGAACCAGTGGGCCGGCGCCTTGATTTTCTTCTCCAGGAACTTCTGAGGGAGATCAATACCATGGCGTCAAAAATTTCCGATGCCTGGATTGCCCATCAGGCTGTTGAACTGAAAGTCTACTGTAAAAAATGCGCGAGCAGGTGCAGAATCTTGAATGATTTAGTCTTATTGGTCTAATTGGTCTTCACTGGTCCAACTTGTCCATTAGTCTTATTAGTCAAAGACAACAGACCAGCCAGACCAGTGAGACCAGTTGGACCAACCAGACCGTCAGACCAGTTAAACCAAAGGATTATAACCATGGACCAGAGAAGTGATGCAATTTGGGGTTCGGCAACTCAGTGGTGGCCAGCCGTATCCTCGCCGTTGTGAAGCCGAAATCTTCCCCGATAAAAAAGCTCAAGGATGAAGCCAAGGAGCAGAAAAAGCTCATCGACGTTACCGAGGGGCGGAAAACCCGCTCCATCATCATCCTGGACAGCAACCACGTTATCCTCTCCGCCGTCCAGCCGGAAACGATTACCCAGCGCTTCACCCCCGCCACCCAGCAGGATCCGGCCTCACTGACGGAGGATACCCTGTGAGAGGGAATCTCATCATCATTTCCGCCCCGTCCGGGACCGGGAAAACCACTATCCTCAAACGCCTTTTTGCCCAAGTTAAGGGGGTGACCTTTTCCGTTTCCCATACCACCAGAAGCCCCCGGACCGGCGAAAAGGAGGGGGTAGATTACTATTTTGTCGATCAGCCTACCTTCCAACGGATGCGGGAAGAGGATGAATTTCTGGAATGGGCCGAGGTGCACGGCAACTTTTACGGAACCAGCCGCAGAGAGGTGGACCGGCATCTCGTCCAGGGGCTTGATGTCTTCCTGGATATTGACGTCCAGGGCGCCAGGCAGGTCAGGGCCGCGGCCGGCGGCGAATCTGTCACCTTGATCTTTATTGTCCCACCGTCATGGGAAGAGCAGGAACTCCGGCTGACCGGCCGGGCACGATTCCCCTAAACGATCAGGCTCCGCCTGCAGAACGCCAGGCAGGAAATGCAGGATGCCGGCTGCTGAACCATGTATCCCGATCGTCAATGACACCCTGGAACGGCGGTTGATACCCTGCGGGCCATCATCATTGCCCAGCGCAGCCGCACCAGGCGCAACATCGACGGGCTCCCTCTTAATCCTGCCCCGGCAATGATCCAGAGTCCCTTGCTCATCGCCCGGCAAATTGCCCCCATGCCCTTTTTGCCGCACACCGCAGGTCTGCATCGCTAATCTTTTACAGGTCGGTTTATGAACGAGAACACACCGCTTAACGAGGACCAGCTTGTCTGGGGCATCCACCCGGTCTATGAACTGCTGGCCGCCAGGCCCCGCTCAATCCACGAAATCCTGATCGAGAAGGGTAAAACAAGCCGGAAACTGCAGGAGATCATTGATCTGGCGAGAACAGAACAGGTAAAGGTAAAATTCACTCCCCAGTTCAGAATAGCCGGCAGCAGGCAGATGAACCATCAGGGGGTCATTGCCCGGATCATGCCCTTTGGAAACCTTGCAGGAAGAGGCCTTCCTGGCGCTGCTTAGCCAAAGCAAAACCCCTTTTGTGCTGGCCCTTGATTCCATCCAGGACCCCCACAACCTGGGGGCCATTATCCGCTCCGCCTCCGCCGCCGGGGTAACCGGGCTCATTGTGCCCAAGGACCGTTCAGCTCCCTTAAGCGGCACGGTGGCGAAAATATCCGCCGGCGCCTTAACCCACCTGCCCGTCTGCCAGAGCACCAACTTCGTCCGGACGGTCCCTGCAGAAATTGAAAGAGCAGGGCATTCGGATTTACGGCACCATCAAGGAGGGCGGCGTTGCCATCTATCAGACGGATTTTTCCGGTCCGCTCTGCCTGGTGATCGGCGGCGAGGAAAAAGGCATCCGCCGGCTGGTGCAGGAACAGTGCGACTTCAAGGTGACCATCCCCATGCAGCGGCAAATTGATTCCTTAAACGCCTCGGTGGCGGCCGGCATCATCATGTTTGAGATCGTCAGGCAAAAGGTCTTTGATTGCTTTTCGCCCATCTCTTATCCGGCCATTCATTATCATGACCAGGACAAATCCGCCGGCGACATCCGCCTTGTCATTGATCTCAAAAGATCCTTATCCTGCCTCGGCAATTTATCTGCCGATATGGACGAATTGGAGCCCCGCCCTCAGCTAACCTCCCCGCCTTTGCCGGCCTTTGCCGATATCTTCGTGATAACGGCCGGTGGCAAACTCTTGCCAAAAATATCGGGGAAGTATACGTAACAAAATAAAAAAAGAGAATATGATATAATTCGTCATTAACTCCCTGTTTTTTCGACAAAAGAAAAAGGAGGTAGCCATGACAGAATTATTGTGCTCACTTAAGAATTTCTACGCAAGCGAAGCGACAGATCCAGTTCAGCAAGAACTGTGGTCAGTAGCATATTCCTCGTTTTATCATTCTTCATCCCGTACTGACTTATCTTCCTCTCCTAAATTATTTTTTTTGCCCCACGCCGGATTACTCCCTTTTCATCGTCCCACAGAAAAACGTCATGCGCTTGATCTTTGTACTCGTCGGCTTTGCGAAAGCGGGTTGCCAGGCACATTATATGGAATTGATTATCTGCAGAAAAAATATAGGAATAACCTGGCAGCAGCTACCATCAAGCAATCCTGCGCTGTTGTTTTGTCTTTCCTCGCCTTTTTGAATGAGAGAACCAGAGACATTCTCAACCTGGTCAGACAGGACATTGAAGCATATGTGGAAAATGAGCAGGATCGGGGTATATCGGTGGGGACTGTCAGAACAAATCTGAGAGCCCTATATACTTTTATTGGTTTTCTGGTGGAACAAGAAGTCCTTCCCTCAGAAATTTTGTTCAAAAAGATCCGAATCAAACCGCCTGAGATACTTGCTAAGGCCATTGCGCTGGACGACATCCAGAAACTGCTTGCGGCGATAAATAACATTCGGGACAGAGCCATGATCCTGTTGTTACTGCGAACCGGTATGCGAATTGGTGAATTGCTCAATGTGAAAATGTCTGACATCATTCTCCCGGAACAGAAGATTTTGATCTACCTGGGAGAAAAGAATTACCAGGGAAGAGCTGTCTATTTCAGTGATGATGCTGATCGGGCATTAAAACAGTGGCTTCAGATAAGAGAAAAGAATAGGGGATTTCTTTTTTACAGTCCACGCCGCGCAACAATCTGCTATGTGGCAGCCTGGAATATCATGAGAAAACACCTGGAAGCAGCCGGGTTAGCCCATAAAGGCTATAGCCTTCATTGCCTTCGTCATACATTTGCAACGGATATGCTCAATGCCGGCTTACGCCTGGAGGTATTAGCAAAGTTATTGGGCCACCGATCCATCGAGATTACCAGACGCTATGCCAGGATGTCCGACATAACAAGAGAGACAGAATATTTTAGGGCAATGGAAATCATAGAAAAGGGAGGATATTATGAATCTCACCGAGTCAATTCTCCGTTACAGGCGGTATTTGAAGAGAAGAAACTTGGCCTCTCACACGGTTAAAAATTACCTGCACAGATTAAAACAGTTCATGGTATGGGCTGCCGTTCCTGTTGAAGCAGTCGTAAAGCAGGATGTGAAGGATTATATCGATGTGCTTCTCGAAAAAAGATTGTCTGCCCAAACTATCAATGCACATCTGATAGCGATACGCAGATTTTATAGTTACCTGAGAGACGAGGAAGAGTTGCAAGTGGTTAACCCGGTTATCAAAAAGCTGGCACTCCGACTCCCCAGCCCTCTCCCAAAACACTTACGAGACAGCGATGTTGAAATATTCCTCCACAGTATCAAGAAGAACAGGGATATGGCTATTTTTATGCTGATGCTGCGCTGTGGAATGCGTGTTGAAGAGGTGGCACATTTAACTCTTGGCGCCATTGATTACCAGCGTAACCAAATCATGGTCAGAAGTGGCAAAGGTGCCAAAGACCGGGTTGTATATATCAGCAATGATGCTGCGGAAGCTTTGGCTGTTTATCTCCAAAAAAGACCAGTCACGAAAGAGCAGAAAGTTTTTCTTGTAGAGAAAGGATGCTGCAGAGGCCAGCCCATATCAGTGCGTGGTATCCAGAAACGGATAGAGTATTACTCAAAGAAAAGCGGCATAGCTGTGTCCTGCCATAGACTTCGCCATACTATGGCCACTCAGTTGCTCAACGCTGATGCCGATCTCGTTACAATTCAGGATATCCTGGGGCACAACTGTATTGAGACAACCCAACGCTATAGCAGGCTTTCTAACGTTAAGGCACAGCGTGACTATTACACTGCCATGGACAAAGTGCTGAAGAAAACAGTAACGAAAACCACAGGGGTTACAAATTAGAGGGAGAAAGCCGCTACGGCAAAAGCCAATTGTTCCGACGAGCAATTTTTAGAGCCCATTCTCACAATTGGCTTTCCCCTCCGCTGGTGCGGAGAATAACCTTGACTTTCAATAAGAAAACGACAAAAATCATACATATGTAACTAATTAATCTAAAAAGAAAAAACAGGTTTTGTTACGTATACTCAGGAATAGTCTTCAGGTCCGGGAAGTCTGCCAGACATTAACCTTTCCAAGTCGCATCTCAAGCCTACAGTCCGCAAATCCAAACTTACACTCACATGATATTTTCCTTGCACATTATTGCACCGAATAGAATAGTACCCATAATTTGGAAATATCTAGACCGGCAGTTGATTATGGTGTACCCGGAATTCACCAAATGGATGCTGATAAATATCATTCACATATGAATTCAACTTTCTACCTTCCACGTAGTCTCTCTGGCAATGACAAGACTTACACTGAAACGGAGTTGCTCGCCGCTTCTAAGTATGTCGTTGTATTGGCCGAACCCGGCGGTGGAAAAACTGAACTTATGGGGAGTCTTGCCCAACAGATGGGCACATCGGTCGTTACAGCTAGTAAATTTGTATATGTTGGATCAACGGCGAACAATATTCCGCTGGTGATTGACGCATTTGATGAGTTGGCAAAAGTGGACTCATCCGGCATTTACAAGCTTTTTGGTAAAGCTGAAGCTGCCAAGCCGACCCATGTTTTCTTGTCGAGCCGATCCAGCGAGTGGGACAGCGCTGCATCAAACGCCTTCAAAGACTTTTTCGGACACAAACCTTTTGTGGTTCGGCTATGCGAGTTTGATGAAGCGGAACAGCGGGCGATCTTTGAACACCATCTGCAAGGAGAGGACTTTGTAGCGTTCCAGACCGAGGTTGCTCGATTTGATTTGGAAACGCTTCTCCCAAACCCACAATTTCTAAAACTGTTTGCTGATGCTTATATCGAGAGCGGAAGACACTTCACCGACAAACGATCAATCTTTGTTCAAGCGGTCGAACGTCTAGCGAAGGAAGCAAACCCCAATGTAGCGAGAAGCAATCCGGGACTTTCAATCACTCAAAAAGTTGACATGGCGTCGGAAGTTTTCGCCAAGCTCTTGTTGTCCGGTGCAGAAGGAATCTCCATAAGCGAAGCCAGCGAAAATCGGATGTATCCATTGTTGGCGGCACTATTTGACGGCGACATTGCGGCTGAAGGTATACTCACAACCCGTCTATTCAAGCCGGGAGACAGTGCCGACCAGCATCGCTGGGTTCATAAGATTGTCGCTGAGTACTGCGCAGCGAACTATCTCACCAAGCGTATAGCAGACCCGGCAGACCCTCTGACTCTACCCAAGTGCCTACCTATTATCGCTCCAAACTCCACAGTGCGAGATGAACTACGGGGACTGTTGGGCTGGATGGCAGCATTAGGCGTCAGATCTATCGAAGAAGCCGCTATCAAACTTGACGCTTATGCAGTACTAGCGAACGGCGATCCTTCCCAACTTGAACATTCGTCAAAACGCCTGCTTATAAATCGACTGAAAGATATTGAAGGGGTGGACCCATACTTTCGAAGAGGAGATTGGGAGCGCCGATTTAGTGTTGCAGGTTTCTTCACTCCAGAGGTGCTAGAAGAAATCAAACCACTTCTTGTGGTTGGAAGTGACGGGCACTTGCGCGATCTGATTCTTGAGCTCCTGGCAGGATCACCAGCAATCGAACAACTTAGAGATGAGTTGCGCAAACTCGTTTTAACACCGGATGGAAACAAGCACAGTCGTAGGTTGGCGAATAACTATCTGCTTGATATCGCCGGTTATGACCATCGCTCTAACTTAGACGTTCTTATTTCTGATGCCAGTATTTCTTCACTCATTCTTGCGGCTGAGACTATCGCAACGCTTGGCCCAGAAACGTTCGAGCGGGTTTATCTTGCAGAATTCCTTCGGGTCTGCGCAAAACTTTATCCTGGCCACAAAGAACGATATGGGCGCACAATTGGTGAGCTCTACTTCCTGAAGAAATTCATCAAAGGTCTTGATTTTGAGTCTATTGAGTGGCTTTTGGATGAATTAACCAAAGACCTAGTCTGTGTGTGCGGCAAGAAGCCTTATGAATGTGACTGCCGAAACGGAATAAGCAAGATCGTGGGGTCAATGCTGGATCGGTACTTCGATCTAGCCAACCCTCCGTTTGATCCAATACGGGTTTGGCAATGGCTCAGAAATCTGAACTTCCATGGGCCCAAAAGCCAAGAGCAAAGCAAGGCTGTTCAAGTGCTTCAAAAAGATGATGATCTTCGCCAAGGGATTATCGCTCATGTCTTCGGGAAACTGACTGACCGAGACGAGATTTTCGACACCCGAATCAATAAGTTCGATTCACACGCCCATTCCGGCCTTAATTTTCGTACAAATGACTACAAATACGTAGTTGATCTGGCTTTTGAGACTAACAACCCAATCTTGTGGGAAAGTTTCATGGCAACACACCAGTTCTATCGAAATAAGGAGGACCGAGGCGTTGACACTTTGCGACGTCACATGCGTGAACAAGCACAGGAAAAGCCATTATTTATGCGAGAGTGGGCTAATATTAACAGGGCAAGAGCCAAGCAATTCAAACGAGAAACCATCGAGAATGGGGTTTCGGCCGAAACCCGTATGAAGCGGCTCCGACAGGCAGCAAGAAGACAACCGCGTTGCAAAGATTCAAGTATATTCAAGACAACCGGGAACTTGTTGAAGGTGGTCGCCATTGGAGTCTCTTACTCCACTTTGCCGAATTGGTGCTATTTGAACCGGACAAAATTGAGCACGAAGTTGGCGATGAGAAGCTTCTTCGGAATGCGCTTAAAAACAGCCTCGATTTTATAGCCCCGCAAGTCCCCGATCTGCCCAAATTGGCTGAATTACAGTGTGAATCGAAGGCTTACCTTTCTATAAGGATCCTTTGTGCGGCTTGCTTGGAGATCATGCGTGCAAAAGGCAGTCTGGAAGGAGTTGATCTTCGCCTACTCAGAGCACTGCGAACTGACATTCATGGGGGCTACGATTCAGTCTCTAGAGAAGAACTTGAAGCACTATTAAAGGAAGTTGACCGCCTCATTTTTACTGATAGCGCAAGTCCCGAACGTTACCTCCGTGAGTACCTCGAACCACAACTGGCACGGCCGAATTGCGCTCATCCTGAAGTTTGGTTTTTGCGTGGCGATGAGGTCTTCTCTCCTTTACGCGCCAACCTGTCGATTGAGTGGCTTAGGCGCTTTCGCGAGTTGGCCTTAAGCCCATTGGATACACTTTTTGAAATTGCTGCTCAGTATGGCAACAAAGATGACTTGAAAGAAATAATCGCAGAGCGTTGCTCTGAGCTGATGTCCGACTGGCCCAAGCGGACTGAAAATAATGATATCGAACAACTGCGTACTTTCTGGTTAGTGCGTGCATGGTACTTTATCGACGATGCACCTGTAACGTACTGGGACTGCCTCAAAGCAGATAAAGACACTGTGTTTATACTTTCCGGGCTGTCTGGCCGAATGAATTATAGAAATCATTCCTATTGGCCAGAGCTCACATCGAGCAAGGTAGAAGCCATTTTAGATGCCTTCGTCGATAAATGGCCTAAAGTGCATCTGCCAAGCAGCTACGGATCGGATAGCCCCAAAGAAGAGAAAGCATACCGATTTTTGACCGAGGTGATTTGGTCAATTGATACAGATGATCCTGATGATGCCATCCCCGTCCTCAATCGGCTTCTTGCCGATCCGCGTTTCGCCGACATGCACAATATTCTGAAGAGCATGCATGCCGGTCAAGTGCGAAGGAAAGCACTGAGGGATTTCGAACCGCCAACACCACAGGAAATCGTAAATCGACTGGACCGCGACCTAGTAGTTACTGTGGAAGGTCTGCGTCAACTCGTAATCCAAGAGCTTCAAGACTTCCAGAAAACTATTGATGGCGGAGAGTTCAACTCGGCAGATCGCTTTTATGAGAAAGGCGAACGACTAGACGAAGTACGATCTACTGAGATTATTGCTGAGCGCCTCAATTTGAGGCTTGAACCGCAAGGCATCTCTGTGACGCCGGAGCATCAGCTAAAGGGTGCAAAGCGGAGTGATTTCACAGCGACCAAAATGATTGGCGGCAGAAGGCGATTGCTTGTTACTGAGGTCAAAGGGCAATGGCATGACGAGCTATACAGCGCCGCTTCCACTCAACTGCATGAACGTTACTCCATTCACCCAGACGCAGAGCAACAGGGCATTTTCCTCGCAATCTGGTTTGGCGCAGACGAAAAGGTTGCTGGACGTAAAAAACACGATATCAGGAATTCCCAGGAACTAAAAAGCAGCATAGAAGCGACGCTACCACCAGAACTCACAGGGCTAATTGATGTGTTTGTTCTGGATGTGTCCAGGTCTAAATAGAGCTATTTGTCACGAACTGCATACTGCCCGGAATTACTTCGCCGGTATACCGGGGACACGATATTTAATTCCAACCAGAAAATGCATCAGCTAATCTATTGTTTTTCGTGTTAATATTTCCATCTCGAAGGTCCGAATATTCTATCAACACTTCTTGTTGACCTTCCTACTGGTCCCTCAACTCAAGATGGGTGAAAACGAACTACTCGTGACTGGCAAACGAAAACTGGTCTACCGGTGAGCATATATTGGGATACTTTGCCCCTGGGCGGAACCGATAGGCGAGGATGAACCTTGCCGGTACCATGGCAATGTCATGGTACCGGCAGGGGCAGGCTAAAATGCTTTCACAACACTGGCTGCCGTGTTGCGATCTCTCACAAGGCAAGGACAGGTCCTGCACTTTCTTGAGTATCTCCGCAAGTGTCGCAGATCAATATCGTCGGTCCCGATCATCGTAACGGTGCTCATCGCGGTCACCGTCTCTGTGCCCCCAATGTTTTCCTTTATACCTGAGCTCTTTGGGGTAGTGGTCTCGCGGCAAGTCATCCCAAGGCCCGTTCCTTGACCTTGAGTAGAACCATCTGTCGTTATTATAATGATAATGAAAGCCATCGTAATAATAGTACGGTTCGGCATCCAGCACCACGACCGGCGGCAGAAAGGGTACGGCAACTCCGCGCCTTGGCATCACAACACAGGCTGTCAGCAGAGACATGGCAAGAAGCGTTAAAATCAATAACCTTTTCATATTACCTACCTCCTTAACCGAGAAAAGTAATGCCATCCGATTCCGGCATTGAGAGCGGGATGGCGGACTACCATTTTACAAATATTTCCGATGGGTTCATGCAAATCGAGGCAACCCCATGAAATGGGTTTACTTCTTTTGCCAGGACTTTGTCAACCGAAGGGAAATGCGTGCTATTTTTTTTTACCCTTGGAATATTTTTTTCAGGCGGGCCATAATTTTTCCGAGAAACGATTCCTTTTTCTGCTCAGCAACCGGGGCCGGCTCTTCCTCGGCAACTTCCTCTTGAGCTGAACTCTTCCACAGCAGTTTCCGGCATCCCGACTGTATCCGCCGGCGCGAACTCCAGGCTCTGCCGCCGAAACGATCTTTTCCTCTGCGGCTATCTCCTCAACCATTTCTTCAACAGCAACCACCTGCTCCGGAGCGGCTTCTTCCTGCAGTTCCGGTTCTGCGGCTGTTGCAGCCTCTTCAGCAGGTTTTTCTTCTACAGCAACCGTCTGTTCATAAACGACTTCTTCCAGCTCTAATTCCGTTTCTGCGGCTGTTGCCGGCTGCTCTAGGACAGGTTCTTCCTCCTCAGCCATCTCTTCAACAGCAATCCCCTGCTCCGGAGCTGCTTCTTCAACTTGCGGTTCCGGTTCCTCGTCTACGGCAGGCTCTTCGGCCGGTTCTTCTTCCTGAATCAGCTCTTCAACTGTAATCGTCAGTTCTGCAGCAGCCTCTTCCTCCTCCCATTCCAACCCTTCTAACGCGGCGGACTCCTCAGCCATCTCCGCAAGAGCAACCGTCTGCTCTTCAGGGATTATTTCCAGCTCCAGCTCATCACCGGCAATCGGTTCCAGTTCGGAGAGTTCATCGGACAGGAATTCAACCTCAAATTCCTCATCAGGCAGATCAACAGCCGTTATTTCCTCCTCTTCGCCCATATCAAAATCATCAAGACTGACATCAAGGGAAGGCAGCTCGATTGGTTCCGCATCCGGTTGCCCGGGTCCGCTTTGCTCATCACTTTCGGCGACCCGGCCAGCCAGCTTTTCGTTCATGTGGCGCTTTGCTTCCTGCCAATATTCAGGAAGATGCTCTTCCAGGCCAAGCTCTGACGCCTTCAGCTCCCATTCAGCGTTCAGCGCCTCGATTTCCCTGTCGGTAAAACCATACTGCTGGACATTTTTTGCAGTGAAAATTTTTATCTTCGGCATTGTTCTTTCCCTGCTGGTGTTTTGCGGCAACAATGGGGATCTGGATGATCAGGTCAGCTTCCGGCAAAGTCCTTTTGATGGAATTGCGAAAGCCAACCTCAGCAGGCAGATCGACAAAATCATGGGCAGCTTCAGTAGTCAAGCTGCCGCGATGTATCGAGTGATACTTATATTTATGACTTTCTTGAAAATTTTGTCAACCTGTTACCAGAGACAGCCAGGTAACGGCAAACAGGGTCAGGCTGATCAGCCCGTTCATGGTGAAAAAGGACATGTTGATGCGGGAAAGATTTTTGGGATTGACAATGAGATGCTGGTAAAAAAGGGCGCCGGCAGTCAACACGATGCCGATATAATAAAAATAATTGAGCCGGCAGGTTATCCCTGTCGCCACAAACAGGGCAAAGGCCACCACATGAAAAAGGACCGCCATGCGAAAGGCCCTTTCCCGCCCGAACCGGGCCGGCAGGGAAAAAAGCCCCGCCTGCCGGTCAAAATCGGCATCCATACAGGCATAGACCGTATCAAAGCCGGTGACCCAGAAGAGCACTCCCAGGGAAAGCGCCCAGGGGAAGCCGGCCAGTGAGCCCTTTACCGCCACAAAGCCGCCCAGGGGCGAAAAGGCCAGGGCAATGCCCAGCACCACATGGCAGAGCCAGGTGAAACGCTTGGTCACGGAATAAAAAAGGGTGAGGCTTAAGGCCAGCGGCGAAAGCTTGAAGGTGAGCGGATTGAGCTGAAAGCAGGCGAAAAAAAGAGCAGCCCCGCCAAGATCACCATGGTCCAGGCCTCCCACATCTGCACCGAGCCGGCCGGGATGGCCCGGTCCGCGGTACGGGGATTGTCCCGGTCAAAACGGGCATCGGCAATGCGGTTAAAACCCATGGCGCAGGTCCGCGCCCCCACCATGGCCATCACCACCCAGAAAAAGACAATTCCCCGGGGCACCCCGCCCTGGGCCAGAAAGGCCCCCATCAGGGCAAAGGGCAGAGCAAAGACCGTATGCTCGAATTTAATCATTTCCAGCAGTATGGCAATCTTCTTAAACATCAATACCACTCCACGCTTTCAGTCCCGGAACCTGCAGACCGATCTGGGCAGCCACCCGGCCGGCGAAATGACGGGCCATGTCCCGCAGATTTTCCGGCAGGTGGTAAAAGGCCGGCATGGCAGGACAGATGATGGCCCCGGCATCCGAGGCGGCCAGCATATTCTGCAGATGAGTCCGGTTAAACGGCGTCTCGCGCACGGCGAGCACCAGGGGTTTTCTCTCTTTCAGCATCACATCCGCGGCCCGGTGGATCAGATTGAGCGACAGGCCGTTTGCTATGGCCGCCAGCGTCCCCATGGTGCAGGGCAGCACCACCATGGCATCATAGCGGGCCGAGCCGCTGGCCATGGGCGCGGCCAGATTGTCAACCGCATACCATTGCCGCACCGTGGTCAGGTCCCGGGGGGCGAGTTTCTCCTCGAGTCCGAGCACCTTCTCGCCGGCCCCGGAGATGATAGCCGTGCACCTCCACATCAAGTTCACTCACCAGCCGCAGAAACTCCACGGCGTAGAGAGAGCCGCTGGCTCCGGTTATTGCCAGGATAATCTTTTTCATTTGACGCCTATGTACACGGAAACAATGCCAAAGGTCAAGGGCCTGCGGGATACCTCGGCAAAACCGGCCTTTTTCATCATGCCCAGCAGTTCCTCCGGTTCATAAAAGGCGGCAATGGAGCTGGCCAGATACTCATAGGCCTCCTTGTCGCCGGAGACAATACCGGCGACTTTGGGCAGCACCGTGTTCAGATAAAAGCTGTAGACCGGTTTGACGATGACATTCCGGGGCCTGGAAAACTCCAGGATAAGCAGCTTGCCGCCGGGTTTCAGCACCCGGTGCATCTCGTTTAAGCCATCCTGGGTGCGGCCGAGATTGCGGACGCCGAAGGCCACGGTTATCCCCCAGAAGCTCTTATCCCGGGCCGGGATCTTTTCCCCGTCCCCGCAGACCGGAAAAATGCGCTGCCGCCGGCTGTCCGCGGGCAGGGTCTTGATACCTGCCCGCAGCATGTCCTCGCAGAAATCAATGGCCACCACCTGCCGGGCGGGGGCCTGCCGGGTCAGCTCCAGGGAAAGGGGCAGGGTGCCGGCGCAGAGATCGAGCACCGCCCCGTCGGGAAACATCTTCAGCTCCCGGGTGGTGACCCAGCGCCAGTAACGGTCGATCTGGAAGCTGAGCAGTGAATTCAGAAAATCATATTTATGACTGATGGAAGAAAACTTCTCTTTGACGAATGTTTTCTTTTCATCCGGAGTTTGCATTGTTTTTAGTCCTATTGGTCTTACTGGTCTTATTGGTCTTAGGTCCCTGCCGTTATGTTCGCTTATCCTCCGGGCTGTAGAAGCGGGCCTTGCCCGCGTACTCTTTGGCATCCGAATTAGTCGCGGGCAAGGCCCGCTCCTATGCCCTAAGATTTCGCCGTAGCGAAGAAAAGCCATTGATCTCATTCGTCTTTTAGCTCATGCCGTTCGGACCAGTCAAGACCAGTGAGACCAGTCAGACCAGCCAGACTACCTACACACCTTTACCGGCAGGGCTGCGGCCGGCGCCTCGCCGCGTTTGATCAGAAAATCAAAGAAAAGCGTCAGCGCCTGCATCTTCTGCGGGGTGAGATCATATTCAATACCGAGGAGATACTTATAACATGAATCAACGGTCATGGGAATTCTCGGCGCCACCTGGCGTGCAGACCGCCTGCAGTTTTTCCTTGCCTTCGCGGATGCAGGACAGCAGCTCAGCGCCGGATTTCACTGACGCAGCCGGGCTGCCGGGCCAGAAAATCCTCGCGCACCGCCCAGACGGCAAAGACAAAGGGCAGCCCGGTGTGCTGCTGCCAGGTCTCCCCCAGATCAAGACAGAAGGGATAATCCCCGTTGGTTTTCAGCCGCAGGGCCTCATCGCCGATGGCCAGCACCCCGCTCACCTCGTCGCCTTCCATATTGTTGCCGGTGTGGTAAAGGGGTTGCACCCGGTAAAACTCCTCCAGGATGATCTTCACCAGGGCCACCGAGGTCTGCGACTGGGTGCTGAGCCGCACCTTTCTGCCCGCCAGTTCTTCCGGGGCAAGCCGGGAAAAGAGAAAGACACTGCCCACCGGCCCGGAGGAGCTGATGGAAATATCCTCCAGGATGCGGTACAGATGGGGATGGGCCGCATATTCATGGGAGGAGACAAAACCCAGGTCAAGCTCATTTGCGCAGAGCATCCTGTTCAAGGTGGTCGGCGCCCCCTCGGTCACCAGCCAGTCAGGCCTGGCGGCCCGCTGCTGCCAGGTCACATAGAGCGGCGCCGTGTTGATAAAGTTAACCATACCGATACGCGCTTTCATCTCAGCTTGCCTCCTCGACCCAGCGGACCCGCAGGTTTTTCCCCGCACTGGTCAGAAAATCATCCGCATTGCCGGCGCTTATCCCCTGGGCGTGAGCGGCGATAATGTCCGCCCGCCGGCCCGGGGCCAGCTCTCCGCTATCACCTGCGGACCAGACATTGCGCCCCGCCCCGGGTGGCCATGGCCAGCACCGTGGCCGGGGCAAGCTGGGGATGGTCCTCGCGCAGCAGACGCATCTCTTCCCAGATGGAGAGCTGCGGATTGCTGGCCAGACTGTCCGTGCCCAGCCCCAGCACCATGCCTGCCTGCACCATTTTTTCCACCGGCGCCCTGCCCACCCCCAGCTGCCTGTTGCTGCCCGGACACAGACACACCCTGGCCTGTCTTGCGGCAAGCAGGGCAATTTCTTCGTCCGTGACGTGCACGCAATGCACGCAGAGGGTTTTGTCATCGATGATGCCCAACCGGTCCAGATAGGTGACCGCCCCGCAGCCGGGCGGCACAAAGGAGCCGTCCCAGAAGCCCCGTTCCTCGATAAAGCAGCGCAGCGGCCCGGAACCATCCAGCAGCAGATCGATTTCGGCGCGTGATTCCGCCACATGAATGGGAAATATCTGGTTTCTGCTGTTTGCCCGCTGTTTTGCCGCAACCAGCAGCCGGGCATGGTTGGAATAGGGGGCATGGCTGGTGCAGTCACCCTGGCTCTCCTGCATCCTGGCCAGGGCATTGGCCGCCGAATGCTGGGAGAAACCGAGCATCTCCAGAAAAAAATGGACCGCAACCGGGTGCCCCTCGCCGATTTTGGCGCTCCCGGGCAGATTGCCGATATCGGCAACCCGGCCCACCCCCTGCTCATGCAGGGCGTCCAGGGCAAGACGCCCCGCGGCTGAGCCGTCATCAGCCGAATGCTGCCGGGCGGCCAGCAGTTCACCGATCCAGCCGGTCATATCACCCTCGCGGAGCTGCCGCTGGCCGAGCACGGCCAGGTGGGAAAGCTCCAGATGGGCATGGCAGTTGATCAGGGCCGGCAGCAGGATTGCCCCTTCGTGGTCCCGCACCTGCCCCCTGCCCCGCAGCCGGGCAAAGGGCCCTACCTCGACAATAACCCCGCCTTCGGTGAGTATGGCCCCATCGCTGATGGGCGGGGCGCTGATCGGCAGCACCACCGGGGCCCGGTGCACAAGCAGCATGGCCCTGCTCACTCCCCCACCAGGGTATAATCCATGGTGCGCTGCCTGGGGGCAAACCCGGCCTGGCGGACAATGCGGCGGATCTCCTCCTCGGACAGCCTGAAACTGACCCCGGCCGCGGCCACCACGTTTTCCTCGATCATGGTGCTGCCGAAATCATTGGCCCCGAAAAACAGGGAAAGCTGGGCGATCTTCGGTCCCTGGGTCACCCAGGAGGCCTGGATATTGTCGATATTGTCGAGAAAGATGCGGGAGAGGGCCAGCATCTTTAAGTAAGCAAAGGCCGTGGTCTTGGGCAGATGGGCATAGACCGTATTGTCGGGCTGAAAGGGCCAGGGGATAAAGGCGGTGAAGCCGCCGGTTCGATCCTGCAGGCGCGCGGACCCGCTCCAGATGCTCCAGCCGCTCGGCCAGGGTCTCGATATGGCCGAACATCATGGTCGCGGTGGTGCGCATGCCCAGATTATGGGCCTCCTCCATCACCTCGATCCAGTCATCGGCCGAGCACTTGCGCGGCGCGGTTTCCTGCCGCACCCGGTCGGACAGGATCTCCGCCCCGCCGCCGGGAATGGAATCAAGCCCGGCCTGGCGCAGCCGGATCAGCACCTCGTTGACACTGACAGTCCCGACAGATTGGCAAAATGGCAGACCTCCGGCGGGGAAAAACCGTGGATATGGATGCCGTACCCCTTGATGAAGCGCAGCATCTCCTCGTAAAACTCCAGGGGCTTGTCCGGATGCAGCCCGCCCTGCAGCAGAATCTGGGTGCCGCCAAGCTCTTTGGTCTCCTCAATCTTTTTGCCCAGTTCGCTCAAAGGAAAGCACCGAACCGCGCCGCGTCCTCCGGGGCCTTGTAAAAGGCGCAGAACTTACAGGCGGAGATGCAGATATCCGTGTAATTGATATTGCGGTCGATCACATAGGTGACCAGCGGTTCGGGATGCAGCCTTTTGCGGATGGTGTCCGCCAGAACGCCGAGCTGATAGAGATCCCCGTCCCGCAGCAGCTGCAAACCCTCGTCCGCGCTGATGCGCTGCCCGGCCTCCACTTTCCGATGATGTCTTTCGCTCATCTCGCGTCCTGTCCGTCGATGCCTGCTGTCCATGCCGCCATGTGCGTGATGACCAGTCAACCATCGAATGATACATCTTAATCACATCGTACAGCGTGCCCGCTGCACCGGCGTGCGGCCCGCCTCCTTGATCAGCCGGACCAGCTCATCGCATCGGACATGGCCTGCTCGGTCTCGGCCCCGGCCATGTGGGTGATGATCTCCTCCTTGACCGTGCCGTCCACATCATCGGCGCCAAAGGACAGGGCGACCTGGGCCATCTTCGGCCCGATCATCACCCAGTAGGCCTTGATATGGGGGAAATTATCGAGAAAACAGCGGGCCACGGCCATGCTTTTCAGATCATCAATACCGGAGGTGCGTGACAGATCGGCCATCTCGGTGTTCTTCGGATGAAAGGCCAGGGGAATAAAGGCGAGAAAGCCGCCGGTCTCATCCTGGGCCTGGCGCAGGGCGTCGAGATGGTCGATCCGCTCCTCAACGGTCTCGATATGGCCGTAGAGCATGGTGGCATTGGTCTTCAACCCGAGCCGATGGGCGGTCTTGGCCACCTCCAGCCACCCTTCGCCGGACAGCTTCTTTTCGCAGGTCAGCTTCCTGATGCGCGGGCTGAACACCTCGGCGCCGCCGCCGGGGATGGAATCAAGCCCGGCGGCCATGAGATCCTCCAGGGTACGGTCCACCGGCTTGCCGGCAAGTTTGGCCAGATGATCGATCTCCACACAGGTGAAGGCCTGGATGTGGACCTCGGGCCGGACCAATTTGATTTCCTGAAGCAGATCCAGTGTAGTAGCTGAAGGGAAGATCCGGATGGATTCCGCCCACCATGTGGATCTCGGTGATGGGCTCATCCAGGCGTTCCCGCACCTTGGCCGCCACCTCCTGCCGGGTCATCTCGTAGGCCTTGTCGGAATCCTTGTCCTTGCCGAAGGCGCAGAATTTACAGAGATTGGTGCAGATATTGGAATAGTTGATATGCTGGTTGTAGATGAAGTAGGCATTGCCGCCGTTTAAGCGTTCCCGCACGATATTGGCCAGATAGCCCACTGCCAGCAGATGGGGAGACTGATAGAGCCTGATGCCGTCTTCCCGGCTGATCCTCTCGTTATTTTTTATTTTCTGCAGGATATCATTGAGCCCTGCCTTTTCCACATATGCGTCCATGAAATCTCACCCTCTTGGTCTGAAAGTCTCTTTTTGCCAGTTGCCTTCTGTCTTCTGCCTTCTACCTTCTGCCTGTCGCCTGTTGCCCCGTCCCGCCATCCGCCAGTCCTTCCCGCAACACCTGCAGAATCATCTTTATCCGGGCCAGCAGCTCCTCTCTGTTGCGCTGCACCAGATCCAGATCACGGTCAAGGGCGCCCTGGGCATAACCCTGCAGAAAACGATCAAGTGTGGCGTCCAAAATAAAAATCACCACCGCCAGCGGTACATCCCGGCGGATGGCGCCGCTCTTCTGACCTGCCTGGCACAGTCGGCCCGAAATACTCCCGGGAAAAAAGCCGGACCTGGGCCAGCAGTTTCTCCCGCATGGGCACATCCTGTTCAAACAGCACCCGGAGATAGATCTGGAAATATTCAGGATGGCGGTCAATAAATTCAATGCCGGCCAGCAGCACCCTGCCGACCTGGCTGAAGAAATCATGCTCCGAGCCGACTCCCGTGCTTTCGCCATCCCTGGCTCGCGCGACACTTGAGCGTCCCTGCTCGGCGGCCGTGCTTTCGCCTTCCCTGGCTCGCGCGACATTTGAGCGTCCCTGCTCGGCGACCGCTTTTTTTACCAGCAGGGTAAAGCGCTCAAAAATAAAGACAAAAAGTTCTTCCTTATTATGAAAGTACTGATAGAGCGATCCCTTGGCAATGCCCGCATCCCTGACAATGGTGTTGATGCTGGCTTTTTTATAGCCATGCCGGGCGAATTCCCTCACCGCTGCGTCAACGATTTTCTCCTGCTTTTCCGGCGGCAGGTTGCTGAATGTCGTTCGTGCTGATTGCTGTAGGTTTTCCATGATGTGACCAGGTGGTCATATTAGTGCGGAAAAAAAAATGTGCAATAAAAAAAATTCACCTTTTCTTCATGAAAATAATGTATAAAACCGTGGATCTGATTTAATGTTCAATTTTTCCAGGGAAATAGTCATGCGAGAAAGCTTTCTCCCCTTTTCAAAACCCTCCATCAGCGAAGAGGAAATCGAGGACGTGGCCCAGGTGCTGCGCTCCGGCTGGATTACCACCGGCCCGAAAACCTCCGAATTCGAGGAATCGTTTGCCCGTTACTGCGGGGCCGGGGCCGGGGTGGCCCTCTGCTCGGCCACGGCCGGCATGCACCTGCTCCTGAAAGCCCTGAACATCGGCCCCGGGGATGAGGTGATCACCCCGTCCATGACCTGGGTATCCACCGTCAATATGATCGTCCTCTGCGGCGCCACGCCGGTCTTTGCCGACATCGACCGCCACAACCTGATGGTCACGGCTGCGCATATCGAACCCTGCATCACCGAGCGCACCCGGCTTATCGTGCCGGTTCATTTTGCCGGGGCAGCCGCGGATATGGACCCCATCCGCCGCCTCTGCGCTGATAAATCAATCGCCCTGGCGGAAGATGCGGCCCATGCCGCCGGCACCGAGTATAAACAGCAAAAAATCGGCGCCAGCGGGCACGACCATCTTTTCCTTTCATCCCATCAAGAACATCACCACCGGTGAAGGCGGCATGTTCTGTTCCGATGATGCCGGCCTGCTTGATGCCATCCGCCGCCTGAAATTTCACGGGCTGGGCGTTGACGCCTATGACCGCAAGAGCCAGGGCCGCAGCCCCCAGGCCGAGGTCCTGGAGCCGGGCTACAAGTACAACCTCACCGATATCGCCTCGGTTCTCGGGCTCGGGCAACTCAAGCGGCTGGATGATTTCATTGCCAGACGGGCCGCACTTGCCGCCCGTTATCACCAGCTGCTGGCCGGGGTGGATGAAATCCTGCCCCTGGCCGTGCCGGAATATGACATGCGCCACGCCTGGCACCTCTTTATCGTCCGCCTGGATACCGAGCGGGCAGGCATGAGCCGCAATGCCTTTATGGAAGAGCTGAAAAAGAAAAACATCGGCAGCGGCATCCATTTCCTGGCCGCCCATACCCAGAAATATTACCGCGAGTCCCGCCCGGAGCTGCTGGGCACCCTGCCCGACACGGAGTGGAACTCCGCCAGGATATGCTCCCTGCCGCTTTTCCCGGCCATGACCGAGGAGGATGTGGATGATGTGGTGCAGGCCGTGAAGGAGGTACTGAAGAAATGAGCAACCCGGCTTTTTCCGTGGTTATTCCCGTCTATAATGAATCAGCCTGTCTCGATGAGCTGATCAATCGCTGCCTGGCGTCCTGCCGCAGCACCGGGGAGTCCTTTGAACTGATCCTGGTTGACGACGGCAGCCGGGACGGCTCCACCGAGATGATCGGCCGGGCCGCGGACCAGCATGCCGAAGTGGTCGGCGTGCTGCTTAACCGCAATTACGGGCAGCATGCCGCGGTCTTTGCCGGTTTCCGGCAGAGCCTGGGTCAGGTGATTATCACCCTGGATGCCGATCTGCAGAACCCGCCGGAGGAGATCCCCAGGCTGCTGCAGACGATGAACAAGGGCTATGATGTGGTGGGCACGGTGCGGGTCAACCGCCAGGACAGCCTGTTTCGCAAGGCGGCCTCTGCCGTGGTCAACAAGGCGGTGCGCCAGGCCACCGGGGTGATGATGTCCGATTACGGCTGCATGCTGCGGGCCTATCGCCGCCACATTGTCAATGCCATGCTGCAGTGCCGGGAGCATTCCACCTTTATCCCCATTCTGGCCAACAGCTTTGCCCGGAGAACCACCGAGATAGAGGTCGGCCACGCGGAACGGACCAAGGGTGAGTCCAAATACAGCCTGTTCAAACTCATCTCCCTGCAGTACGACCTGCTCACCTCCATGTCCACCTTTCCCTTGCGCCTGCTCTCCCTGCTGGGCACCGTCATTGCCGCCTGCGGGGTGGGTTTCGGCATCTTTCTCATGATCATGCGTATCTCTTACGGCGCCACCTGGGCCGCCGAAGGTGTGTTCACCCTTTTTGCCGCCCTCTTCGTCCTGATCGGCGCCCTCTATCTCGCCCTGGGCCTGATGGGTGAGTACATCGGCCGCATCTACCATGACGTGCGCAGCAGACCCCGCTATTTTATCCAGGAGGTGCGGGGCGGCAGCAATCTGGAGCACGCCGAAAACATGATTCATGCCGGGTCAATCAGCAATCACCCCTAACCGGGACCCAGCCATATTTTGGCACTGAGCCCCCATAACTACGGTAAAAAACAGAACCGCTTTTCCCTCTTCCATTAACTGCAAATTTATCCATCGGAGTTTCATCATGAAAGCAATCGTTCTCGCCTATCACAATATAGGCTGCGCCGGTATCAGGTCGCTGCTGGCCAATGGTTATGACATCCAGGCCGTCTTCACCCACCCTGACGATCCCAAAGAAAATCAGTGGTTTGAATCGGTGGCCGTGCTTGCCGCTGAAAAAAATCTGACGGTCTTTGCCCCGGAAAATCTCAATCATCCCCTGTGGGTGGAACGGATCAAGGAATTCCAGCCGGACATCATTTTCTCTTTTTATTACCGCAACATGGTCGGCCCGGCCATCCTGTCCATCCCCCCGGCGGGCTGTCTGAATCTGCACGGCTCCCTGCTGCCCCGCTACCGTGGCCGCTGCCCGGTCAACTGGGCGCTCATTCATGGTGAAAAAGAGACCGGCGTCACCCTGCATTACATGACGCCCAAGCCTGATAACGGTGATATTGTCGGCCAGAAAAAGGTCGACATCACCCTGGAGGACACCGCGCTCACCCTGCACAGCAAAATGACGATTGCCGCAACCGCGCTGCTGGCCGAGGTGCTGCCCGCCGTCAGGGAAGGCAATGCCCCGCGCATCCCCCAGGAGCACCGGCTGGCCAGCTACTTCGGCGGCCGCAAGCCGGATGACGGCGAGATCGACTGGGACAAAGAGGCCACGGCGGTTCATAACCTGGTGCGGGCCGTCACCCTGCCCTATCCCGGCGCCTTCAGCTATCTGCGCAACCGCAAATGCTTCTTCTGGTCGGTGCTGCCGGTGGAAAACCATGATGATGTCATTCCCGGCACGGTCATCTCCAGTGATCCCCTGGTGATCCGCTGCGGTGAGGGGGCGATCCAGGTGCAGGCCGGCCAGAGCGAGGGTGGCGTGTTTGTCAGCGGCGCCCAGCTGGCCGCCGAGCTGAACCTGGTTCCGGGTCTGCGTTTCAGCAGACAAATCGCCAGCGAGATCGAGCTCAAACGCAAAAAAACCGTGCTCATCCTCGGCGTTGACGGCTTCATCGGCAACCACCTGAGTGAACATCTGCTGGACAGCGGCAAATACGAGGTGCACGGCATGGATCTCGGTTCATCTTCCATCCAGCGCCTGCTCAGCCGCCCCGGTTTCCACTTCAGTGAAGGCGATATCTCCATTCATCGGGAGTGGATCGAGTACCATGTGCGCAAGTGCGACATCGTCCTGCCCCTGGTGGCCATTGCCACGCCGGCCGAATATGTCCGCAACCCCCTGCGGGTCTTTGAGCTGGATTTCGAGGAGAACCTGCGCATCGTCCGCTACTGCGACAAATACGGCAAACGCATCCTCTTCCCCTCCACCTCGGAGGTCTACGGCATGTGCCAGGACCCGGAGTTCAATGAGGAGACCAGTCCAACTTCGTGCTTGGCCCCATTCACAAGCAGCGCTGGATTTACTCCTGCAGCAAGCAGATGCTGGACCGGGTCATCTGGGCCTACGGCGCCACCAAGGGCCTGCAGTTCACCCTGTTTCGGCCCTTCAACTGGGTGGGGCCCCGGCTGGACAGCCTGATGTCCGCCCGCATCGGCAGCTCCCGGGTCATTACCCAGCTGATTCTGAACCTGGTGGAAGGCACGCCCATCCGACTGGTGGACGGCGGCAGCCAGAACCGCTGTTTCACCGACGTCAAGGACGGCGTCGAATGTCTGTTCCGCATCATCGAGAACAAGGATAACTGCTGCGACTCGCAAGATCTTCAATATCGGCAACCCGACCAACGAGGCCAGCATCAGCGAGCTGGCCGATATCCTGGTGGAGAAATTCGAGAAACATCCTCTCCGCGCCAAGTTCCCGCCCTTTGCCGGCATCCGTTCCATCGAGGCGCGGGCCTTCTACGGGTCAGGTTATGAGGATGTGCAGCACCGGCGTCCGTCAATCCGTCAGGCAAACCGCCTGCTGGGCTGGCAGCCGACTGTGCCTCTGGAACAATCCATTGAAGAAACCCTGGATTATTTTCTCAGTCACGAAACCGGACAGAGTGGCCTGTGATTGCAAAAAACACCCACGCAGGGCTTCGCATCGATGTGGATACCCTGCGCGGCACCAGAATCGGCGTACCGGGACTGCTGGCCGAACTGAAGCGCCACGGCATCAAGGCCACCTTTTTCTTCTCCGTGGGACCGGACAACATGGGCCGTCACCTGTGGCGGCTCCTGCGGCCCGCCTTTCTGTTCAAGATGCTGCGCAGCAGGGCGGCAAGTCTTTATGGCTGGGATATCCTGTTCAAGGGCACCCTGTGGCCCGGCCCGCTGATCGGCAGAAAGGCGGCGGCCGAGATCCGCCAGGCCGCGGCGGCAGGCCATGAAATCGGCCTGCACGCCTGGGACCATCATCGCTGGCAGACGAAGATAGCCGACCTTCCCCACCAGGAGGTGCTGCGGGATCTGAGCCGCGGCATGCATCTGCTGGCGGAAATCATTGAACGTCCCGTGGACTGCAGCGCGGCGCCGGCCTGGCGCATCACCCCTGCTGCGCTGAAGGCCCGGGAAAAATTCCCCGGCCGTTACAACTCGGACTGCCGGGGTTCTTCCATTTTTTATCCGCGGCTTGACGAGGGTCTTCTCAGCCAGCCGCAGATACCGGCCACCCTGCCCACCTATGACGAGCTGATCGGCAGAAACGGCATTGATGCCCACAATTACAATGATCACCTGCTCAGCCTGTTCAAACCCGAAAAGCTCAATGTGCTCACCATTCACGCCGAGGCGGAGGGGGGGGCGTGCCGCGCCATGTTTAGCGATTTTCTTGACAAGGCGCAGACCAAAAAAATCGATTTTCAGCCGTTAGGGGATCTGCTGGCCAGCTGCCCGGAGATTGCTGCAGCGAAAATTATTGCCTCCCGCCTGGAGGGGCGTGAGGGCTGGATCTCCTGCCAGGAAAACGAATTGCATTGAGTATAACAAACAGCGGTTGCCAGGCCCGCAGGGCGGTTCGCGAAACGGGCGGTTCACGAACCGCCCCTACATCGCAAGCAAAACATCCATTCATGAATGAATAACTGCAACAGAATGTCAACTACTCAGCAACAGAGCCTTGCGGGCAGTCCTCTTTTTCCCCTGTACCTTTTCCTCGGGACTTTTCTTGCCTATATCTGGGCAACGCCCCTGCGGGATCTTTTCGGTCTGGAGGCGAGAAACGGCCTGTTTACCAAAATCATGGTCAGCAACGGACCGAGCCTCATCCCGACGGTCATGGGCACAAGCTATGCGGATTATCCGCCCCTGTACTTCTGGCTTTCCTGGCTTTTTTCCCTGCCGGCGGGCCAGGTGACGACGGTTTCCGCTGTGCTGCCCAGCGCCATGGCCGCCGCGGCCATGGTCGCTGTCACCTTCATGCTGGCCCAAAAAATCAGTGTGCAGACGGCGCTCATTGCCGCCCTGGCTCTGGCCACCTGCCCTGACTACTGGCTGAAGGCCGGGCGGGCAACCATTGACATGCTGCTGGCCATCTGGGTGAGTTCTGCCGTCTTTCTGCTGTATCTCCGTTATCGCCGGCCGGCTGCAGGTGCCGGTGGAGTGGCGGAGGCTGCGGCCTTTGTCATGATGCTGCTGGCCTTTTTCACCAAGGGACCAGTTGGCCTGGTGCTGCCTGTGGGCATCTGGGGCACCTTTCTCATCTGTGAAAGAAAATGGCGCGCTCTGCTCATTTTTGCCATGAAATCGATGCTGCTGGCAGCAGCGTGCATCGGTATTGATCTGCTGCTGCTCTGGCAATCCGGCGGCAGCGAACTGGTCCAGAAAGTATTTGAGGCGCAGCTGGCCGGCCGGGTGGGAGATGAGGCCAATGAACCCCTCTATTATTATCTCCTCTATCTGCTGTCCGGCGCCGCCCCCTGGTGGATCCCGGCCTGTTTCGGTTTTTTCCTGGCCGGCCGGCAGGATAACGCAGGAGCTTTACTGGCAGAACCTTCCTGGCCAACTTTTTTTCCCATGAAACCATGCGGCTGGCCGCCTGCTGGCTCTTTCTTTGTGCTTGCCCTGTTTACGGCAGCCTCCACACGGCACAGCCGCTACCTGCTGCCACTCTTCCCCGCCCTTTTTCTACTCATCGGCCGCGGCATCGAGCTTTTTGCCGAACACAGCAGCCTGCTGCGCCAACAGGGCTGTGCAACACTCTTCAAGGTATCTTTTTTTTCTGCTTATCACGGCAGTGACGGTGATGTATGCGGCAGCGCCCATGTCCTATCGGCCACCGGTTTTTTTCTGGCTGGTCATGGTTGATCTGCTCCAGCCTCATCTACCTTCTGCTGGCCAATAAAACAGGGCAGAACCTGCGCGCTGTCAGCCTTGCCCTGCTCTGTGTCGGCTGCGCCATGGCCGCCGAGGCCATGCTGATTGAGCCCTGGATCTCGCAGCGGGAGTCGGGCCGTGACTTTGTCCGGCAAACCGAGGCGGACATTGCGCCAACCATCCCGGTGGTGCTCTATAAAATCAACCCGGACGGCGACGGCATCAAATATGCCCTGTACAGCAATAGACCCTCAGAGGATCTTTCCTTTGCCCATACCCCCGCAGAGCTTGGCGGCCACCCCCTGCCCTTTGTGCTGGTAGCCTTCGCCAAGATGGAAAATGAAGTGGCAATGTATGCTCACCGCAAATCCATGCAGGAAATCACCCAGGGCCTTATGCACCGGAAAAACATCACCTCCTGGCTGATCGGGGAACAGAAACAGGACATCCAGCCAGGTCAGCAGCTGAACGGCGCACCTGCCTTGGGCAGCGGGGATTAAGCAATGTCATCCACAAGAAGATACGGCCTGCTGGTGCTGCTGCTCATTGCCGCCCTCTACATTGTCCCCCTCGGCGCCCGCCCCATGTTCGTGCCCGACGAATCACGCTATGCAGAGGTGCCGCGGGAGATGATAGCAAGCGGCGACTGGGTTTCCCCCCATCTCAACGGCCTGCGCTACTTTGAAAAACCGGTTCTCGGCTATTGGGCCATTGCCGGCTCGATCATGGTCTTCGGTGAAAACAATTTCGCCATCCGCCTGCCCTCGGCCCTGTCCGTTGCCCTCACCGCCCTTTTCATCCTCGGCATTGCCGCTGGCGGAGCAAAAAATGATGAGACCATTGCGCCGCTTGCCGCGCTCATCTTTCTCACCTCACTGGAGGTCTATGCGGTGGGCACCTTCTGCGTGCTGGACAATCTTCTCTGCTTTTTTCTCACCGGCACCATGGTCAGTTTCTATCGGGCCAGCGCAGCCGAGCCCGGTTCCCGGCAGGAAAAAAAATACCTGATGTTTTCCGGCATCTTCTGCGGTCTGGCTTTTTTGACCAAGGGATTTCTCGCCTTTGCCGTGCCGGTTCTGGCCATTGTTCCCTTTCTATTGAGCCAGCGCCGCTTTGCCGATATTTTCCGCATGACATGGCTGCCACTGCTGACCGCCCTGCTGGTGGCGCTGCCCTGGAGTGTACTTATTCATCTGCGTGAACCGCAGTTCTGGCATTACTTTTTCTGGAACGAACATGTCCACCGTTTTCTGGCAGATAATGCCCAGCACAAAAAACCTTTCTGGTATTTTTTCCTCAGTGCGCCGCCCATGTTTCTGCCCTGGATCTTTCTTGTTCCGGCAGCTGTTACAGGTTTTTTCAGCACAACAGCCGCAGCACGGACCAAACAAAATCCAATTTCACCCCTCATTACTTTCTGCATCTGCTGGTTTGTTTTTCCGTTCCTTTTTTTCTCCGCATCAAACGGTAAACTGCTGACCTATATCCTGCCCTGTTTTCCGCCCTTTGCCATTCTCATGAGCCATTGGCCTGCACAGGGTGCTTAACCGTGGGCGCTTCCGCAGCTTTCAGCTGGGCACTGCCGGCGCAGCTCTGTTCTACGGAGCACTGCTGGCCGCCATCATTGCCTTTTTGTCCGCCACCCGCTTTTTCGGCTTTGACATCGCTCTGCCGGAAAACAGGATCTGGAAATGGCTCATGGCAGCCAACGGCCTTTTCGTAATGGTCCTGTTTTTCATCGGGGCTTTCCGCAGCCGACGTGGCCAGCCGTAAAATTCTGCTCTTCGGCCTGGCGCCGGTGCTCATTCTTTTTCTCGCCAATTTTATCATGCCAGACCTGACCCTTGAATCAAAGGCCCCGGTGCTGCTGCTCAAACGCCACGAAAAAAACGTGACAACGGAGTCAATTATTTTCTCCGATGAAAAAACCGTGCAGGCAGCCTGCTGGTATTATAAGAGAAACGATATTACCATGGTGGAATCCGCCGGTGAGTTGGACTATGGTTTAGCACATGATCAATCCGCGACACGGCTTCTCAAGGTGCAAGAGGTAAGCCGGCTGATTGCCGAACACCCCGGCAGGTGTGTGCTGATTGCCAGTGTGAAACATTACGAGAACTGGGAAAAATTTCTTCCTGCCCCCAGCCTGCTGGACAACAGCGGCGCAAAGGGGTATGTTTTTGTCAAATATTGACGCAATATACCGGCTATCTTTCCTGATATTTTTTATCATGTCAGATATTCATTATTCTCACTCCCAAAGGGCAGTCTGCCTCAACCGGCTCCCGTAAAAATGAAATTATTCACTTCTAACAGACAGCAATGAACAAATATCTGCCACTTATCCTTGCCGGCGTTCTGCTCAATGCCCTTGCCCAGCTGGCCCTCAAGCAGGGCATGCGCACCATCGGTCACTTTGCCTTTCGCCTGGAAAACGCGCCCCAGGTTATCCTGGCCGTTGCCTCCAGCCCCTTTGTCCTCGCTGGTCTCACCTGTTACGTGGTCAGCGTGCTGATCTGGCTGCTGGTTCTCTCCCGGGTCGAGGTCAGTTATGCATACCCGCTGCTTTCAGTCGGTTACATTGTTACCGCCCTGGCCGGTCAATTCTTTTTCAATGAAAGCATCGGGCTTACCCGCTGGTCCGGTATTGTGGTGATCTGCCTGGGAGTCTGGTTGATTACCCGTACCGCTTAACCGCCTGCAAAACCCCAAGGAGGCTACCATGAAAATCCTCATAGTTGATGATGAGGAAGAACTGCGGCAAAGGCTGTGCCAAGCCCTGAGCCATGAGCAATATATGGTGGATACGGCGAAAAACGGGGAAGAGGCCCTGGATAAAATCGAAGATGGTGACAGCTTTGATCTGATCATCCTCGACATCATGATGCCGGGACGGGACGGTCTGAGCGTCTTGAAAGAATTACGGCAGGAGCGCATCAACACTCCGGTGCTCATGCTGACCGCCTTAAGTGATCTTGATAATCGGGTGCGTGGGTTGGACCAGGGTGCTGACGATTATCTGGCCAAGCCCTTTTCCATGTCCGAACTGCTTGCCCGGATCCGCGCCATGCTGAGACGGGGCCGGGGGAAAAATCCGCTGCTCACCTGCGGCTCTGTCAGTCTCAATACGGTTAACCGGTCCGTGACCCTGGACGATATGCCGGTCACCCTCACGGTCAAGGAATTCGCCATGCTGGAATTCCTGCTTTACAATAAAGGCCGGGTCGTTTCCAGGTTCAGTCTGGCCGAGCATGTCTGGGGTGACAATTTTGATCCCTTTACCATGTCCAATTTTATCGATGTCCACATGAAAAATCTTCGCCAGAAAATCAAAAAAGGCGACCGGGATACTGTTATCCGCACCGTCCGCGGCGCCGGCTATATTATTGACGACGTTCCATGAAAATCCGCCAGAAGATCACCCTGTGGATTTCCGCCACGACCCTCATCGCCGCTGTATCCTTCTCATCCTTTGTCTTTCTGGAAATGATCGAGCAGCCCTATTATCTCATTGACTCGGAACTGAAACATATGGCGGAGGCCCTGCTCGGGCAATTCCGGCCCAATTCCGGTCAACCGCTGACAGTTGATGAAAAATTCCTGCCCAACCCTACGGCCAAGTACTGGATCAGACTTCTTGACCCAAACGGAGCGACCCTGTTCGCCTCTGCCATGACCCGCTACACCGACATTCCGCTTTTACCGGCAAAAAAAGCCTATAATGTGGAAAATGTGATCCCCAGGGAACAGATTCAGCTCGGCCAGGATGCCCATGACGAAGTGGCCTTCCGGGTTCGGGTGGTCAGAGCGGCTATCAACGGCGTCGGCTACACCCTGCTGATTGCCAGGCCCATTGAAGAACTTGAGGAGGAAATGGTCGAGCTGCTGCATGAACTGGGCGCCATTCTGATCACCTGTTTCATTCTCGGCGTGCTGTTCAGCTACACCCTTGCCGGCCGGATCCTGCAGCCGATCGTCACCATCAATCTGCTTGTCAGGGAGATCAATGAAAAATCACTGGATAAGCGTATTCCGCTGGGTAAAAGCAAAGACGAGCTCTACACCCTGTCCGTCTCCTTAAACCAGATGTTTGACCGTCTGCAGAACTCATTTGCCAGACAGAAAGACTTTATTGCCAGCGCGTCCCACGAACTGAAAAGCCCCATCGCCCTGCTGCTGCTTTCCCAGGAAGAAATGCTGCAGTCGCCCGACCTGCCCGACCATGTGCGGGATGACCTGGCAAGCCAGCATAACAGTCTGCAGCGCATGACCAGGCTGATCCGCAACCTGCTGGACCTGTCACGCCTGGAGCAGCAGACGGCCTTAGCCCGGGAGCAAGTCAACTTGTCAGAACTGGCGGAACAGGTGCTGGAGGATTATCGGGAGGTACTGGCTGCCTCACTGATTTCGCTGGAAACCGACTTTGAGGCGGAACTTCATGTTCAGGGGGATCAGGAAAAACTGCGCCGCCTGCTGATCAACCTGGTTGATAACGCCATTCGCTACAACCAAAAAACCGGGGGACGACTGCGCATCGAAGGACACAAAGAATTGCACGCCGTGTGTCTGATGGTGTCCAATACGGGGCCGAATGTTGCTCAGGAGGATATCAGCCGGATTTTCGAACAGTTCTACCGGGTGGAGAAATCACGATCAACCCAGTTCGGCGGCTCAGGGCTCGGCCTTGCCATTGCCAAACGGATTGTTGAACTGCATGGGGGAGAGATCTGCTTTACCAGCAGAGAGGACGGCTGGAACACGATCACCGTCAAACTGCCGGGGCAGGAAGCGTTCGAGCGCTGAAACGTGCAAACGTTTAAGCACTCGATCGTTTGCTCGTCAACACCCCTCGACATCAAGCATGACCCTGTTTTTGCCCTCGCTCTTGGCCCGGTAAAGGGCCTTGTCCGCCCGGTCTATCATGCAGGCCGCGTTTTCCGGCCAGGTCAGTTTTTCATCACGCCGGCAGCAGACAAGTCCGACACTGAGCGTTGTCCCGGAAAAACCGGCCTGCTGGAAACTCTGCAACACCCTTTTCATGATTTTCACCGCCTGCGCTTCACTGGTCTGGGTGAGAATCGCCGCAAACTCATCGCCGCCGTACCGGAAGGTGAAATCCACGTTGTGCCGGGTGCAGTCATTTAAAATCATGCCCACGGCACTCAGCACCTTATCTCCGGCAGGGTGGCCATAGGTATCATTGTATCCCTTGAAATTATCCACATCGAGCAGGGCCAGATAAACCTGAAAATCCTGGCGGTGGGCGCGCTGCACCTCCTCTGCCAGTTTAATGTCAAAGGAACGCCGGTTATACAGGCCGGTAAGGGAATCGCACAGGGAGAGCTTTTCGAGCTTCCTGATCATACTCCGTTCCCGCTCGGCCCGGTTCAGCTTCGCCTCCAGCTCATCACGTTCAAAGGGTTTCTTGATGAAATCTATGGCCCCGGATCTTATCACCTCGGCATACCCTGCCTTTTCCGTATAACCGGTGGCCACGATGACATCAGTATCCGGGTAGTTTTCCTTGATATAGGCCAGGAGTTGCAGGCCACCCATTTCCGGCATCACCACATCGGTTACAACAATATCAATGGCATCTTCCTTGAGTTTTTCAATGGCCTCAAGTCCGTTGGCGGCCGTAAAACACTGATAGCCGAACGATTCCACCAGCAGCCCCAAGGCCTCAAGCACAAGCGGATCATCATCCACAACAAGAATTTTTACAGTATGGTTATTGGTGAATTTCATCCAGTCGATGTGCAGGTTATAGTTGTTTACCTCTAATAGTCCGTTCCTCGTCATTACTATTCTAGCACATCTCATTTCCAGGAGGAATCAATTTATTGGCAACCATGTCAGGCACATTCGGAATAGCCGCAGGCATGACAGACGCAGCAGCCCCCCTCATGTTCTATCACCCCGCCGCACTCCGGACAGGCGCCGAACATGGTCTTTTCGGCCAGTGTCTCATCCTTGCAGCCGTTATTGCGCTCCAGGTGCTGCCGGACCGCCTGGGCGATGGCATCGGCGCAGGAGACGACCTTGTTCTTGCCGAAACCGGCCGGTTTATGGCAGCTGATGCCGATAAGCTGCTTGACGATGGGCTCAGGCGGCAGGCCGCTGCGCCAGGCCAGGGATACCAGACGGCCGATGGCCTCGCACTGGCTGGCGGCACAGCCGCCGGCCTTGCCCACCGTGTTGAACAGCTCAAAAAACTGCTGCTGGCTGTCCTCATTAATGGTCACGTACATCGGACCGCAACCGGTGGTCATCTGGTAGGTTGAGCCATTCAGCCGGCGCGGCCTGTCTTTTTTCACCGGCCGGCTCACTTCAGCCTGGGTCCCTTTCTTCTTGTCGGTCTTGCCGATACTCAGCACCTGATTTTCCCGGCAGCCGTCACGGTAAATGGTCACCCCTTTGCAACGCAGCTTGTAGGCGAGCATGAAGGTTTCCTTTACATCCTCCACGGTGGCGGAATTGCTGAAATTGATGGTTTTGCTCACCGCGTTGTTGGTGCTCTTCTGGAAAGCGGCCTGGATATCGATATGGTTTCTGGGGCTGATATCATGGGCGGTCTCAAAAATACGCCGGTATTTCAGGGGAATCTCCTCAATACCCTGCACGCTGCCGCTGAAGGAAACCTTCTTGATCAGCTCGGGTGTGTAGAAGCCATTGGCCCGGGCAATCTCTTCAAACACCGGATTCACCTCAAAAAACTCATCATTGTCCATGACACGCCGGACATAGGAAACGGCAAACAGCGGTTCAACGCCGCTGGAGCAGCCGGCAATGATGCTGATTGTGCCGGTGGGGGCAATAGTGGTCCGGGTGGCGTTTCTTACCGGCACATCGGGGTTCTTCTGGCCATAGATGCTTCTGGAAAAGTTGGGGAATGAGCCGCGCTTCTCGGCAATGTTCACGGATGCCTGATAGGCGGAGGTATCGATATATTTCATTACCTTCTCGGCAAGCTCCAGGGCCTCGGGAGATGAATAGGGAACGCCGAGCCTGAGCAGCATGTCCGAAAAACCCATGACCCCAAGGCCGATCTTGCGGTTCTGTTTGGTTTTCTCCTCGATCTCGGGCAGGGGATAACGGTTGACATCAACCACATTGTCAAGAAAGTGCACACATTTGATAACCGTTGCCCCGAGCTTCTGATAATCGATCTGTCCGCCCGCCACCATATTGGCAAGATTGATTGAGCCGAGATTACAGGACTCATGGGGAAGCAGCGGCTGCTCGCCGCAGGGGTTGGTGCTTTCAAACAGCCCGACCTCAGGGGTGGGGTTGCCCTCATTCATGCGGTCAATAAAAACGATGCCCGGCTCCCCGGAATACCATGCCTGTTTGACGATCTGCCTGAACACCTTGACCGCACTCTGTTTTTTGACCGCTTCATTATTGCGGGGGTTGATCAGCTCGTACTCTTCATCATTTTCCACCGCCTCCATGAAGGCATCGGTAATGGCTACGGAGATATTGAAATTATTGAGCACCGTGAGATCTGATTTGACCTTGATGAAATCCATGATATCGGGATGATCGACCCGGAGGATGGCCATGTTGGCGCCCCGGCGGGTGCCGCCCTGCTTGATGGTTTCCGTGGCGCAGTCAAAAACGGACATGAACGAAAGGGGACCGCTTGACACCCCGCGGGTTGAATGAACCACGTCATGATGGGGCCTGATGCGGGAAAAGGAAAAGCCGGTGCCGCCGCCGCTCTTATGGATGAGAGCCGTCTGCTTGACCGCCTCAAAAATGCTTTCCATGGTGTCTTCGACCGGCAGCACGAAACAGGCGGAAAGCTGGCCCAGGTCGCGTCCGGCGTTCATCAGGGTAGGCGAATTCGGCATGAAATCCCGGTTGGCCATCATCTCATAAAATGACAGGGCCAGGGCCTGCACATCGGCGTCCTGGTCATACATCCTGTCAGCCACGGCAATGGAGCTTGCCACCCGCCAGAGCATCTCTGCCGGGGTTTCCGTGACATTGCCCTCCACATCCTTCATCAGATAACGTCTTTCCAGAACTGACAGGGCGTTATCGGCAAATTTCGGTTGCATAACTCCGTCCGGAATTTTCATATCGCCTAATTCCATTTTTCTCCCCATTCCTATTCTCCTGTTCATCAGCTTATCACTGGTCCAAAGCGGTTGAACCTTGCCATTTATTTTAAAAAGAGCGCCCGCAGGCAAAAAAGACAAAACACACAAAATGTTGTGTGTTGGAAAAGATGAAAGCACAAGATAAGGCGAAAGTCAAAGCTTTTCGTTTCACAAAAAAAAGCCCTGTTCAGGACTTTTTTTTAAAACAATCTTAAATCAACAAGATAGGTGAAAAGATTTTTTCCGGGGGAAAAAATCAGCAAAAAAGAACGCCGGAGACCAGCCGCATCAGCCGGCTGAGCCGTTGGAAAAAAACAACTGCGATAGCGCAATACGATGAACGGCATAAACGGTAACGAAATGGTTATGCCGTAACAACCTGCTAAGTACTGAAGGACTCGTAAAAACTGAAAATTAACCACAGAGAGCACAGAGATCACAGAGATAACTAATTGTAATTAAAAATTTTTTCTTTGTGATCTCTGTGTGCTCCGTGGTGAAAACAGACTTTTTACCCGCAAGGGGCATAAATACGAATTCATCAAGTACTGGGCAGGATATAGCCCTTCTGAATGGCATATTTAATCAAATCAGCGGTATTACTGATATTAAGTTTTTTCAGCAGATTGGCCCGATGGTGCTCCACCGTTCTGGTGCTGATCGACAGCAGTTCGGCGATATCCCTGCTCGTTCTGCCCTCGGCGACCATCTTCAAAACCTGCCTCTCCCTTGGCGTCAAGGATTCGGCAGGGAAATTCTTTGTCTTGATACAGAGATCGACGTCGGAACTGGAGAACTCCTTTGACAGAACGGGAGAGATGAAGACATTGCCCTTCAGTACCTGATTAATGGCGGTCAGCAGCTCCGTGTCAGAGTCCTCTTTTAAAACATAGCCGTCCGCCCCGGCCGACATGGCATGGCAGAGATACTGTTTACTTTTATGCATGGTGAGAATCAGAATCTTGACATCCGGGCAGATCTTCTTGGCCTCACCGATGGCCTCGATGCCCCGCAGATTGGGCATGGATATGTCGAGCAGGACAATATCAGGGGTCACCTCCTTCATCATGTTCAGCAGTTCCAGACCATCCCCGACCTGGCCGATAACTTCGAGCGACGGCTCTGATTCAATGATCTTCTTAATGCCATGACGAATTAACACATGATCGTCAGCAAGTAAAACCTGATACACTTTCATAGCGATTCCCTATCCATCCGAAAAGACGGTAATTAACATATGCCCACTGTGAAGAAAGAGTATGGGCCCGACGAAAACAGCAATGACAGCGCCCGGCAGCATGGTGCCTGGTTGCCATCAGAGTATCCGGCTAAACCGGCAGACTTACCGTGATCGTGGTGCCTTCGCCCTCTTCACTGTTGATATCCATGACCCCTTCCAGAATCCGCACCCGCTCCGCCATGGCAGCAAGGCCCATGCCGCTTTCCGATTTCTTCCGGTTCTGAAATTCCCTCGTATTAAAACCAGTTCCGTTATCTTTCACAATGAGAAAGATGCGATTTTTTACTTTTTCAATTTTGATGCTGGCATGGGTGGCGTTGGCGTGCTTGCCGATATTGTTGAGCGACTCCTGGACGATCCGGTAAACCAGCCGCTGGGCCGCCTGGCTGAAGAGATGATTGATCTCGATCAGATCAAGAGAAACCTCAATCTCGTGCAGCTTGGCGAAATTGGTGATCAGATACTCAAGTGCCGCATCAATACCCAGATCATCCAGGGCAACCGGGCTGAGATCGCGGGAAAGACGGCGCACATTCTCGATAATGAGATTGATGCTCTGACGCAGCTCGTCACACTCCTCCTGGAGCCTGTAGGGCAGATCATACCCGAGCTGCTTCTCCAGGGCACCGACCTGGAGTTTCAGGGCGGCCAGGGACTGCCCCAGCTCATCATGCAGTTCCACCGAAATGCGGCGGCGCTCATTTTCCTGAACCGTCAACAGATTGATGGAGAGCTGATGCAGGGTTTCCTCTGATTCGCGCAGGGCCTCCTCAATTTTTTTCCGCACATGGATTTCCGCTTTCAGTTTTTCATTGGCGCTGGTCAGTTCATGGGTGCGCTTATCGACCAGTTCCTCCAGCATCTGCTCGGCCTTCTTACTTTTATAGGTGACAACGGAAAGAATAATGACCGTGGCTTCCAGGGCCAGGGCGATGCCCAGCACGGTCAGACCGGTCTTTTTGTATTTCCAGAGAATGGACTGCGGCTCATCCGTGACCATGCTGCCTTCAGGCAGGACCTTGTATGGGATGGCAAATCTTTTCATCCGGTTATAGTCAAAAATCAGGTGATTGGCGGTGGACTGCCGGGCGATAAAATTTTCAACAGGGTCGCCCATGAGAATATCAACGACCATCTTGGCCGCCGCCATGCCCTGGGATCTCCCGTCAACCATCATTCCCCCCAAAACGCCGCTGCCCAGATAAAACTGCCACATGGACAGAATGGGAACCTTGCATTTTGCGGAAATAAGCCCGACGCTCCTGCCGTATGAAAAAGTTACCCCATTGCTGTCACGGGTAAAATTAACCAGCAGCACCAGGCCGCCTTCCTGCACCTGCCGCACCTTTTCCAGCAATTCCTCCATGCTGATATCATCCCACAGATGGAAGGTGAGACGCCCGGCAAAGGCGATCATGCTTTCCTTGATTTTGGCATCATAGATCAGACCGTCAACAGTGCGGTCATTAATGATGAAAATGTCCTTTGTCTTGGGATATAACTGGAGTCCTGCTTTAATGGTGGCCATGATATCAACGTCTTCGCAAACCCCGACAAAACCTCCGGTGGGGGCATCCGGGTCATTCGGCCGGCAGCTCACGCCGCAATAAAGGACAGGGGTCATGGGAAAAAGCACGGCATGGTACTGCTGGAGAAAGGCGACGGCGGCGGTGTCCACCCCGATCACGGCAGAAAATTTGCGGGACCCGTACTTTTCAGTGAGAAAGCGGTAGATACGCTGGAAATTTTCTTCTCCGGGCTGGCGCAGACCGTCCATGTATTCAATGTACAATTCGATGTCCTGCCGGTCCTTGGCCAGCAGAACCTCCTCAATGCCCTTATTGATACTTTCCACTCTGTCGAGGCCGCTGTGTAAGGAATGCAGGACCAGGATATCATGGGGCGGGAGATGAAAATTCCGGGTATGAGCCGACGCCGATTGCACGGCAAACAGCAGAAAGATGAAGCTGAGATAAAAATGCATTTTATAAAAAGACACTGATCGGCCTCGCCACTGCTCAGCAAAAAAGAATGTTTTTTCGTTTGTCGCCCATGTCAGCCTCAGGTATGGTGTGATGCATGTCAGAAAAAAGTTACTATAATCATCAAAAATCCGATCCAGCAAGACATATCCGTAAAATTTTCATCGAGGAAAGCTGCCGGGATCTCTCCTATACCAGGGAAATCCTCGCCCGCGCACCACATATTGCCGTGGAAATCATTGCCGACCGCGCCATTCCCCGGATCGATGCGGGGCCATACCCGCGCAGCCTGGCAAAAGGCAAACAGCATCTTCTCCTGTGCCGCAACCGGGGCAGTTTTTTTAAACCCTGCCCAGGCACCAGAGAATACTGCTGCTGCGATTACCAGGTGTTGAATATCGGCATGAACTGCCCCATGGACTGCGTTTACTGCATTCTCCAGGCCTACCTCAATAACCCGTGGATTTCCTTTTTTGTCAATATCGATGATCTGCTGGCGGAACTCGACCTGGCCTTTACCCATACAAACCAGTTCTGGCGGATCGGCACCGGCGAGTTTACCGACAGCCTGGCCCTGGACTCTTTGACCGGCCTGAGCCGAATCCTGGTGGAGTACATGCGGGACAAGCGCTCGGCCGTGCTCGAACTCAAAACCAAAAGCGTCTCCATCGCCCATCTGGAAAATCTCGACCACGGCGGCCGGACCATTGTCGCCTGGTCGCTGAACAGCCCCGCCATCATGAAGAACGAGGAGCTCAAAACCGCAAGCCTTGAGGAAAGGCTCGCAGCGGCTGTGCAGTGCGCCAAGTGGGGCTACCGGCTGGCCTTTCATTTCGACCCGATCATCTATCACCCGGGCTGGCGGGAAGGATACGCGGCAACCATCCACAAACTTTTTGACACCGTGCCGGCAGAGAAAATCGCCTGGATCAGCCTGGGGGCATTACGCTTCCTGCCGGCCCTGCGCCCCACTGCCCTCACCCGTTTTCCGAACTCGCAATTCTTCCATGAGGAGTTCATCATGGGCCTGGACGGCAAATGCCGTTATTTCCGCTCGCTGCGGGTGGAACTCTACCAGCACCTGCTCCATCACCTCCGGCAACGGGCCCATCCGGCCACCTGCCTCTATTTCTGCATGGAAAGCGAGGAAATATGGCAGGAATGCGGTTTTGCCCCGGGTCAGGCCAGGCGTTTACCCGAAGACCTTGATGCGGCTGCCGCTTTTTCGGGTTAAAAAAAGCTGCATTAATTACTTGCGTCTTTGCTGCTTTGCCTATAATTCTTTTCTGCGGCCGGAACGCGGAACATTGATTGACTGATTGCACTGCCGGCCGATGTAATTTATACTGTTTAATTTTGTTGACCTATTCATATACACCATTTCTCACATCGCCGTCTTTTAAGGAGTTCTATCATGATCAATAAAGCCATCATCATCGGCAACCTGGGCTCAGACCCGGAGGTACGCTACACCCAGAGCGGTACGGCTGTGGCAAATTTCAATGTGGCCACCACGGAAAAATGGAAGGGCCAGGACGGCCAGATGCAGGAACAGACGGAATGGCACCGGATTGTGGCCTTTGCCCGTCTGGCGGAAATCTGCGGGGAATATCTTTCCAAAGGCTCAAAGGTTTACGTGGAGGGACGCATCCAGACCCGCTCATGGAATGACAAGGACGGCAACAAGCGCTACACCACGGAGATCGTTGCCAGGGAGATGAAGATGCTTGATCCCAAGGGCGCCTCTTCCTCGGCGGCAGGTAATTACGCCGAGGAGCCGCCTCCCCCCGAACCACGCATGGGAGATGATGTGCCGTTTTAGCTCAACATCTGCTGACTTGCCGGATGCGGGGGCAAGAATTCAGGAGTCAGAAGTCAGGAGCCGGAATGAGGAAGTAAGGAGCTCGGCAATTCTAAGCCGTTGTAACAAAATAATGTCCTCATCTGGCTTGTAAAACGGCATAAGGAGCCGTAACGAAATGGTTCAGAAAGCCGAGGTTATTTCGTAACGGCTCTAAATATACCGGTTGTCGAGTCTCAAAGCGCCGTCATTCCCGCAATGCTGTTGAGCGGGAATCCAGGATCTTTGCTGGATGCCCGATAAAACCTTCGGGCATGACGCTAACGCTAAATGTGAAATTTCCAAGTTCCTCAGGAGCTGACACCAGTTGCCGGCTCCTGACTATGATGACGTATCCTCTTCCAGGACTTTGCGTATCTTGACCGCCAGGGCCTGGGCCGAAAAAGGTTTCTGGATGAAGTTCACCCCCTGGTCAAGCACCCCCCGGTGGGCGATGACATTGCCGGTGTAGCCGGACATGTAAGAGCACCTTCATATCGGGAATCCGCGCGGCTATCCGGTCCCCCAGGTCTCTGCCGCTCATGCCGGGCATGACCACATCGGTCAGCAGCAGATGCACCGGCCCCTGCGAAGTCGTCCAGCATGGTCAAGGCCGCCTGGCCGTTTTCCGCCACCAGGACCGTGTAGCCCTGCCGCCTGAGAATGATGAAGCGTAAGATTTCGCAACTGTTCGTCGTCCTCCACCAGCAGGATCGTCTCGTGGCCGCGCAGGTTCGTGGGTTCCGCGGCAAGGCCGTTTTCCGTGCCGGCCGGTTCTCCGGCCAGGGGCAGATAGATCTTGAAGGTTGTGCCCCGGCCCGGCTCGCTGTACACCCAGATATTGCCGCCGTGCTGCTTGACGATGCCGTATGAGGTGGCCAGCCCCAGGCCGGTGCCCTTGTCCCTTGGCTTGGTGGTGAAGAACGGCTCGAAAATGAGCGCCATGGTGTCGCGGTCCATGCCGCAGCCGGTGTCGCTGACCGCGATCATGGCATACGTACCCGGGGATGACGCCGGACTTCTGCGCCGCATAATCGTCCATCAAGGCTGACCACGGTCGTCTCGATGGTCAGGGTTCCGCCTTCCGGCATGGCGTCCCGGGCGTTGACCGCCAGGTTCATCAGCACCTGCTCCAATTGGGAGGTGTCCGCCTTGACCGGCAAGCGGCTGGGCGGTCAGCACCAGCCGCAATTCAATATCCTCGCCGATCACCCGGCGCAGCAGCTTCTCAAACCCTCTCACCACCGCGTTGAGATCCACCACCTGCATTTCCAGCACCTGTTTGCGGCTGAAGGCCAGCAGCTGCCGGGTAAGATCCCTGGCGCGCAGATCCGGCCTGATAAATCTGCTGCAGCGGTTCATAGGAGGGATGCTCCTTATGCATATCCTGCAGCACTAATTCCCCATAACCCAGGATAACGGTCAGCAGGTTGTTGAAGTCGTGGGCCACGCCGCCGGCCAGGCGGCCTACGGCCTCCAGTTTCTGGGACTGCCGGAGCTGCTCCTCCAGCCGGCTTTTTTCTCCCTCATCCTTCTTGCGCTGGCTGATGTCCCGCACAATGGCCCACATGCCAGAGGGCCGGCCGTTGGCATCCCGCAGCAGATAGGTCCGCAGCTCCACCGGCAAGATGCTGCCGTCCTTGCGGCGGTACTCCTTCTCATACACCTCCGAGTAGCCGTAGGGGAATGATCTGCTCCTCCACGATCTTCCTTTCCATCTCCCGCCATGCAACCGGGGTCAGGTCCATATAGGACAGTTGGCGCAATTCCTCGTCCGTGTAACCCAGCATGCTCCGGTAGACCTTGTTCCATTCCAGGAGACGGCCATTCATGTCAACCACGACAAAGGCGTCCGTCATGCTGTCATGCAGCCGCCGGTACCTGGCCTCACTGCTGCGCAGCGAGTCCGCCATCTGCCATTTTTCCCCGGCCCGGCGAATGGTCAGCAGCAGCTGTTCCATGTCACAGGGTTTCATGACGTAGGAATAGGCCCCCAGGTTGATCGCCTCGATAGCGGAATCCTGGGAGGCATGGCCGGTGAGCAGGATACACTGGGTATCGGGCCAACGCTCCCTGATCCGGCGCAGCACCTCCATGCCGGTCATGTCTTCCAGCCGCAGGTCGAGCAGGACAACGGGGAACTCCTGCCTGGCCAGCTCCTCCAGGGCCTGTTGCCCGGTTGCCGCGGCCGCCGGGGCAAACCCTCTCTTTTGCAGAATATCCGCCAAGGTTTGGCGCAACATGGGTTCATCATCCACGATAAGGACATGGAGCGGTTCATTCATAATAACCTCTTTATTTGGAAAATGGTGCTATCTTCATTGCGCATCGGTTCACATCCCTTCCTGCCGGACCGGCAGATGAACGGTGAAAGTCGCGCCCCGGTCCGGTATTCTTCCGGACCCCGATCCAGCCTCCGTTGTTCTCCACCAGCTTCCGGCTCACGGCAAGTCCCAGCCCGATGCCGCGCACCTTGGTGGTAAACAGCGGTTCAAAGAGTCTGGCCATATTCTCAGCTGCGATGCCCGGTCCCGTATCCGTTACGGCCAAGGCAACCATCTCCTCTTCCCGGCAGACTGCAACGGTCAGCGCGCCGCCATCGGCCATGGCCTGGCAGGCATTCACCACCAGGTTGCCCAGCACCTGGATCAGCTGATACGGGTCGACATGGACGGGCGGCAGGTCGGCGGGAACATCCAGCCGCACGCTGATATTGTCCGGGCGCCGGAAAGCGTTGCAGGGTGTTTGCCACCAGTTCGGCGGGGCTGACCGCCGTGCGGTCCACGGATTTGATCCGGGAAAAATCCAGCAGATCGCTGATGATTTTTTCGGCGGCGAACACCTCGTTTATCCAGAATACCCAGGTATTCCTTCACCTTTCCTTCCGCGTCGGGCTGGATCAGGCGCAGGTAATAGACGGCATTGGCCATGACGGTCAGAGGTTTACGCAGCTCATGGCCGAGGCCGCCCGCCAGCTGGCCCACCGCGGCCAGCCGTTCCTGCCGGATGAGTTTTTCCTGGGCCTCCCGCAGCTCACGGGTGCGCTCGGTCACGCGCTGTTCCAGTTCGCCGTTGAGTCTGCGGACTTCTTCCTCCGCCATCTTCCGCTCGGTGATTTCCCAGGCGACATCCGCCAGGTAGGAGACGATTTCCACATCTTTCTGCGTGTAATCAACGGACTTGTTGCCGATGCCGAGGATGGCCACCACCCGGTCTGGCCCGCATAATCGGCACCACCAGCTCCCGCACGACCTCTGCGTGACCAGGCGGCATTCCCCTGCGATGCGGCAGCGAGGCATAGTCATTATGGATCACCGGCTGCCGTTGCTGAACGCAGTCCACCCAGACCCCCGCCTGGTCGATAGGTAGTGCAGGCCTTTGTCCTTCCGCCTTGCAGAATTCCCTGCTCGTCCGGGTCGACCAGGCCTGCAGAGTAAGGGTTTTCTGGTCACTCTCCACAAAGTGATAAAAGCTGATGCAACTGCCGGTCAAGGCCTCCACTTCGTCCAGAATCTTCTCGAGCAGCTCATCAAGACGATGGGATGCGGCAAACTCCACCATCCGTCAGCCGGATGCGGATAAGATCCTCGGCCAGCCGGCGGGCCGTCTCGGTCCACTCGACCCTGAGCCTGGCGTCGAGCACCGGCGCGATGGACTGGCCAAGTGTCTCAAGGAGCACCACATCCCCGGCCGTGTAGTCCGTTTCCCTGTTTGCCACCTGGATGAGGCCCACCACCCGGTCCTGATGGATGAGCGGCATGGAAATATGCCTGGTTATCGGCAGGTGGCCGGCCGGAATGTGGGTCGCAGGGCTCATTGATACAGATCGTGCGCTTCTCGCGTATGGCCCGCGGCCAGCTGCCGTCGCTCCCGAGCCAGGTCTCGCGGGCAAAGAAGCCTGTCTTGTCCGGCATCAGGCACTTGTCCCAACCAGTGCCTGTCATCGTCGGCGCGACGAAGTTCCCCTCCGCGTCCAGGTAGCCGAACACCCCCAGGCGGCTGCCCATGGCGTCAAGGATGACGGAGAGAACCCGCTGGTACATCCCGTCATCGGCAACCGTGAGAAAGACCTGGGCGATGTCGTTTCTGGCGGCGACCTCCCGCATGGCGGCCTGGAGTTTTTCCTGGTTCTCCAGCTGCTTTGCCTTTGCCTGAAAAAGCTCACGATAATGGACCTTGGCCCGGCGCTGCCAGACGATGGCCACGCCGGCCACCGAGGCGGCCAGGACCGCCAGGATCAGCAGCATGATGAGCAAGGAGATCGAGCGCCAGGTATAAAAAACCTCCGCCGCATCGATCTTGGCCACCACATACCAGGGAGAATCCGGCACGGCGCGCACGGCGGACAACACCTCCACCCCGCGATAGTCCACACCCTGCAAGACCCCTTCTCCGCCCAGCACCCCCATGACCGCCGGCACATCGGTCCGGCTGAGCGGTATGCGCAGTTTAAACGCCGTGTCCCTGCGGTGGCGCAGCTCATTGAGAAAGAGCACCGAGTCCGCATCACGGCGGACGAGCAGAGTCTCGGCGCTGGGGCTCCGGCCCGGCCAGCTTTCGATCATGGGATAGAGGAACTGGCGGGCCTCGCTCTGCAGGATAACCGCGCCCGCCGGCGCGCCTGCCCCGGCCGCACCGGCAAAAAGCGGGGCGATGACGTCCAGGTGGGGCGACAGGTCGCCGGGGCCGCTGTGCAGGTCGCTCAGCACGGGCCGCCGCCGGGAAAAGGCCTCGGCCAGACACCGTAACGCATCCTCATGGAGCTGACCAGTCCCGCCGGTGAGAGTCAAATGCACCCGGCCGTCAGCACCCACCAGCAGAACATTGCGGTAATGATAATGTTCCTGCAGGGACCGGAAATGGACCAGAATGCTGCCGCTCAGTTCGGGCCGCGGGTCCGCCAGCCATTGTCTCAGCACATCGGCGACAAAGGGGCTTTCACTGACCACGGCGGCATCCCCCAGCCGCTCGGCCCGCCATTGGGCAATCTGCTCCACCTTCAGCCGGGCGACGGCGGCGAGGTCCTCCTCAGCCCCGGCCCGCAGGTGCCGTTCCTGGCTGCGGTAAAACCAGACGCCGCCCGTAAGCAGAATCACCAGCCCGACAATAAACATCACCAGCAGCCACCAGGGGAAAGACCTGGGGGCGTTTCTTTCCATACCCTCCGTGCTGTTTGCCGGTCCCGGCCCGCCCCTGGTCATCGTCTGCGCCTTTCCTGTCCCGTATTCCGGAGCCATGGGGGCAAAACCGCCGTTGCTGATTCTGCGGCGTCTCCGCGCAGGGGAGAGGCTTTTTTCCTCTGTCCTTCCTGCACCTGCCGTTTGCTGATTCAAGGGGGAGGTCACTGAACATAACATGTATATTATGTATCATGTTCATGCCGGTTGATGTCAAACGGTTTCTCCGTTACCTCGCCGGGCAGATCATTACCCGTACGCAGAAACACATTTATTTACTTGATCTTCACCGCGAATCCATGCCAGTATGAGAGCAGACATCATAACAGCATAGCCGATCATGTCCTCCTTCTTTCTTCCGGCTACCGAAAAAATATTACCCAAAGCCCATGCCCGACCAAACACATCTTTTGATAATTGATGACGATCCTTCCGTCAGAAACACCCTGCAGAGCATTTTCGAATGGCATGGATATGTCGTGTCCGTTGCCGGCACCGGTGCCGAGGCCCTGCAGCTGGTCAGCCGCAACCAGCCGGATATGCGTTTGGTCGACATGATGCTGCCGGACACCTGGGGCACCGAACTGGTAAGAGATTTTAAAAAAAATTCACCCCCGACTGCTCTGCATCATTATCACTGGCGACGCATCGACGGACACGGTGATCGATGCCCTGCACCAGGGTGCGGACGGCTATTTCACCAAACCTCTCAATCTGGAGATCGTTCTCCCCAGAATTGAGGCATTGCTGGAAAAAAAACGGCTGCAGGAGGAGATCCGGCACCTCAACGAACTGCCCAGGATTATCCTCGACGGCATCAATGAGTCCATAGCCATTATCAACGTCAGGGATTTTGCCATTGTCACCGCCAATAAGGTATTTATCCGGGAAACCGGCCTGCCGGAGGATGAGGTGATCGGCAGACCCTGTTATGCCGTGACCCACCAGCTGGCCGCTCCCTGCGCAGGCCCCGAACATGCCTGCCCCATCCGGGAGGTCCTTGCCACCGGCCGCCATGCCGTGGCCGAGCATGTCCATTATGATGCCCAGGGGAAGCGATTCTACGTGGAAATATCCGTCTCCCCCGTCAAGGACGGCGCCGGCCAGGTGGTTCAGGTCATCCATGTGTCCCGGGATATCACCGGCAAAAAGGAGCTGGAAATCTCTCTGCAGGCGGAGAGGCGGCTGCTGGAAAAAACCAACATCCAGCTTGAGCAGGCATACAATGAACTGAAACAGACCCAGTCCCAGATCGTCCAGCAGGAGAAAATGGCCTCCATCGGCCAGCTCGCCGCCGGGGTGGCCCATGAGATAAACAATCCCATGGGCTTTATCTCCAGCAATCTCGCCTCGCTTGACAATTATCTGGAAAAACTGACCCGGTTTCTTACCTCGCAGGATACGCTCCTTACCGCTTTGCAGGATGAAAAGGCCTGGCGCGAACTGCAGGATGAACGCAAAAAACTGAAAATTGATTATCTGCTCAAAGACATTCCCGCCCTGATCGCCGAATCCCGCGACGGCGCGGAACGGGTCAGGGTCATTGTCCAGAATCTGAAGAATTTTTCCCGGGTGGACAACAATGAGATCTGTCTGACCAGCATCAACGACTGCCTGGAGACCACCCTGAACATCATCCGCAATGAGCTGAAGTACAAGGCGGAGATCAGCCGGGAATACGGCGAGGGCCTGCCCAGGGTAAAGGCTTCCCCCCAGCAGTTGAATCAGGTTTTCATGAATATCCTGGTCAATGCGGCCCAGGCCATAGAGAACAAGGGGAAAATAACCATAAAAACCTGGCGTGAAAAAAACAGTGTCCGGGTGGCGATCAGCGATACGGGGTGCGGCATTGCCCAACAGAACCTGACCAGAATCTTTGATCCCTTTTTCACCACCAAGGAGGTGGGCAAGGGAACAGGCCTGGGGATGAGCATCACCTACGACATCATAAAAAAACATAACGGCGCAATCTCCGTGGCAAGCGAGGTGGGCAGAGGCACGACCTTTACCGTGTCGCTGCCGGTTGCCGAACAGGCCGCCGAGTGGGGCGAAGACGTCAGGTAATTGTCCTAGCCTTGGTGTGCTGACGGAACAATAAAGACCTAAGAGAAATAATGAACGATATACAGGAGTTAATCAGCCAGATTGGCGATCTTCCCACCCTGCCGGATGTTGCCAGCAGAATCAACAGGGAAATGCAGAGCGAGGGGATGAACGCCAAACTGCTCAGCGAGATTATCGCCGATGACACGTCTCTGGCGGCAAAGGTTTTGCGTCTGGCCAACTCCGCCTTTTATGGTCTGCAGAAACAGGTGACCACCTTGAACAAGGCCGTAATGATTCTCGGGTTCAACACCGTCAAGAACCTGGCTTTGAGCGTATCAATCCATTCTCTTTTCAAGGAACGCCCCGGCTCGCCCATTGATGTCAAAGGGCTCTGGCTGCATAGTCTCGGCAGTGCCGTGGCCACTAAAATCATCACGGAAAACATCTACAAAAAACTGGGCGAGGAGGTTTTTTTATTCGGTATCCTGCATGATATCGGCAAAATTGCCTTCATTAATGCCATGCCGCAGGAATACGAAAAGGTCCTGGTCCTGGTCCGGGATAAACAGATGCCCCAGGCTGATGCCGAAACGGAGGTGCTGGGGTTCACCCACCAGCGCCTGGGTTCCCAGCTGATTGAGAACTGGAAATTTCCCGACAATATTGTCCAGGCGGTGAAATACCATCATGAACCGCAGTTAAAGACGGCAAAGCTCGATCCTCAGGCAAAAGACCTCATCCGCGCCCTTTTTCTCGGCAACCAGCTGGCCAAGGCGCTTCGTCTGGGCCAGAGCACCAACCCGGTCAGGGAGGAAATTCCCAAGCTGGTGTGGCAGTCCTTAAACATCAAACGCAGCCAGATCAATGACATTGCCGGCAACATAAAAAGCAGCTACGCCCTGCTGCTTGAGGCATGGGATATGGAGGGCAAAGACCATGACTGAACAGGTCAAAATCCTCTGCGTGGACGATGAACCCAATGTGCTCCGCGCCCTCAGAAGGCTTTTCATTGACGAGGAGTATGAGATCATCACCGCCGCCTCGGGAGAGGAAGGGCTGGCAAAGCTGGAAGAGGAATATCCCGTGCAGCTGATCCTCTCCGATTACCGGATGCCGGCCATGGACGGGGTGGAGTTTCTCAGAAGGGTCTGCGAGAAATGGCCGGACACGATCCGCATCGTGCTCTCCGGCTATGCGGATACGGCCTCCATCGTTGCCGCCATCAATGAGGGACAGATATACAAATTCATCGCCAAACCATGGGACGACAATGAATTAAAGGTAACCATCGCCAAGGCGCTGGAAGTCTTTTTCCTCAATGAGCAGAATCAAAGGCTGACCAGGGAACTGCAGGAGACAAACGAAGAACTCGGCATAATCAACCAGAATCTGGAGGAGATCGTCAGGGAACGGACCAACGACATCCTGTTCCAGAACAAGGTCCTGCAGTTCTCCCAGAATATCCTGCACTGCCTGCCTGCCGCCGTGCTGGGCATTGACCCGGACGGCCTTATCGTGCAGAGCAACAGAATGTCAAATCAGATTTTTGCGGCAAAAGGGGCTTCCCTGACAGGCCTGCAGACTGGACGATGCCCTGCCGGACGACATCAGTTCCTTCATCAGGTCCATTGTTGGCAATGAAATCATGTCCACCCGCCTGGAGATCAACAGCCTGACGTACCTGGTCAACGGGGTGGCGATGAATGACTCGGATTCCCAGCAGGGCAAAATCCTGTTTCTGGTCCCGGTCTGACGGATTCCGCCCATACAGCAACCGCAAGAACCAAAACTTTTCGGATACCTTCGGAGTCTCACCATGAACGAGAGCACGACGCACACCATACTTTTTGTCGATGATGAAAAAAGTATATTGAAGGCCTTACGCCGCATTTTCCTGGATGAGAATTACCATATCCTTACCGCCGGCAGCGGGCAGGAGGCCCTTGATCTGCTCCATACCGGAGAGAAACCGACGGTGATCATCTCTGATCAGCGCATGCCCGGCATGGGCGGGGCTGAGTTTCTGACCAGGGCCAGAACAATTCTACCGGACAGCATCCGCATGGTGCTCACCGGTTATGCCGACATCAACGCCGCCATGGAATCGATCAACCAGGGCGGAATCTACCGCTATATCCTGAAACCATGGAACGACGAGGAGCTAAGGCTTGCCGTCAAAGACGCGGTTTTGATGTTTGACCTGATTAATCAGAACAAAAAATTGACCAGGGAACTGGAGAAAAATAACCTTGCCCTGGTTGATCTCAATGCCTCCCTTGAACAGAAGGTGGCGGAAAGGACCAGGGCCTTGCGGCAGATTATCCGGGAACTGGAAGGCAGGGACCGCATACAGCAATATCTGATGGAGGTCCATCCCCTGGACGAGCTGCTGCAGACCATTCTCGCCGTGGTGCATGAGGTTATCAATATCACCGGCTGTGCGTTCTTTCTGAAAGCCGATGATGAGCGCCTGGAGCCAGCGCCTGCGGCGGCCGTCAATTTTGAGGAAAGGCTGGACGGGGACAATCATCGGGCCCTGGCCGAGGCGGTGCAGCAGGCCATGACCATGGACGCGCCGGGGAATCCGGCCACCCTGATCGGGCAATACAGCTATGTTACCGTGCCGGTCCGTAAAGGCAGCAAAAAATTCGGGGCACTGGTCGCTAAAAAGGATGGCGAGGCACCCTTTCACGAAAATAAACTCCGGACCATCATCAGTTTTGCCAACCAGGCGGCCATCGGTATTCATGACTGCAGGTTTCAGGAAAACTTTGATGATATCGAGGCCTCACTTGATGATGTTCTGTCGGCCATATAAGGACAAAGGGCGGCTGAAAAGAGTATCCGTTGCACAGAATTACCGGAGCCCAGCGTGAGCCCTGCCAAAAAAAATTCCTTCGAATCCCTTGAAGATGCCTACCTGAAGGCTCTTGACCTTGACGAGAAATCCGAGGAAGAACAAACCACATCCTCTGTCCCGGAGCAGCAGAATCTCAAAGGCTCGCTGGCCAACTCCCTGCAGACGATAAAGGCCTGGCAGGGCAAGGAACTTCTCGTCTCCCCGGACAATATGTCGGTTACCCTGGTGCTGACCGGCGGCGAGCCGATTACGACGCCGCAGATCAAGCTGGTCCTGGAGCAGTCCGGCATCATACACGGCATCAGTCCCGGCGCCCTGCAGAAAGTGGAAGAGATCTCCCGCTTACCGGAAAAGACGGGAAAATTTCTCCTTGCCGCCGGGACTCCGCCGCAGATAAGAAGCAGGATCACCTTCCCCTTTTTAAAAGACAGACCTGGAGCACGGCATTCCATACACCAGGCTGCGGCAGAACTCGGCTGCGCCGGGCTGCAGAACCTGTTTTCCGCAGCCGACCTGATCTCCGTTCATGCCGCCGCTGTGATGGTCAAGGCGGTGAATGCCGGAGAGGTGCTGCTGGAAGTAAAGGAAAACCCCAATGCCCAACCCGGCCGGGACGTTTTCGGCCGGGAAATCGAATGTATCGCCGATCCCTTGCCTAAAGTCGGTGACAATGTAGTATTTAATGTAAAAGGCTGGAGCTACGAGGCAACGGCATATGGCTACTTTCTCGTTGCCCAGGACACCCTGTCCGTTCTCCCTCCTCTGTGGATAACCCCCGACCGGACCACCGCCTATTATATCTTTCTGCCCCAGCTTGCTCCCTGCAGATACCCCACCACCATCGTGGTAAGAGAGATGCTGCTGCAGGCGGGTATCCATGAAAAATGTATCGATAATGCCGCCATTGAAAACATGGTGGCACAGATGGCCGCGGGCCTCACTCTTCCCCGCACGGTCAAACTGGCCGAAACAGTGCAGCCCCGGCATGGGCAGTCCGCAACCTTTTCTCTTTCCTTTGATGCGGCAAAAAAAGCGGGCGCGCTGCGCAGTAACGGTTCCCTGGACCTGCGGGAGCGAAACGCCGTGGTCAGCGTTTCCGCCGGCACCCTCATTGCGGAAAAGAATCTGGCCACCAAAGGGGTCGAGGGCTGCACGCTTTTCGGCAAGACCATCAAAGCTACCCCGGGGGTTGACAAAAAAATCAACATCGGCCAAGGGGTCAGGGTTGAAGAGAAAAATGATGCCATCCTCTATTTTGCCGAAAAAAACGGCAACGTCAAATTCAGCAGAAACATTCTTGCCGTTCAGGACATATTCGAAATGGCCGGCGATATTGACTATTCTACTGGAAATATAAACGTAAAAACCGACTTGTTGCTTAAAGGATCGGTCCTCAACGGCTTTACCGTCAAATCCGAAGGGGACATCGCCATCCTGGGCGCCGTCGAGAACGGGGCCACCGTCATTGCCATGGGAAACCTGACCGTGGATAAAGGAATCATCGGCGCTAACTGCAAAGTAGTCAGCCGCGGCAATCTCCGGGCGGGCTATATCCAGGACGCGGAGGTGATCGTCAAGGGGGATGTGACCATCGGCAGCTACCTCTTTAACTGCATGCTCATCGCCAGCGGCAGCATCACCGTCCTCAGGGAGCAGGGCCAAAAAAGCGGCAGGGCGGCGGGCGGCGTCATCTGTTCAGGGAAAGGGATCAGGTTGAGCACCATCGGCAGCCCCGGCAACCCGGGGACGATTGTCGCCGTGCGCACTGATCCGGAGGTCACGGCCGGCTTGAAAAAACTGGAAGAACAGCTCCAGGCCTGCACCCGTAATATCACCAAGATCTCCCGCAGCCTGCCCTTTGATTCGTTCGATGCCGCGCAGATAAAGGCGACCCTGGCCCGCATCCCCGCCGCCAAAAGGGAAAACGTTATCCTGCTGTTGACCGATCTGAACAAGCTGATCAAGCACAGAAAAACTCTTGCCGAGACAATCGACCAGTTACGCAGCCGCATTGACCTTGCTTTACAGAATGCCCGTATTGAGGTGACGCAGGGGGTTTTCCAGGGCAGCGAGATTCACATCGGCGGGCAGCAATTCACAGCGCCCCGGGATATGGGGCCTTCTCTCTTCAAGTTGCAGGACGGCGCTATCGTGCGTTCCTGAACTTTCCGCCAGCACCTGGTGAATACCTCTGTCTGGGCGTGGGCCGGCTACTTTGCTGAATACTTGCCATAAAATGGTTTGACATCCCCATATAAAAAATTATAGCCTATTCAAGGAATCTGTTGGAGGTGAACGGTTGTTTTTCGTAACAGAGCAACCTCATTCCGTCAGTAATTTCCGTATTAGCGGCCTCTTCAGCAAGCCTCATGAGTTTCGCAACTTCCCCATCAGGAGCTCTGGAATTAGGAGCCGTTACGAAATAACTTGGCCATTTTTTCAATTTCGTTACGGCTCCTTATACCCCTCAAGGGGGTACTGAAAAGAGTGCCGTTCCGCGCATTTCTCTGGCCATGTTATTTTTTTACAACGGCTTACTGCTATTTTTGTCTAGCCTTTTTTTTGCATTCTTACCCCCGGCTCATTAAACCATCCAGAACAGGCTGTATCATGAAAATTGAACTTGGCCCCTTGTCCCGCATTGAAGGTCACCTCAATGTCAAAACGACCGTCACCGACAATATCGTTGTGGATGCCCAATGCGTCGGAGAGATGTTTAGGGGATTTGAGGTGATCCTGAGAGGCCGTGATCCCCTCGATGCCCAGCAGATCACCCAAAGAATCTGCGGAGTTTGCCCCTATGCCCATGCCATCGCCTCCTCCTATGCCCAGGAAATCGCCTACGGCATCACTGCCCCCGCCAATGGCCGCATCCTGCACAACCTGATTCAGGGGGCCAACCATCTCTTCGACTACCTGCTGCATTTCTATCAGCTCTCAGCCCTCGACTTCGTCGATATTACCGCCATTGCCAACTACAAAGGATCGGACCCTGAACTCGTCCAGGTGAGGGAGTGGGTAAAGGCGGAATTGGCCTCGAAAAAGGCCTTTCCAGGCGCCCCGTTTCTACCCCGTCTTGAAGGTCAATACATAAAGGACGATGACCTCAATATAGGAGCGCTCAAGCACTATATCGAGGCCATGGAGATGCAGAAAAAGGCTAATCGGGCATCAGCGATCTTTGGCGGCAAATTTCCCCACGCAACCGGAATATTTCCCGGCGGTTGCACCCAGAAGCCGACCATAGACCACATCTCCGCCTACCGAAGAGGTTCTCCCAGACCGTCTTCATGTCCTCCGCCGACGAGCCGCGGCGGAGGAGCCCCTGCCGCCGCGCGACATGCAGCGGCAGCCGCGCGACGGGCTGCGTGCGGACCGTCGGGCGCGATCGGGCCCGGGAAATCCGAAGCAGGATCTCGAGGTTCTCCCGGTCGCAGACCAGGAGCGTGTCCGTGTCTGCCGCGAGCCGGTCCATCACCACCTGCTCCTCCTCGGCCAGGTCCTCCAGAATCGCGTCCAGGAGATCCGGGGCGAGCCCGAACGTGCGCGGGCACGAACGCCGGCTCGATCGGTCCGTAGAAGCGCAGCCACTCGGTGAGCAGCCCTCCAGCGTTTCCTCGTCCCCGCCCTCGGTCCCCCGGCGTAGCACCGCGGCAGCGACTCGGCGGCCGCCATGCCGCGGCTTTCACCCAGCGTGAGCTCCACGATCTTGCCGGCGAGCGGCGCCAGCAGCTCCTCCCGGCCCAGCCCGGAGTCACGCGCGCAGGCATCCAGCAGCGCTTCCCACTCCGCCGCGGGCAGGAGCACCCTCTCCTTCACCCAGTCCAGCAGCTCGCGCGAGTCGCGCGGCGCGTAGCCCTCCGCGGTCCGCTGGAGCTTCGCCTGGAAGCTCCGCGGCCAGCGCCGGCGGTCGATGCGCGGGCCGCAGCGTCGGCGGAGAGCGCGAGCTCCCGCACGAGGTCGGCGCGCAGGCTGGTCCCGCGTGCGGCCCGGCGGAGTGTCGTCCGCGTACATCAGGGTGTTCGTCTGCTTCCACACCAGCTCCCCGCAGAACGGGGAAGGGGCGGGCGTGGAGACCTCGCCCACGCGGATGGCCCCGCGCCGCAGCTCGTCCAGGAGCATGCGCGAGGTGGGCGAGGTCGAACTCGTCCCGCAGGCAGGTGCGCCACGCCTCCAGGAGCAGCGGGAAGTCGTCGTAACCGCGACACCGCGGCGAACAGGGACTTGGCGCGCTGCCGCGTGAGCCACAGCGGCGTGCGCTCTTCGCGCCGAGGCGCGCGGGAGCAGGAGCGCCCGGCCCGCGCTCTCGCGGAACCGCGCGCCGAAGAACCCGCTGCCTTCCAGGCTGCGCGCGCAGGAGCCGCTCCAGGCTCGCCGGCGTCCACGAGGGACAGGATCTCCGCGGCGCGACGCGTCCTCGGGAAGGAAGAGCAGGATCGGCGTCGTTGGTCTGGAACATCTCGGGCCGGTACCCGTAGCGCTCCTCCCACGCGGCGGAGAGCGCGAGGCCGAAGGGCCGGTTCACCCGCGCCGCCCCACAGGGTGTGGAGGACGACGTTCGCGCCCTTCCGCCTTGCCGTCGGGATCCCGGGTGTGCTCCACCAGGAGGTGGTGGCGATGGGGAAGATCGGCGCCGGTGGCCTCGCGCTGCCGGGCCAGGAACCCGATCATCGCGCCGCGGCCGCGGCGGGCTCCAGCCCGTAGCGACTCTGCCAGCGCGGCCGGGAAGCCCGGCTCCGCCAGCCTGCCGTTCCATTCCTCCAGCGCGCGGGCGATCCGGTCCGAGAGGTGGAAGTCCCGGTTGCGCTCCTCCGCCTTCCAGAACGGGGACATGCCGATCCGCGGCTGCCACGGGCACGACCTCCACGTTCTGGTGGTCGATCTTCTGGATCCGCCAGCCCTGGGTGCCGAACACGAACGTGTCCCCCAGGGAGCGCTCCCAGACGAACTCCTCGTCCAGCTCGCCGATGAGCGCCTTGGAGTCCGCGGTGCGCAGGCTGAAGTAGCCGCGGTCGGGGATGGTGCCCGCCGCTCGTGGCCAGGCGCAGCCGCGCGCCCTCCTTCGCGCGCACCGTGGAGTCCAGCCGGTCGTAGGAGATCATGGGCGCGAGGTCGCGCAGCCGCGTCTCCTCGTAGCGGCCGGCGAGCATGTCCAGCACGAGGTCGAACTGCCGGCGGGGCAGCGTCGTGGAAGGGGAAGCCGGCGCGGATGAAGTCGTACAGCTCGTCCGCCTTCCACGTCTCCACGGACGTCATGGAGACGATGACCTGCGCCAGCACGTCCAGCGGGCAGATCACGGGCGCGATCTCGTCGATGTCCTGCTCCCGCACGCAGCGCGCCGTGACCGCCGCGTCCACGATGTCCTTGCCGTGCAGCGGGAAGAGCACGCCCGCGGCTGGGCTCGCCCACCCGGTGGCCGGCCCGGCCGAGGCGCTGGACGGCGGAGGCCACGGTGAAGGGCGTCTGCACGAGGATGACCTGGTCCAGCGCGCCGATGTCGATGCCCAGCTCCAGGGAGCTGGTGGCCACGATGGCCTTCAGCTCCCCGCGCTTCAGCCGCTGCTCCACCACCAGGCGCAGCTCCCGGGAGAGCGAGCCGTGGTGCGACCAGGCCAGCGGCTCCGGCTGGCCCTCGTTGATGAACCGGGCGAGCTTCTCCGCGTGGCGGCGGGAGTTCACGAAGAAGAGCGTCGAGCGGTTCTCCGCGATGATCTCGCCGGCATTCCCGGGCCAGGGCGTCGAACACCGGCTCGTCGCCGGGGCGGCGCCGCGGCCGCGACCGCGCCGGGCTGCCGACGGCGCCCTCCGCCGCCGGGAAACTCGATCGCGGAGCTCGTAGTCCTTGGTCATGGGGCAGTGCACGATCTGCACGCGGCCGCTTGCGGTACACCGGCTCGCCCGCCCGCCGCGCGACGCGGTCTCCATCGTGAAGCCGCCCACGAGGTCCGCCATCGACGGAGAGCGGCTTCACCGTGGCCGAGAGCGCGATGCGCTGGAACTCCCCGGCCAGCCGCACCAGCCGGTCCACCGCGGTCACCAGGTGCGTGCCGCGCTTGGTGGCCGGCCACGGCGTGGATCTCGTCGAGGATCACGGCGGCCACCCCGTCCAGCATCAGGCGGCTGTTCGGCGAGGAGAGGATGAGGTTGAGGCTCTCCGGCGTGGTGATGAGGATCTCGGGCGGGTGGCGCAGCATCCGCTGCCGCTCGCGCGGACGGGGTGTCGCCGCTGCGCGTGAGCACGCGGATCGCGGGGCAGCGCCTGCCCCGCCTCGCGGAAGACCGTCGGCCAGCTGCTGCCAGGGGCGCGAGGAGGTTGCGCTGGATGTCGTTGTTCAGCGCCTTCAGCGGGCGAGACGTAGAGGATGCGCACCTTGCCCGGCGGCCAGGGCGCCCGGTGGCAAGCTGGTTGATGCCCCAGAGGAACGCGGCGAGCGTCTTGCCCGGTGCCCGTGGGCGCGGAGACCAGCACGTGCGCGCCGCGCGCGATCACCGGCCACGCGCGCTGCCTGCACCTCGGTGGGCGTGCCCACGGACGAGAGAAACCACGCGCGGATGAGGGGGTGGAAGAGCGCAAGGGCGCCGTCGGGCCGGCTGCCGGTCGCGGTCGCGGGCGGCCTGCCGTCATTTCCCGGGCAGTGCCTTGACCAGCGCTGCCCAGTCGACCCGAGCGGCCGCGGGGAGACCGTCTGCTTGCGCGCCTGCTCCCGGGCCCGCGCGATCCGCTGGTCGATGGGAGAATGCGGATCGAGGTACTTCAGCAGCCCGGGCTCCTTCGCGCGCCGTGTCCCTGATGCGCGCCAGCGCCTCCGCGAAGGCCTCGGGGGGATTCCCGCGCGGGCGAGCAGGTCGCACGGAGAAGGCGTCCGCCCGGTCCTCCGCCTCCCGGCCGTAGTGCACGTTCACCAGGGTCTGGGCCATGTTCGCGAGCACCGCGCCGCCCTGGCCGCCCGAGATCACGTTGAGCAGCGCCGCCATCCCGAGGTTGCGCGCGAGCATCGTCAGCGGATCGCGGTTCACCGCGTGCGACAGCTCGTGGCCGAGCACGCCGGCCATCTCCTCCGCGGAGTGCAGGGCGCGGATCAGCCCCGTGTCCACGCAGATGGTGTCCCCGGGCAGCGTGAAGGCGTTGATCTCGGGGGACTGCACGATCATCACCTCGAAGCTCGGGCCTGCGGCTCGGGCAGCGCGGCGCGGAGCCGCTTGACGATGAGGGCAAGGCCGTCGTGACGCGGCGGGATCGTCGACCACCTTCCGCGTGGCCCGGATCTGCTCCTGCATGAGCGAGCCCAGGCCGCTGTCCAGCTTCGCCGCGAGGTCACCGCGGAGCCTTCGGCACGAGCAGCCGCTGCGCCGAGGGCGACGAAGCGAGGACGCTGCGGCGGCGAATGCCGGCCGCGCGAAGCACGCAGCGGCAGGACCGCGGCCGACGGCAACGACGCCCGGGCTCGCGGGCCGTGGCGGATGCTCCGGCTCAAAAGCCCTCCGGGGGCTGGTTCTCCCAGCGTCTGCGCGGCCTGCGCGCGCCCGGCCTTCGGCCCGTAGTAGCGTGCGAAGCACAGCCGCCCGATCAGCGGCATGTAGAAGAACTGTCCCTTGCGCGCGTGCACGAGCGCCACGATGGACCAGATGATGTAGGCCAGGTTCACCAGGACGGTGAAGAACAGGTACCAGAAGAAGGCGGGGGTGAAGACGTCATGCGGAGGCGTGACGAGGATCCCGATGAGCCACCCGACCACCCCGGCGTTCAGCAGCACCACCGGGCACGTGGGTGAGCAGCGCCTGCAGGGCATGGAAGGCGACGAACGGGCCGTTCTTGCGGTTCACGAAGAAGTAGATCACCGAGGCGACGAGGTTCAGGAGAGGGATGGGAAGCCCGATGGCCAGAGAGGCGAACATCATGAGGTACGCGCCCATGGCGTCCTCTTTCTCCCGCTCGGGAATCTCGCTCGGCTGGGGCAGCGCGCACCGTCGGGGAGACGACATCTGAGCTCATGGGTTCACTCCTCGTGGCTGAGGATAGCGGCGGGACAAGAAACCCGCAAGGGCTCGGGTGAGCCCCCGCGGGTCAGTCGGTCGGGATCAGTCGCGAAATCAGTCGATCGTGACGAACCCGGGAATCACTCCTTGCCGGAGAACTTCGGATACTCGTCCGTGAAATAGCCGAGGTACAGGCTGACGCGGGTGATCCAGCGATAGGTGCCGACGTTGAACGCGTGCCAGCGCGCGGGATACTTGCCGGCGAAGAGGATGGCAAACCAGGCCAGGAAGCCGAGGACGCCCGTGGCGATCTGGCGGAAGATCAGGCAGAAGCCGTGAGGAATGCCGACGTAGATGGCGCCGAACAGAAGGCGCAGGATCACCAGGCCGCGGCTGACCGTGTCCGGCCGGGGCACCTCGAGCTTCACCGTGTCGCTCGTTCCGCCCGGGGAAGAAGGCGGGGTAGCCGTCGACGAGGTTTCCGAGCACCGCCTCAACCCGGAGGGCCCAGTTCTGGAAGCCGATCTGGAAATTGAAGATGCTCTCGGGGAACTTGGCGGTGAACAGCACGATCCAGAACGTGATGAACGAGAGAATGGCCGACCAGATCTGAATGATGCCGATGAGGAAGAAGTGCGGGATGCCGATGTAGATCACCCCGAACAGGGTCCGCAGGATCAGCTGGCCGCGAGAGTACTTTTCCTGATGTGTGATCGTCAGCTTCATGTTTTCCTCCTCTGGGGGTGATAGTACAGGGTGTTCGGCGGGATTGCAAAGGATTTTTTCCACAATAAGTGAATAAATGTCGACCAACGTCCTTGCGTTGGCATGGCCGGCTGCATACAATTCAAGGAGCAGCCGCGCAGCCCATGGCCCTGCAGGAGGTCACCGACTGGCCAGCCCTCCCAGCGGAACCATCACGTTCCTCTTCACTGATATCGAAGGAAGCACGAAGCTCTGGGAGCATCACACGGCGCCCATGAAGGCGGCGCTCGCGCGGCACGACGAGCTTCTGCGGCGGTGCATCGAGGCTGCCCGCGGGTACGTCTTCAAGACTGTCGGGGATGCGTTCTGCGCCGCCTTCGAGACGGCATCGGATGCCATGAGCGCGGCCCTCGATTGCCAGGCAGCTCTCGTTTCCGCCCCCTGGGAAGTTCCCGGCGGCATCCGCGTGCGCATGGCGCTGCACACCGGCACCGCGGAGGAGCGTGACGGGGACTACTTCGGCCAGACGTTGAACCGCGTCGCGCGGCTTCTCTCCATTGGATACGGCGGGCAAACCCTCGTCTCCCTCGTCACCGCCGAGCTGCTGCGCGACCTCCTGCCGGACGACGTCTCCCTGCAGGACCTCGGGGCGCACCGGTTGAAGGATCTCCTGCGGCCCGAGAGCGTGTTCCAGCTCGTCCACCGGGGGCTGCGCTCCGACTTCCCTGCGCTGAAGTCGCTCGACAATCACCCGAACAACCTGCCCCTGCAGCCCAACCCGTTCGTCGGCCGGGAGAAGGAGCTGCAGGCCGTCCAGTCCCTCCTGACGAGCGAGCAGGTCCGGGCCCTGACCCTGACGGGCGTCGGGGGAACGGGGAAGACGCGCCTCAGCCTGCAGGCGGCGGCCAACCTCATCGAGCACTTCCCGGACGGTGTCTTCTTCGTCGACCTCTCGGCGATCGACTCGGCCGCCCACGTGATTCCGATGATCGCCCGCACCCTCGAGGTGCGCGAGACCGGCGCCCGGCCGCTCGCGGCGCTCCTGCAGGACGCCCTGCGCGACAAGCGGATGCTGCTGATCCTCGACAACTTCGAGCAGGTCATGAAGGGCGTCCCCCACGTGGTGGACCTGCTCGGCGCCTGCCCTTCTCTGAAGGTCCTCGTGACCAGCCGGGAAGCGCTTCACATCCGGGCGGAACGGGTCTTCCGAGTGCCGCCCCTCACTGCGCCGAAGCGGCGCGAAGCCCGCGAAATGCTTCCGTCCCGTATCTCCCAATACGAGGCGGTGTCACTCTTCGTGGATCGCGCGACCGCCGTCGCGCCGGAGTTCTCCGTAACCAACGACAATGCGCCGGCGGTTGCCGAGATCTGCGCGCGCCTCGACGGCCTGCCGCTGGCAATCGAGCTGGCGGCGGCGCGCGTGAACGTCCTCTCCCCCGCGGCAATCCTGGAGCGGCTGGGCAGCACGCTGAAGCTCCTGAGCGGCGGGGCCGCGGACCTGCCGTTCCGGCAGCGGACCTTGCGGGCGACCATTGACTGGAGCTACCGCTTGCTCACCCCGGCCGAACAGCAGCTCTTTCGTGAAGCGGCGGTTTTCTCCGGCGGATGCACGCTGGAGGCAATGGAAGCCGTCTGCGGTTGCGGGGGGTCGGACGGGATCGACGTCATGGATACGCTTGCCTCCCTCGTGGACAAGAGCCTGCTCAGCGTGGACGAGCATGCCACCGGCAAGCGCTTCGTGATGTTCGAATCCCTGCGCGAGTACGGCCTCGAGCTACTGGACGCGAGCCGGGCCCGCGACGAGGCCTGCAGGGCTCATGGGGAGTATTATCTGGATATAGCGGAATCCGTTGCACCTGCGCTTGTCGGTCCCCGTCAGCGGTTCGAGCTCGACGCGCTGGAGCATGAACACGACAACTTTCGCGCCGCCCTCGCATGGCTGAGCCGGAAGGGCGACGTCGATTCCGGGCTCCGGCTGTGCAATGCGTTGGGTTTGTACTGGCAAGTGCGCGGATACCTTACCGAAGGCAGGGAGTCGTGCGCGCGAGCCTTGTCAAGGGAAGGCGGGTCTGCCTCGGCACGCGGTGGTGTCCTCCTGCAGTCGGGTGCCCTGGCGCGGGAACATGGAGAGTACTCGCTCTCGGTCCGTTATCTCGCGTCGGCGGCCAAGCTCTATCGCCTTGGCGCCGACGCGAGTGGGCTCGCTGCAGCCCACTACGAACTGGGCATGACCCTGTACCGGCAGGGCGACAGGCCTGAAGCGAAGATCCAGTTCACGGCCGCCTACGAGGGGAGCCCGCCCGGCGACGATGTCATTCGCGCGCTCGCCGAGAAAGGCCTCGGCCTCCTTGCGGAGCAGTCCGGGAGGCTCGACGACGCGGAGGTGCATTTCGAAAGAAGCCGGGACGTATTCCGCAAGATCGGCGATGACCGTCTCCTTGCGCACGCGGTGAGCGACCTTGCCAACCTTGCTCACAGCAGAGGCGACTACCGCCAAGCAGTGCAACTGTCAAGCGAGGCGCTCGAACTGAGTCGAAAGGTGCGAGACGAGCGGTCCTACGCAGTCAGCTGGAACAACATGGGCTTCTTCTTTGCCGCTCTGGGAGAACATGAGCGTGCGTTGGAATGCTACCGATCGCTGCAGGTGCTGTCTCTCCGAATGGGAACCCGCCGGTGGCTCGCGCTCGCGCTTGCCGGAATTGCCGACGCCTCCCTCGCCCTGGGAAATCGGCCGGCCGCCTTGACGGCCGCGACCGAAGCCCTGCAAGTCTCGAGCGAGGTCGGAGAAAGCGTGGAACTGGCCGTCAGTCTTCGTGCAGCCGGGGAGGCATATCTCGCGAACGGTGATTGGAGAAAGGCGAAGGATTGCTTTTCGAGGGGCATACCGCTCCTGGAAAAATACATCGAACTGGACGACCAGGAGGACAAGCAGAGAGCGGCCCGTGGCCTTGCCCGTTCGTTGGAGAAGTTGGCGCAGTCTGCAGACGCAACAACCCATGTGTGACGGCCGTTGGCCGTGGAGCTCATTTCGAGAAATGGAATATCCAGGAGGTGGCTATGCTGGTGCGGTGGAGAGTGAGAATCTGGATCTTGTCGATCTTGTTCGCCTTGGCGCTGTCTGGCGTTCCTTCATTCGCGGACTGGACGGCAATGGTGACCCCCCCCTCAACTATGCCGTGGATGTACGATTTCGGGACGGGATGGATGACGGTTGACGTGGATGGCGGCGCGCCGGGGCTTCTGCTCCTTGTAAAGAAGGTGCCATCAGACCAGGAACAGAAGCTGATGTCCCTCTTGAAAACAAGAGGTGCCACCGTGAGCGGCTTCACGGGCTTCCAGGCTTTCAGGCCAAGCGCCACGAAAGAGAAGCTGATCGAGATCTCCGATTTCTCGCAGATCCACGCGGCGATTGTATTTACGCTTCATTTCAGGACAATGCCCAAAGTGATAGTCCTCGCACCCGACCAGGGTACGGATCCTCTCATCATTACTCCCTCGAATGAGTCCCAGGCCATAAACAGGGGAGGCTTCAACGTTGAGCTTTCGGCCCCCATGAAGTACACCGATACTCCCACGTTCGTTCTTACGGTGAACAAGTGGCCTCCGGGCGACCCCAAGATGGGTAACTGACGTTTCGCGTCGCTGCTTCATGCGAATGATGCAGCCCCGGTTTGATTTTCCCCCGCGCGCCCAGTAGCTTATCCCAAAAAGGAAGACAAATGGGCGCCCAGGGGATTCTCATCCTGTACCTGGTTTTCTTTTTCCTCGATCTCGGGTGGGACGCCGCGCTCGCCCTGCTGAACCTGTCTCACGTGAAGAAGAACGCGGCGGCCGTGCCCGCGGCGTTCGCGGGGGTCGTGGACCCCCAGACGCACGCGCGCTCGGTGAGCTACACCCTCACGCACGGGAGATTCGGGCTGCTCTCCGGCGCGGTCTCCGCCGCGGCGGTGCTCGCCGTCGTCCTCAGCGGGTTCCTTGGGTACCTGGACGGGCTGGCGCGATCCGTGCCGGTCCACCCCTGGTTCCAGGGCCTGCTCCTGGTGGCCGCGGTCTCGCTGGTGTTCTCCGTCGTTCGGCTTCCGTTCTCCTTGTACTCCACGTTCGTGATCGAAGCCCGGTTCGGGTTCAACCGCACGACCCTGATCCGGGTGGTCGAATACTGCCAAGCTGGACAAAGCGGTCTTCGCCATAGGACTGGGATTCAAGACCAACAGCTTTGAGCTGACCGAGACCCACGACCGGGCCAGCGTGGACAGGTACGAATTACGCGACGACAACATCAGCACCCTGCCCACCAGCTATGTCCAGACAGCCACCTGGGGCGAGACCTGGGATTACAAGTACACCGCGGCCGATTACCTCCTTTTCTTCCCGGTGGGGCGGTAGATCAACCTGACCAAGAACATCTGCTTCCGCCTGGGCGCCACCCATAACATCGGCAGCTATGACGGCACCGACACCGAGATCCTTACCGGCGGCAGCGCTGTCGTCAGCACCGAGACCGTGTACGGCGACGGAACCAGGGCCATCACCTACACCCCCAACCCGCTGGACGAGCAAGAGACCGGGACCTCCCAGACCAACCAGGGCAAAGTAAGCTACACCAATTATACCTATGGCGCCGGCTGGAAGGTTACCGAGAACCTGCAATTGGATTTCATGGGCTTTGCCCAGTTGACCGACCTGACCAACTGGAAACTATCGGCCGTGTTTAAATTCTAACAGAGGAGAATATAAATATGAAAAAGAGACTATACTTACTGCTTGCCATAGGGCTGGTAGTTTCCACCGCCTTCATGGCCGGTTCCCGTGGAATCGGGCCGCAGATACCCTGACCAACCTGGGCAAGCAAAACCCCATCAACCTGAGGTCTGGCCTCTGAGTGTGGCAGCTACGAGAGAGGCGGGTAAAGATTCCGAGCTGGTTGGCGTGTGTGTTCACTGCGGTCGAGCGATTTGCTTTTCCCGTGCTAAAACCTCGGCCAGCGAGAGATCCGTATGTTTATCGGCGTGCGCCGCGGCGAGTTAGCGGATAGAGAATTTCATTGCCAGTCGCCGGAATAACTCGGTTCCGGGCACTTACATGATAGCCTGTTTCCTAATCGGAATGGGCGTGGTTTTCGCCCCGTCAGGGTGCTCTTTCTCCACCAAGACCTTAGGGCGGTTCCGCTGACGGTGTTTGTGGGCGGTTCCGCGATTGACTGCGTCGCGGGTGGCCTTTGCCTTCTATGGGTTGCCATGCGCAAGCGCTGAAATCGGGCCGCTGAGCGGTTGACGGCGGCGACCGCAGACCGTCTTACCAGAGCGGCGCTTTCCAGACCACACTACTGGGCGGTTGCGATCAAGTCAGCAAGGCTCGCACTCGGAACTTGCGGCCCTTCGGTTTGTGGGACGGTGGTCTGGCCAACTCGCGCTGCCAGAGATTTGCCCAAGCAGAACGCACCTCCGACCATCCCGACAAGGGCCAGACAAAGTGCGAAGCCCCGGATTCTCACGATCCTGTGTGCTGAGCGGTATGTTTTCATGCCCCCACCTTGGCCCTCTGCCGCCCGGGCGTGTTAATCGAAAGAATTTCGACGCGCATTGATGCAAGCGATAACGGGAATTGCCCCCTCGCTCATTCGCTCTCAATCAAAAGACGTAGGGGATCATCCGCCAAGTCGTGGCGGCGTACTGCCGATACTCCGGGTAACGCGCTGTGACCATGACTTCCTCACAGAAGATTCGCAGCAACGCGCAGCCCACCACCAACCCGCCCAGCAACCCGCTCGCCCAAGACCAGTGCGCGACCACCCCAGCCCCGCTGAACACACTGATCGCCGTATAGATCGGATGCCGGATATACCGATACGGCCCGCTGGTCACCAAGCCGCCCTCCGTCGGATTGGCCGCCACGATGAAAGCTGCGCCGACCAAACGTCAGCCGCGCCCAAAGGAGAAGCAGAACCGCCCCAACCTGCACCGCAATCACCCACGGGGAAGATGAAAAGAGATTTCCCGTGGCGAACTGGGCGATGACCCCAGCGGCCATTCCGAGGAAGCCAACGATGGACAGGGCTTTCAGCATACGGCCACGCCCGGAAACGGCTAACGACAGCCAGAGGTTAACGACCACCGCCGACAGCGGACGGCAGCGCGTGCCCGGCGCGTTCATCCGGCGTGACACCCGCCTCGTCTCCAACCGAGCAGACGGGCGGGGAGAAACAGCACCGCCCGAACTAGCGCGAATATCGCTTCTATCGTGATACCGATAAGACGAAGCGGCAAAGAAAGGAGCCAGACAATGGGAAAGAGAACCAGCGCGAGCAGCGCAACCGGCCAGCAAAGCACGAACAGGAGACACCACCCAACCAGCAGAATCAGCGGCCTCATATCCTTGCCTTTCTCACCCGTTAAACGTGGTGGACGTGCTCAACAAACATCGGCAATACGGGCACCAGAAGGCGGTGATGCTCGTCAGCCAGCCTCGCCGCTTGAATTTGAGTTCCCGCAGTTCTTTCTTGCACGAGGGGCAGATCGGCCATTCATCCTCTTTAGCTTCGGTATAGGTCAGTTTGGCATTCATAGTCTTGGTGGTTAACGCTTCAAGCGACCTTAATGCACTGCGTACCACGGGGCCATTATAAACCGCGGCCAGCCTTGGAATCCCGCAAACCCCAAAGGCGCAGGCCGCAGGCATAGCGCTGCCCGCGCAGGAACAGGCGGCGGGGCCGAAGCGTCCCAAGACATCGCCTCGTCGCCTTCGCAAAGCCATACGACACCTCCACTTTTCCGACTGCGCTCCGGCCGGCGAAACCTATATTCTGAGGCTGACGCAGCAATCTCGATAATATGACTTAACTTAGCTCTCCGTTATGAAACCTAATCCCTCATTGTTTCTTGGCGCCCCGCTCTGCGTCGTCTTCGCCGATGTGACACGCGCGAAGTGGCACGTGTGGACTCTGACCGAAACCAGGCACGTCCCGCGTAACGATCCACCCGGAAGCGGCACGACCGCCAAACTCGGTGCCGCCCGCAACGAGAGGGTGAGCTTCCAGATACTCCTCCGCTCAGAGGAACCAATGGAAGGCATCCGTGTGGAAGCAGGCGATCTTCAGGGTCCAGGCGGGTGTCTGCTGCGCCGTGCTGACGCCCGGCTCTACCGCCAACACCAGCCTTATCTCGAAGTGGGCACTTAACCACGAAGAGGGGGATGCCCTTTGCTGGATTGCGGGGAGCGATGGTGACGGAGGGAGCTGCGATGTTGTTGGTATTCATATTTGTGTCGTGTTTCGTTTGTTATTTGTTTCGGGCTCTTCGCCCTTTCACCAAAAAGCGCGGGTGCCGGCGGCACCTACCAATGGGGCGGCCCGTGGGAGTAGTCTCAGAGGGCACCACTTGTCCCGGCCCCCGCTGGGAGAAGGATGAAGGCTGAAGTATGAAGTATGAATTACGGAGGCCGAAGACTGGCCGCGCGGCGAGCCGTTGAGATTCCGGCGCGAAGTGGGGGCTGCTCCGCAATGGATCTGCCTCCGCAGGCCGCACGGATTGTTGCTGAGTCCGGTTAAGAGGCGGGTTCAATTCCCTTCGGAGGTCGCAGAAGAGAGAGAAAGTCCACACCGTTTTAGTGCGCTGTGGTTTACTGCACTTTTACTGCACACCCTCAAGAAACCCAATAGAATCAATGGAGCGGGTGAAGGGAATCGAACCCGCTCGGGTTCACCAGCCAGTTACCATAGAAACTGGCGTAAACTTGCATATATCAGTGGATAACAGACGGTTTGCTTTTTGTCCAGCACGAAGTAACACGACTATTCGCGAAGCCCGAGAGTCATACAGAATCATAAATCGATCCATGCAATCGCATCCAAACCTGGAGTCGTGCTCGGAACAAAAGCGATGAGTGCGGCTTCACGGCTGCACGACCGAATTGACTGCGACGTTTAGACAAGGTCAGGCAATTTGTCGCGGCTCACCAGGAGGTGTACCGACCGCCCCGCTCCGGGAGTGCGCCTGATGAACCCACGCCTCTCCAGGGTCACGATCATGTTGCGTATCGCGGGCGGCGACACCCTGAAGTAGCGCTGCATGTCGGCTTCAGCGGGCGGGACGCGGTGGATTTTAGTGTAGTAGTAGATGGAAGCCAAGTATTGACCCTGTGTCGAGGTATAGCCGGGTTCCATTGGGGGATTGTTGACGGTCGCTCCCTACTCGTCAACAGGAGCAGCAGAATGGTGTTCCCTCCCCTGCCCCATCCCCAAGTAGCTTCTAGCGCGTGGCGCTGGTGTGGACCGCGTCGCGCCCATCCAGCGATCGGTAGCACGATAGGTTCAACACCCGTTAGCACGCTCCACCAGAGCGGCGGCTACGGCGAGGACGAACTGAGTCCGAGCGGGCGCGTTGCGGGTCTTCCGTGACGCTGCCGATTTCCACAATTACCTGGACGAGTTGGGCGTTCTGCCGTAAGCGACGAAGCCATCGAGCCAAGCGCTTGCCCCCGAAAGTGGAAGGGATACAGTGCTTCGGGTCGCCAAAACAGATATGCGCAAGGTCAATACGAACCACATTACAGAACTGGCGTGGTCTTCTCCCAAAGGCAAGTTCGTCGGCTATGGCAAAGAGGTTTCGGAGGAATTGGGGCGCAAGCCGCAGTCCACGGACTTGCACGAAAGGCATCCGTTTGACGTGGAAATCTGCCGCATCCCTCCCGGTAAGACCCCCAACCCATATCACTCGCACAGCGCGCAATGGGAGTTTTATCATGTGCTCTCCGGGCACGGGGTTGTCCGGCACCAGGAAGGAAACACGGAGATTGAACAGGGGGACGCCTTCATCTTCAAGCCCGGCGAACCGCACCAGATCACCAACGACGGCCAGCAGGACCTGATTCTGTACGTGGTGGCGGATAACCCGATCGGTGAATCATGCTATTATCCCGACAGCAAGAAGTGGGGCGTGACTTCACCACAGCAAAGGATGATCCGCTCCGAGGCTCTGGACTACTACGACGGGGAAGACTGAATATGAAACCGATTTCACGCCGAGACATGCTGACCAGGGCCAGCTTGGCTCGGAACCACCGTCGCCGTTGGTCTGCCGCTGGCGGCAACCGCCGCCGAGCCGTCGCCTAGCGGAGCGCACCGCCAGCGAAAGCCCAAGCTCAAGGTGGTCGTCACCGGCGGTCATCCCGGCGACCCGGAATACGGCTGCGGCGGGCACCATCGCCCGCTACACCGACCTGGGCCACGAGGTCGTCCTGCTCTACCTCAACCGGGGCGAGTGGCCCGAAAACCCGCAGCTGGAAGACGCCAAATCGGTGCGGATAGCCGAGGCCAGGAAAGCCTGCGAGATTCTCAAGGCCCGCCCCGCCTACGCCGGGCAAATCAACGGCGCCGCGATCGTTGATCGCTGCCCATTACGAGAAGTTCCATCGCCTCCTGGAGGCGGAGCAGCCCAATGTGGTCTTCACCCACTGGCCGATCGACAACCACGCCGACCACCGCGCCATTTCGCTGCTGGTCTATGACGCCTGGCTGCAGATGGGCAAGAAGTTCGCCCTCTACTACTACGAGGTTTCCAACGGCGAGGACACCGTTCAGTTCGCCCCGACCCACTACGTCGATATCACCGCCACCGAAGCCACGAAAGCGCTCGGCCTGCTACGCCCACGCCAGCCAGGCCCCGGACAAGTTTTACGCGCTCCAGGAAATGGTCACCCGGATGCGCGGCATCGAGAGCGGCCACAAGCAGGCAGAGGGCTACATCCGGCATGTGCAAAGCCCTGACTTCGCCCTTCCGATGGCCTCGTGAGGGGCGAGTTTTTGCCGAGTAAACCGGTGGCGCTCGCTGCAAGCCCGGCATCTCCGGCTCCCGCCCCACCGCCAGCCTCAAGCACCTTGAATTGATACCAGGCAGCCGCCACGGGCAGCCCACGAACCGCCTCGATCAACTTCAGGGTTCCCATAACCTTATTTACCCTCCGACGTGTTCTGGTTGGCTTCGGCCCCCTCGGTGGTCCGACGCGCCGCTCTGTGGGAGAAAGCCAGTTGGGGAACATCCGTTCGGATGCTACTTCTGCTCGTCGCCGCCACTCCGCTTCAACTTGGCAGCCAGCCCAGCCACGCGCTCTCCCAGCCGCCGTGCGCTGTCCAGTTCCCCTTCGCTCACCCCCGGATCAAGCGGCCCTGTCATAGCTGCGGCCCCGACTTCGCCCCACACACTCCCGGTCTTGTCGTTCCGGTAGAGCGGTCCCGCCACCACCATGCGGTTGCTAAGCATGAACATTACCAGTGACACCACGGCAAACTCTTTGCCGCCGACTTGGCCTCCACCGGTCGAAAACGCTCCCCCCACCTTGTCTGTGAAATCGACCTTCATCTTCCAGGACCAGTCGTCGATGACCGTCTTCATTTTGCCCGGCAGTGTGCCGTAGTAGGTCGGGCAGCCCAGGATGATCCCGTGGGCGTTTTCCAGGTCTTGCTTGGTCACTTCGTCCACTTTCTTGAGGCTAACCGCCACACCAGGCTTCCGTTTGACCCCTTCCACGACCCCCTGGGCCATCTTCTCAGTGTTGCCGGTGAGCGAATAGTACGCCACCAGCACGCGCACGGAGTCAGGTTCGTTAGTTGCGGCGGGCGCTGGCGCGGTTTGGCCATGAATTTGACTGAGCAGGGCCGCGACCAGCAGAAAGGCCCAGAGATCACGATTGTAGAAAAGCTTTGGTTTCATCGAAGATGTGAGTTTGGGGGATGAGTCCTAACTCGCCAAGCAAGCACTGAATCACCCCCTTCATGGTGAGCCGAGCGTGACAGGCGTCGGCCTGACGTAAGAATCAGCGACCAGCGCAGGGCTGTTGGTACTCGATTTCAGACCGCCCCTAGCTGCATGATGCGGCATGGGCCGCGCCACTTTGACCACCACGACCGCGACGGAGCAGCCGCTGATCTCCAAGTCGAAGTTTTTGTGGGGCAGCCAGTGCCACAAACTGCTCTGGTACGCGTACAACGCCAAGGACCAGATTCCCGAACCCGACGCCGCCACGCAGGCGATCTTCAACCAGGGCCACGAAGTCGGTGCTCTGGCCAAGTCCCTCTACCCTGGCGGCATTGAGGTCAGCGCCGACGCCGCCAACTTCGACCAGGTGCTCCGGCAATCCGTGGAGGCTGTGAAGGCCAGAAGACCGCTGTTTGAAGCAGGCTTTGTCCACAACGGCGGGTTCGCCCGCGTCGATATCCTGAACCCGGTCGGCAGCGACGCCTGGGACATCATCGAGGTCAAGTCCAGCACCGAGGTCAAGGACGTGAACCTGCTCGACCTGGCTTTCCAGGCATTCGTGTACAACGGCGCGGGACTGAGAATCCGCCGCTGCTGCCTAATGCTCGTGAATCGGGATTACGTGCGGCGTGGCCCGGTCGATGCGAAGAAGTTCTTCAAGGTCGTCGATGTCACCAAGGGTCACCGATCAAGC
>CAVSQR010000042.1:0-23522 GCA_963729825.1 uncultured delta proteobacterium | reverse complement strand
CGGGGGTCAGCAGCAGCGCCCGCGCCACCTGCTGGGTGATGGTGCTGCCCCCCTGGCCCTTCTCTCCCTTGCGCAGATTATGCACCAGGGCGCGCAGGGTGGACCAGGCGTCAACCCCGGCATGTTGAAAAAAACGGGCATCTTCCGCTGCGACAAAGGCAAGAGGCAGTTCTTTGGGCATGCTGTCAATGGGGACCACAAAGCGGTTCTGGGTAAAGATGGCGTCAATCTGGGTGCCGTTTTTGTCAAGGATAACGGTGGTGGCCGGACGGGGAGAAGCTTGCCAGTGAGCTGATATCGGGAATGTTGAGGGACAGAAACAGGAAAAGAACAATGCCGATGAACAGGGTCAGCAGGCAGGCAATGGCAAGCAGATAAAGAGAGACCTGGACATGGGTCCAGGTCCATATTCGATTTCTGTTATTTGTTTTATTTTCTGCCGCCATGATTACCGGTAAAAAGAGAAAATGTATCTATCTGCAAAATTATAATAAAAAAAGGCCGCTCGTTCGAGCAGCCTTTTTTTACCATTAGATGGGATCAGGTAAAAGAATTATTCTTTGTCCGTGCTTCCCTTATGGCAGTCAGGACATTTTGTCGGTCCTTTCTTTTTATCTTTATGGCAGCCTTTGCAGTTGGTATGGGCGGCATCCTTGAATGTGGCAATTTCTTTCTTCAGGCCGGCGGCCTTGTTGTGGCAGGTTTCGCATTTTTCGATCTTCATGCCGTCGGTGTAAGCGACCTGTTTGCCGTCAGCGCCTTTGGTGTGATGGCAGTCGCCGCAGGCAATTTTGAATTCTGTGTTGTCCTGATGTTTTTTATGCGGGAAAGTGGCTGGTTTGGGTTTGGCGGCTTTGTCGACTGTGGCCTGGAGCACCATCTCGGCCGGTCCTTTGTCGGTCTCTGCCATGGCGGAATTAATGGCGGTGAATCCGGCAAGAAATGCAAAAGCGGTAAAACAGACAATGGTTTTTTTGAACATGTTTCATTCTCCCCTTGATTTGAATTGTTACTTAACCTAACACACACAAAAACTAGATAATCGGTATCTTTTTACGTTGTCGCTCTTAATTTGTCAAGATGGAAGAGGGAAAAAATGAATTGAAGGTCATTTTTAAAGGAGCCGTTACGAAATAACCCCTTCATTTTTGAGCATTTCGTTACGGCTCCTTATGCCGTCGTCTCTGACCAGCCAAACGACGATATTATTTTATTACAACGGTTTAGCTGCTGCCGTAGCTGTGCAGGCCTGACAGGAGAAAGTTGACGCCGAAATAGGTGAAGATCACCGAAAGAAAGCCGATGATGGCCAGCCAGGCGATGCGTTTGCCCTGCCAGCCGCGGGTAAAACGGGCATGGAGGGTTGCGGCATAGATGAACCAGGTGATCAGCGACCAGGTTTCCTTGGGGTCCCAGCTCCAATAGGTGCCCCAGGCGGAATTTGCCCAGATGGCGCCGGTAATGATGCCCGCGCTCAGCCAGAGAAAGCCGAAAATGATGGTTTTATGAATGATGTCATCAATGACCGTGAGACCAGGCAGGGTGCCGATCAGGCCGGCGTCTGGTTTATCCTCGGCGGAGCTTTTCACCAGATACATGCAGCCAAGGCCACAGGCAACGGCAAAGGCGGCATAGCCGATGAAGCAGGTAATAACGTGGGCAATGAGCCAGTTGCTCTGCAGGGCAGGGATAAGAGGGGATATCTCCTGGGTGATTCCCTTGCCGAACGAGGCGTAGGCCATGCTGACAAAGGCAAAGGGAATGGCAAAGGCGCCGATGAGCCGGTTATTGAATTTCACTTCAAGCAGCAGGTAGAAAATAACGATGGCCCAGGAAAAAAAAACCAGCGATTCATACATATTGGACAGGGGCGCATGACCAAAGCCCAGATGATAGGATTCATACCATCTGAGACCGATGCCGACTGTCTGGACCAGGAAGGTGATGAGTGTGACAACGGATGCCACAATGCCGCTTTTTTTGGTTTTGAAAATAAGGGTGGCGATGTAAAGCGCCGAGGCCACCAGGTAGCCGAGGGTGCTGATTCCTAACAGTTGAGAACTTGTCATTGTCTATCCTCTTGTATGCATACAGTAGTAAAAGAGTGTCTTTCCGGCAGGTTATCTGATTGAGCTGTTTTTAGGAGCGGCTTTTTATTTTTTCATCAAGACTCCGGGTCACTGCGTCAAAGTTCTTTTCAAAGGTCGGTCTGTTCTTATTGGCGTTTCCGCTCAGCAGAACGCTGGTCGTGTCGCCTTCTTGCTTAATGTAAACCCAGATGCGGCGGTGGGAAAGGAAAAAAGCAACCATCAGGCCGAGCAGCATGAGGGTGCAGCCGATATAAACATACCAGACCCCGGGGTCTTTGGTAACCTGCAGACCGGTTGCAAAAAATTCTTTCAGGGCAAAGGTGTAGTCTTTGCCGCCACGGGTGACGGTGATGGTGTCCCCGTCCGTTATCCAGAAGGGCTCCGCAATGCCGGTGCTGTCTTTGAACCATACTTTATATTTGTACAGGAACGGGGTTTCGGTCATTTCCCGGTTGATGATGCCGAAGGTGACATCCTCTGCCGGCCATTTGATTTCTTTGCCCGGTTCGATGAGAAAGGCTTCTGTCTGTTTCGTCTGGTTGTCGGTAAGGGAAACAAGGAATTTTTTGTATGACTGGTAGCTGGACTGGTAAAAGGTGTGGCCTTTGTAGGAAAGAGGATCGTTGACCACAATGGATTTTGTCAGCACCTCCTTGCCGTTTTCCAGGATGGCCAGATCGGAGCGGAATTCCTTGGGTGCGCCGTTGGCATAGTGGGTCAGGGTGAAGCGCTTGCACAACACCTCAAAGCCCAGCTTGATCGGTTCTTCGTTGTTAAAGGAGAAAATGGTATCGGCGGAGCGGGTCTCCGGGATCATGACGCTGCCTTTGTAACCGAAATGGGAGCCGATCATTGCCCCGGCAAAGATGACGAGAATGCTTGTGTGGACCGCATAGACACCAAAGCGGGTCCATGGCCCTTTCTGGGCGAAAAGCAGAATGCCGCTGTCGCGCGGGGCCTCTTGCGCCCGCCAGCCGTTTTCCGCCAGACTTGCCCGAGCCCTGTTTGCGGCTTCATCAAGGGGAATAGCGGTGAGGATCTCTTTGCTCGGGCGCATTTTGGCAAGCCGGTCAATATCCGTTTGCAGATTGTCCTGCACGACAAGACTCCAGACATTGGGCAGTCTTTCAATGGTGCAGATGGTGAGATTAAGCGCCAGCATGATGAGCAGGCTGATAAACCACCAGGAGTTGTACATATCAGTAATGTCAAGTATCTGAAAAAACCTGGCCATGTTTGCCCCGAATTCCTGTACATAAGCATCAGGGGGGCTGTTCTGGGGAATGACGGTGCCTATCACAGAGGCTATGGCGAGAAAGAAAAGAACAAAGAGGGCGAGTTTAACCGACGCGAAAAAACTCCATATACTGTTTTTCTTGTTACTCATGCTATCCTTGGTGGTAGTTAGGGTTAGTGGTATGGCTTGCTATGCGGATAAAAAAATATGGAAATGAGGCTGATACCATGAAGTGTTACAGAGTGTCAATATAATAGCCTGCCAGAAAGATGTTATCAATTATTATTGTCTTACGACAAGGGACTTTGCGAGAAAGTTCAAAAAAAGATGACGACTTATTATGCACTTTTTTCCGCGTCTGCTGTTTATTCATAAAAAAAAACTTGCCATGCCGGGGAGGACAAGGTATAAATCATGGTTCTTATAAAAAATATGCTCGTTTTGAGCCTTTCCTCGAAGCCCGCCGCGTCGGCCTTTCGATTTTAAAGGAGTATGATTATGTCTAAATTATGTGAAATCTGCGGCAAAAAGCCAGCTACCGGAAACAATGTCAGTCACGCCCACAACAAGACGAGACGTCGCTGGCTGCCCAATCTGCAGAAGGTTCGGGTTGCAACCGTTGGCGGCAGTTCCAAGCAAATTCGGGTATGTACCCGCTGCATCCGTTCCGGTGCGGTAGTGAAGCCTGTTGTGCGCAGAAGGCATAATCACCACCATCGGCCGACTACTTCTCCGTACCACTTTCCTTATTTATCCACCTGAAAATGTGACATCGCCATGTTACCTTTTCAGGTGGATTCTTTTTTTAGGGTTCCCCCTTATCTTCTTCTCGCCTCGATCACCGGATCAAGCTGTCGCAGATGCTGCAGCAGGGTGCTCAGGTGTTCCATGCTGTCTACTTCAAGAATAATATTGAGTCTGGCCAGGTTGTCTTTGGTGGCATCGGCGTCCACATTGAGAATGTTGGCATCATCATTGGTGATGGCATTGCAGATTGTCACCAGCAAACCTTTCTTGTCCTGGGCGATGATCTGGATATGGGCGCGATGCTGGGTCTTGGCTGAACTTGACCATTGCACCTCGATGCGTCTCATGGGGTCGGTAGCCAGCAGATTGGGACAGTTGGCCTTATGGACGGAAATACCCCGGCCGGTGGTAATAAAGCCCATGATGTCATCCCCCGGCATGGGCAGACAGCAGTGGCTGATTTTAATCAGCAGATTGTCAATGCCGTCGATTTCTATCGCATCGCCGGAACGTGTTTTGGCGGGCCGTGCAGGTGCGACCGTTTCTGCCGGTAGCTCATGGAGAGCCGCGGCCGCTTCCTCCTTGCTTTTTTTGACTTCAGGGGGCAGCATCAGATCGACAATCTGATCAGTGCGGATTTTGCCGGAACCGACCTTGCGCAGCAGATCCTCCAGGGCATTGGAGTTGGCCCGTTTGAGAATCTCTTTTAAGTGTCCTGTTTTAATAAGTTTCTTTAAGCTGAGGCTGTGCTTGCGTAATTCCCGTTCGCAGATCTCCTGGCCCAGTTTCAGGCTTTTTTCCATCTCCTCCTGGCGGAGGAACTGCCGGATGCGGCTTTTGGCCCTGCTGGTTTTGACCAGGGACAGCCAGCCTCTGCTGGGCTGCTGGTGGGGAGAGGTGAGAATTTCAACCTCATCACCATTCTTCAGAGTGGTCTTGAGCGGTACCAGGCGGCCGTTAATTTTGGCGCCCGTGCAGCGGTTGCCGACCTGGGTGTGGATGGCGTAGGCGAAATCGAGAGGAGTACTGCCTTCGGGCAGTTCCTTTACCTCGCCATTGGGAGTAAGTACATAAATTTCCGCCTGATGGAGTTCATCCTTGAAGGCCTCCAGAAACTCCCGCGGGTCCTTGAGGTCCTGCAGCCACTGGATGAGCTGTTTCAACCACTGAAACATCTTGGCATCCTTCTGGGAGACGGCGGTTCCTTCTTTGTAGGCCCAGTGGGCGGCAATGCCCTCTTTGGCGATTTTATCCATTTCCTCGGTGCGGATCTGGATTTCCATGAAATTGCCGCGGGGGCCGATCACCGAGGTGTGCAGTGACTGGTACATGTTGGACTTCGGACTGCTGATGAAATCCTTGAATCTGCCGTCAATCGGCACCCACAGGGAATGGACCAGGCCAAGCACTTCATAGCATTCCCGAACGTTTTGCAGGATGATGCGGAAGGCCACCCTGTCATAAACCTTTTCCAGGGGGATGTTCTGGGCAATGAGCTTTCTGTAGATGGAGTAAAGATGCTTCGGCCGGCCAAGGATCTTGAAATCGGTAAGCCCCTGTTCGCGCAGCTTGTTTGACAGAAGCTCCTTGACTTCCTCCACATAGCGTGTCCTGTCCATGGTGGAGGAATCCACTCTGGCGGCAAGGTCCTGATACTCCTTGGGGTGCAGGCAGGCAAAGGCGAGATCCTCCAGTTCCCGTTTCATCCAGTCCACTCCGAGCCGGCTGGCCAGGGGGGCATAGAGGTCCATGGTCTCCAGGGCAAAGGAGTTTTTCTCCTCGGCCGGCATATCCATCAGCTGCATGAGATGGAGGCGGTCCGCCAGTTTTACCAGCAGGACCCGGATGTCGGAAGACATGGCCAGGAGCATCTTGCGGATGTTTTCGGCCTGATAGTCAAGATTGGCATTGAATTCAACCTTGTTGATCTTGGTAACGCCGGAAACGATGGCCTCCACCACCGGACCGAATGCCGCACTCACCTCTTTCGTGGTGACCGGACTGTCGGGATCCTTGAAGATGCCATGCAGCAGGGCGGCCTGCAGGGTTTCCAGATCCAGCTGCATGTGAGCCAGGGTGTAGGCAACGGTCAAAGGGTGATTGATGTAGGGCGTGCCGTTTGGCCTTTTGCGGTCGCCATGCACCTTGAGGGCAAACTCATAGGCCTTGCGCAGGCCTTCCATATCCTTTTCCGGCAGGTATTCCCGAGCCTGTTTGATCAGTTCGTCCAGGGTGATCTGATCATTGGATGCATGTGCATGATGTCGTGCCATGAAACCACCTTCAGAGTTGGCAGTTTTTCATGGCGGACTCTATCATCTGTTTGAGCCTCGATGTCGCTTCGGCAAAGGGGACGGCGGTTGTCCGGCCCCCGGCGCGTTCCCTGATTTCAACTTATCCCTTCCTTGGTCAGATTGTTGCCCACCATCACCCGGAAGGGGATGCCGATGAGGTCGGCATCCTTGAATTTGATGCCCGGCCTCTCGTCCCGGTCATCGTACAGCACCTCGATGCCGCTTGCCGCGAAATCCGCATAAAGGCTCTCCGCGGCCTGGCTGATGGCCTCGTCCTTGGTGGAGAGATTCAGCAGCATGACCTGGAAGGGGGCAATGGGCAGCGGGAAGATGATGCCGTCTTTGTCGTGATTCTGCTCGATGGCGGCAGCCACCGCCCGGCTGACGCCGATGCCGTAACAGCCCATGACAAACGGGATCTCTTTGCCCTGATCGTCGAGAAAGGTGGCCTTGAGCGCCTCACTGTAGGTGGTGCCCAGCTTGAAGATATGGCCCACCTCGATGCCGCGGGTCAGTTCCAGCTGCCCGCCGCAGAGCGGGCAGCGGTCCTGTGCGGTCACCATGCGCAGATCGGCGGTTTTGGCCGGGGTGAAGTCCCGGCCGATATTGACGTTCTGCAGATGGAAGTTCTTCTCATTGGCGCCCACGGTGAAATTGGCCATTTTGGTGACTTCCAGGTCGGCGACAACCGGCAGGGACAAGCCCACCGGTCCCAGGTAGCCGGTGGGGGTGCCGGTGCTGTCAAAGGTTTCCTGGTCGTCGGCCAGTCGCACCTCGGTTGCCCCCAGCAGGTTCTGCAGTTTGACCTCCTGCACCTCGTGATCGCCGCGCAGCAGCACGGCAACCGGCTTGCCGTCGGCCATATAGATGAGAGTTTTCACCAGATCTTTCGGGTGCAATAGCAAGGAATTCGCACACCGCCTGCACCTTGCGTTTGCCCGGCGTTTCCACCCTGGTCAGGGGACGCTGCTCCGCCGCCTGGGGGGCAGGAGTTTCCATGGCCCGCGCCTTCTCCATATTGGCAGCGTAGGAGCACCCCTGGCAGATGACGATGGTGTCTTCGCCGGTATCGGCCAGCACCATGAACTCGTGGGAAAAGCTGCCGCCGATGGTGCCTGAATCCGCTTCAACGGCCCGGAAGGTGAGTCCGCACCGTGTGAAGATCCGGTGATAGGCATATTTCATTTTCTCGTAGGTTTCTTCAGCCCCCTTTTCGGTGGCGTCAAAGCTGTAGCCGTCCTTCATGATGAACTCACGGCCGCGCATGAGCCCGAAGCGGGGCCGGATCTCGTCGCGGAACTTGGTCTGGATCTGGTAGAGATTGAGCGGCAGACTCGCGGTAGGAATGGATGTTTTTCCTGACCAGGTCGGTGATGACCTCCTCGTGGGTGGGGCCGAGGCAGCTTTCCCGCTGATGGCGGTCGGTAAAGCGCAGCAGTTCGGGGCCGTATTTATGCCAGCGGCCTGATTCCTGCCAGAGGTCGGCGGGCTGCACCATGGGCAGGAGCAATTCCTGGGCCCCGGCGTTGTTCATTTCCTCTCGGACGATCTGTTCCACCTTGCGGATGGATTTCAGGCCAAGGGGCAGATAACAGTAAATGCCGGAGGCCAGTTTGCGGATAAAGCCGGCCCGCAGCATCAGTTTATGGCTGACAACCTCAGCCTCGGCAGGGGTTTCTTTTAAGGTCGGTAACAGAAGCTGGGAAAAACGCATGAAAAATCCTTATGTTATGAAAACGGTAATCACCAGAAAAATGGTATTTAGATTTGTATCTGTTATGAAACGCACGTCGCCGTCGCCCGTCACTCCTCACTTCTTCTCACTTCTTTCCCTGGCCATGGCATCCAGTTCATCAATAAAAACGGCGAGCAGCTGGTCTTCCGGCACCTTTTTGTACAGCTGGCCCTTTTTGAAGATAATGCCCACCCCGTTGCCGCCGGCCAGGCCGATATCCGCCTCCTTGGCCTCGCCCGGGCCATTGACCACGCAGCCCATGACCGCGACCTTGAGGGGTGTCTTAATGCGCTGGATATGTTCCTCCACCTTTTCGGCCAGGCTGAAGAGATTGATCTGGCAGCGGCCGCAGGTGGGGCAGGATATCAGCTCCGGCCCTCTCTCGCGGATGCGCAGGCAGCGGAGCAGCTCAAAGGCGACCCTGATCTCCTCAACCGGATCACGGGTGAGCGAGATGCGGAAGGTGTCGCCGATTCCCTCATACAGGAGCATGCCCAGGGCCACACTTGATTTTACCGTGCCGGCAATCAGACCGCCCGCCTCGGTTACCCCCAGGTGCAGCGGATAATCACACTGACTGGAGAGCAGGCGGTAGGCGTCGATGGTGGTCAGGGTGCTTGATGATTTAATGGAAATTTTCTGCTCGTAAAAGTGGAGATTTTCCAGCAGCCGGATATTTCTGATGGCGCTTTCCACCAGGGCCTCGGGCGTTGGATGCCCGTGGCGGGCCAGGATATCCTTTTCAACCGAGCCGGAATTGACGCCCAACCCGGATCGGTACCTGGTGGACTTTGGCGGCATCAACCACCTTGCCGAGTTTTTCCGCCCCGCCGATGTTGCCGGGATTGATGCGGATGCCCTGGGCGCCGTTTTCCATGCTGGCCACGGCCAGCCGGTAATCGAAATGGATATCGGCAATGAGCGGGATGGTGATCCGGTCGCGGATAGGACGGATGGCCCTGGCTGCCTCCAGGTCCGGCACCGCAACCCGGATGATCTCGCAGCCTGCCGCTTCCAGCCTCAGAATCTGGGCAACCGTTGCCGCCACATCCCGGGTGTCGGTGTTGGTCATTGACTGCACGGCGATGGGTGCATCGTTGCCAATGGGCACATTGCCCACCTTGATCTGTTTGGTCGGTTTTCGCGTAATCATAATCGTTGGGACTATAATCTTTTTTGCGAAAAGTTTTAAGTGCTAAGTTGTGAATATTTGCTGAATCCGTAAAAAGTCCCGGCACTCGAATTCCCGTGATGTTAAATAAAGGACTTATCATGCACTGTACGGCTGTCGAGAGGGTTTTGACGAGACAGTCAATATTTGCGGACGTCATCAGGATATTTTATACGGTAATTGGCAAACTGTTGAATTCCTGTCCTGCTCCTGCTAGTATGGCGGCCATGAAATATTTACTATCTTTAATAGGTGTGGTTCTGATCCTGGAATCCCTGCCGTACGTGGCCTGTCCTGAGGCCATGCAGAAATGGTTGCGGCAGCTCTCCGAGGTGAATCCCGCGGTTTTGCGCGTCATCGGCCTGCTGGCCATGGGCGCGGGTCTCCTGCTCTGCTATCTTACCCAACAGACCCACCTGATATAGATTTTTCCTGGGCCGGCAGCAAATAAAAATTACCGTTCAGATCATGGCAGAGAAAATTCCCCTGATGTATAACCTTGACTCCTACCAGTACGATCTTCCGCCGGACAGGATTGCCCAGCAGCCCGCCGCAAGCCGCGAGCTTTCCCGGCTGCTGGCCCTTGATTCCGCCACCGGCGCCATCCGCGATCTCTGTTTCCCCGCTATCGTTGATTTTTTTTCTCCCGGCGATCTATTGGTGGTGAACAACACCAGGGTTTTCCCGGCCAGGCTCCTGGGGCGCAAGGAAACCGGCGGCCGGGTTGAGCTGCTTATCCTGCATTACCCCCAGGAGATTTTCCCGGCAGCAGGCAGCCGGAGCCAGGTCGAGGTGACAGGTCTGTTGAAAAGCTCCAAGGGATTCCGGCCCGGCCAGAAAATCATTTTTGCTGAGGATTTCTCTGCCGAGGTCATCGAGCTTTTTGGGGCAGGAAAAGCCAGGCTGAATCTGCATTTCCAAGGTGAGCTGGCGCTGCTCTTGGATAGATACGGGCAGCTGCCCCTTCCTCCTTACATCAAACGGGAGCAGGGCGAAGAACCCGGGGACAGGGAAAGGTATCAGACGGTTTTTGCCGCTGAGACCGGGGCCATTGCCGCGCCCACGGCCGGCCTGCATTTTACCGATGAGCTGTTTGCCGCCATTGCGGAAAAAGGGGTGGAACGGGAGAGCGTGACCCTGCATGTGGGCTACGGCACCTTTGCCCCGGTGCGGGTACAGGACATCCGGCAGCATCAGATTCACTCTGAGTTTCTCACGGTGTCGGCCGGGACAGCCGCAAAAATCAATGAAGTCCGCAACCGAGGCGGGCGGATCTGGGCAGTGGGCACCACCACGGTCCGGGCCCTGGAATTTGCGGCGGATGCCTCAGGACAGGTGCAGGCAAAAGAGGGCTGGTGTGATCTGTATATCTATCCAGGCTACCGTTTCAAGGTGGTGGGCAATCTGATCACCAACTTTCACCTGCCGGGATCTTCCCTGCTCTTTATGGTAAGCGCTCTGGTCGGGCGGGAAAGGATTTTAACCGCTTATGCCCATGCGGTGGACAATGGTTACCGGTTTTTCAGCTATGGCGATGCGATGATCATTTCCGGTGCATGAGGAGGCCAGGCGGCGGGAAGGATGAAGAGCGCTCATCCTTCCTGTGCGGCGGGAGTAAAATCAGGAGGCGCAGGGGCAGGTGGCGGTTTCCTTGCCGCAGCCGCCGGAAGCAGGCGGGCTCGATTCGCATTTGCCCTGCTTGGCGCTGCAGTATCCATCCGCACACCAGCCGCCGCCCTTTAACTGGAAGGAGCTGGAGGAAATCAGCTTCTTGAGGCTGCCGTGGCAGTCCGGGCAACTGGTCAGAGGTTCATCGGATACATTTTGCCATGCTTCGGTCACCTTATTGCATTTCTGGCATTCGTATTCATAAATAGGCATTTGAGTTCTCCCTGAAAAAGGTATAATCTTACTATATCGATAATGTAAATTTAATTTGATGAAGTCGGAAACTGATTCGCGTTCTTCGCGTGAACAGATGGCGCAAATTTTTTTCTGGCCCTTTCAAGGTCAATCCAACTTTCTGAAGTGTAATGTTGCTTGGCCCGTCTGTCAACTGTTTGGCAATTTTTTTACTGCAGGCAATGTCTTGCATGGGAGGAAACAGTGCAGCAGATATTAAGTATGCAGGCTGCTGAAGGAATGGTGCTGGGTAAGGATGTGCTGACCTCCGATGGACGGATTCTCTGCGGCAAAGGGACGTGCTTAACCACTACCATTATTGAAAGAATCAGGAAAATGGATATCAGCTACATCACGGTTGAGGGGCACCCCGTGCAGGTCGAGGGGGAAAAAACTCTGGAGCAGGAGCTGCGGTGATATTGAAAAAAGATTTTCCCGGGTCAAGCATGTCCCTCCTCTCATGTATATCAAAAAAAAAATTATGCAGCGTAAAGTTGCAGGCAGAAAGACCTCCTGATGGAAGACACTCGACAATCCCAGTTTCGTAAGGCTCTGCGGGAGGTGAAAAATCTTCCCACTCTTCCCGGCATCATTGCCAAGCTGACCAGGATGGCGGAGAACCCGGATACGACCACCGAGCAGATGGGCAAGGTGATCAGCAAGGATCATATCCTGGCGGCAAAACTGCTCAAGCTGGTCAATTCCGCCTTTTACGGCTTTCCCCAGAAGATCAGTTCGCTCAACAGCGCCATCATTCTGCTCGGATTTAACGTTATCAAGAGCCTTATCATCAGTTCTTCCATCTTCGAGCTGATGGAATCCCAGGATGTGGAACTCTGGGAACACTCGCTGGGCTGTGCCGTGGTCTGCAGCGTGCTGGCCAAACGTCTGGGAGTCAGTGATCCCGAGGAGGTAAGCACTGCCGGTCTGATCCATGATATCGGCAAGGTGGCCATCAAGATGGAATTGAGGCAGGAATTTGAAACGTTAAAGCAAATGGTGCATGACCGGCAGATTCCCATGATTGAGGCGGAAAAAGAGCTGCTGGGTATTGATCATGCCGAGGTGGGAGGCTGGCTGGCCAAGAGCTGGAATCTGCCTGCCAAGCTGATCGAACCCATTGCCTGTCACCACAATCCGCTGGAGGCCAAGGATGAGCAGCTGTCCACTTCCATTATTCATTTCAGTGATATTCTGATCCGGGGGCTGGGCTATGGACACGGAGATGACGTCTGGGTTCCTCCCCTGAGCAAGACGGCCTGGCAGCTCCTGAACCTGACCCAGCAGGATCTGGATGAAATACTGGATGAGGTGGAAGAAAAGCTCTGGGATGTCAAGGGATTCAGCCTGGAAATTCAGGCGGAACTGGAAAGCGGTATGACCTCCTAGCCCGCCCTGGAAAGCCATGAAAAGAATTCTTGTTGCAGGTGAAAAGATTATCAGCACCCCTGAACACAGGATCGTCCTTGAAGCCAAGGGCTATCAGCTTCTGTTGATGCATGATCTGCATTCCGCCGTGTCTCTTATTCTTGAAGACCCGCCGGATATGTTGATCATGGAAAAGGCCTTTGGGGAAGAGAAGGCTCCCCTTGCCCTGTTGAACGCGGTAAAGGGCTGTCTGCAGAAAACCAATATTCCCGTCATTCTCATTGTCGATGACAAGCAGGTCTTAGCGGGACTCGACTGGCAGCAGTATGCGGTGGATGACTTTCTCGTCCGTCCCTTTGCCCCCGAAGTCCTGCGGGCGCGAATCCGGCTTGCCGAAGCAAGGATGATCAGGGTTTTCGACAATAACCCGCTCAGCAGACTGCCGGGCAACACCTCCATTCTGCGGGCTATCCAAAAGGCCATTGACTCGGATGAGAGCCATGGGGTCTGCTATATCGATATTGATAATTTCAAGCCGTATAACGACCGGTATGGCTTTTCCCAGGGTGATGACGTTATTCTCATGGTGGCCCGTATCGCCGTAAATGTGATTGACGAACTGGCCCGGGAGGGGAGTTTTGTCGGCCATGTGGGGGGCGATGATTTCGTTTTTATCGTGAAAGAGGAAAAAGTGAAACCGGTTTGCGAGCGTATCCTGGCAAATTTCGAGGTTGTGCGGAACATGTTTATCCCGGCCGAGGATCTCAAGGTCGGCTGCTATGTGGAAAAGGACCGGCAGGGCCGGGAAACCGTCTTCGGGCTGCTCAGTCTCTCCATTGCCGTGGTCATGACCGGCGCCCATCATTTCATTCATTACGGGGAAGTCTCCACCATTGCCTCGGAGGTTAAGCATTTCGTCAAGAAAAAAGAGGGCAGTAATTATATGATTGATCGCAGGTCGCAGGTGTAGGGTGCCGTTTCACTCCGGTCGCGATATTTCCTTTACAGTATTTTTTTTGATTGTTTGCAGTTATTCCCCTAACCTTCATTGATATTTTTCCAGTTCCAATCCATCCAGCAATGGCGTAATTCCTTTGTTATCAGTTAAATTTGATTATCAAGGCAAAAATATCTAATAGCGCAAGCCGTTGATAATAAATAAACGTGATTTGCGTTGTGGTCGTGATTTGCTACTTATTTTTTGCCGGATTATCAAATTGCAGCTATCCATTTCCGGTTGATTCCAGCAAGTAAAACAGCAGATAATTCAGATGGAGAGGTTGACGCAATATTGCGACATCTATTGAGGTGTTATTGCAAATGATTATCCTGTCCATGTTTAATCAGGAAATAATTAACTAACTATTATGTTGCTTGATCAAGGAAAGGTTTGCTGAACAGGCAAATTGAAATTTATAATGAGCGGTTATTTTGATAGGTCGATGTCTGTTTTCCTCAGACAGCTGAATCTATTTGCGTTGTGCAAAAAAAATAAAGCAATTGACTTGCTAAATTAATATTCTTGGCTATATATAAGAGATTATTTTTTCAATTTATATTTATCGGGAGGATGAAATGAGCAAATCACTGGTCGAGATGGCTGCGGATATTGTAAAAGCTCAATGTACTTCTACAGGAATGTCCGCTGAAGATATCACTTCGTCATTGCAGAATACGTTCAATCTGCTGCAGGCACTGCAGGCAAACGAGGTGTCTGCTGAAGCAGGTCCTGCCGGAGAAGAGCTGAAGGAAGAAAATGCTGTTGAGGTTGCGCCGGAGAAATCCATTCTCAGAAATAAGATTATTTGTCTGGAATGCGGCCAGTCCTTTAAATTGCTTTCACCTAAACATCTCGCCAGCCACGGACTGAACGGCAAAGATTACCGGAGAAAATACGGGTTTCCCCTCCGGCAACCGCTCTGTGCCAAGGCATTGTCGGAACGGCGCAAAAAAGCCGGCAAGGAACGCGGGGTGCCGGAGAATCTCTTAAAGGCCATTGCTGAAAGGAAACTGAGAGGCAGCGCTAAAGGCAAGGCAACCAAGAAAACAAAATAATATACGAATTTATTTTACTTCTTCTATCTCTCTTTTGTTAAAAGGCACGCAGTCGGCACGTAACTGCGTGCCTTTTTATTCGCTGCAAAAAATCAGGTCAGGCAATACATAAGTGATTGGTATTTTTGATTCAGGTGTTGGCGGCATGACCGTGGCAAAGGCGGTTGAACAGCTTTTGCCGGAAAAGAATCTGGTCTATTTCGGTGATCTGGCGCGCACCCCCTATGGTTCGAAAAGCGCCGGAGACCATATGCAGATATGCCCGGCAGGACACCGAGTTTCTGCTCAACAAAGGCGCGAAGATAATCATCATCGCCTGTAACACGGCAGCGAGTGTGGCCTCTGATCTTCTGCAAGCTGAATTTCCCGTGCCGATTTTTGAGGTGATTACCCCGGCCATCGAAAAGGCGCTGTCGGTATCATTAAGCAACCGGATCGGCGTGATCGGCACCAGGGCGACCATCAAGAGCAATATCTATGAGGCAAAAATAAAAGAGGCCAGGCGCGGAGGCCAAGGTCTTTTCCCAGCCGTGTCCTCTGCTGGTGCCGCTGGTGGAGGAGGGATGGCTCGACAAGCGGGAGACCAAGATGATTATCCGCCGCTATCTGCATCCCTTGAAACATAAAGGGGTTGATACCCTGGTGCTGGGATGTACCCATTATCCCCTGCTGAAGCATCTGATCAGTCCCCGGATCGGCAGGCAGGTGAAGGTCATTGACTCTTCAACGGCGGTGGCGGAAATGGTGAAGACGTATTTGCAAAATCATCCGGAAGTGGATAAGTCACTGGCAACCGGGGGAGAAAATTCTTATTATGTGTCCGATGTGACGGATGCTGCCCGCATGACGGCCCAGCGGATTTTCGGCAGGAAACTGGAACTGATCCAGGTTGATGTGGAAGGAAATTAACATGAAACAGCTTTTTTTTGCGGTGATATACTTTTTTTTCGGCCTATTGGTCCCGTCAATCGGGCAATGCGCCACCTTCTCTCCGGTGCAGATTGCCGAAAAGATTCAGGAAACATATGAAAAGACCACGTCCTTCAAGGCCGACTTTCTGCAGACCTCCACGATAAGTACCATGGAGCATCGCCAACGCAAAGGGAGCGGCTCCATGGTGATCCAGAAACCGGGGCTGCTGCGCTGGGATTACACCTCACCGGAAAAGCAGGTGCTGGTCAGTGACGGCGAGACGTTTTCCCTCTATTTCGCCTCGGAAAATCAGATGATCGTGACCCCGGCCAAGGAATATCTGCAGGAGGATGTCACCTATAACTTCTTTGCCGGCAAAGGCAATCTGCTGCAGGATTTTGAGGTTTTGCCCCTTATGCCTGAGCAGGAGAAGCAGGGCAGTCTGGCCATCAAGCTGATCCCCAAAAAGACCCACGCCCAGGTCGAGACCATGAACGTCTGGGTTGATGATGGACACATTTCTGGTAAACCGCCTGGAGATCATCGATCATCTCGGCAGCGTCACCAATCTGCTGCTGTTTAACACCGTGGTCAATAATCCCATGCCGCAGGAGTATTTTCATTTTTCCCCGCCTGAAGGTACTGAAATTATTGAGCAGTAAATGACTTCCACAAATCCGTTCCGGCTGGCGCTCGTCTCCATGCCCTGGGCTATTTTTAATCGCCCTTCCGTCCAGCTCGGCGCATTAAAAAGTTATCTTGAGGCGCATTCAGCGGTCAAGGTGCGGACATTTCATCCCTACCTCGGGGTCGCCCGGGTCCTCGGCAGTGAGCTGTATCATTTTATTTCCGGCAATGTCTGGATCTGTGAAGCTCTGTACAGCGCCATTCTCTTCCCTGGAGCAGCGCTTACGCGCCCGCCGGGTGGTGGCGGAAGAAGCTGGCAAAGGGGAAAACCGTATCCCGCTTGATTTTGATGCCACCTGCGCTCAGCTGGAAACCCATCTCGCCGGGTGGGCTGCCGCAACCGACTGGCAGCAATATGATCTGATCGGTTTTTCCGTCTGTTTTAATCAGTTGCTCGCCACCCTTGCCGCAGTCACTTATCTGAAAAAACAACATCCCCGGCTGCGCATTGTCTTGGGCGGCTCATCCTGCCATAGTGATTTCGCCCCGGCCTTACTGAAGAATTTTCCGGTGGATTTCATGATCAGCGGGGAAGGGGAAGCGACGCTGCTCAACCTGTGCGCCTATCTGGCAGGGCAGACACCATCCCTGGAGGACAATATTTTCCGCGTTCCGGTGCCGGGCGGACAAGGCACGGGCGGCGGGAGCAAACAGCTTGACGTTGCCGGGCTGCCCTGTCCTGATTATGATGATTATTTCCGGGAAATGGAGGCCCAGTTCGGGCGGGAGCCATTCATGCCGGTGATCCCTGTCGAGTTCTCCAGGGGTTGCTGGTGGCGCAAATGCACCTTCTGCAATCTGAATCTGCAGTGGCGCGGTTATCGTTTCAAACCGGCGGACAAGATGGCTGCCGAGGTGCTTGCCCTGGCCGGCCGGCATAAGGTGCTTGATTTTGTTTTTACGGATAATGCCCTGCCGCCCCATGATGCTGTCGCCTTTTTTGCAACCATGGCTGATACCGGCCTGGATTTCCGTTTTTTTGCCGAGATACGCGCCGATTATCGCGGTAGAGCCATGGAAATCAGCCGGAGAGGCGGGCTGACCTCCGTCCAGGTGGGTATCGAGGCAATGAGTAACTCCCTGCTGGCAAAAATGGCCAAGGGGGTGACGGTCATGGACAACCTGGCTGTCATGAAGGATGCCCTGGCCAACGGGGTGGTGCTGGACGGCAACCTGATTATCGAGTTTCCCGGCAGCAGCAGCGAAGAGGTTCGTGAGACCCTGGTAAATCTTGACTTTGCCTTTCCCTTTCATCCCCTGACCACGGCCGCCTTTTTTCTCGGCCATGGCAGTCCGGTGGATGAGGCGCCGAAAAATTACGGGATCCGCGCCAGAACCATGCACCACCAGGCGGCCCGGCTTTTTCCCGCCGGGATTGGCGCAGAGCTGACGCTTCTGATCAAAGGTTTTCGGGGCGATCGCGCCGGCCAGCGAAAACTCTGGGCTCCGGTGCAGGCCAAGGTGAAAAGGTGGCGGCAGTACCATCGCAGCCGGAACAAAATGGAAAGACTGCTTCTCTGCTACCGTGACGGCGGCGATTTTCTCATTATCCGCCAGGAACTGCCGGACAAGAGGGTGCTGCATCACCGGCTGCGGGGGATATCCAGGCAGATCTATCTTGCCTGTGAAGAGATCAATGATCTGCCAGGCCTTGGCCGGGATGTTCCCCTCGTTCACCAGGCAGCAGATAGAAAAATTTCTCGATGATCTTGTCGCAAAAAGGCTGGTTTTCCGGGAGCAGGAGAGATTCCTGGCACTGGCCGTCCGCCAGAAAACATGATAAGAAGAACCGTGATGAGCCAAGACAGCAAACAGACGATACTGGTGGTCGGCGGATGCCGGAGCGGCAAAAGCCGCTTTTCGGAGCAGTGGGCAGCACAGCGCTTTGCCAGAAGAACCTATGTTGCCACCACCGTGGCCGGCGATGACGAGGAAATGCAACGCCGGGTGGCAATGCATCGGCAACACAGGGGCGCCGACTGGCAAACCATTGAAGAACCCCGGGCCATTGCCGATGTTCTGCGCCAGCAGTGGCAGCACACCGATGTCTTTCTGGTTGACTGTCTCACCCTGTGGCTGACCAATCTGCTGCTGCAGAATTTTTCCGATGAGGGTATTCTGGACAGGGTAGGCGATTTGGCCGAGGCGATCAGGGAGTGTCCCGTTTCCGTGGCTCTGGTGGCAAACGAGGTGGGTCTGGGCATCGTACCGGAAGCAGCCCTGGCCCGCCGGTTCAGGGATCTGGCCGGCTGGTGCAACCAGACCATCGGCGCCCGGTGCGATCAGGTGGTCTTTATGGCGGCAGGGCTGCCCTTTTACCTGAAATGAATTTGATTTTTTTCCGCGTGGCAACAGCGGCTGGGATGATAAAAGCGGTGCTTACGGCACGGCGCATATTTTTAAAACAGGAGAAGAGATGAGCGTGCACGGCGGAAATATCTTCGCAACAGCCAAGGCTCTGGGCTGTGAGGTGAAGGATCTCATTGACATGAGCAGTAATCTCACACCCTTGGATATGGTGCCCGGTCTGCGGGAGGTTCTTGCCCAGGGACTGGAAGAGATTTCCTTTCTGCCGGAGACGGAAAGCGAAACCCTGCGCCGGCTCTTTGCCCATAAATTCGGTCTGCAGGAAGAAGAGGTGCTGGTGGGCAACGGGACCACCGAATTTATCTTCGCCCTGCCGCACCTGTTTGCCGGCAGCCGGGCTATTATCGTCAATCCGACTTATTCCGATTACCGGTTGGCCTGCAGCTGGGCGAAAGTCCCGGCCGTGGACTTCATGCTGCCGCCTGAGCAGGATTTTCATCTTGATCTTGACCGGTTGGCCTGCGAGTTTCAGGGCGGCGAACTGGTGTTTATCTGCAATCCCAATAATCCCACCGGCTCTTTGACCCCTTCCGGGGAGCTTTATGATTTTATCCTCCGTCATCCGGCCACCTCTTTTCTGGTGGATGAGTCCTATCTGCCGTTTACCCGGGAGAAATCCCTTTTGCACTATGATTTACCGCCAAACCTGTTTGTCCTCTTCTCCTCCTCCAAAATTTATGGTATTCCAGGGCTGCGTCTCGGGTTTCTGGTGGCAAGGGCTGCCAATCTGCAGGCGATGAGCCTGCAGCGCAAACCCTGGGGCGTGAACCGAATGGCCCAGATTGCCGGAGAATATCTGCTTGAGCACGCTGATCCTTATGTGGAGGAGGTCCGGCAGTTCATTGAGCGCGAGCGGTTCCTGTTTGTCGATTTGTTGCAGAAAATAAATAATATCAGGGTGATCCCTGGTGCGGCCAATTTTATTCTCTGTTATCTCAAGGGAAAAATCCTGGCTGAGGAGTTGCGGGAGAAAATGCTCGACCAAAGGATTATGATCCGCAACTGTGCATCATTTGAGGGGCTGGATGAACATTATTTCCGTTTATCTTTGAAAGCAAGAGAGGCAAATATCTGCTGTCTCAAGGTGTTGCAGGATATTTTATAAGAATCCGGAAGAAAGATTATGAGAATTGCCATTATTTCCGATACCCATGACCAGGTGGCCAATCTGCGGGCCGCCGTCAAGTATTGCAACGCCTTTAATGTCCAACTGCTGATCCACTGCGGCGATCTGATTTCCCCCTTTATGCTTGATGAGCTGGCAGCTTTTGCCGGGGCCGTGCATCTGATTTACGGCAACAACGTCGGCGATCAGCATCTTATTTCCCAGGCCTGCGGCGTCAGGTTCCCCGGCATCACCCATCATGGCATTCTGGGCGCAGTCGAAGCCGGCGGCATAAAAATAGCATTCAATCATTATCCACAGCTGGCCCGGGGCATTGCCAGTCAGGGGATTTTTGATGTGGTCTGTTGCGGCCATAATCATTGCTATAATGTTGAACAGATCGGCAACACTCTGTTAATCAACCCGGGCGATATGCTTGGTAAAGAAAATCAACCCAGTTTTGCCATTTTTGACAGCTCATCCCGCACTGTTGAAAAAGTCGAGGTTGGCGAAAAAATGAATTTAGGAAACTAAGGAGTCCATGGATATGACCAAAGAGAATTTGGAGCAGGAAAATGTTCCTGCCGGCGAAGAAACCAAGAGTGAAGAGATGAGCTTTGCCGAGATGTTTAATGAAAAAGATGCCACTCAGGACCGTATCGAACCGGGGCAGAAGGTCAGGGCCGAGATCGTGCGGATCACCAAGGAGTGGGTTTTCATTGATCTCGGCGGCAAAAGTGAAGGGGCCCTGGCCATGTCCGAACTGCTTGATCAGGAGGGCAACCCCACGGTCAAGGAAGGCGACACCATTGATGTTTATTTCCTGGCGGTTGAACGCAATGAAAAGATCTTCACCACCAAGATAGGTGGGGCGGCGGTCAAGGCCCATCTGGAAGAGGCCTTTCACAGCGGCATTCCGGTGGAAGGGACGATCCAGAAAGAGATCAAGGGCGGTTTTGAGGTGAAAATCGGCGGGGGCAGGGCTTTCTGTCCCTTCTCCCAGATGGGCCTGCGCAAGACTGCCGATAATGAGCAGTACATCGGCCAGCAGTATGCCTTTAAGATTGTCGAGTTCCGGGATAACGGCCGGAACATCATTGTCTCCCACCGGAAAATCCTGGAGGAACAGCGTGCCGCGTTAAAGGAGGAGCTGAAAGATACCCTGCAGGTCGGGCAGACCGTCAAGGGTGTCATCACCTCGATCCGTGATTTTGGCGCCTTTGTCGATATCGGCGGCATTGAGGGGTTGATTCCCATTTCTGAAATAGGCTGGGGCCGGGTAGCGGATATTCATTCCGTGCTGGAAGAAGGGCAGAATGTCGAGGTGGCGATCAAAAGCCTTGACTGGGATCATGACCGCTTCTCCTTCAGCCTGCGGGAAACCCTGCCTGATCCATGGGATACCTGCAGTCTGGCGGAAGGCACCACCGCGACCGGCACGGTGGCGCGACTTGTCGACTTCGGCGCCTTTGTCACCCTGGCTCCCGGGCGTTGACGGCCTGCTGCACATTTCCACCCTTGGCGGCGGCCGCAGGATCAATCATCCCACGTGAGGTTGTCCAGCCGGGCCAGAGCCTGGAGGTGCGCATTGACAGCATTGACCGGGTGAAGAAACGGATCTCCCTTTCCCTGCCGCAGAGCGAGGAAGAGGTCAAGGCTGATGACCGGAAAAAGGCGAAGAAGCCGCAGGATGATGACATGCGGGAGGAATTCCATCGTTTCAAGGAGACGGGTGGGGAGAAAAAAGAGAAATCCATGGGGACTTTTGCCGATCTGCTGAAAAAGAAAATCGGCAGTTAGGTGGCAGTTCGTTCTGCTTTTTGGCCGCCGGTCTGGTTACGTGAAGAAAAAGATACTCATAGTTGACGATGAAGAGCTGATTTTAAACAGCCTTGGCCTGGAGCTGGAGGGGGAGGGGTATGAAGTTTCCCTGGCGGAAAACGGCGAAGAGGGTATTGCCGTCCTGCGGGAGAACTATTTTGATCTGATCATTACCGATTTAATGATGGAAGGCCTCAATGGGCTGGAAGTCCTGAGGGCGGCCAAGGAAATTGATCCGGAAGTCGCCGTGGTCATCCTCACCGGTTACGGGGAGGTCGCCTCGGCCATTGAGGCCCTGCGCCTCGGCGCGGCGGATTATCTGCTCAAACCCTGTGACTGCCATGAATTGAATCTGCGCATCGCCAACTGTCTCGAACAGCAGGAGCTGGCAAGAAAAATCAAAATTTACGAAAGAATTCTGCCGGTGTGCAGTGAATGTAAAAAGGTGCTGCATGAGGATGCGGGCGGCATGACGGAATGGCTGGCCCTGGATCAATTCATCAGCAGAAAGACCGGCCTGGGTATCAGTCATGGCTATTGCCCGGACTGCTTCAAGGAGGCGATGGCAGAGATCGCCCTGACCAAAAAAAAGAAATAGCCCGCCAGGCTCACCTCACCACATGCGACATGTTGCTGTTTTCGGGACGGATCCATCCCTGTCATCGTCCTTCATGCAGGATCTGCTTAACGGCAATACGCCGGCATATTTTCCTGAAATCCTGCGGAAAAAGGGAAAGCTGTTTTCCAATATCACCCTGACCTGGTTCATGGAAGAGGAAAGGAAACATGACAGGTTTGACCTTACCGAACAGCAACAGCGAAGTATCCGCTCCCTCTCCAGCGGGGAACAGAAAAAAGCACTGCTGAACTATCTGCTTGCCGGCAATCCTGACTTCCTGGTGCTGGATAATCCCTTTGATGCCCTGGATGCAGCCTCCTCCTGTGCCTTGCTAGAGGAACTGCGGCATTTGAGCCGGCAACTCATGATCATCCAGATAGTAAAACGCGCAAGGGACTTATTGCCCTTTATCACCCATGCCTTATCCTGCCAAGGCGATCGAGTTGTCTTTAGCGGAACCATCCGGGAGTATCTGGAGAAGTATGAGCTACGGCCGCGCTTTCAACTGCATGGCAGGCTGCCCGCCCCATCCCGCCTTTATCCGGATATCCCGGATTCACTCATCAAATTCGAAAATGTGTCTGTCAGTTATGAGGACAGGCCGATTCTCAAGGACATAAACTGGGAAGTCAGGAAAGGGGAGTTCTGGGAACTGGTTGGTCCCAATGGTGCGGGCAAGACAACCATGCTGACCATGATCACCGGCGACAACCCCAAGGCCTTTGGCCAGGACCTCTTTCTCTTTGGCCGTAAAAAAGGGACAGGAGAATCGGTCTGGCAGATCAAGGAGAAGATCGGCTACTTAACCCCTTCCATGCTGGATCTGTTTCACCGACGAACCACGGTAGAACAGATGATCATCTCCGGCATGGTCGATTCCATCGGGCTTTACCGGCAAGCGAGCGGCCCGCAGACGGAACTGGCAGGAAAATGGGTTCGGTTGCTGGATCTTGAAAATGAACGCCATGCCCCTTTTATCAGCCTTTCGCAGGTACACCAACGGATGGTGCTCGTGGCACGGGCCATGGTAAAGCATCCCCCGGTACTGATTCTGGACGAGCCGGGCAATGGGCTCGATGATAACGCAGCGGCAATGCTGACGGCATTGATCAATAAAATGGCCGAGGAGAGTGATACCGCGATTATTTACGTTTCCCACCGGCAGGAGCCGGGCCTGAAACCGCATAGCGTATTCGAGCTGTTTCCTGCGCAGAACGGCTCAACAGGGAAGAGGAGATGATGGTGAAAAAATCTGCGGCTTTTTTTGTTGGAATTGACTTACCGGTCCCGGAACTCGCGAACCAGAAAACGTGGTACGTCCCCCATTCATATCAACGTCATTGCAAAATTGCCTTGCATTTTTGCAATGCCGTTGATATGAATACGACGTGGAGAGCATCAAACGATCAATA
>CAVSQR010000041.1:0-3927 GCA_963729825.1 uncultured delta proteobacterium | reverse complement strand
ATGATCATGGGAGAGAGAGATGTCCCATCCTTTGTCCGGGGCATTCTCAAGGCAGGGTTTCCCGGAGGGAAGCCAGGAAACGGCAACCTCCTGCCCGGGAATCACTCCGTGTCGTTTTGCAACTGTCGAACCGCCCTCCTGGAGGACAGGGAGTTCCAGCTCATGCCGTTCTCTTTGTTCGCCCTGGCAAGCCGGACACATGGACAAGCGCTATTTCCGGCAATGCGAGCTGCCATTGCTCTGCAAGTTTGCGCAACTGCCGGCGGATGATATCTTCATCCCGCGGCCCTGGATTGGCCAACTCTTCCGGCAGAGGGTAGTCTTCGTGATATTCGAGGATCTTGAGGACATAGCCGGTGAGACGTTCCACTATTCGGCCTTTGCCGTCCAGAACAGTGACCACGGCATGCACCTCCCTATCGCTGCGATCCTCAATGCGGACGATTCCCGTGAGCAGCTCATCCACATGCCCGGTCACTGCAAACCGTTTGATACTCTCTATGGTAAGCGGCAGGCATATGTGCTGCGAAACGGGCAATTGCACCGCATGCAGCAGGGAGTCCCTGAAATAGGGGTCGCCTAAAAGCCATAACCGGCTCGTCTCCTCATTTGCTTTCATGGCCTGGTCATCCTGCAGGGCTGTCGGCCTGGTCTTGAAAACGCATTGCTTTGCGTCGAGGGCATAGATCCCGATGAGCCTCTGAAAACGCGGCCCCTGGAAAAGCAGTTTCCCGTTGTACAGATCCTCCTTGGGGTGGATATCGAGAGGCTGCTCCGGCAGCACGATTTCCGCAAGCGGCGCCTGGCGTTCCCCCTCCAGGGCAAAGGTGGCGGAAAAATGGGGTGTGGCAAAACCGGTCTGCTCGGTGCCGATAGTGGCCAGCACCCTCCTGCCGATCTCGCCTGGTTGGCGTTCCAGCACCTCGGCCCGGATCTCGATCTCGATTCCTTTTTCAGGACATACCGGTATGGGCCGCTCCAGACGGATATTTTCCATGCGAAGGGAGCTGAAATCGCTTTCTCCGGTAACCCAGGCAACGGCCTGGGCCATGGCCTCCAGGCCGAAAGACAGTGGGGAAAAGGAGTGTGCCCCGCCAATTGTGGTCCTGCACATAGGCGTCTTGCGTCAGGTTCAGCTGGGCGCGCACGACAACCTCCACATCCGGGGTATAGGAAAGAAGCCGTTCCAGAAAACGGGCGGCCCGGGGCAGAGGGTAAGGGGCCAATTGCATGGTGTCGAGATTGGCCAGCCGCGCGGCAACGACCACCTGCTGCTCGCGGGGTCCTGGAGGGCGAGCTGCAGGAAGCGGCGGACCCCCTCCTGGACGGGAATGGCGGCAATGCCCCGCTGGGCCAGATGGGCAATGCTGCCCAGTCGCACACCCATGCCGATTTCATCCCGAGATGCTGAAGGCCATGGACTGCACCGCGGTCGCCGGGTGCTCCTCGGCAAAACCCCGCATCAGCAGATCAAGGGCCTGGTTGGAAAAGCCATACCAGCCGTTGCGCGCCATGCCGCTTACGCCGATAATGGAAGAAAAGCTGATGAACAGCCTGGGTGGCTGGTCTGCTAAAACCGCGCAGAGGATTTACCGCTCCGAGCACCTTGGGGGAAATTTCGTCAAAGGCCTCGTTGGTTGACACCGTAGCCAGGTCCCGCGGCTTATTGAGGGCGCTGCCGTGCATGACCCCGGTGATGGCGCCCAGTTCCTGCCGCACCTGCCACACCATGCTTTGCACCGCTTGCCGGTCAACAATATCACACTGATAATAGTTGGCGCTGAGACCCGCCTCCTGAAAGCGGGCAAGGGTCTGGGCAATCTCCTGGCCCCGGGCCGCGCCGTTTTCTGCCTCAGGATGGGGCGAACTGCCCACCAGAGCCATGCGCACCCCGGTCTGCCGCGCCAATGCCAGGGCGCAGGCCGCGGTTATCCCCTTGGCGCCGCCCGTGACGAGAATGACATCATCAACCGACCACGAGATAGCGCGCCTGGTGTATTCAAGAGGCTCCTGCAGGGTCAGCCGCGGCACGCGCCTGATTAACTCCCCTATCATAGCCGCTGGCAACGTAGTGCTCCCCGGCGGCAATTTCCGCCGCTGCCTTTTGCGCAACGTGGGCGGCATCGACCACGGGATTAAAATCAAGCACCCGCACCCTGAGATCCGGCCGCTCCAGGTGCAGGCTCGCCGCCAGGGCTGCTGCGGGGCATTGTTCAACCCCGCACGCTTTGGGTCCCTGGCCAAAAATCCTCCCCCGAATTGGATAAAGACCACCGTGTTGGCTGGTCCTTTGGCCTGGGCCCGGCAGGCGAGACCGGCAATAATTTGCAGCCGTTCGACGGCAAGAAAAAGACTCTCTTTGACATTACCGGCTCCGCCAACCGTTTTCGGCTGGATGCCGATAAAGGTGGTATAGCCATTTTGGGCAAGTTGTTCATTCCGCAGCGCTTCCTCATACCCCAGGACATCTGCCAGGGCCCCCTGCCCGGCGAAATGCTCCCGCAGGCTTTCGGCCAGGTCTCTTTCCTCGGTCCGGCAGAGAATCAGCACCTTTTCCCCTTGCCGGACGCGGGCGGCCTGCCTGGTCCCGGCTGGCTTGAGCGCTTCCTCCACATAGCGACAGCAAAATTGCGCACCCAGGCCGGCCAGGCTCGTTGGCTGCAACTTCCGGCTCCGCCGCCGCAGTCTGCCCTTTGGCAGCGACGAACCCGTCAAACGCTACGGCAATCTCCGCCACCGTACTGTTGGCATACTGGCTGACATCGATATCGCCAGCCACCTCGAAACCTTTAGCGGCTTCGGCCAGCAGCTCGGCCGCCTTGATCGAATCGAGATTTAAGTCGTCCAGCAGCCGCATGCCGGCTGACAGGCTCTCCCTTGGGAAACCGGTGCGTTTTGCAATCAATGCAAAAATGTCCCTCGGCCGCCGTCTCTTTTTCTGGCGCAGGTTGTGCATCTTGGCGCTGGCCTGCCGTCAAGCGGCGCAGGGTGTCAATCACCTCCGCCAGCGGCGCATTGGCGTATTGGGAGGTATCGAGATCCCCGGGCCACGCCAAGCTGCATGGCTGCCTCGGCCAGCAGCCCGGCTGATTTGATGGAATCGAGGTCCAGGTCATCAAGCAGGCGAAGCTGCAAGAGAGCGTATCTGTTGGGGAATCCCGTCATTTTTTCGACAAGGCCCAGCAGCAGATACGGTAATCGGCCGACGTCCCCCATGTCGTGAACTTTTTCCACCCCGGCTGCCGGGGCCATCCCCTTTAACGGCTTGCGGCGCCTGCAGCGCGGGAAAGGCGCTGACCACCGCCTCCAGCGGCTGCAGGCTTGCGGGCAGATTCTCCATATCCGCCTTGATCATGGCGCTCAGAAAGGGACCGCGGCGGACGAGATATTCCGCGAGGACCCGCGGGGCAAGGCCGGTGGCCCCCGCAGAGGGCCGCATGGCACGGTGTTGCCCTGGCAGCACGTTTTTCAAGGTGGCGGGCCGGGCAGTCTTGAATGGCCTTTCACACGGATTAACAATAAAGGCGCGGGCTGAAGCAGGGACAAAAGGCCGGACGAGACGGTCCTCGTACAGGGCCTGCCAGTTAATTTCGGCCCCCCTGGACAAATAAATGGGCAAGGCAGAGATGCAGATCGCCATCCCGGCCAGGCCTCGATTCAACCGGCAGGCAGAGCGGACCCCGGTCGCCGGTGATTGCCCGGGCGAGACCGCTCAGGACCTTGGCCGGCCCGACTTCGAGCAGCAGATCACACTCCCTGGCCATGGCATGGACGACGGCGACGAAATCGACCTGGGAGATGACCTGTTCGGCAAAGTGATCCCGCAGCTGCCGGCCCGCCTGCATCTCCGCACCGCCGATGCCGGAAAAGAGTTTTATTTTCGGCTGGCCGAGCAGGACCGGCACCGGCGCCGCACTGCGCAAAGTC
>CAVSQR010000040.1:0-166873 GCA_963729825.1 uncultured delta proteobacterium | reverse complement strand
GAGTTGCCTCACCAGAAATGTCGTCCAAATCGATTCGTTGCCTCACGTAAGGATGTCGTCGAACGCGTAGCGTCGATCCCGTCGGGTCAATCGACCGTGAGGGAGCGCGACGAGGGTGCCTTTGACGATGGCCGAGAGGCATGCGGTGACGCGCCGGCTCGCGGGTGAGTACCGGCGGGCGGGCAAAGGGAGAGAAGGGCGAGATCTTGGACACGCTGTGCTCGATCACGGGCTACAGCCGCGACCACGCGGGCAGGCTGCTGCGCGCCGGACCGGTGCCGCGCGACAGGCCGCCGCGGAAGCGGCGTGCCCGTCCGCGCGTCGACGGCGCGCTGATGTGCTGTTCGCTCTGCGCAGGATCTGGGCGACACTGGACGGCATCTGCGGCAAACGGCTGGTCGCGGCCCTGCCCGAGATGGTGGCGGTGATGGAGAGATGCCTGGAGCTGAGCGTCTCGCGAGAGGTGCGTGCTGTCGGAAATCGAGCGGGTAGGACGCACCGCTGCCCGGTGGTGGCAGGAGGGGGCGATCGGCACCGAGGATATTCCTGGCGCCGAGATCCGGCTGGCCTCCCTGCTGGAAGAATTCCCCTCCGTGGCCAATCTCGTCCTGATCTCCGTTGAGGGCTGGGGCCTTTCCATGAGCCGCATGCCCGGAGGGTTGGCAACCTACCACCTGGATGCCCGAAAGTGGAAGCCCAGAAACGCTACCTGCGAAAGGAGGGCCGGCCCCTGGCGCACACCTTCTGGGAGCCCACGCCCTATCGAGTGTTTCAGCGCCCCTGGCTGATGGCTCGTCAAGCCTCGGCCCCACAGTGGGTGTGCACCTGAAGAATTTGCTGCGGTGCGGGAACGGTTGGAGTCGCAGGGAATTGTCTTCTTAGATGCCTCCCTTTCCATGATTCCCCAGAATGTGGTTGAAATCAATGATGCAAGTATTGCCAAGCGGCTGGTGAAACTCATGGAAACCCTGGAAGACTGCGATGATGTGCAGAACGTCCATGCAAACTTTGATATTCCTGATGAAATCATGGAGAAAATTTCCTAAGTGCTGAAAACAATTCGTATCCTGGGTATTGATCCCGGATCGCGGGCCACCGGTTTCGGCATCGTGGAACAGCATGGCTTTGACCTGAATTTTATTGCCTGCGGGGTGGTCAAATCCACGCCGACCCTTGCCATGGCGGAAAGGCTTAAGGAAATTTACCAGGGGATCTGCGCAGTCATCGGCAAGCATGACCCGCACCATGCCGCCATTGAACAGGTCTTTGTGGCCAAAAATCCCAGTTCCGCCCTCAAACTTGGTCAGGTACGAGGAGTTCTTCTTCTTGCGGCAAGCCAGTTTTCTCTTCCCCTGCAGGAATTTTCCCCCAAGGTTGTGAAGCAGGCGGTGGTCGGCTACGGCCAGGCCGGCAAGGACCAGATGCAACAGGCGGTCAGAGCCTTGTTGAAATTATCAGCCACTCCAAGTCCAGATGCCGCCGATGCCCTGGCGGTCGCCATGTGCTGCGCCAACCATCTTGCCGTATCCCGGGCGGCGGACAGGACGAAATCATGATTGCCTGTATCAGGGGTGAGCTTTTTTATAAGTCGGATGACAGGCTGATTGTCATGGCAGGCGGGGTTGGCTACGAGGTCTTTGCCACCGCCGGTTGCCTCAACGCCCTGCCGGAAACCGGCCATCAGGTGCTGATCCATGTTTATACCCATGTACGGGAAGATGCCTTGCTGCTCTATGGTTTTGCCGATGAAGCTGAAAAGGCGATTTTTCATCTGTTGATCAGCGTTTCCGGCATAGGTCCCAGGCTGGCCCTGACCATCCTTTCCGGCATCTCCACGGCTGAACTTTCGGCAGCCATCCGCAATGAATCCATTGCCCGGCTTGTCCAGCTGTCGGGGGTTGGGAAAAAAACAGCGGAACGTCTTTGTCTGGAGCTGAAGGACAAGGTGCAGTGGGTTCCCGACTTTCCGGAGCCCCGTCGTGGGGCGGTGGCAACCCGGCAGGATGAACTCTGGCTTGATACGGTTTCAGCCCTGGTGAATCTCGGCTATCCCCAAAACAATGCTGAGGATGCAGTGCGCAAGGTGGTGGCAGACGTTGATGATCCCGTTGCCCTTACCCTGGAAAAAATTGTCAGACAGGCATTGAGGTTGCTGGCGTGAATTACGAGGAAAGAATAGTCAGTACCGTAACCGTCGCCCCCCAGGAAGAACTGGAGGAGAGAGGCCTCCGTCCCAAAAAATTGGCCCAGTACATCGGCCAGGAACAGGTCAAGGCGAACCTGGAGATCAGTCTCAGGGCGGCGCAGGCCCGCGGCGAGGCCCTGGATCACGTTCTTTTTCACGGTTTTCCCGGTCTTGGTAAGACCACCCTGGCCTACATCATCGCCAATGAGATGGGCGCAAATATCAAGGTGACTTCCGGTCCGGTGATTGAAAGACCGGGTGATCTGGCCGCCATTCTCACCAGCCTGCATGAGGGGGATGTTCTTTTTATCGATGAGATTCATCGCTTGAATCATGTGGTCGAGGAGATTCTTTATCCGGCCATGGAGGATTTTCAGCTTGATCTGCTCATCGGCCAGGGACCGGGGGCAAAAACAGTAAAAATGGATCTTCCGCCTTTCACCCTGGTCGGGGCCACCACCAGGACCGGTCTGCTGACCCCGCCCTTGCGTGATCGTTTCGGGGTGGTTCTTCGTCTTGATTTTTACTCACCTGAAGAGCTTGTGGCCATTATCAAGAGATCTGCCGCGCTGCTCGGCATCCCCATTGATGACGCAGGTGCGTTGGAAATGGGGCGGCGGTCACGGGGCACGCCCCGTATTGCCAACCGTCTGCTGAAGAGGGTGCGCGACTTTGCCCAGGTAAAGGCTGATGGCCATATCACTGTCGAAGTTGCCGATGCCGCCTTGACCATGCTCTCCGTGGACAAAGAGGGGCTTGATGAAATGGACCGGCGCATTCTGCTGACCATGATCGACAAGTTCCAGGGCGGTCCGGTTGGCCTTGATACCATGGCCACCGCTGTCTGTGAGGAAAAGAACACCCTGGAAGATGTCTATGAACCTTTTTTGATCCAGTCCGGTTTTCTGATGCGCACCCCCCGGGGCAGGATGGCCACCCTGGCGGCCTATGAACATTTCGGCCGGACAAGAGAGTATTGCCGGCAGAGAGATATCAGCGAGTTCACCGGTTCTTTGAAGTAAGTCGGTGCTGCCGGTTAAAACTTTTTATTATTTTTCTTTGTTGTCCCGTTAACGTTGCGCTAATATAAAACTTAGTGTTTCCCTTCAGTTTACTTAAGGACAACGAGGAGCCATGAAGAAATTAACCATCCCGGATATCATAAAACGCAAGGGCGGGGAAAAGCTGACCGTGCTTACCGCCTATGATGCAAGTTTTGCCCGTCTGCTCGATGCCGCCGGCATCGACATGCTCCTGGTGGGCGATTCGCTGGGCAACGTGCTCTTAGGTTATGAATCCACCGTGCCGGTCACCATGGAGGAGATGCTCCATCATGCCCGGGCCGTCCGCCGCGGCACCTCTGCCTTTGTGGTGGCAGACATGCCCTTTCTCTCCTATCAGATCAGCATTGAGGATGCCGTGAGAAATGCCGGCCGTTTCTACAAGGAGGCCGGCAGCGACGCGGTCAAGCTTGAGGGAGGAAAGGAGGTGTGCGGTGCCGTGCAGGCCATAGTCGCCGCCGGCATGGCGGTGATGGGCCATATCGGGCTGACGCCGCAGACCGCCGCCAATCTTGGCGGCTATAAGGTGCAGGGCAAGGATACGGACTCGGCCCGCAAGCTGCTGGCTGATGCCAAGGCCCTGGAAGAGGCCGGCGTGTTCGCCATTGTCATGGAATGTATCCCCGACCGGCTGGCGCAAGCGATCACGGAAAGCGTGTCAATCCCCACCATCGGCATCGGCGCCGGCGCCGGTTGTGACGGCCAGGTGCTGGTAACCCATGATCTGCTCGGTATGTTCGATAAATTTGTGCCGAGCTTTGTCAAGGGTTATGCCAACCTGGCCCCGCAGATCAAGGATGCCGTGTCCGCCTTCCGGGATGAGGTGAGAGCCGGCAGCTATCCCGATGCCAAACATAGTTTTACCATGCAGCTTGATGTGGACAAGCTTTTTACTGAAGAGGGATGAGCAGACGCAAGCGAATATCGATTGAGCCACAGTTATTGGTCTGGCCGGCGGCGTTGGGGGCAAACTGTCGGGTAGAGTTTCAGATCGGGCCGGCGAATCCCCGGGTTGTGGTGTCCGGCATCGAGTTGGATCAGGAACAGATCAATCAAGGAACACCTGAACCTTAGGAACAGAATAAATGGCAGATAATAATTTCGAGGATCATGACAGGCGGCAGGCTGTCCGGGTAACCGGCCGCAATCTCTTTTATTTCCAGCCTGTTTCCCAGGACAGGTTTGCGACGATCCTCAAAGGACTTCGAGGAGGGCATTCCTCCTTATAACCAGCAGGGGCTTTCGGATATCCAGATGTTCATCGGCGCCCAAAGCGCTCTGGCCCGCATCAAGGAGCGGGATACGGATCTGGGGGATTTTCTTGCCCACCTTGATACAAAAGTCAATGTTATTCTCAAAAAAACCATTGCCAGCAAAACGATTTTTGACGAGCTTTCACTGCATGATCTGAATCTGAGCGGCCGCGGGCTGTCATTTAATACTGAGCGCCGGGTTGCCGTGGATGATATCCTTGAATTCCATATCGCTCTGCTGCCCTCCTATACTTATGTGTATTGCTTCGGCAAGGTTATTTCATGTAACCCTCTGCCGCCGAAAGAGGGGGAAATTTTCTATAAGGTGGGGGCCGAGTTTGTCCTTATCATGGAGGATGATCAGGAAAAGCTGATCCAGTACAACTTCAAACAGCAGAGTCTGGCGCTCCGCAACCGGAGACTGAAAAGTTGACGGAACCATCCGGCGCGGCATTCATTCCAGCAAACGCTTATCACACAATCAGCAGGGAAATCAGTTACAGGAATTACTATGCGTGAAATTGCGGCTGCGCTGATCACCGAGGCAGTAAAAAAAATTACCATGGAGGCAGGTGTCCGTCTCGAGCCGGATATCCTTGACGGCTTGGCGCAGGCCAGAGACCGGGAGTCGTCCGGTCTGGCCAAAAATATTCTTGACCTGTTGCTGGTCAATGCCGATATTGCCGGCCGGGAGAAGATTCCTGTCTGCCAGGATACCGGGGTGGCTGTCGTTTTTATTGAGCTGGGCCAGGACGTGCATGTCAACGGTGATCTCGGCGACGGCTGTCCAGTTGGGGATCCAGGCCGGCTACCAGGAGGGCTATCTGCGGAAATCGGTGTGTGATCCCATCACCCGGGTGAATACCGGTACCAATACCCCGGCGGTCATCCATATCGAACTTGTGCCGGGTGAGCAGATAAAGATAAGCGTGCTGCCCAAGGGCTGCGGCAGTGAAAATATGAGCGGCCTCACCATGCTGGCCCCATCTGCCGGGATCAGCGGCATGAAGGATTTTGTCGTCCGCCAGGTGGTCAATGCCGGGCCCAATCCCTGTCCGCCCCTGCTGGTCGGCGTCGGCATGGGGGGAACCTTTGAAAAGGCTGCCCTGCTGGCGAAAAAAGCTCTTCTCCGGCCTCTGGGTGAGCCTCATCCCCGTCCGGATGTCGCCGCCCTGGAGGCGGAGATTTTAGCGAGAATCAATGAACAGGGCCAGGGTGTGCAGGGGCTGGGCGGCAACAATACCGCCCTGGCGGTTCATATTGACCTGTTTCCTTCCCACATCGCCAGTTTACCGGTGGCTGTCAATATTCAGTGCCATGCCCATCGCCATAAGGAGATCGTGCTCTGATGCCGCAACCGCGTAATACCCCTGCCATGATGGATCAACTGCAGGAAGTGAAAATTCCCTTTGCCGCAGGAGTGGTGGAATCGCTGCAGGCCGGGGATCTGATCAGCCTTACCGGGACGCTTTTTACCGGCCGGGATCAGACCCACCGGCGGATGATGGCTTTGCTTGACGAGGGTGCCGGCCTGCCTGTTGATCTGGCCGGACAGCTTCTTTACTATGTCGGGCCAAGCCCGGCCCGCCCCGGCCAGGTCATTGGCGCCGCGGGTCCGACGACAAGCTACCGGATGGATGTCTATACCCCGCGACTGCTTGAGCTGGGGCTCATGGCCACCATGGGTAAGGGCTCCCGGTCCCAGACTGTCCGCGAGGCCATGGTGCGCCATAAGGCTGTTTACCTGGCTGCATTCGGCGGTGCCGGCGCCTTATTGTCAAAATGTATTGTTGCGGCCGAGGTTGTGGCCTTTGCCGATGCCGGGCCGGAGGCGTTGTTCAAGTTTACCGTGGAAAGATTCCCGGCCGTGGTGATTAATGATGTGCACGGCCGGGATTATTATGAGATGGTCAAGAAAGTAAAGGACTTATCCCGCTGACCGGCCTGCATGGCACTTCCTGCCAAGTTTCCTGCGTCATGCCAAAAAAAATATCGGGGAGAATCTGGATGATTTCCCCCGATATTTTTTTGCCATCCTTGCCCTTGATCAAAAGATCTCGGTTACGGGCTGTCAGCCGTTGCCGGAATGATCAGCGGGCAATATCAAGCTTGCCGAAGACCGCCAGTCCCTTGAGCAGTATCAGGGCCTGATTGAGCTGGTTGTCACTGGCAATATCATCCGGCTTTTTCGGTTCCTCCGGGGTTGCTCCTGTGTCATCCTGCTGCGGCGGGGCGGTTTCCTCCTCCTTCTGATATGTTTCCTCGTTGCCATTGCCGTTTGTAATGTGGTGTTTCAGGTCTTTTTCCCGGAGGAAGTTTATTTTTTTCTTGTCCTTGCCGTCCTTCCCGTCTTTAACGTCCTGCTGCGGTTCGGCGAGTTCGGTGGGAACGACAATGTCCGGGGTGATACCCGTGGCCTGGATTGACCTGTCATTGGGCGTATAGTAGCGTGCCGTGGTCAGTCTCAGTCCTGCCCCGTTATCCATGGGGATGATGGTCTGGACAGATCCCTTGCCGAATGTCTGGGCGCCGAGGATCAGCGCCCGTTTATGATCCTGCAGGGCGCCGGCGACAATCTCCGAGGCACTGGCGCTGCCTTCATTAACCAGGACAATGATGGGGAAGGTATATTTTTCGCCGTTGTCATGGGCCTTGAATTCCATGTTCTGCTCTTTGAGACGGCCCTTGGTGGAGACGATCATGCCGTTGTCTATAAAGATATCGGAAATTTTGACAGCCTGGTCGAGAAGTCCGCCGGGGTTGTTGCGCAGATCAATGATCAGGCCGTTCAACGGTTTTTCCTTCTGCTCGGTCTCAAGTGCCTCCTTGAACTCTTTGGTGGTATTGGACTGGAAGCTGCGAATGCGGATATAACCGTAGCCGGGATCAAGCACTTTCGAGGTGACGCTGATAAGAGGAATGACATTGCGGACAATGGTGATGTCTTTGAGTTCGGTCAGCCCTTCCCGGAAAATTGAGATGGTCACTTCCGAGCCCTGGGGACCACGAAGTTTCTTTACCGCCTCCATCAGACTCAGATCCTGGGTGGATTCGCCGTCGATTTTCAGTATTTTATCCCCTGACTGCACACCCTTTTCAAAGGCTGGAGTTCCCTCTATGGGTGAAACAACGGTGAGCACCCCGTCCTTCATGGTTATTTCAATGCCGATACCGGAAAAACTGCCCTTGGTTTCAATTTTCAGTTCCTGGAAATCATCAGGTTTCATATAGGAGGAGTGGGGATCAAGGCTGGCGAGCATCCCTTTGATTGCTCCTTCCATAACCTTGTTGGCATCAATCTCTTCGACGTAATTTTTTTCCACCAGACTTAAGACGTTGGAGAAAGTTTCGAGGTTTTTGTAGATGTCCTCGGTCTTTGCCTCCACCCAGGAATTTCGCTCCCAGAAAAGGAGAGTGAAAACAGGGAGACAGATGAGCACGATGACAAGGATCTTTTTGACGACGGGGCTGTGTTTTTTCATGGGTTTTCCGATATGGGAAATTAAAATTTTAATAGAAGCATCGGGGTCAGGCATAATTCTTTAATTTAGCACGTTGGCACCTTTCAGACAATGTCAAACATGGCAAAAATAATGATAGAAGTACTAAGATTGCAGCAAGTTGTCATTTTTTGAATGACACTTGCGATGATTCCAGCCACTCAAGGGGGTTCTGTGCCTCGGTATTATGCCGGATTTCAAAATGCAGACCTTCCTGCAGCAAGCCGGTGTGGAGACTGGCAACGCCGATTTTTTCATGCTGTTTTACCATGTCACCGACTTTCTTCAGAATTTCTCCCACCCCGCTTACCAGTGAATAGTAGTGGTTGCCGTGGTCCAGTATAATGAGATTGCCGTAACCGCGCAATGTGCCGGCATAGACGACTTTGCCGTCATAAACAGCTATAATATCACTTCCCGGGGCAGATTCAATATTAATTCCATTGGCAAAGGTGCTCACCCCAGAGGTTTCATCCGTGTGCGTGCCGAATTGCTGCATGATGGCGCCGGCAACAGGCAGGGGCAGCTTCCCCTTTTCACTGGCAAAGCCGCGGGTCGAGGCCGGTTTTCTCTTTTTAAAGGGTTTGAGCGGGTAATCCCTGATGAGTTGCTGCTCTCTCTCAATCTTGGCCTCGGTCGCCTTCTCTTCCAGTTCGGTCAGGGTTGCGGTAAGCTGTTGGGCCGCATCTTCCAGTTCCTTGAGCGCCTGCTGGTAGAGTTGCCTTTCCGTTTTCACCCGTTCAAGCAGTTCCTGTTGCTCCTGCTGGGTTTGGCTGAGTATTTCCTGCTGCTGCATCACCTCTGCGGCAGCCTGGGAAAGGCGGATTTTTTCCTCATCATGGGCCTTTTTCGCCTCCTCCAGCTCATGCATTTTGTTTTTGAAATCATTGATCAGCTGCTGGTCATACTTGAGCATCAGCACAAAATCGTCCCTGAATGACAGCAGGTCGGCCAGAGAAGATGATGAAAAGATGGCATTCATGACGCCGATATCACCCATCCGGTAATAGGCGCGGAGTCTGTTTTCCATGTGCAGCCCAAGCGTATCCTTTTCCTGTGCCACCTTTTCCATTTCTTTTTGCTTGGTAAGGGTCATTTCGTTCTGTCGGGCCATTTCCTCCTGCAGGGCAAGGAGTTTCTCGCCCTCGGCGCTGATCTGCTGATTGATTTTGTCAAGTTCGTCCAGCAGCAGCGTTTCTCTTTCCTTGGCTGCGGCAACTTTTGCCTGATGGGAAGCGATGCCGGTCTGCACCTTTTCCATTTTTTTCTTGTGCTGGAGCACCTCTTCATCGAGCTTTTTGATTTCTTTAAGGTCTGCGGCGCTGACCTGCAGGCCGGGGGAAAGAAAAACGGCCAGAAAGATCAGGGCATGACAGATAATGAAGAGAGGATTGTTGCTGGTTTTCATAATCTTTGCGGCCGGCCCTATTTTTTCAGGAGTCTGCGGATGGAAAGCAGACTGCCCAGCGTGCAGAGCATGACGCTGCCCAGCAGAATAATGGCGCTGTTGGTCATGGGCAGGAAACGTAACTCGAACAGACTCAGGAAGCCCGGCACTGCTGAAGTGATTCTTGATCCATTGAAAGAGAAAGAAGAGGGCGGCAAGACCAAGGCCCGAGCCGAAGAGGCCAAGGGCAAAGCCCTCAATCAGTACCGGACCTTTTATGTAACTGTTGGTGGCACCCAGATATCTGAGGACCTTCAGTTCATCCTGGCGGGCGTAAAGGGTCAGCCGCAGGGTATAGGAGACCATGAACATGGTGGTGAGAATGAGCAGGGTGCCGCTGATGATGACGATAAAGCGCAGCAGCTTGATAAAATGTCCGAACCGTTCCACCCAGGCCTGGCCATACTGGACTTTCTGCGTACCCGGCAGATTTTTCAGGTAATCGGAAAACTCCTTGATCCTGCTGAGATTGCGGAGGTCCTTATGGGGATAGATTTCTGCCGAGTAGGGAAGAAAGGCGGGGCTGAGGTCGGCCAGGACATCGCTGTCGCTGCCGAGCTGTTTGGTCAGCCGTTGAAAGGCCTGCTCCGGGGTGATGAAGATGATCTTTTCCACTTTGCCGAAACTGTTGACTTTTTTCACGAATTCATCCTGCCCCGCCGGGCTTAATTGTGAATCCAGATAAACGGTGAGTCGCAGTTCTTCCCCGATTTTTTCACCCGCCTGCAGCATATTGGTGTAGATCAGGTAAAAAAACGAGAAGATCAGCACGGAGAGGGTGACGGTCAGCAGGGTCATGAGCTGCACGCCCCAGGAGTGACAGATGTTCCGCAGGGTCTGGGTGAAGATAAATAAAAAAAATCGCATGGTATGCCTCGAAATGTGAGCCGTCTTGAGTCAGCATCACCGGTGGTTGAGGGGGACGTTACGAAATAACCATGATGTTTCCGGCTATTTCGTTACCTCTCCTTAGGGCCGATCACGGTGGGTGTTACAGTTTTTTTGCAACGGCTTAGAATAATTCCCCTTGCTGCAGCTCGAATTTCCGGTGGTTGGTTCCTTGATAGATTGATTCATCATGGGTGGCGATGATAATGGTTGATCCGTTTTCATTGAGTTCCCGAAAAAGATCCATAACCAGGCCGGTCGTGCCTGCATCCAGATTGCCCGTTGGTTCGTCGGCCAGCAGCAGCAGCGGAGAGTTGGCTGCGGCCCTGGCAATGGCGATCCGCTGTTGTTCACCCCGGGAAAGTTTGCCGGCCGGCTTGTTCAGTTTTGCGCTGAGACCCAGTTTGGCCAGCAGTTCGGTGACGCGATGGCGTATCTCCTTCGGACTTTTGAATTGGACCTCCATCGGCATGGCGATGTTCTGAAAAACCGACAGCCGGGGCAGGAGTTTGAAATCCTGGTAGGCAACGCCGATGCGCTGCCGCAGTTTCTGGATGGCGTTGTCCGACAGGGTGTTTAAATCGTTGCCGTCTATCTCGATCAGACCCTTGGTGGGGATTTCCTGCCGGCAGAGAAGCTTGAGCAGGGTGGTTTTGCCTGCCCCGCTGGGGCCGGTGAGAAATATCAGTTCTCCCTTTTCAGCACGGAGGGATACGTTTCTCAGGGCCACGACATCGGGGGGATAAATTTTCGTTACTTTGACGATTTCCACCAGCACGGGATGATCATGAGGGGAAAGGGATTCGTTAAGAGTTTCTAACATGTTCGAGTTCTTGCCAAAAAAGTAAAAGTTGAATTACTTTAAACTGTTTTTAAAAAAAATTGACACCTTTTTCCTGTATATTGTATACCAAAAGTACGTAATAATTGAAAATTTATTTCAAATATAATCTATTCAACAAGCGAGTACCCCTTGGACGAACCTCTTCCCGAAGAAAATAACTCAAAGGAAACCCCCATATCCTCCTTTTATCCACGTATTATCGGACAGAGCAAGATTCTGCTCGATGTTTTTGATATCATAGAAAGGGTGCGCAACACCAATACCACGGTACTCATCCAGGGGGAGAGCGGTACGGGAAAAGAACTTATTGCCCAGGCCCTTCATTATGGCAGTGAGAGAAAAAACGGCCCCTTTGTTCCGGTAAATTGCGGGGCAATCCCCGGAGAGTTGCTGGAAAGTGAGCTGTTCGGGCATGAGAAAGGAGCTTTTACCCATGCCATCCGCACCCGCCTGGGCCGTTTTGAGCTGGCTGACGGAGGGACGGTTTTTCTTGATGAGGTGGCGGAGATGAGTCCCATGCTGCAGGTGAAACTGCTGCGGGTACTGCAGGAAAAGCAGTTTGAGCGGATCGGCGGCACCAAAACCATCATATCCGATTTCCGGGTCATCGCGGCCACCAACAAGGAGCTTGAAGAAGAGGTTGCCAAAGGCCGCTTCCGGGAGGATCTCTATTACCGGTTGACGGTCATTCCCATCAAGGTGCCCTGCCTGCGCGACAGGGTTTCCGATATCCCCTTGCTGGTGGACTACTTTATCGAGAAATTCAACAGATCCAAGAAAAAGGCGATCACGGGCATATCCCGGGAGGCCATGGCCCATCTGTTCCATTATCCCTGGCCGGGTAATGTGCGTGAACTGGAAAATGTCGTGGAAAGGATGGTTCTTCTCAGCCATGGAGAGTTCATTGATTGTGAGGATTTACCCTCACGGCTTCTCAAACCGGAGCGCCGGGTTGAACATAGCGGTGAGATCCCCCGGCAGGGCTTCTGTCTGAGTGAGCAGGTGGCTGAATTTGAAAAACGTTTGATTGTCCAGGCCATGGAGCAGACAGGCTGGGTGAAAAACCGGGCAGCCAAACTGCTCAATGTTAACCGGACCACCTTGCTGGAAAAGATGAAACGGTATGGAATTGAAAAAGAAGATTAATCATCCTGCTCCTTGCCCGGGGAGAAAGCCCTCTGCTTTTTCTTTTTTTGTTCTCCTGTCCCTGCTGCTGGCCCTTGGTTGTTTTTGTTCTTCTTTTTTCCAATGTGGCGCGGGCTGCCGATAAAAGTGAGGAGGAGATCCTGCAGGAGCAGTTGCAGCTGCGGGAGGATAATCTATGGCAGAAGGCCAGCAAGGATTTTCAGGCCGGCAAGGATCGTGATGCGGCTGATTGTTTTTTACAGTATTACCGGCAGTATCCCGATTCGCCCCGAGCGGAGGAGGCTTTATGGAAGGCGGTAAATCTCGAGCGGGAGCTTTCCCTGGATCGTCCTGCTGCTGACTGGCAGAAAGTTCAGGAGCTGTTTCGTTCCTTTACCATTGATTATCCGCAGTCAGCCCATCTGTCAGATGCCTATTATGGGGTGGCTGACGCCTATTTTCAGATGCGCTACTATCGTGAAGCCCTTACCTATTTCGGCCTTTTTATCAATCGTTTTGCTGATTCGCCGCGGGCCAATGCGGCCCTGTACATGAAGGCTCGCATCCTGCTCAAGATCGGGCGTCTGGCGGAGGCGGCCGAAACTTACCGGGAACTCGGGCAAGTCGGTGATGAGGTTGATAGATTGCGCGGCCAGGCAGGCCTGGCCCATATTGATTTTGCCAGGGGAAAATATCATGAGGCCCTTGCCGTTTATCTGAAAATTCTCAAGACGAGACCTTTATTTTATGAGGATGATCCGGAATTGCTGCATAATAAAGGAATTGCCAATCTGCGGGTGGGTAATTCCCAGGAGGGCCGTAAAGATCTGCTGCAGTATCTGAACATATCCGGGGACAGCGCCTCACGACCCGACACCTTGTATGAACTGGCAGAAAGCTATCTGGCCGATGGCTACCGGCAAATGGCCAAGCGATTTTATCAACAGATTGTTGAGGAAGGCGAAAAGGATGGCAGACCTGCGGTTCTGAGCAGGCTGCGCTTGGCCCAGGAGGCATCAGCAACCCCTGAGACGAAGCCGGTTGACCAAAAGGAAGAAGCTTGTTTCCCCTGAAGGCGACAAACCTTTTCAGGACGTTCTTGACCTGCAGTATCAAGACCCCACCAGTCAGGATGCCCGCTTTGAGCTGGTGCGGCGATACTGGCAGAGAAAAGAGTACGATCAGGCCTATGCCATGGGCAAGGCCTACCTCCGTTACGAAACAGTGCCGGCGGAGAAGAAGGAGATCGTGGATATCATGGGGCAGATCCTGGCCCTGCGCATGGAAGAGCTTTTTCAGGATAAAAAATTTGCAGCAGTCTATGAGATATACAAGGGCGAATATCCCTATGTGGAGCTCTACGGGCGGGCGACCCTGCTCTTTCTGACCGGTCGTGCCCTGGAGGAGATGGGGCTATACCGGCAGGCCGGCCTGATCTATTACCGGGCGATGGCCCTTGGGCTGACCGATAAGGAGCAGCTGGATCTCTATATTCATCGCGCCCAGACCTATCTGGCGGATAATGATCTCAAATCCGCCCAGCGGCTGCTCAAGTACCTGCGCAAGATGTATGCGGCAGATGCGGCGATGGGGGAGGTCTGTTCTCTCTCCGGCCATTTGCGGGAGAAGCAGAATCGCAGCAAGGATGCCTTGAAGTTTTATCAAATGGCTGTTGAGAAGCCAACCTTTGCCGAAAAGAAACAGCAATACGCTGCGGATTATCTGCGGCTTCTTTTTGCCCTGGATGAAATTCTGGACAAGGCCGCAATCCTGGACACATTCCGGACGGAAAACTGGCTGCCCCCCCAGGAGCTGCAATACTGGTACGGAAAACTGGCGGAAAGATACCGGAAGGATAATAATCTGGAAAAGGCCAGGGTGGCATACCTTGCCGCGCTGGCCGAGAACATGCCGCAGAATAACGAAGCAGCACAGATGCTCCAGCTCAACCTGGGCGATGTCCTGCTGCTGCTGGGCAAAAGGGATGAGGCCATGGTTCATTTCCGCAAAGCGGTGGCAGGGGCGAGCAGTCTGGTCAAAAAACTGGCACAGCAGCGTTTGACCCAGGAAGATATTGACAAGGCCATGGTTGAAACTGAAGCGGTTATGAAAAATTAAAATTGGTTGCGAAGTTGATTTGTACATGGTTGCATGTTTAATGTACCAATCTCCAATCATTCGGATATTCAATAAGCCACAATGACTGAAAAGTTGCGGAAAATTCTCATCGTAGATGACGACCGTGAGTTACGCATGGTCCTGTATGAGGCGTTCAACCGTCAGGGTCACGGGGTCAGCGTTGCCGAAAACGGCATCATGGCCCTGGATATATTTGAAAAAAATCCGGCTGATCTGGTCATCACCGATATCAACATGCCGGAAATGGGCGGCCTGGAGCTTCTGCAGCGTCTCCATGCCAACCGGCCGGATCTGCCTGTGGTCATCATAACCGGACATGCCACGGTGGAAACCGCGGTCTCGGCCATGAAGCTCGGCGCCTTTGATTATCTGCTCAAGCCCTTTCCCGTTGACATCATGGTGGAAATCTCCCGCCGGGCCTTTAGCGCAGGTATGCCGAAACAAGAAGGGGCCGTGGGGCCGCCCAGGGAAAATAATCAAGGCGCCTTGAGTGGTAAGAAAAAGATTATTGTCGGCACGGATCAGAAACTTGCCAGGGTTTTGCAGAAGGCGAAAAGTGTCGCATCCAGCAAGGCCACGGTGCTGATCCTCGGAGAATCCGGGACCGGCAAGGAGATGATCGCCCGTTTCATCCATGAGGAGAGCAACCGCCGGGAAGGCCCGTTTGTGGCCTTGAACTGCGCGGCCTTGCCGGAAGGTCTGCTGGAAAGCGAGCTGTTCGGCCATGAAAAGGGGGCTTTCACCGGGGCGATTTATGCCAAAAAAGGCAAATTTGAGCTGGCTGACGGCGGCACGCTCCTGCTCGATGAGATCGCGGAGATCCCTCTGCATCTGCAGGCCAAGCTGCTGCGTGTTCTGCAGGAAGAAGAGGTTGACCGCCTTGGCGGCAGGTCCCCGGTAAAGGTGGATGTGCATGTGGTGGCCACGACCAACAGAAACCTGGAGGAATCGGTCAAGAACGGGGAGTTCCGGCAGGATCTCTATTATCGTTTGAATGTCATACCGCTGACCCTGCCCCCTTTACGGGAAAGAAAAGAGGATATCGAACGGTTGGCCGGATATTTTATTGAGAGGTTTTCCCGGCAGTACGGCAAGGATGTCAAAAAAATGTCAAAGGACTCCTGCCGGCGTTTTGCCGACTATGGCTGGGCCGGCAATATCCGTGAGATGGAAAACCTGGTGGAGCGGGCAGTGCTGCTCTCGTTAAGCGAAGAGCTGGAACCATGGGACTTCTGGGACGAAGAAACCGACGGCGCAGGTCTTGATCTTTCTTCATCTGGCAACCCGGCAACGGAATCATGCCTCACCCCTCTGGAGGGGGAAGAGAATGGCGGCATGACCAGTCTCAGGGATGTCGAGCGTCAAATGATCATGCAGGCCCTTCAAAAAACTGACGATAATCGCACCCATGCGGCCAAGATGCTGGGCATCAGCGTCCGGACCCTGCGCAACAAACTTCATGAATACCGTACCCAGGGGTTAATTGACTGATTTCTTTTGGTATTCTTTGCCTCTTTTCCCCTTTTTTTCTTCCTGTTTGTTCACTGAAATCCACGCCTGAAAAGCTCTGATATATGCAGGCATGTTATTTGCTTTATCTTTTTAGAAAAAGAACCATTTTGTGATGGAGGGAAAATTATGCCTATTAATAAACTGTTCGGCGGCCTGGGCTTCATGGAAAAGGCCCTGGATCTCCGTTATGAGCGGCAGGGGCTTATCCAGTCGAATATTGCCAATATGGAGACCCCCGGCTACACCATGCAGGATTTTTCCTTTGAAAAGGCGATGGAAACAGCAAAACTCAACCGGGGTACGCTGAGTCGGACCAACCCGAAACACATCGATCTTGACCCGGTGGCTGTCAGTGAGAGTATGGAGTTTTCCAAGGAAAAACGGCCCGTTGATCTGGATGAAGAGATGGTCAAGATGGCGGAAAACCAGATGATGTATGAGATCGTCACCAGGATGATCGGCAATAAGGTCGACGGTATCAAGTATGCAATTGATGAAGGAGGTAAATAATCATGGATATCCTGACAGCGCTTAAAATAAGCGGCTCCGGTCTCAAGGCTGAAAGGGCGCGGCTCAATGTGGCGGCAATGAATCTGGCCAATGCCAACACGACCAGGACCATGGAGGGCGGCCCGTACAAGGCAAAATCCGTGGTCTTTGAGGCAAAACCCCTGCAGACGTTCCGGGACGTGCTCAATTCCACCGAGGACAAACTGCGGCAGGTGGAGGTGACCGAGGTCGTAGAGGATAAGAAGGAGTTGAAGGCGGTGTACGATCCCTCCCATCCCGATGCCGATGAAAACGGCATCGTGCTCTATCCCAACGTGGATGAGGCGGAGCAGATGGTGGACATCATCAGTGCCCGGCGCGGCTATGAGGCAAATGTCGCCGCCATTGAAGCCGTGAAGAGCATGGCCATCAAGGCCCTTGATATTGCCAGAAGATAAAAGGTAAAATGATCGGGAGCAGGTGATTGAACGCCTGCAGGAGTAACGAAATGGAAACATTACCGCTGCAGTCGGTGCGTTTTGGCGAAGCATCTTCCGTTGTTCAGGCGTCAAAAAAACAACAGCCAACAGGAACCGGTTTCGGGGAGGTGCTGCAGAAATCAATAGACAGTGTCAACACGAATCTGCAGGAGTCGGACGAACTCACCCGGGGGCTTGCTGCAGGCGAGCATGGCAATATCCATGAGACCATGATTGCCATAGAAAAAGCCAGCATCTCCTTCAGGATGGCGACCAGGGTGCAGCAGAAAGCGATTGCCGCCTATCAGGAAATCATGCGGATTCAGCTGTAATTGGTCTAACTGGTCCGACTGGTCTTACTGGTCGGACTGATCTGGTTGATTTTTCCAGACTAATTGGACCAGTAAGACCAGTTAGACTGATAAGACTAACGAAATAGGACAAATGAATGGCACCTGTCAAAGACATCTTCAAACAGGCAGTCTCGGTCATAAAAAATCTCTCTTTGCCCCAGAAAATCATTGCCGGCGTTCTGGTGGCCGGGGTGCTGGGGGGGCTGATTTTCCTTTCCACCCTGGGCGGCAAGACAGACTACAATGTCCTTTTCAGCGGACTGTCAGCGGAAGATGCCGCCAGCATCATCGCCAAACTCAAGGAACAGAGAATCGAATATCAGCTGTCCGAGAGTGGTTCCGCCGTGCTTGTCCCTGCCGCCAATGTCTATGAGACGCGGCTTAATCTGGCCGCCGAAGGGCTGCCGCGAGGGGGCGGGGTCGGTTTCGAGATCTTTGACCAGACCAACCTGGGCACCACGGATTTTGTCCAGAGGCTCAACTATCAGCGGGCCGTGCAGGGTGAGCTTGCCCGCACCATCAAGCAATTCAAGCAGGTACGGGATGCCAGGGTGCATATCGCCACTCCCAAGGAATCGGTCTTTGTCGAGGACACCAAGCCGCCCAGCGCCTCGGTAAGCCTCACCATGGCGGGACAGGAGAAACTCGCCAAAGAGCAGATCATGGCTATCGTCAATCTGGTGGCCAGCGCCGTACCCGGCTTGACCTCGGAAAATATTACCATAGTCGATACCCAGGGCCGCCTGCTGTTTCGCAAGGAGGGTGATGATGCGTCCATGCTTTCCGCCACCCAGCTTGAATACCAGCTCAAGGTGGAGAGTGCCCTGCGCAAGAAAGTGGAAAGTCTGCTTGAGGAGGTGGTCGGAGTCAACAAGGCGCTGGCCCGGGTGACGGTGGACATGGATTTCAATAAGGTGGACGTCACCGAGGAGAATTTCGACCCGGACGGCCAGGTCACCCGCAGTGAGCAGCTGCTGCTTGAACAGCAAGGGGGCGAGAAGGCGGCAGCCGGGATTCCGGGGGTCAAGGGCGAACTGGCTACCTTTACCGATACGGCCGCTGCCGGCGGCAAGACGGAAGGCCCTTACCGGAAAAATATCACCAGAAATTACGAAATTTCCAGGAAAACGCGGCATGTACAGGAATCGGTCGGAGCGATCAAACGTCTCTCCGTGGCTGTCATGGTTGACGGGGTCTATGAGGAGAGCAAGGATAAGGACGGTAAAAAAACGTTGGTATATAAACCGCGCAAGCCCGAAGAGCTTGATCATTTTGTCAAAATGACCCAGAATGCCATCGGCTTTGATCCGGATCGGGGTGACAAGGTGGAGGTGGTGGGCATGCCGTTTTATCTCTCATCTATCGTGGAACCGGAGCCTGATCCTCTGGAAAAATGGCGGAGCCTGTTTGAGCATCTGGCCGTACCCTTTGTTCTGATGCTGGTTGCCGTTGCCTTCATTATGTTTGTCATTCGTCCCTTCCTGCGTTTGCTCAGTAATCAGCAGCTTGATGCCCAGCGGAAGGCGGAACTGGCGGCCCATGCTGGATTGAGAAAGGGGACGGAGGAGCAGGAGGATCTTTCCCTGCAGCCCCTTGGCATGACGGATAAGGAAAGGATGTACAAGCTGGCTCAGAGCGACCCGGAACGGGCGGCGGATCTGGTAAGGCGCTGGTTGCGCGAGGAGATGTAAGGTGGCTAAAAAAAAGGATTCTGCAAGCGGCGAAAATCTGACCGGGGGTGAAAAGGCAGCGATTTTTCTCCTTACCCTGGGGGAGGATTTCACTACCGAGGTATTTAAACGCCTGGAAGAAGATGAGATCAAAATGGTGGGACGGCAGATGTCCAAGATGGACAAGGTTGACAAGGAGGATATTGCCGCCCTGCTGAGAGAGTTTAAAACGGACGCCGGTGGCGGCGAGATCTATCTTTCCGGCGATGATATGCTGGAAAGCGCCCTGAAGCGGGCACTGCAGTCTGACAAGGCCAATGAGATTCTTGATGATATCCGTTCCGATTGGCGCTTGACCCTTTTTCAGAAGGCCCGCAAACTGGAACCCAAGATTCTGGTCAATTTTCTGCGCAATGAGCATCCCCAGACCGTGGCCCTGGTGCTGGCCGTGCTGGAGCACAGCCAGGCGGCCCAGATTCTTGCCGAACTGAAGGAGGAAACCCAGGTCGAGGTGGTGATGCGGATGGCGGAGCTTGATAAGGTCAGCCCGGAAATCCTGGTGGATGTGGACCGGGTGCTGCAGGAGGAGCTGCTTTCCGTTGAGGGCCTGGAGGGACAGCGGCTGGGCGGGGTGGCCGCAGTGGCCGAGATTCTCAATAACGCCGACCGGGCCCTGGAAGCCCAGGTGCTGGAAGGCATCGAAGAGCAGCGTGAGAGTCTTGCCGAAGACATCCGGCGCCTGATGTTTGTCTTTGAAGATCTCCTCGGGGTTGATGACCGGGGCATCATGGCTATCCTGAAGGAGGTTTCCACCGATGATCTGAAACTGGCGCTGAAGACCGCTTCCGAAGGCCTGAAAGAGAAAATTTTTAAGAATATGTCATCCAGGGCGGTGGAGATGCTCAGGGAAGATATGGAGATCATGGGGCCGACCAGGGTGAAGGACGTCGAGGCAGCGCAGCAGGCTGTCATCAAGATCGCCAAACGTCTGGAGCAGGAAGGAAAGATCCAGTTCATGGGCGGCGGCGGCGGAGAGGACGAATTTGTCTAAGATTTTTGAATTCAAAGAAAAGATTGAAAAAGACAGGGGGCCTGACTTTATCTCCTTTGAGAGTATGATGCGCGGTAACGGTAAGGAGGGGTCTGCTGCTGATCCGCTGCAACAGTTGCAAAATGAACAGGAGGCCGTGCGCCGTGAAACCGAAGCAATGCTGGCCAGGGCTGAAGCGGAAAAGAAGCGCATAGAGGAAGAGGCGTACCAAAAGGGTTTTGCCAGGGGGGAAGCGGAGGGGTTAAAGGCTGGGGAAAAGGCCTTTGCTGACAAGATAAAGGCGGCGGTGCGGCTGATCGGTTCCCTGGAAAATGAACGGGACCTGGTGCATCGGCAGTATGAGAAGGATCTGCTGGCCCTGATAAAAATCATGGTGGAACGGCTGGTGGGACACGAGGTGACGGTGAATTCCCTGGTTATTGCCGACTGTCTGCGCCGGGCCATGAAATATGTGGTGGAGGATTCCGTGGTCAAGGTGCATCTGCACAGCGATGATTTTCAGCATCTCAAGGAGATGACCCTGGAAGATCCCTCTCTGCTGGAGGGTGCCCGGCGTTTTGAATTGATCGAGGACCAGGCGGTCAGCCGGGGCGGTTGCCGGCTGCAGACCGATTTCGGCGAAATTGACGCGACGCTTGATAACTGCCGGGAAAGGCTTTTTGCCCTGGTTGATCAGGCCTTTCTGGACGCCCTTGCCGCAGACGGGGAAAAATGAGATGGACCTTTCAGCCTGCATGCAGCTTGCCGCTGACCAGCCGCTCATTGCCGTCCGGGGCAGGGTGAATCAGGTCATCGGCATGGTCATCGAAAGCCGTGGTCCCGGCATTCCGGTGGGCAGCATCTGCGAGGTCGATGTTTTTAAAGGAAAGGGCAGGATCCCCGCCGAGGTGGTCGGCTTCCGGGAAGGCACCCTGCTGCTCATGCCCCTGGGCGAAATGCGCGGGGTTGAGCCGGGCAGCGCCATCCGGCTGGTGGGAGGGCAGGCGCGGGTCAGGGTGGCGCAGTCACTGCTCGGCCGGGTGATTGACGGGCTGGGCAACCCCATGGATGGCAAAGGCCCCCTGGAGGAAGGCGTTGACTATCCCCTCTATGCCGAGCCGCTCAACCCCATGAAGCGGGTGCGGATAAAAGAGGTGGTGGATGTGGGGGTCAGGGCCCTCAACGGCCTGCTCACCCTGGGCAAGGGGCAGCGCATCGGCATTCTGGCCGGTTCGGGAGTCGGCAAAAGCACCCTGCTGGGCATGATTGCCAAGCATACCGCGGCTGATGTCAGCGTCATCGCCCTCATCGGCGAGCGGGGGCGCGAGTTAAAGGACTTCATCGAAAGAGACCTCGGCCCTGTGGGTCTGGCCCGTTCGGTGGTGGTGGTGGCCACCTCGGATCAGCCGCCTCTGGTCAGGATGCGGGGGGCCTATCTGGCCATGGCCATTTCGGAATATTTCCGTGACCAGGGCCGTGATGTGATCATGATGATGGATTCGGTCACCCGCTTTGCCATGTCCAGCCGGGAAGTGGGGCTGGCCATCGGCGAGCCGCCGACCTCCCGCGGTTATACCCCTTCGGTGTTCGCCCAACTGCCCAAACTGCTGGAAAGATCCGGCACCTGCGAAGGCAAGGGGAGCATCACCGGCATTTATACCGTTCTCGTTGAAGGGGACGACATGAATGAGCCCATTGCCGATGCGGTCCGTTCCATTGTTGACGGCCATATCATTTTGAGCAGGGAGCTGGCCAGCCGGGGGCATTATCCGGCCATCGAGGTCATGGGCAGCGTCAGCCGCTGCATGACCGATGTGGTAAGCCGGGAGCAGATGAAAGCGTCCCATAAGTTTCTGGAAACCATGGCTACCTACCGCCGTTCGGAAGATCTGATCAATATCGGCGCATACGCCGCAGGGACAAATCCGAAAATTGACAAGTCCATCAACATGATCGATCGTCTCACCAAGTATCTCCAGCAGGAGGTGGAGGAAAAATCCACCTTCGAGGAGAGCCGGCAGCAGCTGCTGGCCCTGGTGCGTTGACGGCAGTTGGCAGGCGTGACGGAAAATAACCTTTACCGCTTCTCTCGGACCTATGAGAAATTGACAGGTAATTCATGGCTTTCCATTTCAGACTCGAATCAGTCCTGACGGTCAGGAAAAACATTGAAGAGCAGACGCAGCTCAAGCTGGCCCGGGAGCAGATGATGCTGCAGAAGCATCTGCTCCGCTTCGCCGAACTGCAGGAAAAGAGGCGTGAGCTGTGCGAGGCCATGGAAGAGCGGAAAAAAAAGCCCATCAGCGGCAGCCTGTTTCTGTTCTATATGGAGGCCATGCGTATTCAGGAGCTGCAGCTGCGCATTCTGCAGACCACCATCGCCTCCCAGCAGCAGATTGTTGAAAAGGTGCGTGCCGAGCTTACCGAAGCGATGAAAAAAAGAAAAATCATCGATGTGCTGCGGGAAAAGGAGCTGCAGAAATATCTGCTGGAAATGCGCCGCAGGGAGCAGAATGAAAGCGACGAGCAGGCTCTGCTCCGACATGGCCGCGGGATACTGATATGAAGATGGTCGTAAAGAAAAGGATATTTTTCCTGGTTATTGTTTTTTTTCTCTCCGGCAGCGGAATTTTTCTGCTCAAGGCCGAGGACCTGCCGGTGTCGATCAGCCCTGATACGATTGAAAATTCGGTTTCCCTGCAGCAGCGGGAAGAGGCCGTTGCGGCCCGGGAAAAGGAGCTGGACCAGCGGGCCAAAGAACTTGACGCCATGCAGAAGGAGGTGGATGGCAAGCTTGAGCAGATTGCCGCCCTGCAAAAGGATGTTGAAGGAAAACTGGCAGCCATAAGGCAGGAGCAGGACGCCAGTTTCAAGAACCTCATCAAGGTCTACAGCGCCATGAGCCCCTCCAAACTCGGCCCGCTGCTCAATCAGATGACGGATGACAATGTGGCAAAGGTGCTGCGGGCCATGAAGGCGGAGCAGGTTGCCCTGATCATACCCAAGCTTGACAGTGAAAAGGCGGTAAAGGTAAGCCGGCTGCTGGGCCGTTTCGAATAACCTGTAAAAAACTCCCACCACCGATCTAATAATCCCATTTGTGATACCCAGAGGGTGTCCACCCGCTTCGAGCTATAAATTGTATGCCCCCAGGAATTTTTTTCGCAGGCCTGGAGCAATTTCCCCGGATTTTCCGGCCCGCTGAAGAACTTTTCATCACAAGGAAGGTCAATAGTTGAGTGCCTGAAATCCCTGAGGCGCCCCTAAAACAGCAAGAAACCGGAAACACCATGAAAACCAGTGCCTGCACATTCAATACACCACCTGCCGGTGCGGAAAGAATTGGCATCAAGGTATTGGGGGCAATAAGCATTTCTCATTTTATCAATGATATGCTCCAGTCCCTCATCCCGGCAATTTATCCGCAACTCAAGGATACTTTTTCACTCAGCTTCACCCAGATCGGACTGATCACCTTAACCTACCAGATTACAGCGTCCCTGCTGCAACCGGCGGTTGGTCTCTATACGGATCACTATCCGAAACCCTATTCATTGTCCATCGGCATGGGGTGTACCCTGCTGGGACTGCTGGCCCTTTCCCTGGCCCCGAGTTACGGCATACTGCTTGTAGCTGTCGGACTTGTCGGCATGGGATCTTCGATCTTTCATCCGGAATCTTCCCGGGTTGCCCGCCTGGCCTCTGCCGGACAATATGGTTTGGCGCAGTCGATCTTCCAGGTTGGCGGCAATGCCGGCACGGCAATGGGTCCGCTGTTGGCGGTTTTGATCGTTATTCCGCAAGGCCGGCACAGCATAGCCTGGTTTTCACTGGTCGCACTGCTTGCGATCCTGATTTTGTGGCGGGTCGGCGGTTGGTATAAACAAAAACAGTTGCAGGAGAAGCGATCGGAAAAGGCGGCAATGTCCACGCAGCCGGATTTTCGTGTCCGTGCCGCAGCATGGCCGATGCTGATTCTGCTGGTGCTGATGTTTTCGAAATTTTTCTATCTGGCAAGCCTGAACAGTTATTTCATTTTTTATTTGATCAGCAAATTTAATCTCTCGGTGCGATCCGCCCAGATTCACCTGTTCGTGTTTTTGTTTGGTGCGGCGGTGGGCACTATCATGGGAGGACCTGTCGGCGATCGCATCGGCCGCAAGCGCGTGATCTGGTGGTCTATTCTGGGCGTTGCCCCGTTCACTCTGCTGCTGCCGTATGTCAATCTGTTCTGGACCGGCCCCTTGACTTTTATCATCGGCCTGCTGCTGGCCTCCGCGTTTCCAGCGATCGTGGTTTACGCCCAGGAACTTTTCCCCGGCAAGGTGGGGATGGTCTCCGGATTGTTTTTCGGCCTTGCTTTCGGCATGGCCGGTATCGGTGCGGCAGTGCTGGGTAAGTTAGCCGATATCCATGGCATTAACTACGTCTATCATCTGTGCTCCTTCCTGCCGCTGCTCGGGTGCCTGGCGGCATTCCTGCCCGATAAAGGCGCAGCAGCCCGCAAACCCACCAAAGGCGAATGAGTTTCATCCCGTCTGACAATTTCCACCTACGGATTTGTCTGAATTTGAACACCATCAGGAAATATCTTTTCCGCAGGAATCACCATCTCCCCCGCCTTTTTCCCACCGTTGCTGCCGCAGAAATACTCATTTCACTTTAAGTACTTTAGGCATTTTAGACACTTTAAGTACTCAAACAGGTAACAGGCCAGAATCCTGGATGGTGGCTTAACTCATTGAAATTACGTTGGGACATCAGGAGTTCTGAAATCACTCCACGCTTATCTGTACGTGAAGACGAGCAATTTCTTTTGGATTAACAAATTCCTTTGGGAAAGAGATCGTTTTTTTATGAGTTTTTCTTAATGGATGCGCCACCGATGCCGATGAATGTTTTTACACATGCGGTGGGCACGCCAGGTCAATAAATATAGTTATTCCTGATAGTTGTCAGGAATAACCATACGAGCTTGTCCCGATCCGTGAGGGCGGCAGCGTGGCCGCCCCATGACCAGGCGAGATGCCTGTCATGAGCTGCCGAAACAGCAGTAACGGGTGCGCGCCACCAAATCAGGGATAAGAAACGGTTAGCCGCTGTAACAACATTGCCTACTAAATATGAGGGAGATTTGCGGATGGTAAACATGGATTCACAGGGAAGTGGACAGCAAGGATTTCGCCGGAGTGACAAACGGGAATCCCGCAGAATTAATGTCAATCTCGAGGCGAAGTTATGTATCGGTGGCCAGACATATCCTGTCCTGATCGGTAATCTCTCCAAAACCGGGCTTTATGTTATCCTGCCGGTACCGCCCGGGGCCTCGGCTTCCCTTGAGGGCATCACCGATGCGGAGGTGAAAATACGGATCAGCTCGACCGAAACCCTCGATCTGCCCTGCAAAAAGTTGTGGGCCTCCGAGATCCCCGATTCACCTCTGGTGCGGCGGGTTGGGCTCCTGCTCAAGAGTCCGTCAGCCGCCTACAAAAAGTTTTATAAATCCCTCTCTTACCAGGAGCGAACAGAAATAACCCGGGGTCCCGTCGCGGTTATCGGCCTGGCCTGTTACTACCCCGGAGCGCCGAATCTCCAGCGCTTATGGGAAAATATTGTCACCCGCCGGCGGCAATTCCGGCGCATGCCGGATGTCCGGCTCCCTTTGAAGGATTATTACGATCCTGATCCGGCGGCGGAAGATAAAACATACGGCACGAAGGCTGCGGTGATTGATGGCTTCAGCTTCGACTGGATAAAGAGAGGAATTCCCAAATCGGTGGTGGATTCCACGGATATCAGCCACTGGCTTGCTCTCGAGACCGCGCTCAAGGCCGTGGAGGATGCGGGGCTCAACGTTGCGAAAGTACCGCCGGACCGTACCGGCGTTATCCTGGGCAACAGCCTTACCGGCGAGCAGAGCCGGGCGGAAGGTCTGCGGCTGCGGTGGCCTTTTGTGCTGAAAACCTTGCAAACCGCGGCCGACGACACCGGTCTGCCGCCGGAGATGATCGCGGCATTGGCAACGAATATGGAGGCGTATTACAAATCCGTATTTGCGCCGGTAACCGAGGATACCCTGGCCGGCGGTATGTCCAATACCATTGCCGGCAGGATCTGTAACTTCCTCAATCTGAACGGCGGCGGCTACACCGTGGATGGGGCGTGCTCTTCCTCCCTGCTCGCGGTTGCCACCGCCGCCACCGCCCTGGCAAACGGCAATATGGATCTGGCCATCGCCGGCGGCGTGGATATCAGCCTCGACACCTTTGAATTGATCGGTTTTGCCAAGACCAAGGCGCTCACCAGAGACGACATGCGCGTGTACGACCGGCGGGCCAACGGCTTCATCCCCGGCGAGGGCGCTGGTTTCGCTGTCTTAAAGAGACTGGAGGACGCCCGGGCCGACGGCGATTACATCTATGCCGTTCTCCGGGGGTGGGGCATATCGACGGACGGCAAGGGTGCACTCACCGCGCCGAAGGCCGAGACCCAGGCCCTGGCCATACGCCGGGCTTACACCGGCGCGGGTTACGGCTTCGGTGACATTGACTTTGTCGAAGGCCACGGCACCGGGACCCCGGCCGGGGACACAGCCGAGCTGACCGCCATCGCCGAAGTGCTGGGTGATCGGCCCAAGGGCTCGCTGCGGCCGTGCGGCATCACCTCGCTTAAGTCCCTGATCGGGCACACCAAGGCTGCCTCCGGCATCGGCGGCTTCCTGAAAGCAGTGATGGCAGTGAACCGCCGGGTCCTGCCGCCCACCGCCAATTGCACGGAACCGAGCCGGACCTTCGAGAAGCCTGCCCGCCTGGTTTACCCGATCATGCGCGGCGAGATCCGCCCGCCCCAGGAGATCCTGCGGGCCGGGGTTTCGGGGATGGGCTTCGGCGGGATCAATTGCCATATCACCGTGGAGTCCGGCGATGCCCCTGCCGCCAAACTGGCCCCGGTCCTGGAAGAGCGCAGGCTCCTGGCCTCTGCCCAGGAAACGGAGCTCTTCATTCTTGGCGCCCGCACACCTGCCCGGCTGCTGGAGCGGGTCCGGGCAGTACGCCAGACTCGCTTTCGGCATGAGCGTAGGCGACATGGTCGATCTGGCCGCGCAGCTTTCCCGTGAGGTCGAAGACCAAGCCCTGGTGCGGGCCGCGCTGATAGCCGATTCGCCGGAGTCCCTTGCCGAAGGACTGCAGGAGCTCGAAAGCATTCTCAGCCAAAAACCTCCGGTTGCCGGCGAAAAGAGCATCAGCCCGCAACAGAACGTGCTGGTCGGACACACCCTGAACCAGACGCGGGTCGGTTTTTTGTTCCCCGGCCAGGGCTCACAGCAGCTGAACATGGCAAGATCCCTCGTCGAACGCCATGAGTGGGCCCGTGATCTGAGCGCCAAGGCCTCGACGCTGGCTCAAGGAGGAAAACGGCAGCGATCTGCTCGACCACATGTTCAAGCCCCTGGAACGGGCCCTTGACCAGAGCCGGATCGAGGCGTGGGCCGCGGAACTGCAGGAGACCCGCATAGCCCAGCCCGCCATCTGTCTGGCCGCTCTTCTCTGGTGCAGAAAACTGGCACGCCTCGGCATCACTCCCGTTGCCGCGGGCGGCCACAGCCTTGGCGAGCTGACCGCCTTTCACGCCGCCGGCGCCTTTGACGAGGCAGCCTTGCTGAAGTTTGCGGCGCTGCGCGGGCAGGCGATGACGGCAGCAAGCGGAGAAAGGGGCGTCATGGCAAGCCTGGCCTGTGATTTTGATACGGCTGCGGCTATTCTCGGGCAGGTGAAAGGCTACGCCGTGGCCGCAAATATCAACAGTCCGCAACAGCTCGTTATCGCAGGTGAGCAGGCGGCGGTGGAGCAGGCGGTGGCCATGGCCCAGGCCAGGGGGATCGACGCCCGGCTGCTCAAGGTCTCCAATGCCTTTCACTCCAGGTTTGTCGCCGGGGCGGCCGAGACTTTGCGCAGTGCGGCGCCGGTGCCGGTCCTGCTCGGCAATCCGAAAATAAAACTCTTTTCCGGCATCGGCGGTGCGGAGATGCAGGCGGGCCGGCAGCTGCGTGATCACTTTGCCGAACAGGTCATCTCCCAGGTCGATTTCGTCGCCGTCGTCCATGCCATGGCCAGGGAGTGCGATCTGCTGCTCGAAGTCGGGCCGGCCAAGGTCCTGAGCGGTCTCGCCCGGGCAATCACCGGCGACCGGGGTCCGCTCTGCCTGCCGGTTGAATCGAGGCCTGGCCGGGATGGCGATCTGCATCTCTGCCTTGCCCATTTATTTGTCCAGGGCGGCGAGATTAACTGGCAGGCCCTCTACGAGGACCGTCTCGTCCGGCCTTTTGTGCCGGCCTCGGCCCGCGCCTTTATCGTCAATCCGTGTGAAAGGCCATTCAATCCTGTCCGGTCTGTCGCCTTGCAAAGCGTTGCTACCGAGGGCAACACCGTCCATGCGGCCCTTGCCGGGGCCACCGACCTTGCCCCGCGGGTCCTCGCGGAATATCTCGTCCGCCGCGGTCCCTTTCTGAGCGCCATGATCAAGGCGGATATGGAGAATCTGCCCGCAAACCTGCAGCCGCTGGAGGCGGTGGTCAGCGCCTTTCCCGCGCTGCAGGCGCCGCAAGCCGTTAAAGGGATGGCCCCGGCAGCCGGGGTGGAAAAAGTTCACGACATGGGGGACACGGCCATTACCGATCTGCTGCTGGGCCTTGTCGAAAAAATGACGGGATTCCCCAAAGATACGCTCTCTTTGCAGCTTCGCCTGCTTGATGACCTGAACCTCGATTCCATCAAATCAGCCGGGCTGCTGGCCGAGGCAGCCATGCAGCTTGGCGTGGCCGGGGATCTCGATACCTCCCAATACGCCAATGCGCCGCTCGCGGAGGTGATTGACACCCTGCGCCGCTTGACGGCAGGCCAGCGCCAAGATGCGCAACCTGCGCCAGAAAAAGAGACGGCGGCCGAGGTAATTTTTGCATTGATTGCAAAACGCACCGGTTTCCCCAGGGAGAGCCTGTCAGCCGGGATGCGGCTGCTGGATGACTTAAATCTCGATTCGATCAAGGCGGCCGAGCTGCTGGCCGAAGCCGCTAAAGGTTTCGAGGTGGCTGGCGATATCGATGTCAGCCAGTATGCCAACAGTACGGTGGCGGAGATTGCCGCAGCGTTTGACGGGTTCGTCGCTGCCAAAGGGCAGCCTGCCGCACCGGAGCCGAAAGCGGCAGACAAGCCGGCCTGGCCGACCTGGGTGCGCAATTTTGCTGTCGCCTATGTGGAGGAAGAGCTCAAGCCGGCCGGGACCAGGCAGGACGCCCGCGTCCGGCAAGGGAGAAAGGCTGCTCATTCTCTGCCGGGCCGAGGAAAGAGACCTGGCCGAAAGCCTGCGGGAGCATTTCGCCGGGCTGGGGGCCCTGGCAGAAGTCCTGGAGTATGAGGAAGCGCTGCGGAATGAACAACTTGGCCAAAATGGCTATACCACCTTTATCGGCATCCAGCCGAAAACGGTTGGCAGGCCGGTATTGTCAAAGAGAGTCTTTTTCTTGCCGTCGAACGGCTGCAGATTATTGCCGGTCTCGCCTGCCGGGCCCAGGCCAAAGGACCAGCCAACACGGTGGTCTTTATCCAATTCGGGGGAGGATTTTTCGGCCAGGGACCCAAAGCGTGCGGGGTTGAACAATGCCCCGCCGCAGCCCTGGCGGCGAGCCTGCATCTGGAGCGGCCGGATCTCAGGGTGCGGGTGCTTGATTTTGATGCCGCGGTCGAGGCCGGCCAGGTGGCGGCAAAGGCAGCGGCTGAAATTGCTGCCGGGGAGCAATACGCTGCCAGCGGTTATGATAGGGATTTGACCAGGCGCGTGCCGCGACTGACCCTGCAGGAGCCTCTTGAATACACCAGGCGCGCTATCTCGTGGTCGATTGATGATGTCATTCTCGTCACGGGCGGCGCCAAGGGGATAACCGCGGCCTGCGCCCTGGCATTGGCGCGGCAGACCGGGGTGCGCATGGCGCTGGTGGGCAGTTCGCCCCATCCTGAGGCAGAAAACGGCGCGGCCCGGGGCCGGGAGATTGCCCAGACCCTTGCCCGTTTTCAGGAGGCGGGTCTCAGCGCCAGCTATTATCAGTGTGATATTGTTGACCGGCAAGCGGTGCAGAGCATGGTGCGGCAGGTGCGGCAGGAGCTGGGCGCCATCACCGGGGTCATGCACGGCAGCGCCCTCAATAAGCCGCGGGACCTGGCTACGGTGTCAACCAACGAGGCCTTTGACGAAATTTCCCCCAAGGTGCTCGGCGCGGTAAACCTCTGCGCGGTTTTAGCAGACCAGCCACCCAGGCTGTTCATCAGCTTTTCTTCCATTATCGGCGTAAGCGGCATGGCGCGCAACGGCTGGTACGGCTTTTCCAACCAGGCCCTTGATCTGCTGATGCGGGGTTTTGCCGAGGAGCACCCGGCAACCGCGGTGCAGTCCATGGCCTTCAGCATCTGGGATGAAATCGGCATGGGTGTGCGGCTGGGCAGCATTGCCCATCTGGCCCAGCGGGGCATTGCCGCCATTCCCGTCCAGGAGGGGGTCCGCCGCTTCCTGCAGCTCGTCAGCCACGACCCCGGCGAGCAGCAGGTGGTCGTTGCCGCGCGGCTGGCCAATCTCGACACCATGCAATTGGCCCCTTACCCTCTGCCCCGGGCCGCCCGTTTTCTGGAACGGCTTCTTTCCTATACCCCGGATGTGGAGGTTGTTGTCCGCGCCCAGCTGAACCTGACGCAAGACGCCTATGTGCAGGACCACAACTGGCGCGGCACACTCCTTTTCCCCACTGTCTTCGGCCTGGAGGCCATGGCCCAGGCCGTTGCCTGGGTTACCGGAGAAAGCGATTTCAGCTCCCTGCGCATGGAAAATATCCGTCTGGAGCGGCCCATACCGGTAAGTCCTGAAAAAGGAATCGAGATCGAGATCCGGGCCGAGGTGCTGGAACGCCAACCAGGTGAGACCGGCAGGAGGGTGCTGGCCACTATCGGCACCGAGCAGACCGGTTTTGCCACACCCCATTTTTCCGCCACCTTTGTCCTGGGCGGGGAGCGCCAGGCGCCGGTTGAGGAAATCGTGCTGCCGGAGCAGCCTCTCGATATCGACCCCAAGGAGGATCTGTACAACGGGAAACTGCTTTTCCAGGGGCCGCGTTTTCAGCGGCTGGTCAAAATCCATGCCTTGGACTCCACCCATTGCATTTTCCAGACTACCCTCAAGGCATCAACAGAGGAAAATGACAGGCAATTGACCGGGGAAGCCGGGACGTCCTGGCTGATCGGCGACCCCTATTTCAGGGACTCCCTGCTGCATGCGGTGCAATTGTCCGTTTCGCAGCACATATGCCTGCCGCTTACCATAGAGAGTATCGAACGGTTTTCAGTGGCCGGGCATGTGGATGAGCTGCTCACGGGAATCGTCCGCATTGAGGATCGTACCGACAGGGAGGTGCAGGCCGAGGTCACGGTTGTCAACGACAAAGGCCAGGATAGTGGAGCGTCTCACCGGCTATGTCCTCAAAATCCTCGAATATCACGCAGACTACCCTCTGCCGGAAGAGCTTGCCGATCCAGGGCCGCGGGATGAGATGATTATCCGCCGGCAATCACAAGAAATTGCTGAACGTTGGGGGTTTACAATACCCGGAATAGCGGCAACGTATTTGCCCAATCTGCCAGGTTGGACAAAAGAGGAACGTCATGAGCTGGAACACCCTGTCTTCCAAAGGGCACTCCGGCAGTTTCAAGATAATGCAGGAATTCCCGAGCACGAAGTCACCGTTTATTGGCTTTCCTCCGGCAAGCCCAGCCTTAAGGAAGCACCGGCTGATGGATGGGATGTCTCTCTCTCCCACGACCATGGCACAGTGCTCTGTGTTGCGGGAGCCGGCCCGCAGGGATGCGACCTGCAATCCATTTCGAAACGAACCCGGGAGGAATGGATTGCACTTCTTGGAAAGAAGAGAGAACCATTGCTGGAAGAGCTGCTGAGCTCTGGAGATTCACTTGATCAGGCAGGGACAAGGATATGGGTAATCAATGAAGCGCTCTATAAGGCAAGCGGAACGAGGAATGCAGGTCTGAAAATTACGAAAAGGGATGAGGGCAACATTTTGTTCAGGGCCACAGACAATGCCGGAGACATAGATATCCTTTCATTTCCAACTGTGCTCACAAAAGGTGATGAAAGGATAGTCGCCTTTGTCATGTATGCTTGCGGAACGAACGAGGAGACGGCGTTTGCCGGCCCCCAGCCCCTCCATGGGGAAAAACTGGATTTCAACCGGGCGTCGTATCAGCTCAACATCTCTGACGGACCACAAGGGCAGCGGGCTTTCAATTTTAATTTTCCCGTAACCTTCAGGGAAACAGCAAATCCAAGCCGCACCATCTACTTTTCGCAATACTTCGACTGGATCGGTAAACTCCGGGAATACATCATCCACCCGATCTATCAGGACCTGGTGAAATTGTTCTCAAGCGGGAAGTGGGGTGCGGTGACAAATTACGCAGAGGCCGGGATTATCAGCCATGCAGAATCCGGGGATATAATTCAAGGCCGGGTTTGGCTCGACAGGATCTCCGGCAAAGAGCAGTCCACGTTGGAATTCTGTTTTGAATGGTGGAAGATACTCCCCGATGGCGGGAGCGATCTCATTGCGACAGGTAAGACAGCGACCACGTGGGTGGCGGTTCGCGGTCACGGGATAGTAGAAGTTCAGCCCATGCCCGAATTTGCCAGGAATTTTTTCAGCAAATTGCTTCCGCCCTCACGCAGCGGAGACGCCACGCGCAACCCATCTGAGTCTATAAAAAAGGCTGATTTTGGCAACCAGCTTTATCAAGAATCTGCAGGGCCGCTAAAAGGCTCCTCTCTTCTGAAGGAAGAGTCCATCCAGACTTCTCTGGAGGATGCCAATCTTGTCGGAAATATTTATTTCGCCAACTATTACAAGTGGCAAGGACGAACCCGAGACAACTTTTTCAAGAAAATAGCTCCGGAATTCTATATCGGCGAAAAGGGCGGAGAATGGCGGTGTGTCCATAGCAAAGTCAATCACATAAATGAGGCTATGCCGTTTGACCGTATCGTTGTCCGGATGCACAGGAAGGCGGTCTTTGAGCGCGGCGTTGAATTATACCTTGATTATTTCCGGGTCAACCCGGATGGAAAACACCAAAAGCTTGGTTATGGCGAGCATAGAGCAATATGGCATGCCCCAGACAAGGAAGGGGCCTGGAGACCGGCGGAGCTTCCTGTGTCATTTCGGCAGGCATTAATCCCTGATGAAAAGCAGGTTTCGCCCGTCCGTTTCCTCCGGAATAAAAAAGATCCCGAATATGATGTCATAGTTGTCGGAGCGGGGATCGGCGGGTTGACGGCAGGGGCATTGCTGGCCAAGAGGGGAAAACGGGTATTAGTGCTCGAGCAGCATACAAAGCCAGGCGGGTTTTGCACCTGCTGGGAACGTCATGTAAGACACAATAATCACAAGACACCGCTTTGTTTTTGAGGCAGGCGTCCATGACATTGCCACTTTTGGCCAGCATAGCAATACCCTGAAAGTATTGAAAGAACTTCACATTGATGACCGAATCGAATGGCGCAGGGTTGACCATGAGTACTTTATCCAGGGCCTACGAATTAGGGTTCCGACGAAGTTTGAAAGAATATGTTAAGGTTCTGTCGGAAAAATTCCCCACCCAACAGCTGGGATTGGTTGCTTTCTTTCAAGAAGTGGAGAGCTGTTTCAATGAGTTATATAATAAACGGCAGGGAAGAAAATCCGGAAACAGGTCAAAAATTGACAACTGGAATAATGTCCCTTTTTTGACTATGATTGATAATTATGTCAATGATGATCGACTGAAGAAAATACTTTCAATACTATCACAATACACAACAGATAACCCTGGAGGTCTCAGTACTCTCATCGCAATACCCTATTTCGGCTATTATATAGAAGGGGGAAGTTATCCCGTTGGCGGCACGCAGGTTCTTTCTAATTCTTTGGCCGCTTCCATACGAAAAGATGGGGGTGAGGTAAGGTTGAAGACACCTATTACCGACATACTCGTTGAAAATGGCGAAGTTAAAGGGGTATGTGCTCACAGGGGCGAAACGTTTCATGCAAAAGCAGTAATATCGAACGCTGATGTGCGACGGACATTTCTTGAGCTCGTTAAACGTGAGCATCTACCTTCATATTTTCTTGAGAGAATAGAAAAAATACGACCCGCCACTTCAGCCTTTATTATTTCCCTTGGAGTTGACTTTGTTCCAGACATTAACCCGGCAACTTTTGTATCTGAAGACAATGAGGTGATTGCCCTTATGGTTCCATCAAAGATTGACCCATCATTGGCTCCGCCTGGTCACGCCTGTGTCACATTAATGAAGCTTGTGCCTTACGATGAGGCCATCAGCTGGGAGCGCAGCGATCCACACTACCTCAAACGCAAGGAGCACATCGGCGACAACCTCATCAGGCTTGCAGAGATTGCGATACCTAATCTACGGCAACACATCATCTTCAGAGAGGACGCCAGCCCTTCCACCTTTGCTCGCTATGCATGGACTACAGGCGGATCCATTTATGGTTTAGCTATTGATGAATGGAAACCGTCAATGAAGACTCCTATCAAAGGATTATATCTCGCTGGTGCAAATACTGCATCTCGTCCAGGAGTTGAAGACGCGGTATTTACCGGCATTATGGCAGCGAATAAAATTGAGGGATCATTGATGATTAAGCCAATGAGTATAGCCGTTAATGGTCCCCATAGCGTTCGTGGGGTATAAATAAATTGAATCTTTTCGCTATGGCAGGTTTGTCCGTTGGGATTTCCTGTCTGTTGTTGTCAGCGCTCGCACTATACTTTGGCAAAACGAACATTCACCGAGCTTTGCTACGCTTTAATCTGGCAGTGACTATTTGGGGATTCGGTTTATTCTTTGTCGGGATTGCGAAAAATGAAGTTGAGGCAGGACTTGCCTGGAAATTGACGAATTTAGGGGGCGTTTTGTCGGTCCCACTTTTTTTCATTTGACAACTCTATGGTGCGAAATCAAACGCAAAAGAATTCTCTATTTCGCATACGTACAGGCAGCTCTGTCCATTATTGCAATTTGCTTCACCAATCTCGTTGTCAATCAATTCAGGTATGTGTTCAATCTCTATTATATGAAGGCAAATCTGCCTTACATAATCGCAATGATATTTTATTTTGTCTTTGTAACCTTTAGTTATATCGAACTTGTCAAGTTCCTCCATCATGCCAAGGGCTCCCAACGGACCCATACATTGTATAATATCTTTGGCTTTATGTTTGGATTCTTGGGAGGGTCCACGACATTCTTGCCGATGTTTCACATCGATATCATTTATCCAGCCGGTAACTTCGGAATAACCATCTATGTCCTTATCCTGTCCTACGCCATCTTCCGGCATCAATTGATGGATTTCACCTTCTTCATCAAGAAGACCGTTGCCTATTCCCTGGTGCTTCTCCTGCTTATTGCCCCATGTTTTATCGTGGTCATCGTAACGGAAAAATATCTGCCGCATGGCCTATATTACCCGGTGCTGGCCTGCATATTCATGCTGGTCGGTTTTGTTTTTCCCCGCATCAAGGTGCAGGCGGAGAGGAATCTCGAAAATATCCTGTTCAAGGGGGTGTTTGACTACCGGGAGGCGTTGGACAAGCTTTCCAAGAAGATGGCCACTCTCCACAATCTTGAAGAGTTGCTGGACATATCCACCCAGACCATTGCCCGGGCAATTGATACGAACAGCTTCGGAGCGTACTTGCTCGGGAGACCGGGGTGAATTTATCCTTGCCTCCTCTTATGGCAAAAGAAAGTGGCAGCAGGCGGCCATAGCAAAGGAGAGCTCGCTGGTCAGGTATTTGCGCAGCCACGACGAGATTATCCAGAGAAACGGCAAGAAAAAAAACGGGAATCATGACCGGGAATACCCTGGTGAGGCGCTTGAGGCGCTTGGCGCTCATCTCTGCATTCCCATCAAATTCGAAAATGAACTGCGGGGCTTTATGGTCGCCGCCGAGAAGGCCAGCGCCGGCGACTACACCAGGGAGGAACAGAAAGTACTGTCGACCATGACCCATCAGTTGGCGGTAGCCATTGAGAACAGCCTGAAATATGATGAGATCAACAAGCTCAACAGCGACCTGGAAGAACGGGTCGAGGAAATCGAGGGGCTCAATATCAATCTGGAAAAAAAGGTAGAGGAGCGAACCGAGGAATTACGAAAAGCCAATGAGGAGCTTAAGGAACTGGACAGACTTAAAAGCGAATTCTTTTCCAACATCAGCCATGAGCTGCGGACCCCCCTGACCAATATTATTCTGCCGATTCAGAATGTGCTGGAGAATTTCGGAGACCAGATACAGCCGGACAACAGGACGGAAAAAGAGGCCATTTTGCGAAATGCGCACCGGCTCATGAAACAGATCAACGAGATCCTTGATTTTTCCCGGCTCGAAGCGGGCAAGATGAACATCCGAGCCGCGGAAAAAGATCTTAACTCCATCCTGGATGACATTATCGCCGCCTTCAAAACCAGCGCCGAACAGATGGATATTTCCCTCAGCTTCACTCCGGATTTCCATCTGGCCAGGGTATGGGTGGATCAGGAAAAGATCGAGAAAATCTTTTTTAACCTCATCGGCAATGCCCTGAAGTTCACCCCCAGGGGAGGCGAGGTCACGGTTGCCACGAGGAAAGGCATGATCCTGAGCAATGGCGAGCCGGTTCCGGCTGTGCTTTGCAGTGTCAGGGATACGGGGGTGGGCATCAGTGCCAAGGATCTCCCCCATATTTATGAGCGGTTCCGGCAGGCGGACAGCTCCACCTCCCGCAAGTATGAAGGAACCGGTCTCGGCCTTTTTCTGGTCAAGGAATTCGTTGACCTCCATCACGGTGATGTCGAGGTGAGCAGCCGCCAGGGAGAAGGATCGGAATTTGTCATCAAGCTGCGGCAGGGCAGGGATCATTTTTCCCAGGAGGAAATTGCGCTTAACGAACAGCGGAAGGAGGCATCCCAGGAGGCAGGAGCGCAGCCGGACCGGCGGCGAGGCGACCGCCGCAAAGATGAGCGGCGCCGCGGTATTGATCGGCGTTCCGGCTATGATCGCCGGGAGATGAGCAGCGAGGACCATGACACCATCAATTTCATGGCGGTCCAGTTATCCGATCTGGATCATGGTCGCAATGCGCCCGAAACGACCGGGAAGGATCCAGCCAAGAAGACCATCCTGGTGGTGGAGGACAACCGCGACCTTGCCGACAATATCGGCAGGTGCCTGAAACCACATTATAATTTCAGGGTTTCCTATAACGGCAAAGAGGCACTGGAAAAGCTCAAGGAGGAACTGCCCGACCTGATCGTCTCGGATGTGATGATGCCGGAAATGGATGGTTATGAACTCTGCCGGAGGGTCAAGGAGGACGAACTTACCAGTCATATCCCCGTTATCCTCCTGACCGCGAGGACCGCCCTGGCCGACAGGATTGACGGCTATGAGCACGGCGCCGACCAGTATCTGGCCAAACCCTTTAACTTCAAGGAGCTCCAGGTTATCATCGAATCCCTCCTCGTGCAGCGCGAACTGCAGGCAAAGCTCAGCAGGGCACTGAAGACCCTGCAGGAAACCCAGGTGCAGCTGGTCCACACGGCCAGGCTGGAATCGGTCGGCCTGCTGGCCGCCGGCCTTGCCCATGAAATGAAAAACAAAATGTATTGCCTGCGGGCCGGTCTGAGCGGCATCAGCAAAAGGTTGGCCATGCTGCAGGAAGGCAAGCTCACCCTGGCTGAAACCCATGACAGCCTGGTCACGGCCCTGAACACCAATGAAAAGGCCTTGGAAAGCGCACTCTATGTGGTCAACGCCCTGCTCGATTTCTCACGGAAAAACAAGGAAGGCATGGGTTTTGCCGATCTCAACAAGGGAATCGAAGACACGCTGACCATAGTCATGCCCATGGTCAAGGATAAGGTCAGCATCGAAAAGGATCTTCATGAGATTCCCCAGGTTGAATGCAGACTTGAAGAAATCAATCAGGTGCTGATGAATCTTGTCATCAACGCCTGCCAGGCCATGACCGGACCAGGGGAGGTCCGCATCAGCACTTCCCTTGCTGACAGTGAGGTGGTCATCGTGGTCAGCGATAACGGACCGGGCATTGCCGCGGAGCATCTTGGCAAGATTTTCACCCCCTTCTTTTCGACCAAGCCTGAAGGAAAAAATTCAGGATTGGGGCTCAGTATCTGCTACAATATAATCCGCGGGCATCACGGGGTCATGAAAGTAGAGAGCCGGCCGGGAGAGGGGACGGTGTTTACTATCAACCTGCCGGTCCGGCAGAAGCCGGCCCCCGGTCCTCCGGCAAGCGCGGCATGAGTTTGTGTCCAGCCGGAGATGATGATTTTCTTTCAGGGATTCCGAGAGCAGTCCAATTTCATATTACTTTCAGCCCGTACCAGAAACCATTACCATACCCACTCGAAGCAGGAAAGACCACGGACAATGAATACACTCAACTACAAACAATTTCGGATTCTGCTGGTTGACGACGAGGTGGACAACCTTGCCAACCTGCTTTTCGCGCTGGAAATGACTTTTGACCTCATCACCGCTGCCAGCGGGGCCGAGGCCCTGGATATCATGGCCAGGGAAAAAATCGCCGTCATCATCACCGATCAGAGAATGCCGAATATGACCGGGGCCGAGCTGCTTGGCCGGGTGAAGGAGTCCTTTCCCGACACGGTCCGGATACTGATCACTGCCTATGCGGACATCGACGCGGCAATATCCGCCATCAATACCGGCGACGTCTACCGGTATATCGGCAAGGACAGCTCCATTGACGAGATTGAGGCCTATATCAAACAGGCTATCGAACATTACCAGGTAAAAGCCGAGAACCTTCGGCTGTACGCGCTCCTGGCAGAATCACGAAAAATCGGGGCAATCGGCGCCCTTGCAGCAGGCGTTGCCCACGAGATCAACACCCCCACCCACTATATCGGGGAGAATCTGCGTTTTGTGCTGGAATCGTTTCAGAACGTCGAAGAGGTTCTCAGCAGGTATGAAAAGTTGAAAAAAGCTGTTCCTCTTGATGGCGAGCCGCTTGCGGCCCTTTTAGCGGATCTGGATGATTTCAATGAACAGATTGAGATCGGCTACCTGCGGGAAGAAATCCCGGCCGCTCTCAAACAGTCCCTTGAAGGCAACCAGAGGGTGGCCGATATTGTCCGCGCCATGAAACTGTTTTGTCATCCCGGTCAGGATGAAATGGTGCCGACCAATCTCAATCAGGGCATTATGAGCACCATTACCCTTTCCCGCAATGAATGGAAGTATGTTGCTGAATTGATCACGCAACTTGATCCTAATCTGCCGCCGGTGAATTGCCTGCCCGGCGAGATCAATCAGGTAATTCTCAATATCATTGTCAACGCGGCTCACGCCATTGGGGAAAAGTTCACAACCAGTCCCGAGCAGAAAGGGAAAATCACCATCCAGACCCTGCATAATGAGGATAACGTGGAAATTCGCATCAGTGATAACGGGCAGGGGATTCCGCCAGCCAACCAGTCGCGGGTATTCGACCACTTCTTCACCACCAAGGAAGCCGGCAAGGGGACTGGCCAGGGACTCGCCATCGCCCATTCGGTTATTGTCGAGAAGCACCATGGGACCCTCACATTCGAGACTTCTCCCGAACAGGGAACGACATTTATTATCCGCTTGCCTTTTTTGCCTGCTGAGGCGTCTGAACAGCTACTGCCTCAGCCATTGTAATAAAATGATATCGCCGTTCCGAAACACTAACCAGGACCTGGAAAATATGGCACTTGAAAATCCAAAACAAAAGATCCTCTTCGTCGATGATGAGCCCCATTTCTTAAGCGCGATCGAAAGAATGCTCCATGGCTATAAGGCAAAATGGGATGTCGATTTTGCTACAAATGTCGATGAGGCCTATGCCAAGGTACTCAACAAGAATTACGATGCCATTGTCAGCGATATTTCAATGCCCCGGAAGAGCGGCTTTGATTTTCTGCGGATGCTGCAGCAGACCGAAAAAACAAGTTATGTGCCGGTGATCATTCTTACCGGCAATGCGGAGGCCGCCCTGAAGCGGGAGGCCCTCAGCCTGGGGGCCGCGGATCTCCTGAACAAGCCGATCATGCGGGAAGACCTGGTCGCGCGGCTGCAGAGCATCCTCAGGCTGAAGCATTTTCAGGATCAGCTGGCTCAATTCAACGAGCAACTGGCTGACAAGGTGAAAGAGAGGACGAGAGAGCTGGAGCTTGCCCGGCAGGACCTCATGTGGCGGCTGGCAAAAGCCGCCGAATACCGGGACGAAGAGACCGGCGGTCACATCACCCGTGTCGCTGTTTACTGCCTCAATCTTGCCATTCAGTTAGGACTTGACTCGGAAACGGTCGAGAGAATTTTTCTGGCCAGTCCGCTGCACGATGTCGGAAAAATCGGCATATCGGATGTCATTCTGCTCAAGCCCGGGAAACTGACCCCTGAGGAAAGAAGAATCATGGAAACCCATACTGAGATCGGTGCGGCCATACTCACCGAAGCGCCGCAGGGCATGCACTATCTTTTGAACGAACAGGACGATCTCATTCAAACTTTTGCCAACGAACCATTGAAGCAGACTGCCGCCAATATTGCCATCAGCTCATCACGAAAAATGGGATGGTTCGGGTTACCCGAAGGGACTGCGGGGCGACGAGATTCCCCTGGAAGGGCAAATAGTGGCTGTTGCCGATGTTTATGACGCCCTACGTTCAACCCGGCCTTACAAACCATCATTTGAGGTTGATAAGGTTATGGGAATAATGCGCAGTGAAAGAGGGAAGCACTTTTCGCCCCTGGTGTTGGATGCCTTTGAAAAAATCCAGCCGGAATTTGAAGAGATCCGAGTTAAATATCTATCGGAGGGCAGTCATGAAAAGAATTCTTCTCGTTGACGATGACCAGAATGTTCTGCAAAGCTTCAAACGCGCTTTCCGTTTCATGCACAATGAGTGGCAAGTTGTTTTAAGCGATAATGGCAAATCCGCCTTTGAGTTGATTCAGGCCGGCGGTTCCTTTGATCTCATCATTTCCGATCTGCGGATGCAGGGATTGAATGGCATAGATTTATTCAAGAAAGTGGAAAGAGCGGCCCCTGATACAATCAGATTTTTCCTCACCGGTGCAACCGAAAGCTCCCTGCTTATTGAAGCGTCTTCCGTCTCTCACCGGCTCATCTCTAAACCGTGCGAGGGGGAAAGGCTCGTTGCCCTCATAAGAAATTCGCTTCTCCTGCGGGAAAAATTACTGAACCCCGAGGTGCGCAAGAACCTGTGCAAATTAGGCGTCATTCCGTCCCTGCCCAAATTTTACCAGGAGTTCTGCCGGGAAATCCAATCCCCGGATGCCTCGGTTGCCAAATTAGGGATGATTATCGGAAAAGATATCGGCATGACGGCGAAAGTGCTGCAGCTCGTGAATTCCGCCTTCTTCGGTTTTCGGAAAAAAGTGACCAATCCGGTTCATGCCGCCACCATGATCGGCATCAACGGCATGCGGGATATCGTCCTCGTTGCCGGTTTCTTCAATGCTTTGGGGGAAAATGATTGTCCGAAAGCCCTGGATATCGAAGCTATCTGGCAGCACTCTTTAAGCACGGCAAATAAGGCAAGGGAAATCGCTGCTGCTGAAGGGCTTTCCCAGGACGATATCGATACCTCCTATACCGCCGGCCTGCTCCATGATCTCGGCATCATTGCCCTCGCCGCCACGAACAGGGCTGATTATGAAAAGGTGATCGAGCTTGCCCGGAATGAGTACCTCGCTCTCCATCAAGCGGAAAAAAGGGTATTTGCCGTGGATCACGCAACCGTGGGCGGCTTCATTCTCAACCTGTGGGGGCTGCCCCATGCGATAAGCGAAATAGTCGCCTTCCACTGTTCCCCTCCCAGTGACCCATCCTTAAAAGCCACGCCCTTAGCCATTGTCTATGCCGCTGACCAGCTTGCCGCCTGGGAAACACAGAGCCCATTGGCAATAGTGGCTCAACAGGATCTTTGGCGTTCTTCTGGTTGAGCCATACCCGTCTTCCGCGTTTTCCTTCCCGCTCCGGCAGGTGTTTGTGGAAATTCTTTCCTACTTCATCATCAGATTGCGGCGGGAATATCCCTTGCCCGGTTTTCTCCAGTCTGTTCCCCTCCTTCATGCCTGTCCCGCTAACAAGTTGAAATAATATCTTTTTCCGGAAAACATCTGTCCCTCTGCTGATGGCCGTGGTTGTTGGCACTGCGGTTGCATTTACCTGGCTGCAAGAAAAAAAATCATGTGCCAGGAGGTCGATGCATGTCCATTTTAATGAATCCGGTTTTACCTGTTCCCGGGCCGGAGTTGTCAGCAAAGAAAACAGGAGGAACCAGTGATTCCGAGAGTTCCTTTGCCCGGCATCTCGACCGCCAGCTGGATAAAAAATATGCCGGCAACAAAGATAAGCTGGGAGTTGCCCAAAATAATGAGCAAAGCCGGCAGGCGTCCAAGGTCGAAGACAATGCCGCCCGTGAAGCCAAAAGCAAATCCGATGACCAGGCTGAAGAGGCCAAGGCCGGTTCGGTGGAAGAGCTGCTGAGCCAGTTTCTGGTGGAACTGCAGAATGTCGCCGAGCAGAAGACCGGGGTTCCCGGCGAATGGAAGGCGGAGCTGCCGGATACGGAAATCCTGCAGCAGCTGGCCGCTGACGCGGGAATGAAGGAGGCAGATTTTGCCCAGTTCATGCAGCAGCTGGAAAATCAGGACAATAAGGTCGGTCTGGCTGATTTTTTCGCCGCTTTGACCCGCCATTTTCAGGAAATGAACGCATCCACTCCCGTCACCGTGCCTGAGGCCGAACTGCCCATGCTGGAAGCCCTGCTGGCGAAAATGGGCATTGATGAGGAGAGCATTGCCCGGATAGCCGACAAGGCCGTGACCGGCGACGGCAAGCTGGATCTGAGTCTGCTGGCTAAAGGACTTGCGGGAGCAGCTGAGAAGGAAGGGCTTGTCCCGGTCACCTTAACGGACTGGGAGACGGAGCAGCTGCAGAATCTGCTGGCCGAGGCCGGCCTCACCCTGGAAGAGCAGAATGAGATTTTGCCGGAAAGGTTTCTGAACCAGGTGCTGGGGAAAGAAAATGCCGGAGATCCGACCCAGCTCAGTATTGGCAGGCTGCAGACTATCTTAAATGATGCCGTTGCCGCGGCGAAGAACAATCAGCCGAAGGTTGATCTGCCGGCCTTCCTCAGCGATCTGCAGAAGGTCGTTTCCCAGTCGGATTTCGAGGCCCAGGGTGTGGGCTTTACGCCGGTGGTGGAGGGATCGGTCAATGCCGTTTTCCAGAAACTGCAGGAGCTGGTTGATCTGGCCCGGGTCAAGGTTGAGGGAAACAAGCTGCAGGAAAATCAATTGCTGGAAGAGCAGGACCTAAATGATGATTTTGCCAAATGGGTCAAGGGCCTTGAGGAAAAATTCGGCAAGTCGGCCGCCCGGGATGATACGGCGGATTTTTCCGGCAGCATGGCTTCCGGCCAGACCGTGGAGGAAGTGACTGCTGCTAAGAGCGAATCCCCCACCAGCCGGCCACGACTTTCGCCATCAAGTCAGAAGGTCAGAGCGTGGTTCCCGCGCCGGATGCCGCCAAAGGGGAAGCCGCGGCCAGAGCCCCGTTCCGTCAGCTGCAGCAGCAGGTTTTTCAGCAGCTTTCCGACGGGGTGATCAAGGGGCTGAAAAGTCAGGAACATCATCTGGTCCTGCGTCTCTTTCCCCAGGATCTCGGCGAGGTCAAGGTCAATTTGACCGTGCGGGATGATCACATCTCCGTATCCTTCAACATGGAAAACTCCCGGGTCAAAGAGATGCTGGAAAGCAACATGGAAGAATTCAAGCAGAACATGAGCCAGAAAGGGTTCAGCCTGGGGGAATGCTCTGTTTCCGTGGGCCAGGAGAATGCCGGGCAGGGCTGGCAGAGGTTTGAAATGGCCCGGCAGACGGTAAAAGCAGCCGTGGAAACCTTGGCGGATCTTCCTGCTGATGCGCTGTATCTGCAGGCTGCGACACCCCGCATGGATGGACAGCAGAACGGCATCAACCTGATTGTCTGATCGAAAATAAGAAAAGGAAACTCTCATGAGCGTATCAACTGTCAACACTACCCTGCCCCAGTATGAAGAGGAAAGCCTTTTTAAGCCGGTGGGCAAGAAGGAACTGGATCAGTATGATTTTATGAATCTGCTGATCACCCAGCTGCAGTACCAGGATCCGATGAAACCCATGGACACCTATGAGATGGCGTCACAGCTCTCCCAGTTCAGTAATATGGAGGCCACGCTGCGGATGTCCGACAACATGGAAAAGCTGCTGGACTATCAGACCTCGCAGAACAACCTGCAGCTGCTGACCCTGCTTGACAGTCAGGTGCAGATTACCGGCAATACCATGGGCGTCAATGAGGGTGCGCCGGGCGGCGGCGAGTATACCCTGCCCGAGGACGCCGATACCTGCGTGGTGGAAATCTATGATGCCGGCGGCCATCTGGTGCAGATGAATGATGTTGGGGCGGTATCCTCCGGCACCTATCCCCTGGAATGGGACGGCAAGGATGCCCAGGGTGAAACCGTGGAGGACGGCGCCTATACCTACTGGGTCAAGGCATATAATGCCCTGGGCGAACAGCTTGACGTGGATTACCGGGTCAGCGGCAAGGTGACGGGAGTCACCTTTGACAGCGGGACGGCGCAGCTCAAACTTGATAATTACGTCGGTGCCGATGTCGGTTCCGTGGTCAGTGTTTTATAGAAAATGGCATGTTTTCATGGTGTGATCTGGCCCGGTTGCGGGCTTTCAGAGTAAGGAGGAATAAATAATGGCGATTGCAAGTTCACTGTATTCAAGTATCAGCGGCATTAACACCATGGGTAATGCCATGTCCGTGCTCGGTGATAACGTGGCCAACGTTAACACCCTGGCATTTAAGTCAAGCCGCACGGTTTTTCAGGATGTGCTGTCCCAGTCGGTTTCCACCGCATCCGGCGCGTCCCAGGTGGGCCGTGGTGTTACCCTGAGCACCGTTGACGGTCTCTTTGCCCAGGGCTCTTTTCAGAGTTCCTCCATTGCCACGGATATGGCCATTGGCGGCCAGGGCTTTTTCATGCTCCGCGCCACGGAAAACGCCGAAGCGGACATGTATTCCAGGGCCGGTGAGTTCCGTTTTGATCAGGAAGGAAATCTGGTGACGCCCATGGGCTATTTTGTCCAGGGCTGGACCATTGACAAGACCACCGGCGAGCGGGCCGGCACCATCGGCGATATGCGCATCGACAAGACCACCCCGCCGGTGGAAACAGAACTCGTGGAAGTCATCGCCAACCTTGATTCACGGGAGGACAACGAACTCAACGAGGTGCGTCTGTTTGATTCCTGGAACGGCACCAATGCGGCGGCGGTCAAACCCACCGCCCCCATTGATCCGCTGCAGTATGAATACACCTCTGCCATCAAGGTTTACGATTCAAAGGGCGCCAGCCACGATATCTCGATTTATTATGACCGGACCACCAAGGATAATGAGTGGGAGTACCTGGTAACCTGTGATCCTTCCGAGGATCTCCGCTATCTGGATGCGCGGGAACAGACCATTTATGCCCCGAATGATAACTATAACTATCAGGAACATAAAGGGGCGGGTGCCCTGCTTTACGGCACGATCCAGTTTGACACCTCGGGTAATATCAAGGAAATTTCCGCCTATGACGTGCCGCCGGACGGCAACGTTGATCCGGCCCTGGCCGATAACCGGGTCATTCTGGAAAATACGGACAGCTATTACAGCTTTGAGGCCAACTTCACCGGCGCCACCACCAACCAGAGCGTCCTGATTAACTTCGGGGCCCAGTACGGCGGGTTGACCTCAACCACCCGGCAGTCGCTGGTCAGCGAGCTTGGCGCGGTTGACAGTAACCTCACCGGCGCAAGTTATATCACCAGCGAAACCTACTGGCGGGATGTCTATGATGTGAACGGACTGCAGCTGCAGGGCGATGGTGGTGCAGGCACCAGCGATACCATCACCATCAGCGGTTTTCAGAATGACGGCTCTCCGGTGGTCCCCCCCCTCACTTATAATGTCAATACAGACGCCAAGGTCCAGGAGTTTCTCGATGCCGTGGGTTCGGCCTTCGGCGCCACGGCCACCATTGACGCCTTTGGCCGTTTGAAAATGACCGATCTGACCGGCGGCAACAGCGGCATGCAGGTCACCAGTGTGGTGGTGGATGGCACGGTGACCGGTGTCGCCACCCAGGATGACGCCAATCCCTTTGGTGAAAGCGGCGTCAACGGCGATACCGTCATCAATATCACCACCTCAAAGCAGAAGATCTTCTCCACCGGTCAGGGACTCAGCACCGGCGGCACCGTGCCGGTCATTACGGCCAATACGCCGTGGCCACAGGTCTTTGACAGTGGCGGCACCAGTATAGCAGACGGTGATGTGTTTACCTTTAACGGCTTTGCCAGTGACGGCACCCCGGTGGTCAACGCGGCCTATACGGTTGACGCGGTGATCACTCCCACCAATACGGGCACGGTGCAGGATATGCTCACCTGGCTTGAGAACATTTTCAACGCCGATGCGACGATCGATTTTGCCGGCCGTCTGGTGCTGACCGACCGTGTGGCCGATGAGGCTTCCACCACCGGCTATCACAGCCAGCTGGACATGAACTCGGTTTCCTCCGGGTCGATTTCCGGCGCCGACCCCTGGGGCAATGGTCTCACACCCTTCCAGACCCTGCTTGCCGATGTGAGCGGTGAGGATGGCAGTCTGGAGGGAGGAGTCGTCAGTGCCGATTTCTCTCCCGAAGCCCTGGCCACCACCCAGTACGCCAACAGCTCCACCACCATTTTTCAGGACCAGAACGGCTATGCCTCCGGCTTCCTGCAGGCGGTGGCCGTTGATACGGAAGGCATCATTACCGGTAACTATTCCAATGGCCAGGTGCTGAAGAAGGCCCAGGTGGCCCTGGCAAATTTTGCCAGCCTGGAAGGGCTCTTCAAAAAAGGCGGCAATATTTTCACCGAAACCACCGAATCAGGCGCGCCGGTGACCGGCGTGCCTGGCAGCAACGGTCTGGGAACCATTGCCCCCAATGCCCTGGAGGCGTCCAACGTGGATATCGGCACGGAGTTCGTCAATCTGATCACCGTGCAGAGAGGCTTCCAGGCCAACACCAAGATCGTCACCACCACCGATGAGATGATCTCGGATGTCATTAACATGAAGAGATAGATGAGCTGATAAGCTGTTGAGTTGATGAGCTGATGAGCTGATGGCTCATGGCTGATGGAAGATGCGGATGGCGGCTGGCAGGATGACTGCGAGGCGCCATCCGTTTTTGCTTGTAACACCAACCGATATGCTGCTATTTTCTGGTAGGGACGGGCCATGCCCGCGCCCCTGATATCGCGGGCAAGGCCTGCCCTTGCAGGGAAATAAGGCGTTCCGAGGCAGTTTCACCCCCCGAAATGGCTGCCTCTCGTTTCCTTCTGGTGTTGCTAACAGACTAAACACCTTCAGACTACTCACCTTGCTGCAAAAATCCGGTCAAAGGCGGCAAAGGCCGTCTGCACCACCGGCACATCATCCGCCAGTTGCAGGTAGGATCCGCCGGTGATCTCCTGCCTGATCAGCTCCTCGCTGGAGGGGAAAATCCCGCCCAGGGGCAGATCGCTTTCCTGCACCGCCTCGCGGATCTTGGCCTCAAGCTCGGCGGACATGGGCTCCGGAGTCCGGTTGACGATGAGATAGCGGTTTTTCACCGTGAGTCCCAGCGGCCCGGTGATTTCCGCAATGCGGCGGGCGGTAAGGATGCCGCGGGCGGATGGGTCGGAAACGATGAGCAGGTAATCGATGACCCGCAGGTTCATGCGGCTCAGGTGTTCCATGCCCGCCTCGTTATCCACCAGAATATAGCGGTAGTTGGCGGCCAGGTGGTCCATGGTCATGGCCAGGTACTGGTTGGCCGAACAGTAGCAACCCGGTCCGTCGGGCTGGCCCATGACCAGCAGATCGAAGCCGGTTTCTTCGATGATGGCCTGCTGGATCTTCATGTTCATGAACTGGTCCCGGGTCATGCCCGGCGGCAGATCGCCTTTCAACTCCTTTCTGATCTGGCCGATGGTGGCCCCCACCTCAAGCTGCAGCAGTTCGTTGAGGTTGGCATTGGCGTCGGCATCCACCGCCAGCACCGGAGTCAGCTGTTTTTTCAACAGATACTTGATCAGCAGGGCCGTGGTGGTTGTTTTTCCGGTACCGCCTTTGCCTGCCAGGGCTATTACTTTCGGGGTCATGATTTTTTCTCCGGGTAAAATTTTGCCGGCCGTCCGGGGCTGGCATTGATCTCTTCTTCGATTTTTGTTAGCCGGAGCTGTTCGGGGGTAGGAGCGGGCCATGCCCGCGACACAGGGTCCGGCAGACTCCGGGTCGCGGGCATGGCCCGCTCCTACTGCTGAATGACATACAGTCATGCGAAAAAGGCTTCCACGCTAACAGAGACTTGCATTTTACCGGAAAGGGGAAAAGAGGCAAGCGGCAAAACAAAAAAAACATTCTGCCGGGCTGAGGCCAATTAAAGGCTTGCAACTTGTTGCTGAATTGGTATTCTATCTGGTTTGTTACGTTACGCATGTTTTGCGCTTTGGCAGGCGGTTGTCAGGACTCTGCCGGATATTTTTGCCCGCAAGGGGCATAAATACCCTCAAGGGGCATAAATACCCGCAAGGGGCATAATACAAAGCCATCAATTTTCATTTACGGAGACACGACCATGGATTACCGGGCGACGCTTAATCTGCCCCAGACGAATTTCAAGATGAAGGCCAACCTTGCGCAGAAGGAACCTGAGCTGTTAAAGATCTGGGAACAGGAGGGGCTCTACAACAAGGTGCAGCAGGCCACGGCAGGCAGACCCCTTTATCTGCTCCATGACGGGCCTCCCTATGCCAACGGCTTCATCCATCTCGGTACCGCTTTCAATAAGGTGTTAAAGGATATTATCCTCAAATCCAAGCGCATGGCCGGTTTCCACTGCCCGTATATCCCCGGCTGGGACTGCCACGGCCTGCCCATTGAGCATAATGTGGACAAGGAGCTGGGCGACAAGAAAAAAGACATCAGCAAGCTCGCCTTCCGCGGCGCCTGCCGCAAATACGCCCAGAAATGGATTGAAAAACAGAAGGCGGATTTCAAACGGCTGGGCGTGCTGGGTGACTGGGAAAATCCCTACCTCACCATTGACTTCAAATATGAGACGGCCATTGCCCGGGAGTTCAACCGCTTTCTGGCCGACGGTTCCGTCACCCGCAGCAAGAAACCGGTCTACTGGTGTTCCTCCTGCGTCACCGCCCTGGCCGAGGCCGAGGTGGAATACGAAGACCATGCCTCACCCTCCATCTATGTGAAATTTCCGCTGGCTGAGGATCTGGGAGCCGTGGTTCCCGTCCTGGCCGGCAAAAAGGTGTTTGCCGTCATCTGGACCACCACCCCCTGGACCCTGCCGGCCAACCTGGCCGTGGCCCTGCATCCCCAGTTCACCTATGCGGCGGTTAAGGTCGGCGACGAGGTGCTGCTCATGGCCGAGGGACTGGTGGAGCGGGCCTGCGCGGCCTGCGGCATCTCCGGCTACGAGATTCTTGCCACCTTTGCCGCCGGGCTGCTTGAAGGGAAAAAATGCCGGCATCCCTTTCTGGAACGGCAATCCCTTATCGTGCTGGCCGACTATGTGACCCTGGACAGCGGTACCGGCTGTGTGCATACCGCGCCGGGCCATGGCCGGGAGGACTATCTCACCGGGCTGCGTTATGATCTGCCGGTTCTCTCGCCGGTGGATGATGCCGGCAGATTCACCGATGAGGCCGGTCCCTATGCCGGCATGAACATCCTGGAGGCCAACCAGCGGATCTGCGATGATCTGCGCGCCGCAGGCTATCTGCTGGCCCAGTCCAAGCTTTCCCACAGTTATCCCCACTGCTGGCGCTGCAAGAAGCCGGTCATCTTCCGGGCCACGGAACAGTGGTTCATCGGCATGGAAAACAATGACCTGCGCAAGAAAGCCCTGGCCGCCATCCGGGAGGTCAACTGGACCCCGTCCTGGGGCATGGAGCGGATCTACGGCATGGTGGAGGGCCGGCCGGACTGGTGTCTCTCCAGGCAGCGGGCCTGGGGCGTGCCGATCACGGCCATCATGTGCCGCAAGTGCGGACAGATCATCAACGATGAAATGATCAACAGCAGGATTGAACAGCTGTTTTTAAAGGAAGGGGCCGATGCCTGGTTTTCCCATGAGCTGCAGGATTTTATCGGCACGGAGGCCAGATGCGGCAAGTGCGGCGGAGCGGACTTTGCCAAGGAAACCGATATCCTCGATGTCTGGTTTGACTCCGGCGTAAGCTTTGCCGCGGTGGTCGAGCAGCGCGGCCTGCCAACCCCGGCCGATCTCTATCTGGAGGGCAGCGATCAGCACCGCGGCTGGTTCCAGAGCTCGCTGCTCGCCTCGGTGGGCACCAGGGGCAGGGCGCCGTACAAGGGGGTGCTGACCCACGGTTTTGTGGTGGACGGCCAGGGACGCAAGATGTCCAAAAGCATCGGCAACGTCATTGCCCCCGGTGAAATCATCAAGGAATATGGCGCGGATATCCTGCGGCTGTGGGTATCCTCCGAGGATTACCGGGATGATATCAAGATTTCCGGCGAGATCCTGCGGCGCCTGTCCGACGCCTATCGCAAGATCCGCAATACCCTCCGTTACATGCTGGGCAATCTCAGCGATTTTTCACCGGCGACAGACACGGTGGCGGTGGCCGATATGCCGGAGATTGATCAGTGGGCCATCTCCCGCTTTGAACTGGTCAAGCGCCGGGTCATGAATGCCTATGAGTTTTTCGAGTTCCACACGGTTTTCCATACCCTCTACAATTTCTGCACCGTGACCATGAGCGCCTTTTATCTCGACATCCTGAAAGACCGCCTCTATACGGAGCTTGACCGTTCCATGGCCCGCAGATCGGCCCAGACGGTGCTCTATGAGATTCTGGACGGCATGACCCGGCTGATGAGTCCGGTGCTTACCTTTACCGCCGCCGAGGTGTGGAATCATCTGCCCGCGGACGCCGGCCGGGAGGAAAATATCTTTCTGGCGAGTTTCCCCCAATTAAAAGAGGGCAATCTCAATAAGGAGCTGAACGCGACCTGGGACAGGCTGCAGGACGTCCGGGACGAGATTACCAAGGTGCTGGAGGTGGCCCGGCAGGATAAGATTATCGGCCATTCGCTGGAGGCCGAGGTGTGGCTTGCGGTGCCGGCTGATCTTGCCGATTTTCTGGCGGATAAATGGCAGACGCTGGAGACCATCTGTATCGTTTCCCGGCTGCACAGAGTGGAAAGTGCGCCGGAAGGGGCCATGGCCAGCACGGAGATCCCGGGACTTACCATTCTGGTCAAGTCCGCTGCCTCGGAAAAATGTGAGCGCTGCTGGATGCGCAGTGAGACCGTGGGGCAGAATGGTGATCATCCGACCATCTGCGGCCGCTGCTCCGCGGTTATCGCCCAGATGGGACCAGTAGGCGAGTGATGGGACAAAAGGGGCAGGTCACCATCATTTCCGCTGCTGGTGCTGCTGGCCGGGCTGATCATTGTTGCCGATCAGCTGACCAAGTGGCTCATCATGTCCCGTTTCGGCCTCTATGAGATCAAGGAGGTGGTGCCGGGTTTTTTCAACCTCACCTATCTGCACAACACCGGCGCGGCATTCGGCCTGCTGGCCAATGCCAACCCGGCCTGGCGGCCCTATTTTTTCATCGGCATCGCCCTGGCGGCCCTGGTTTTTGTCTTTTTTGCCTTCCGGCAGTATGGGCGACGCAGTGCGGCGTATGTCTTCGCCTTTTCCTTTATCGGCGGGGGCGCGGTGGGCAATCTGATTGACCGGGTCCGCTTCGGCTCCGTGGTGGATTTTCTCGATTTTTATGTCTCCACTTACCACTGGCCCGCCTTTAACGTGGCGGATTCAGCCATCGTGGTCGGGGTCGGCCTTTTTCTGTTGGCCAGTCTGCTGGACAAGGACGGGGAGTGTTCCTGAGCGGGGCTGGGTTGGCTGTTCGGGTTTTGGATTCAAGGATTACTGATTGAAGGATGAATGAGATGACAGCATATAAAAATGATGCCGCGAAGACGGCTTTTCTTTTTCCCGGCCAGGGGTCGCAGTTTGTCGGCATGGGCCGGGATTTTCTTGCCGCAAGTGATGACGCCCGCCGCTTGATGAGCATGGCCGAGCAGCTCAGCGGCTTTCCCCTGGCCAGGCTCTGTCTGGAAGGACCGCTGGAGGAGCTGACCCGCACCCTGCACCTGCAGCCGGCCATGACCGTATTGAACCTCATCTGTCTGCAGGCCCTGCGCCAGGCGGGGATCAACGCCGAGTTTTTTGCCGGCCACAGCCTGGGCGAATACTCGGCCCTGGCAGCCGCCGGGGTGTTGAGCGCCGAGGACACCCTGCGGCTGGTGACCGAGCGCGGCCGTCTGATGGAAAGGGAGAGCGCCGCCCATCCCGGCGCCATGAGCGCCATTTTGAAGCTCAATTTGCCCCAGGTGCAGGAGGTGGTGCAGGCCGCTGCGGCAAAAGGGGTGGTGGTGGTGGCGGCCAATCACAATTCCGAGATGCAGATCGTCATTTCCGGCGATGCCGCGGGCGTGGAGGCCGCTGCCGTTCTTGCCGGCCAGAAGGGCGGCAAGGCCGTGGCCCTGCCGGTGAGCGGGGCCTGGCACAGCCCGCTGGTTGCCGAGGCGGTGCCTGATTTTGCCAAGGCCATGGAGCAGATCACCTTTCAGGCGCCCAAAGGCAAGCTCTTTTTTAACGTCACCGCTTCCCCGGAAAGCGACCCCGGCGCGATTCGTGCCATCATGAGCCGCCAGATCGCCGCCATGGTCAGGTGGTACGACACCATCCTCGCCATGCGGCAGCAGGGGGTGACCACCTTTATCGAGGTGGGACCGAAAAACGTGCTCACCGGCCTGCTGAAGAAGATCCTGCCCAAGGGCCATGACTGCACCTGCCTGCAGGTGGAAGACCCTGCTTCGCTTACGGTCTGTCTGGAAACCCTGCAGCGCTGAGACGCTTGATCTTTGTCCATCCTGCTCCCTGGCAAGGGAGCGGAAGGGCAGTATTTAAAATCTTGACATTCTGTTCATATCCAATTATTTTTCTTTGTTTACTGTGAGTAATCTGCCTTTCCGGCACCTTGAGAAGGCATTGTATAAAGAGACAGGATATTATGTTTGAAAATCTTTCGGATCGCTTACATAAGGTATTCAAAGACCTCCGCGGCCACGGCAAGCTTACCGACAAGAATATTGAGGATGCCCTGCGGGAAGTACGCATGGCCCTGCTTGAGGCGGATGTCAACTTCAAGGTAGTCAAGGAGTTTATTGCTGCCATCGGTGAGAAGGCCGTTGGGGTGGAGGTTCATGAAAGCCTCTCCCCCGGGCAGCAGGTTATCAAGATTGTCCATGAAGAGTTGATTGGCCTGCTGGGCGGCACCACGGCGGGGCTGGAGCTGGCCGGGAAAACGCCCGCCATTCTGATGATGGTGGGACTCCAGGGTTCAGGCAAGACGACCTCGGCGGGAAAACTTGCCAAGCTGCTGAAAAAACAGGGACGAAGGCCCTATCTGGTGCCTGCCGACATCTATCGCCCGGCGGCTATCGAGCAGTTGCAGGTGCTTGGCCGGTCCATCGATGTGCCGGTTCATCCCTCGCAGACTGACCAGGATCCCGTCACCATATGTAAAAACGCGATTACCGTAGCCCAAAACAGCAATTATGACACCCTGCTGATCGATACCGCCGGCCGCCTGCACATCGATGAGAAGCTGATGGGCGAGCTGGCCCGCATCAAAGCGGCGGTAAACCCGGCGGAGATCCTGTTCGTGGCCGATGCCATGACCGGACAGGATGCGGTGACGGTTGCCGACAAGTTCAACCAGGATCTGGCCATCAGCGGCGTTATCCTGACCAAGATGGAGGGCGATGCCAGGGGCGGCGCGGCTCTCTCCATCGCCAACGTGGCGCAGCGGCCGATCAAGTTCATCGGTACCGGTGAGGATCTCGATGCCCTGGAGGTCTTTCATCCCGACCGCATGGCCTCACGTATTCTCGGCATGGGTGACGTGCTCACCCTGATTGAAAAGGCCGAAGAGGTGGTTGACCGCAAAAAAGCGGACAAGCTCGCCAGGAAGATCCAGAAAAGCACCTTCAGCCTGGAGGATTTTCTCGATCAGATCCAGCAGATCAAGAAGATGGGCAGTCTGGAACAGATCATGGGCATGATTCCGGGCCTGAACCGGATGCGGCAGCTCAAGGATATGCCCAAGCCGGATGAGAAGGAGCTGGGCAAGGTTGAGGCGATTATCCGCTCCATGACCTTTGAAGAGCGGCGCAAGTATCAGATTATCAATTCCAGCCGCCGGCAGAGGATCGCCAAAGGCAGCGGCACCACTGTGCAGGATGTGAACAAGGTCATCAAGAGCTACAGTGAGATGCTGAAGATGATGAAAAAGATGAAGGGAAAAGTCGGGGGCGTTACCGTGACCCCTGGCGGCCAGAAGCGGCGCAAACTGCCCAAAGGCATGTCCCGGTAAAATAGAGAAAAAATAGCAATTTTTAAAAAGTCAATAAACAACCCCGGCAAAGCCGGTTAAGGAGGAAAACAGAGTATGGCAGTAAGAATTCGTCTCACCAGACTGGGCAAGAAGAAAAAACCTTTCTATCGTATCGTTGTGGCAAATTCAGAGTCCAAGCGTGACGGCAAGTTTCTCGCCATTGTCGGAACCTATGACCCGATGAAGCAGCCTGCGGCACTCACCATTCAGAAGGATAAGCTGCAGAGCTGGCTGGACCAGGGCGCGCAGCCGACCGATACCGTGAAAAATCTTTTGAAAATGGCGGTAACTGCATAGTCTTTTGACTGTTTGGCAGAAAATTCCTATGAAAGAACTGGTAAACTTTATTGCAACATCGCTTGTTGACCAGCCGCAGGCGGTGGAGGTGAACGAAACTGCCCAGGAAGATGCGGTGGTGGTTGAACTCCGGGTGGCAAAGGATGACCTGGGCAAGGTTATCGGCAAGCAGGGGAGAACCGCCAGGGCTATCAGGGTTCTGTTGAGTGCCGCGGCAACACGGCAGAACAAGAGAGCCAGACTGGAAATTGTTGAATAATACGTCCCGGAGACGTAACCCGTTGAACAGCGAAGAAAATGCGCCGGCCGAGGGCAGGGAGTTGCCGGTTGGTGAAATCGGCAGGCCCCATGGCATCAAGGGAGAAATTAAAGTTTATCCCTATTCAGGTAATCCTGAAAATTTTAAATCATACAGGAAACTGATTGTTCAGCCCCCTGGAGAGGGCGCGGCGAGGTCATACGACCTTCACAGCTGCCGCAGCCAGGGGCAACTTGCCGTCATAAAGCTTGCCGGGGTTGATACCCGCAGCCAGGCCGAGCTGTTGATAGGCAGCCAGGTTCTCATTGCCCACCACGAGATCCCTGAGCTTGCCGAGGATGAATTTTACTGGCACGATCTCCAGGGTATGGCCGTAGTTACTGCCCAGGGGCGGCAGTTGGGCACGGTGAGCCGCCTGCATGGCCACCGGGGCCCACGACATACTTGTGGTCGCAGACCGTGGCCGGGAGTATCTGATTCCGGCCCTGGATGAATTTGTGGTGGCCATCGACCCGGAGACCGGAACGATTACGGTTGATCCTCCGGAAGGACTCCTGGAAATGAACGACTGATGCGTTTTCATGTCCTGACCATTTTCCCGAATCTGCTGGAGTCGCCACTGCAGGAAGGCATTATCCGCCGGGCTCTGCTGGCCGGCCAAATTGAGGTTGAACTGGTCAATATCCGGGATTTTGCCACGGATAAGCATGCCATGACCGATGACCGGCCCTTTGGCGGCGGCGAGGGCATGGTCATGAAGCCGGAACCCCTGGCCGCGGCCATCCGGCAGACCAGGCTGGGGCATGAAAAAAGCCATGTGGTGCTGCTCTCGCCCCAGGGCAGACAATACAACCAGGATGTGGCGGCGGAATTTTCCCGCAGGCAGGATCTGATTCTGATCTGCGGCCGCTATGAAGGGGTGGATGAACGGATCCGGCAGCATTTCGTCGATGAGGAGATTTCCATCGGCGATTATATCCTCACCGGCGGTGAGCTGGCGGCCATGGTGATCATCGATTCCGTCACCCGGCTGCTGCCCGGGGTGCTCGGCTGCGAAGGATCAGTTACCTGTGATACCTTCAGCAGAGGGGGGGTCAAGTATCCCCAGTATACCCGGCCCCGGGATTTTGAAGGATATGAGGTGCCGGAAGTGCTTCTTTCCGGTGATCACCTGAAAATAGCCGAGTGGCGGTTTGCGGCCGGGATCAGCATGACCCGGCAGAAACGTCCCGATCTGCTGGCGGCAATGACCTTCAGCAAAAAGGAACTGCAGGTGCTCAAAAAGCACGGCGTGCTGCTTGCAACAAAGTGCGAAGCGTGAAAGAGAAATCAGATGGCCCTGCAGCACATTGGCCGGTGCAGGTGGATGTTGCCCTGGTGCATTATCCTGTTTACAATAAGAATCAGGAAATCATCGGTTCGGCGGTAACCAATCTCGATATCCACGATATTGCCCGGGCAGGCAGGACCTTCGGCATCGGCACCTATTACATCGTCACCCCTTACCGGGATCAGCAGAAACTGGTGGGGGAGATTGTCAGTCACTGGCAGGACGGCTATGGTGCCCGTTACAACACGGATAGAAAAGAGGCCTTTGCCTCCATTAAGATTTGTGACGACCTGCAGAGCCTCTATGATCTGGCGGCAGTGAACGGACACAAGCCGCTGGTGGTGGCCACCAGTGCCCGGGAGCATGCCAAAAGCATCTCCTTTGGCGCCATGCGGCAAAAGATACATGCCGGCACCCATGTGCTGCTCCTTTTCGGCACGGCCTGGGGGCTTACCGAGCAGGCCCTGGCGGGAGTGGACCACATGTTGCCCCCCATCAGCGGCTATGGCGATTACCGGCATCTCTCGGTGCGGTCGGCGGTGTCCATCGTGTTTGACCGCCTGCTCGGCAGACGTGAAGAATAAAGATGCATAAAAAAAATATTTAACAGTGTATTTCAGCTAGAATTAACACCAGAAAAAACAGGAATAGAGCATTATGAATATGTTAGAGCGGATTGAAAAAGAGAACATGCGTTATGACATCCCCAAATTCCAGACCGGGGATACCGTCAGCGTTCACATTCGTATTGTCGAGGGCGCCAAAGAGAGGGTGCAGATTTTCAAGGGCGTTGTCATCGGCAGAAAACGCGGAACCATGGGCGCGAATTTCACCGTGCGCAAGATTTCCCACGGTGTCGGGGTGGAAAAGACCTTCCCCATTCATTCTCCCCGGGTTGAGAAAATCGAGGTGAACAGCCAGGGCCGGGTACGGCGCTCCAAACTGTACTATCTCCGCAACCTGCGCGGCAAGGCTGCCAGAATCCGGGAGAAGGGTATTATTTAATTGTCGGCCGCGTTGCCTGCAGAGTGGGATACCTTTTCCTTTGAGCGTGAGCTGACCGGAAAAGGTGTCCGTCTGGTGGCCGGGGTGGATGAGGCCGGCCGGGGACCGCTGGCCGGTCCCGTTGTCGCTGCCTCGGTTATTCTGCCGGCCGATTGCCGATATTCTCTCTTTCAGGATTCAAAAAAGCTGACCGAGAAACAGAGAGATACCCTGTTTGCGACCCTGACCGGCATGGGGATTCCCATTGGCGTCGGGGTCGCAACCCCTGAGGAGATTGACGAGATCAATATCCTGCGGGCGTCATTGCTTGCCATGAAAAGGGCTGTGCTTGAGCTGCCTGCCATGCCTGATTTCCTTCTTGTTGACGGTAAGTTTACCGTTCCTCTCCAAGTGAACCAGCAAGCGCTTGTCAAAGGTGAATCCAAGAGCGCTTCCATCGCTGCCGCCTCCATTGTCGCCAAGGTGACCCGGGATAAAATCATGCGGGATTATCACGCCGCCTATCCCCGCTATAATTTCGAGAAACACAAGGGGTATCCGACAAAAGAGCATAGAGACCTGCTGAGACAATTCGGTCCCTGCGAGATCCACCGGAAGACCTTCAGCGGGGTGCAGGAGCTGCTGGCTGGGTAATGGGCAAGGGCGATCATGAGCCGACACCGGCAGAGCATCGGAAAAGAGGGCGAGGAAATCGCCCGTAAGTATCTGGAAAAGCGCGGCTATAAAATCGTCACGGCAAATTACCGGACAAGGCATGGTGAAATCGATCTGATTGCCCGGGATGGGGCGACCCTGGTCTTTATCGAGGTGAAGACCCGCACCCAGGAAAGGTTCGGTTCCCCTCTTGCTGCCCTGACCGCCAGGAAATGCCTGAATATTTCCAGGGTGGCGCTGCACTATCTGATCACCCACGGCGGCACGGAGCAGCCGGCCCGTTTTGATGTTGTCTCGGTGCGGCCGGGAGAAACGGCGGAAGTGGAGCTTGTGCAGAACGCCTTTGATCTCAGTCCGTGAAGGCCGGGAATCCAGAATGCGGAGGCCAGAAGCCAGGAGCCAGAATAAAAGGTAATAGAATCAACTATTCTCCAATTCTGTCTTCTGTCTCCTGAATTCCACGACGGAGATCATGGCGGCAGCCATGTCACAAAAATCCCGCTATGCCGGCATAATAAACCAAGTCAGGAAGTTGCATTATCTATGAAACCGCTGGCCATCACAATGGGCTGCCCGGTGGGGATCGGCCCGGAAATCATTCTCAAGTTTTTTGCCGCAGCAGGCCATGTTGCCGCGGATTCGCCGGCAGTGGTGGTGGGGGATCCCGAGGTGCTCAGGTGGTGCAGCCGAAAGCTTGCGATTCCGGCCAGGGTTGTCGCCTGGCAGCCCGGTGATGAGGTGGGGCCCCAGGTCATCCCTGTCCTGCGGCCAACTGATTTTCCTGATCTTGAGCAGGCAAGCCTCAGCTGGGGCCGGCCGGATATTCAGACCGGCAGGGCCATGGCGCGCTGTATCGAAACTGCCGTGCAGCTGATCCGGCAGCAGGTTTTCAGCGGCATGACCACCTGTCCCATTACCAAAAAAGCCCTCAATGAGGCAGGCTACGCCTTTCCGGGCCACACCGAGATGCTGGCCTCCCTCTGCGAGAGCAGTGACTATGCCATGATGATGGCCGGCGCCAGGCTGCGGGTCACCCTGGTTACCATCCATACCCCGCTTGCGGCCGTGCCCCGGGCCTTGACCCCTGAAAAAATCGATAAACTGATTGCCATGACCGCAAGATCCCTGCAGCAGGATTTTGCCATTGCCGTGCCCCGCCTGGCGGTGGCAGCGCTCAATCCCCATGCCGGCGAGGACGGCATGTTCGGTGACGAGGAAGAGACCCTGATCCGCCCGGCCGTCCAGCGCGCCCAGCGGGCCGGCTGGAAGATCAGCGGCCCCTATCCGGCAGACACGGTTTTTCACAAGGCCGTGTCCGGGGAGTTTGACGCCGTGGTGTGCATGTATCATGACCAGGGGCTGATTCCCTTCAAGCTGCTGCATTTCAAGGATGGGGTGAATGTGACCATCGGCCTGCCCATTGTCCGGACCTCGGTGGACCACGGCACGGCCTACGATATCGCAGGCCAGGGCAAGGCCGATCCGGCCAGTCTCGCCGCGGCGGTGGCCATGGCGAAAGAGATCATTGCCAACCGGAGCAGCAGCGCGCCATGAGCAAGGGTATCGGCCTCTGCGGCAGCCATCGCACCGGTAAAACAACCCTGGCCCGGGAGATTGCCGGGCGCAGCGGCCTGGAATTTCTGCAGACCACCACCAGCGAGGTGTTTAGCCGCCATGGCCTGGACCCTTCCGCGGCCATGGATTTCCATACCCGCCTCTGGATTCAGCACAAGGTGGTGGAGGCGGCGGAAAAGGTCTGGCAAGGCGCAGCAGGACCTTTTGTCAGCGACCGGACGCCCCTGGACATGATGGCCTATACCCTGGCTGATATCCAGGGTGGCACAGCGGTCGATTATGCCGAACTGGAGAGGTATCTGGATCACTGCTTTGCGGTGACAAACAGCTTCTTTTCGGATCTGGTGGTGATCCAGCCGGCCATTCCCCTGGTGCATGAACAGGGCAAGGCGGCCCTGAACCTCTCCTACATGGAGCACCTGAACGTGCTGGTCAAGGGGCTCTGTTGTGATGAGCGGCTGTGCTGCCGGTTTACCCTGCTGAGCAGAGGCATTGTTGATCTGGATCAGCGGGCCGGTGAGGTACTGAAATTAATCTGAAGGCTGATTATGACCAGTTATTAAATGCTGGAATTCCCTGATATTGAATGGTAGAATAGCCCTTGCAGCCAATTTTATTAAAAAATCTCAATCCTTATGCAATGCTGAAAAAAAATCTTTCCCTACATTCTTCCTGGAAAAGGCACCTGGCTTCCGCCGGGGTAATAGGCCTGTCAATGCTGTTTTTCCTCGGCAACAGCTCATGCTCAGGCGGCAGCCAGGCCACGGGCCATACCCTGAAAGCCGGTGAGTCCGTCACTGCCGAAAGCAGCGAAGAGCCCGCTGATTCCGCCTGCTCCTACTTTTACTTTCTCTGGGGTAAATCCGCCGAGGCCGAAGAGAAGTACGAAGAGGCCATGGAGGCTTATGAAAAGGCCCTGGTCTGCGATCCCCAGGCCGTCTATGTGAACCAGAAACTGGCCGTTCTGCTTTTCAACATGGGCAAAAAGGAGCAGGCCATTGTCCAGCTTGAGAAGATGATCGAGGAGGATCCGGCCAATATCCAGAACAGACTGCTGCTGGGCAATATTTACAGCTCCATGGGCCAGCATGATCAGGCGCGGGCCGTGTATGAGGCGATCCTGAAGATCGCCCCGGATGACCCCCAGGCGTTACTCATGCTCGGCGCCCTTTCCGCCAGTGACAGGGATTACCTGGAGGCCCAGAAGATGCTGGAGAAACTGGTGGCGGTGGACGACAAGTCATATGCCGGTTACAGCTATCTGGCCAAGTTGTACCGGGAACTCAACTATTACGACAAGGCCATGGAGGCCTATGACAAGGCCCTGACTTTGAACTGGTCGCCCATGCTGGCCTATGAGGCGGCGGATCTCTATGAATACCGGCAGAAGTATGACGAGGCCGCGGCGATTTATAAGCGGCTGCTGGAGGATGACGAGGCAAATACCAAAATCCGGGGCCGCCTGGCACGCCTGTATATCATGCAGGGCAAAGTCGACGCAGCACTGGCCGAGTTGAATGAGCTGAAAAATTACACCACTGAAACGGCGGTTGTCGATCTGGCCATTGGCCGGGTGCTGCTGGATGAAAAACGGTACCCCGAGGCCATCGCCCTTTTTGAGAAGATGCTCACCCAGGATGAGAACAAGGATGTGGCCAGATCAATGCTTGCCCTGACCTATTACGAGTCCGGTGACACGGATAAGGCCAAGAAGATGTTGCAGGAGGTGCCGGTCACCAGCAAGGATTACGAGGAATCCATTCTGATGCTGGCCCAGATCCTGCTCGGTGAAAAAGACAACCAGCGCGCCGCCACTCTTTTGCGCAATGTCATTGCCGGTGAGGATACCCGGCGGCCGGCCTTTTACTTTCTCCTGGCCAGCCTGCTGCGGGAGGAGGGGGATCCGGCGGCCGGCCGCGAAGTTTTCGATCAGGCCATGCAGGCCTTTCCGGAAAATCCCAGGGTCATTTTCGAATACGGCCTGTATCTCGACCGGATCGGCCAGCCTGATGAGGCAGTGGCCAAGATGGAGCAGGTGCTGGCCATTACGCCGGACGATGCCTATGCCCTGAATTATGTGGGCTATACCTGGGCGGACCGGGGCATCAACCTGGAAAAGGCCCTGGAGTACGTCAAACGGGCGGTGGATCTCAAACCTGATGACGGGTTTGTCCGCGATTCCCTGGGCTGGGTCTATTTCAAGATGGCCAGGTACGGGGAGGCGGTCAAGGAACTTGAGGCTGCCGCAGGCATGCAGTCCGATGATCCGACCATTCAGGAGCATCTCGGCGATGCCTATCAGCAGGCCGGCGAGCTGCAGAAGGCGGTGGAGGCCTACGGCAAGGCCGTGAGCCTGTATACCGATGAAGTGAAAAAGGCCCATGCCCTGGCTGCGATGAAGGCTCTGCAAAACCGTGACAAAAAGGATTAACAGCAGCAGGCGGGAGCGGGCAGGGCGCTGGCAGGGGGCTGTTCTCTGCCTTTGTCTTTTCTGTCTGGCCGGTTGTGCCGCTCTGCCCGGCATGGAAGAAATCTCGGCCCGGGAAAAGGAGCGGCTTACCCAGGAGTTCAGGGAAATCGTTGCCCGGCAGCAGTCGTGCAACTGCTGTCTCGATGCCCAGGCCACTGTTTCCTTTTCCTCGATCTGGCAGAAAGGGACGCTCAGCGGTTATCTGCAGGCCATGTCCCCCTCCTATCTGAAATTTCTTGCCGTCAACCCGCTTGGACAGACCCTGGCCATCCTGGTCACTGACGGTGATTCCTTCCGTTATGTGCCGGTTTTTGAGTCCAAACAGTATGAAGGAAAGGTGACGGGCACCACCTATGCAAAATATGCCCCGGCCGGCTTTCTGCCGGAGCATGGTTTCTACTGGCTGATCGGCAGGCTCTATCCCGGCAAAATCAAGATTCTGGATGTGACCCGTGACGGGCAGGGGCAGGGGTACTGGTTTGCCATCAGCTACGGCAACGGCACGAGGAGTCTGGTCCTGCTTGACGAGCAGCGGCGCGTGCTTCTCCGCCATATTGTGATTAATGACCAGGATGAAAAAATTTTCAACGTGCTCTATGACGAATATACGGCAGGTGACTGCCCATTACCCGGCAAAGTCACCGTTACCGCTTTGGTCCATAACAGCACCATGGAGATCCGCCTTGTCCGACTGGCTGGAGGCCCCCTCCTTTTCACTGGATGATTTCACCTATGATGCCCCTCCCTCCTTTGACAGAGTAGTGGTTCAGTGAATCCCGATTATTTCCTGCCCCTGGTCCGCAAACCCGGGCGATACAGCGGCAATGAATTCAATATCATAAAAAAGGATTGGCAGAAGGCGGATCTGCATGTGGTGCTCTGCTTTCCCGATCTCTATGAAATCGGCATGTCCCATCAGGGGCTGCAGATTCTCTATCAGCTGCTCAACAGCCGGGCGGATCTGCTGGCTGAGCGGGTATATGCCCCGGATACTGATCTGGAAAAACTGCTGGCCGAAAGCGATACCCCGCTCTTTGCCCTGGAGTCGCGCCGGCCGGTGGCGGATTTTGACATGCTGGGCATTACCCTGCCCTATGAGCTCTGCTATTCCAATATTCTGACCATCCTTGCCCGCAGCGGTCTGCCCTTTTTTGCCAGGGAGCGCAATGAAGAGCATCCGCTGGTCATTGGCGGCGGCCCCTGCGCCTTTCATGCCGAGCCGGTGGCCGATTTCTTTGATGCCATCCTGCTGGGCGACGGGGAAGAGGCCATCTTTGACATTGCCGACCTGCTGGTTGCGGCAAAAAAAGAGAAATGGAGCCGGGCCCGGCTGCTGGAGGGGCTGACGGAGATAGCAGGGGTGTATGTGCCTTCCTTTTTCCGTCCCGAGTATGATGCCCAGGGCAATTTTGCCGGGATGACCCCTTTAAAAAAAGGCTATGAGACTGTCCGGCGGCGGGTGCTGCCGACGTCTGGCAGGCGATGCCTCCCATGCCCCGCTGGTGCCGCTGTTTAAAATCGTCCATGACCGGCTGGGCATTGAAATTGCCAGGGGATGCACCCGCGGCTGCCGTTTCTGCCAGGCCGGGGTCATCTACCGGCCGGTGCGGGAGAGAAGCCCCCAGGAGGTCCTGCGGCTGGCCAAGTCCGGCATTGCCGCCACCGGTTTTGAAGAGATCGCCCTGTTGTCGCTGTCCAGCGGCGATTACGCCTGTCTGGCGCCGCTGCTCACCGAACTGATGGATACCTTTGTGCCGAAACGGGTCTCCGTGTCCATGCCCTCCATGCGGGTGGGCACCCTGACGCCGGAGATCATGCGGCAGATCAAGCGGGTGCGCAAAACCGGCTTTACCGTGGCGCCGGAGGCCGGCACCGACCGGCTGCGGCGGGTCATCAACAAGGGCATCACCGAGGAAGACCTGCTGGCCACCTGCAGATCGGCCTTTGCCCTGGGCTGGAAACTGATCAAGTTCTATTTCATGTTCGGCCTGCCCACGGAAACCGAGGAGGATCTGGCGGCCATCGGCGAACTCGCCCGTAAGGCCATGGCCCAGGGCCCCGGCAAAAGGGCCAATATCACGGTCAGCGCCTCCACCTTTGTGCCCAAGCCCCATACCCCCTTCCAGTGGGAGCCGCAGCTGAACATTGAGGAGGGTTTTGCCCGGATTGATTTTCTGAAGAAAAACCTGCGGGACAGGCGGATCCAGCTGCGCTGGGGTGATCCCCGCCAGAGTTTTCTGGAAGGGGTCATGTCCCGGGGCGACCGCGGGCTGGCCAAACTGATCGTTGCCGCCTGGCGCAACGGCGCCCGGTTTGAGGCCTGGTCCGACCACATCAATGTTGACATCTGGCGGCAGGCGGCCGCTTCCCTTGGCCTGGACCTTGGGCATTACCTCAGACGCCGCGGCTTTGCTGAGCCGCTGCCCTGGAGCCATCTCGATGTGGGCCTTGACCCCGATTTTTTCAGACAGGAGCTGGCAAAGGGACTGGCCGAGGGGTACACCCCGGACTGCCGTTATAACGGCTGCCAGCAGTGCGGGCTCTGTGATTTTAAACAGATCAGGCCGGTGGTAAACGCAAGCAGCCAGGACAACGGGGGGCAAGAGAGGGGTGAGGCCCCAGCGGACGAACCGCAGCCGGCAGCCCATTTTTTCTACCGGTTTGCCTATCAGCGGACCGGCAGGGCGCGTTTTATCAGCCATCTCGAGCTGCTCCAGCTCTTTTTCCGCACCTTTGCCCGGGCGGATCTGCCGCTTAATTTTTCGCAAGGGTTCAATCCCAGTCCCAAGGTTTCTTTCAGTCCGGCCCTGCCCCTGGGCACCGAGAGCCTGGCGGAATACCTGGTTATCGACACCCATGAGCCGCTGGCTGATCCGGCCGGGTGGCAGGCAAGGCTGAACCGGCAGCTGCCTGAGGGGCTGGCCATCACCGCCATCGTTGCCTGCGATGAAAAGAATATTCCTGAAAAGGTCGAAAATGTTTATCTTATAGATATTGAAGGTGAGATTGACCGGGAAAAGGCTCGCGCCTTCATGGTGAGCGCAAGTTTCCCGATCAAGGTGGTCAGAAAGAACAGAGAGCGGGAAATCGATGCCCGGCCCCAGGTTGCCGCCCTTGATTTGCGCGAGGACGGCAGGCTGAGATTGGCCCTGATTAACGAAATATGCAAGGCGGGTCTGAAACCTCTGGAGATTGTCTCCGCTGTTTTTTCTTGCCCGGAAAAAGAGCTTCAGCAGGCGCGCGTGCTGAAAATTGAAGAAAGAGTAATCCGATAATGGCAACTGATTTAATCATCAATGCAACTTCCTTTGAGATCCGCATTGCCTTGATCGAGCACGGCAATCTGGTGGAGTTTTATCTGGAGCGGCCGACCGAGAAGGGCCTGGTGGGCAATATTTACAAGGGAAAGGTCGTCCGCGTCCTGCCCGGCATGCAGGCCGCCTTTGTCGATATCGGCCTGGAGCGCACCGGTTTTCTCTATGTGGATGATATCCATGTCAACCGGGCTGATTTTGAAAAACGCTACCAGAATCCGGATGAGGAGGAGTGCTGCTGCAATGAGGCGCCTGAATCCCTGAGCAACAGGGTCCCCGGCAAGAGTATCGATGATCTGCTGGTGGAAGGCCAGGAGCTGCTGGTGCAGATCTGCAAGGAGCCCATGGGCAGCAAGGGGGCCAGGCTGACCGGCCATATCACCCTGCCCTGCCGCAACCTGGTTTTCATGCCCATGACCGACCATATCGGCGTGTCAAGAAAGATCGAGGATGAGGAGATCAGGGAAAATCTGCGGCACGACATTGAGAAGCTGCGGCCGGCCGGCACCGGCTTTATCGTCAGGACCGTGGCGGAAGGGGCAAGCAATGAGGATCTTGAGGCGGACATGGAGTTTCTGCTGCATCTGTGGAGCGAAATTCTTGACCGGGCCGGAAAGGCCCCATGCATGACCCTGGTCTACGAGGATCTGGATATCATCCTGCGGGTGGTGCGCGACATCTTTTCACCAAACATTGACCGGGTGGTGGTGGATGACCGGCGGACCTATGAGCGGGTTATTAATTTTGTCGAAACCTTTGTGCCCCATCTGCGTTCCAAGGTGCATCATTACGACAGCAAAATTCCGATCTTTACCGCCTATGGGGTTGAGATGGATATCAACCGGGCCCTGGCCAGAAAAATCTGGCTGCGCTGCGGCGGCTATATCATCATCGAGGCCACCGAGGCGCTCACCGTCATCGATGTCAACACCGGCCGCTATGTGGGCAAGACCGACCTGGAGGAAACGATTTTCAAGACCAATATGGAGGCGGTGAAGGAGATTGCCTATCAGCTGCGTCTGCGCAATATCGGCGGCATCATTATCATCGACTTTATCGACATGGAAAGCGAGGAGCACCGGGAAGAGGTTTTCCGGGTTTTGCACGAGGCGATCAAAAAGGACAAGAGCCGCATCAATATCCTGAAGTTTTCCGAATTCGGGCTGATTCAGCTCACCCGCAAGCGCAACCGGGATGATCTGACCCGCATCATGTGTGAGCCGTGCCCCTGCTGCAGCGGCTCGGGCCGGATCAGATCAGCCCGGACAACCTCCTATGAAATTTTTCGCACTATTGCCAGGGATGCCGACAAGATGAAGGCCTCAACGGTAACCGTTAACGTCAACCCCAAGGTGGCGGCGATGATGCTCAAGGATGAGGCGGTTACCATCAAGAATCTTGAAGACGAGATCAAAATGACCCTGGTTATCTTCCCCAACCGGGAGCTGCATGTGGAAAAATACGAGATCAGCTGGGATACGGGGAAGTGAGGCGTTGCGGGTAGATTCAGGCGGGACGGTTCGCCAACCATCCTTGGTTCATGCCAGGGGCTTGTAGGGGCGGTTCGCGAACCGCCCCCGTGCAATTGCAACCAACAGACCTTGCTATTCGTGGTAAAGCTGAAGACCCCGTCCCAATCCTTGGGCGGCGGGGCGCTGAGGAAAACATCGATTCTCTCCAGATAGAGGCGGTAGAGCTTGCAGTTGTTTTTTTCGTGCAATTGGCTCATGATCTGCCTGGCCGCAATAAAATCCCGCTGCTGATAGACGGTTATCGCCTGCTGAAAACTTGCCACCTCCCGGCGCAGATCCCCATCCGGTTCACCCTCGCAGAGCGGCTCAAAGATGTTCACCGGCAGTTTTTTGCCCTTGACCCGCACCCGGTCGATAAAGCGGCAGAAAAAATCGGAACCCGCCGCATCCCTGGTTGATTCGCTGATCAGGATGCGGCAGCCGTAGACCTTGGTCAGTCCCTCCAGGCGGGAGGCCAGGTTGACGTTGTCGCCGATCACCGTGTAGTCAAAACGCTGGGTGCTGCCGAAATTGCCCACATTCATCTCGCCGGTGTTGAGTTCAGCACAGTCCAGGAGTCATGCAGCGGCTGATTGAAGGGTTCGATCTCATAGGCACCGCCGAGCCAGTGAAATTGAAAAGATCAGAGGCGGCGCCGGCAATGGTGCCGCTGGCCGAGCCGTAGATTGCCGGGACCATTTTCGGGTCAGTGGTGGTGGTACCGGGCGATGGTTCCAGATTGCCGCCTAAAATTCTAGCAGATGAGGCGGGGAAAATAAAATATAAATTCCTGCCATCCGGAGTGGAAAGTAATTTTTCAGCGGCTGTCGGTTAAAAAAAATGGTGGGAAAAATCAAACTTGACAAATTTGCCCATTATGGTAATTATGTCTGTTTCCGTGACTTAGATATAACTCCTGCCTGTTCGGAGCCGGGTTGACTTTGGCCCCCGCGCAGGAGATACAGATCATTTTTCGTTTTGGTGTTGGAGGAAGAAATGTACGCGATTATTCGTACCGGCGGTAAACAGTATCAGGTGGCAGCAGGCGAGCGTCTTCGGGTTGAAAAGCTTGTCGGCGAGGTAGGAGATACCGTGGAGTTGAATGATGTTTTGCTGGTGGCTGAAGGCGATGACCGTTAAAGTTGGTCAGCCCGCAGTTGCAGGCGCCAAGGTGACGGCCCGCATCGTTGAGCAGGGCAAAGGCAAGAAGATTCTGGTCTTCAAGAAAAAACGCCGCAAAGGCTACCAACTGATGAAAGGCCATCGTCAGCTCTATACCTCATTGGAAATTAAAGAGATTTCATTATAACGTTACCTACGGATCAGCGGGAAAGCGATTGTCTCCCGTATCCGTTTTTTTATTGAAGAGGTCAAACTGTGGCACATAAGAAAGCAGGTGGTAGTTCAAAGAACGGCAGAGACAGTAATTCCCAGCGGCGTGGAGTAAAAAGATTCGGCGGCCAGATTGTCAGGGCCGGCAATATCCTGGTACGCCAGCTCGGCACCAGAATTCATCCTGGCTCCAATGTGGGCCTGGGACGTGATTATACCCTCTATGCCAAGGTTGATGGGGTTGTCACCTATGAGAAGTTCGGGAAAGACCGCAAAAGAGTGAGCGTTTATCCTGTAGAAGCTGTTTAAGGCTTTTTGATGTTTCACTCCGTCGTGGTGGCGTTTTTTTATGGCATTCGTTGATGAAGCCAAATTTTTTGTCAAGGCCGGGGATGGAGGAAACGGATGCATCAGCTTCCGCCGAGAGAAATTCGTCCCTAAAGGCGGGCCTGACGGCGGAGACGGTGGCCGCGGTGGTTCGGTCATCATTGAGACCTCCACTCGACTGACCTCCCTCATCGATTTTCGTTACCGTTCCCACTTCATTGCGGAAAACGGCACCGGCGGCAAGGGCAAAAAACAGCATGGCAAAAAGGGGAGCGATCACCTTTTTTATGTGCCGGTCGGTTCGATTATCAAGGATGCCGAGAGCGGCGAGGTGATCGCCGATCTGGTGCAGGAGCATGAACGGATTGTCGTGGCCAAAGGCGGCAAGGGCGGCGGCGGCAATGTGCATTACGCCACCTCCACCAACCGGGCTCCGCGAAGAGCGGGCAAGGGAGAACCCGGCGAAGAGCGCTGGCTCCTCATTGAACTGAAACTCCTGGCTGATGTCGGATTGATCGGCCTTCCCAACGCAGGAAAATCGACCCTGCTCTCCAGACTATCTGCCGCCAATCCCAAGGTGGCAGCCTACCCCTTTACCACTCTTGAACCCCAGCTGGGCGTCCTGCAGTTCGATGACGGCCGGCAATGTATTATCGCCGATATCCCTGGGCTCATTGAAGGCGCCCACGAGGGAGCCGGGCTGGGCCATAAATTTCTGCGCCACATTGAAAGGACCCGTATTCTGCTGCAGGTGATCGACGGCTCCGGTCAGGAAAGTGACCCGGTTGCACAGTATCATGTGCTGGAGCGCGAACTGCAGCTTTATAATGAGCAGCTCATGGGGCGCAAGCGCCTGGTGCTGCTCAATAAAATTGACCTTTTTGACAGTGACGCCCAGCTTGACGAACTGCGGGTGAGGTTCCGCAGTGAAGGCATTGAGGTGCTGCCCATTTCCGCCGCCACCGGCGAGGGGCTCGGCGTGTTGCAAGAGAGAATCGCTCAGCTGTTGCAGGATATTGAAGAGCAAAGCCCGGCAGAAGAATATGACGTTTCAGGTTCCGCAGGATAAAGGCATCGAATTACGCAAGAGCTTCCTCCAGTCGGCCAGGCGGGTGGTGGTCAAGGTGGGAAGCGCCGTGCTCACCACCGGGACGGGTCTGAATCATCATGTCCTGGAAAACCTGGCCAGGGAATTAACTTTTCTGCGTGACAGCGGCCGGGAGGTGATCCTGGTCAGTTCCGGAGCCGTGGCCTCGGGCCGTAAAAAACTCGGTCTTGATAACCGGGTGCTCAGGATGCGGGAAAAGCAGGCCGCCGCCGCCGTGGGCCAGTCGAGCCTCATGCGCTGCTACGAGGACCTGTTTGAACGTTATGAGCAGAAGGTGGCCCAGGTTCTGCTCACCCATGATGATCTTGCCCACCGCGACCGTTATCTCAATGTCAGAAATACCATGTCCACCCTGTTTGAATGGGGTATCCTGCCGATTATCAATGAAAACGATACGGTGTCGGTAAAAGAGCTGCGTTTCGGCGACAACGACACCCTGGGGGCCATGGTCACCAATCTGATCGACGCCGATGTCTTTATCTGCCTCACCGATGTGGACGGCCTCTATACCGGCAATCCCTGCACCAATCCCGAGGCCCGCCGGGTGCATACCGTGGCGGAAGTCGATGCGGAGGTGGAGAACATGGCCGGCAATATCTGCGGCTCGGCTCTCGGCACCGGCGGCATGCGCAGCAAGATTATCGCGGCCAAAATGGTGGCGGCCCGGGGCGGCTGCTCCTTGATCGGCCCGGGCCGTGAGCCGGAGATTCTGCAGCGGCTTTTTGCCGGGGAACCGGTCGGCACCTTTTTTCTGCCCAAACCCCAGAAGCTGGCCAGCCGCAAGCACTGGATCGCCTATACCCTGCGGCCCAAGGGGTTTCTCGTTTTAGACGACGGGGCCTGCCGCGCCCTGCTGGACAAGGGGAAAAGCCTTTTGCCCTCCGGCATCCGCGAAGTGAAAGGCAAGTTCCGGGTGGGTGATCCCGTGCATTGTCTGAATGCCGGCGGGCGCGCCATTGCCGCCGGCCTGGTCAATTACAATTCCTCTGACATCGAAAAAATTCACGGACGCCATACCTCCGAGATTGAAGAGATTCTCGGCTTCAAGGACAGCGACGAGGTGGTGCACCGGGACAATCTGGTTATGCTTTAGTTAGGAGTAAGGCAGTGAGGCAATAAGGCAGTAAGGAGCAGGTTTCATGTCCTGCCAATCTCCTCACTCCTCAACTCCTCAATCTCACATCACTGCAAAGGGGACAGACATGAACGCCATACAGGAAACCATTCAAACCATGGCCGTTGCGGCCAAGCAGGCTGCGCACAAGCTGATCGGCCTTTCCACCGAGCGCAAGAACCGCGTGCTGCTGCGCATGGCGGAAGCCCTGGTGGAGCAGCAGGAGTTCATCCGCCGGGAAAACGCCAAGGATCTGGAGGCAGGCCGCCAGAAAGGACTGTCAAGCGCCATGCTGGATCGCCTCAACCTGTCCGACAAGGTCATGGCCTCCATGATCGGCGGCCTGAAAGAGGTCGCCGCCCTGCCCGATCCGGTGGGCGAGGTGACGGAAATGGTCAAGCGGCCCAACGGCATCATGGTCGGCCGCATGCGGATCCCCCTGGGCGTGATCGGCATGATCTACGAATCCCGGCCCAATGTCACCGTTGATGCGGCGGCCCTCTGTCTCAAGGCGGGCAACAGCATCCTGCTGCGGGGCGGCTCCGAGGCCATTCACTCCAACCTGGCCCTGGCCAGGGTGCTGCAGGACTGTCTGGCTGCGGAAAATATCGATGCCGCGGCCATCCAGGTGATTCCGGTCACCGATCGTGAGGCGGTGACCTACATGCTGGGGCTGGAAGAGCAGATTGATCTGATCATTCCGCGGGGCGGGGAGGGGCTGATCCGTTTTGTCGCGGAAAATTCCCGCATCCCGGTGCTCAAACATTACAAGGGCGTCTGTCATGTCTTTGTCGATGACACCGCGGACCACGACATGGCGATTAACATTGTCATGAACGGCAAGGTGCAGCGGCCCGGGGTGTGCAACGCCCTGGAGGCGCTGCTGGTGCATGAAAAGATTGCCGCAGATTTCCTGCCCAAAGTGGGTGAGGCCCTTGCCAAGGCCGGGGTGGAGATCCGGGGCTGCCCCAAAACCTGCTCTCTGCTGCCCTATGCCAAACCCGCCGCGGACAGTGACTGGGGCATGGAGTTTCTGGATCTGATCCTGGCGGTGAAGGTGGTGCCGGATCTGGATAGCGCCCTGCAGCACATTGTCACTTACGGCTCCCAGCACACCGAGGTCATTGTCACCAACAGTTACGCCAACGGCCAGCGCTTTCTGCGGGAAGTGGATGCCTCGGCGGTGATGATCAACGCCTCCACCCGCTTCAGCGACGGCGGCCAGTTCGGCCTGGGCGCCGAGATCGGCATCAGCACCACCAAGCTTCATGCCTACGGACCCATGGGCCTCAAGGAACTGACCACCAGAAAATTCATCGTCTATGGCGAGGGCCAGGTAAGGGCTTAAGTGACGGTGTTAGTCTTTTAGTCTGTAGTCTGTTAGCAAAACCAGTGAGATCAGCAGGTCAAACAGGCAGCAGTCGGTATTTGTTGCCGTTACTAATAGACTAAACACCTACAGACTATCCTGACCCTGACTTATCTTATGATATGAAAAAGATCGGCCTGTTCGGCGGCACCTTTGATCCGGTCCATCATGGACACCTGGCGGTGGGGCGGGCCGCGCTCAGGCAGCTTGGCTTTGCTACCCTTTACTTTATCCCCGCCTCCTCGCCGCCGCATAAGCCGGAGCAGCTCATCACCCCCTTTGCCCACCGGGTGGCCATGCTGCGGCTGGCGGTGCAGGGCGAACCCCGTTTCGTCGTCTCTGACATCGAAGGGCTGCGCAGCGGCCCTTCCTACACCATCGACACCCTGTTGCAGTTTCGCCAGGATCTGGGGCCGGAGGCGGATTTCTATTTTATCATCGGCCTCGACGCCTTTGCCGACCTCACCAGCTGGAAAAGGTATGAAGAGCTGCTGCGCAGAACCTCCTTTGTGGTGATCGCCCGGCCATCCCACGGCTGCCGGACGGTGGCCCAGGTGGTTGCCGGATCCTTTCCAGACTATCAGCAGGAGGCGGGGGGGATCTGGGGCCGGCAGGGAAGCAACCGTATTTATGCCCTGGAGATGGAGCCGGTGCCGGTTTCCTCATCCCTGATCCGCGACAGATTGCGCCAGGGTGAGCCGATTGACGATTTGAGCCCGGCAGGCGTGGTGGACTATCTGCAGCGCCACCGGCTTTTTTCCGCGGCAGAAAAAAGGGGGGGGGAAATCTGAAATTGCCCGGCAATCAGATTTTTTGCGGATCGCCGTTGTATTCAGCATCCTCGATCAGGCAGCTGCTGTCGACAAAGGCATAGGCGCTGTGCTTGTGGATGGACTCGAAGCTTTCCACCCCGACCGAGAACCAGGAGATGTCCGGGCGGGCGTGGACCAGTTCCGCCACCTTGCGCACCACATCCTCGACAAACATGGGGTTGTTGTAGGCCTGTTCCGTGACGAATTTCTCATCCGGCCGCTTGAGGATGGAGAACACCTCGCATGACACCCCGGATTCCACCAGGCTGATCAGCTCCTCCACCCAGATGAAACTCTTTGATTTGATATTGAGATTGATTTCCGCCCGCTGGTTGTGGGCCCCGTACCGGCTGATTTCCTTGGAGCAGGGACATAAGGTGGTGCTGGGCACCCAGACCGACAGGATAAAATCCTCGCCCTCGCCGATGCCGCCGGTAAAACGGCAGGTATACTCCATCAGGCCGGGAGTTTGCGTCACCGGCGCCTTTTTTTCCAGGAAATAGGGGAAGGTCATCTCCAGGTGGGCGGAGCTGGCCTGCAGCTGGTCTTTTATCTCCTGCAGCAGTTTCGAGAAGATGGAGACGCTCATCTCCTCCTGGTATTTGTTCAACACGGCCAGGAAGGTGGAGACGCAGGTTTCCCGGTAATCCCTGGGCAGGTTGACCTGGAGCGTGATGCTGGCCACGGTGTCCTGCAGCCCGCCTGATTTTTCCCGGACCTTCACCGGGTAGCGGATGTTCTTGATGCCTACGGTTTTCAGTTTCATTTGACAGCCTTTTTACCTTTTTTTACCTGCATCGCCAACAGGTTTTTGCAGCCGGCGGATTTCCGGCCCGCCATTCTTTCCCGGACATGCTCTTAACAATGGATATTGAAGTTCTTTGCAGTCAGCACAAAATGTGGTAATTTGCCCCGGTATTTTTACGTGTATTTTTTGGTGTGCGCACAATGGCCGATGAAAAGGTACGAATAGACAAGTGGCTGTGGGCTGCCCGGTTTTTTAAGACCAGGTCCCTGGCTGCCGCAGCGGTGACCGGCGGTCATGTGCATGTGAACGGCGCCAGGGTCAAGGCGGCCCGGGCCGTGGCCATCGGCGATGAACTGCGGATTGTCAGAAATGATGAGGAGTTCGTGGTCCTGGTCCAGGTACTTTCCGACAAACGGGGGCCTGCCACGGTGGCGCGCACCCTCTATGCAGAGACCGAAGAAAGCAAGGCCGCCCGGGAAACCCAGGGGACGGAACGGCGCCTGATGAATCTGGGGCGGTCTTTCCCGCCGCCGAAACGGCCGGGGAAAAGGGACAGGCGGCTGATTCGCAAATTTACGAAAAAGGCATAAGGCATAGGGCATAAGTGAGGAGTGAGGAGGATAAGGCAAGATGGGTAGGGAGCAGGCCTTGTGCCTGCCCTTGTTCCGGCGGGCATAAAACCCGCCCCTACATATCCTGCCTTGTGCCTTCTGCCTATCAATATAAATACAGGGAGAACGTTATGAAAAAAGCAGAAAGGGCGCTCATCAGCCTGACGGATAAATCAGGGATCGAAGGTTTTGCCAGAGAACTGGAAAGTCTGGGCATCGAGATTCTTTCCACCGGCGGCACGGCCAAAAAAATGCGGGACAACGGCATCAAAGTCAAGGATGTCTCCGAGTTCACCGGCTTTCCCGAGATGCTTGACGGCCGGGTGAAGACCCTCCATCCCAAGGTGCACGGCGGCATTCTGGCCCAGAAAACCAATCCGGACCATCTGCGGCAGATGCAGGAGCACGGCCTGCAGGCCATCGATATCGTGGCGGTCAACCTCTACGCCTTTGACAAGGCCACGGCCGACCCCAACTGCACCCTGGCCAACGCCATTGAAAACATTGATATCGGCGGCCCGACCATGCTCAGGGCGGCGGCCAAGAATTTCCAGGATGTGACGGTCATTGTTGATCCTGCCGATTATCCGGTGGTCATCGCTGAAATCAAAGCCCAGGGCAATACCACCCTGAAAACCCGTTTCCGGCTCTGCGCCAAGGTCTTTGCCCTGACCAGCAGATACGACACGGCGATTTCCGCCTGGCTGGATAAGGTCGATGTTGATAAAAATCCTCATTTCGCCTGAGGAGAGACCATCATGAAAATGGCAGTTCTTCTTTCCGGCAGCGGCCGGACCCTGGATAATTTCCATGAGCGAATCGCCGCCGGCACCATGCAGGGCACCATCTCGCTGGTCGTCTCCAATGTGAAAGACGCCCTTGGTCTGCAAAAAGCCCGCAACTACGGCTACCCGGCCTTTCATGCCGCCGACAATGCCGTTATCAATCAGCTGATCATCGATCATGGGGCGGAACTGATCCTGCTGGCCGGGTTTCTCAAGCTGTATACCCCCCCCGCCCAGCTGAAAAAAAATGTGCTCAACATCCATCCCTCATTGATTCCCTCCTTCTGCGGCGCCGGTTTTTACGGCATGAAGGTACACCGGGCCGTGCACCGGCGCGGGGTGAAGGTGAGCGGCTGCACCGTGCATTTTGCCAATGAGGTGTATGACGAAGGCCCCATCGTGGTGCAGCAGTGCGTGCAGCTGGCGGAGCATGACACCCCCGATGATATCGCCCACAAGGTCTTTGCGGCGGAGTGCGAGGCCTATCCCGCAGCGATCAATCTGGTGCATGAAAAGGGTATTGACGCCTTCTGGCGTTAACGGCTGACAGAGTAAGGAGACCGAGGTGGCAAAAAAAAATACAACGATTATGACCGCTCCTGACATCGAGCGTTCCCTGACCAGGATGGCGCTGCAGATGATGGAAGACAACCGGGGCATCAAGAAGCTTGCCCTGATCGGCATCCATACCGGCGGGGTTTTTCTGGCGGACCGGCTGCAGAAGATCATCAAAGAGCACGAAGGACTGGAACTGCCGGTGGGTTATCTGGATATCACCCTGTACCGGGATGACTGGAGTCTGGTCAGCCAGAATCCCATTGTCAAAAAGACAGCGATCCCTTTTTCCGTGGAAGAGTATACCCTGATCTTAATTGATGATGTGCTCTATACCGGCAGAACCATCCGCGCCGCACTTGACGCCATTATGGATCTGGGCCGGCCCCGGGTCATCCAGCTGGCCGTGCTGATCAACCGCCAGTGCGGCAGGGAGCTGCCGATTCAGCCCAATTACTGGGGGCTCGATGTGCATGAAAACCTCACCGATCATGTGCATGTCATTCTCCAGGAAAAAGGTGGACGGGACGAAGTTGTGCTGGAATCCGACTGATGGCCGGCCGCCATGGAGTTCACTTAGAGGGGCAAGCGATTGGAAGAGATCAATAAGCGTATTGCGCAGAAGAAAGCTGATTATGAGCGGTATAATTTCAGCAAGGTGCAGAATGATATACTCAAGACATTTTTCGATCTGGCCCAGGAATACAATACCCTGGAGGATTTCTATCAGATCAGTGTGGCGGTCCTCCAGGAGTTCATGGGAGTGGAGGCAAGACTTTATCTGGTAAATGATGATCCCCATGAGCTGGAGTTTATCTGCGACAGCACCCACGGTCTGCAGGCCTCGGGAGTAAAGGCTCCGGAGCATATCGTCCTCTGTGACAGGATGTATGCCATTGATGGAGCCTTTGTGGTGCCCATCATCAGCAAGATGATGCAGTCAGCCCCTGACCCCCCCAGGGATAAGGATCTGCTGCAGGGTATGCTGGAAGTGGAGGCGCCCCAGGCCTTAACCTCCCAGGAGCAGTTTTTTCTCTGTAAATTCGCCAACCGTATCGGCTTTAATCTCTATAACCGCCGCATTTCCATCCAGAACATCAAACATCTCAAGTTTATCAACAATCTGGTCATGGATATTGAGCATAATGTCATTATCCCCAACATGTACTTCAAACATCTTTTCAATCGGATCCGCAGCAAGATCCATGATGTGGAAGAGCTTGAGAAGAAGATGAGGGACATGAAAAACGCCATCCTGATGGACCGCTCCTCCTGCGAGGATATCATCAAGAAGGTCTCCGCCCTGCACCAGGATCTGATCGATTATCATCAGGAGATGCTCAGGCATCACAACAACTGCAGCCTTTTTCTGGAAAGCCTTTTCCGGCGCGATCACTTTGAAAAAGGGCATCTCGTTCTCCATTCCAAGAAATGTTTCGTGGAAAAGGAGATCATTCTCCCCCAGCTTGAACATTTTACCAGAAGGCTTGAGGGCCAGGGGATCACCATTGAACGGCCCACCGACATGTCGGCGGAGCAGATTCCCTTGCGGGTTGACATCGGCCTGCTGTCCCAGGTCTATGCCAACTATTTCTCCAATGCGGTGAAATACACCGAAGCGATTATTGATCACGCCGGCCGGCCCCGCAAGGCCCTGGCTTACGGGCGCAAGGTGTTGCCTGACTATTTCGGCGTGGGGATGCCGGGGGTCAAATTCAATGTGTTCACCACCGGACCTCATCTTGACAGTGAAGATGCCGCGGCGCTCTATATGGAAGGCTTCCGGGGCAAGAACAGCATCCGGCAGGCCGGCACCGGCCATGGCCTCACCTTTGTCAGGCAGGTGGTGGAAATGCATGGCGGCGAAGCAGGTTACGAGGCAACGGAAGAAGGAAACAACTTTTTCTTCATTCTGCCTGTTGATGAATTATGACAGGTCGCTTTGCTTAAAAAGCCGGAGCTGCTTGCCCCGGCCGGCTCTCTTGAGGTCTTTGCCACTGCGGTGGAGGAAGGGGCTGATGCGGTTTATATCGGCGCCCCTGCCTGGAACGCCCGGGCCCTGGCCAAGAATTTCACCCCGGAGGAGCTGGCCGCCATGATCGATTACGGCCACAAAAACGGGGTCAAGGTCTACCTGGCCATGAACAGCCTGGTGAAAGAGGAGGAGATCCCGCAGCTGGTGGAGCTGCTGGCGCTGCTGGAACAGCTCGCGCCCGATGCCCTGATCATCCAGGACCTGGGTCTCTACTCCCTGGTCAGAAAATATTTTCCCTCCTTTGCCCTGCATGCCAGCACCCTGATGGGCGCCCACAACTCCCTGGCCGTAGAGCAGTTTGCCGACATGGGTTTCAAACGGGTGGTGCTGGCCCGGGAGGTGACCCTGGCCGAAACCACAAAGATTCATGCCCGCTGCCCGGTGGAACTGGAGGTGTTTGTCCATGGCGCCCTGTGCTTCAGCTATTCCGGACTCTGCCTTTTCTCCAGCTATCTGGGCGGCAAGAGCGGACTGCGGGGCCGCTGCGTGCAGCCGTGCCGCAGGCGTTACAGCTGGGCGGATGCCGGCCGGGGGCAGCACCCCGGCTATTTCTTTTCCATGAATGATCTGGAGGCGATCGAGCTGCTGCCCCAGCTGGCCCGCGCCGGGGTGGTTTCCTTCAAGATTGAAGGCCGCATGCGCAGCGCAAGCTATGTGGGGGCGGTGGTCAAAGCCTACCGCCAGATCATTGACGCCGGGGACAATATCGCCGATGTCCTGCCCCAGGTGCGCGGCCTGCTCCATGACGCCATGGGACGCCGGCCCACGGCTGGTTATTTTTCCACCCCCCAGCCCGCGGATGCCATCACCCCTTTTCAGACCGGCAATATCGGCCACTTTCTCGGCCGGGTGACCGGGTCCAGGGGCGGCCAGGTCTCGGTTATCCTGCTGGAGGCCGTGGAATCGGGGGACCGGGTCCGTCTGCATCAGGAAGAGAGCGGTGAGCGCAGCTCCTTTACCGTCAAGGAGATCCGCCGGGACGGCCGTGTGCTTGACCGGGGGGAAAAGGGGGAGGCGGTTTCGCTTTTTTTGCCCGGGGTGCAGGCTGAAGCCGGGGACGTCCTCTACAAGGTGGATGTGCGCAGCCGCAGGCAGATGGAGGCCCGTAAAAGCAGATTGACGCCGCCGGCCCAGTTTAAAAAAATGATCGAAAAGGCGGGCAAACAGGGCAGGACCCAGAGCGTGCTCAAGGCCCTGGCCCTGGGGCCGGCGCCAGTGCCCCAGCACCAGCGGCCGGCGCCTTCCCGGGGCAGACAGGTGACCAGCGGCAAACAACAGCCTGCCGGGGGCAGACGGGACAAGCCGGCGGGGCTGCCGGTGTGGCTTAAGGGCGGCGATCTGCGCCTGCTTAACCAGGCGGTTGTTGAGCGGCCGGAACGGCTGCTGGTGACCCTTGACCGGGAGAGCCTCAAACAGCTCCAGCAGCAGAAAAAATCCCAGCAGCATCTGCTGAAAGCCATCACCTGGGTTCTGCCGCCGGTGATCCTGGAAGATGACGTGCCCTTTTACCGGCAGTCGGTTACCGAGCTGGTGCGCCAGGGTTTCAGGCAGTGGATGATCGGCCATATCGGCCAGCTGCAATTGTTTGCGGCTCCGGCCGGCAGGGCAGGCGCGGGGGGCAGGCGGCCATCCGCCGCTCAACCCGAATTGTGCGGGGATTATACCCTGAATGTCCTGAACTCCCTGGCCGTGGGGCTGCTGCGGGAAATGGGGGTCGAGACGGTGCTGCTGGCCATCGAGGCCGACCGGGAGGCCTTGCAAAAGGTGTGCGCCCATAAGAAGAAGAGCCGGGCAGGGCTTGTCGTCTTCGGCCGGCCGCCGCTTTTCACGGCCCGGCTGCAGCCTGATTTTTTCCAGTTCAACAAAACCTTTATCAGCCCCAGGGGCGAACGCTTTGAGCTGGTCCGCAAATGGGGGCAGACCCTGGCCCTGCCGGACAAGCCTTTTTCCCTCTATTCCCAGCTGGCGGGATTAAAGGAGGCGGGTTTTGATTTTGTCCTGGTTGATCTCTCCTTTGTTCCGCTGCACAAAAAGGAAATGGCGGCGCTGCGCAAAAGCTTTGCCGCCAAAAGCAGGGATCGCTCAGTGGATACCTTCAATTTTTTCCGTACCCTGCAGTAAACGGGCTGGCCGAAGCTATTCTGCGACTTTCTCCGGTTTCAGACCGATCAGGGCGGGCAGGCTGATGTGGGCCGGAAAGATGATTTCCCCGCCCCTTGCCGCTGCCCCGGTCAGGGCTGCTCGGATGCGCGCCAGGCCGGCGCTGAACTCATCATCACTTAACAGCGAGAGCTGCGAGGCCCCGTCTTTGTGCAGAACGGGATCATGCAGGACCTCAATTCCAGCGAAATCCTGCTGCAGACAAGCGCCGGAGCGACGCTCGCAACCGGCAAAACCGGCCTGCCCCATCAGTCCGAGCAGGGCCGTTGAAGCGGGATAGCGCTCCAGGTCCCTCTGCCGGGTGCCGGGGAAGTAATCATAAACATACCAGCTGTCCTGCTCCAGATGCGGGTCCATGCCGATGATGGCCAGCACCCCGCCGGGCCGGAGAAGGCCGTAGGCCTGTCTGATGAAATTGTCCGGCCCGTTGAAATGTTGGATGGCATGGACGCAGTAGATGAAATCAAAGGCGGCGGGCGCAAAAGGCAGGTGCGCGGCCTCACCCTGGCAGAGATGCAGGGTGCTGCACTTTGCCCTGGCCCCGGCCAGCATGCCGGTGGAATAATCCAGGCCGTAAAGGCTTGCCCCGCCTGCCAACGTGCTCAGCCAGTGGCCGGTGCCGCAGCCCACCTCAAGGATCCTGGCGGCGCGCACCGAGGCGGCGCAGGACTCGAGAATTTCCGCGACCCCCTGGGGACCGGCGGTGTAGCGCAGGTCATAGAGCTTGGCGACTTCATCATAGGCAACGGGTGGCAATGGCGGCATGGTAGTGGTCAAACCGAATAATCTCCCTGGCTGAGTGCAGGCGGGCCTGACGCTGAACATGCCAGTCCCGCGCGGCCTGTCAGCTGTTTCTCTTCCTTATCCTGATTGTCAGAGGCCAGGTGACAGGCAAGCGATTTTCCGGATTGCCCCATATATGCGTCAAGTCGGCATGCAGCGTGAGCAACGGATTGACTCCTCTTTTTTTCTGATATCGTTTCACCGCAGACCATGTGCCGAGATAGCCGGTGAGCTGCGGCAGATTCCACTCCTGGCGCATGGCAAAGGCCGGTGCCGCAACTTCCTGAAAAGGGAAGGTGATTGCTGCATAGCCTTGTTCAACCATCTCTCTTTCAGTCGGCCAGTATTTTTCCAGCACCGGCCCGTAAAAGTGATTGATAACCTTATCAATGGCCGGGTTGATCTGCAGGAGGTTGTAGGACCAGGCGGCCAGTATGCCGCCTGGCTTCAGCACCCGGTCCGCTTCCTGGAAAAACGCCCTGATGTCAAACCAGTGCAGGGCCTGGGCCACGGTTATCAGGTCCATGCTCCGGGAAGCGATACCCGATTGTTCCGCTGGCGCAACCCGGTAGGTGATGCCCTGGGACTGTTTTGCCTTGCTGATCTGGGCGCTGCTGGCATCGGTGGCAATGACCTCGGAAAAATAGCGGATGAGGCTGCGGGCTGATTGGCCGGAGCCCGTGGCGCAATCCCAGGCTTTTTCCCTGGTTGGTGCAATGGAGGCCAGAAAGGCAAAGAGTTCAGGCGGGTACTCCGGCCGATAAGTACTGTAATCCTGGGAATTTTCCGAGAAATGATCTTTGCATTGAATTTTCACTCAAAGTAACCCGCTACGCCGTGAACTATGCGCCGTGCTGCTTTAAACGATCCGATGAATCAAGTGCAGCAATATTTCTAGCATGAGCCCATGGCCCATGGCAAGGGTATTGTTGGCAACAGGTGATAGGCACAGGGGAAAAATCTGCCGGTTTATCTGCGCAGAAACAAGACATTCTTGCCCGGATTTCGTCAAATTATTGACCGAAATGGCTGGGGCTTACCCGGGGAACAGGGGAAAAACATCATGAAAATGGCCTGTTATGAAAAAAATAGAGCACATATGCCGGCCTGGAAGGGCTGCGGCACGAAATCTGCTGAACTTTTGTTATGATACGGTAATTCAGCAGATTCATCCACTTATTGCTGCATGAAATATTATGACCTGCGGTGTGTTCGTGATAACGTAAAAAGATGAAGTGAAACCTAACTGATTGCCGCTGCAACTTTACTGTCCGGGTGACTGTCATGAGAGTCCAATCCTCGAAAATTGTGGAATCGATCTGTCACAAACAGCATGCAGGCAAATCACCCGCTGCGGCTTCCTTTGCGGAGGTTCTGGCAGATGCCGATACCTTCAGAAATCCCGTCACCATACCCGCAAGAGAAATCCTGCCCCTTGGCGTTATTTCAGACGAACAGCCCACCGTCTCCGATATCCTGATCAACAACAGTCAATTCAGCAAGGATACCTGGCAGATCATCTATTCCGAAAAAAATGGCCGGAAAGATTATGCCATGATGCAACCCGGCACCAGGGTATTCATCGACAAGAACACCCTTGAGCTGATCTGGGAAGACGGCGCCGTTCCTTCAGATTCCCGGACCACACAGTCTGCTGGTCAATCCTCAACGCCCCAGGGGGAGCAGGCAGCAGGCAGCGTCGTCTCTGGGCCTGCCGATTTGTTCTCTGCGGTTTTGCCGGCGGCGAGCGGCGGGGAGGCGGTCAGGCCAGGCGGGGAAAAAATTTCCCTTGGCCGGCTTGCCGGGGAAAATTCCACCGTTTCCCATCTGCTGCTGCAGAACCCCAGATTTGGCAGAGAGGCCTGGCGGATTATCCAGGCGGATATCAACCGGGACAAGGTTTTTACCCAAATTCAGGGTGGCGAGGAAGTTTTCCTTGATCCCCAGACCCTGGAACTGAGCTGGCAGCAGAGTGACCCCCCGCAGAGTGAAGTCCCGGAGGAAACAGCCGCGAGCGTAACGGCGCCTGCGGAAGAATTTTCTGCCGCCGAACAAAATCCGGCCGATCCCTTTTCCTCCAATCTGGTGCGGGCGGTGCAGTCCTATCTGGGCAGATCCTACCGGGAAATTAACTGCTACGGGCTGGTGGTGCGCGGTTTGAGCCGGATAGGCGTACAATATGGGGGCCGCGGCGGCCTGCAGGATCAGCTCGTGCAGATGGCAAAAAGCAAAGGCCTGCCGGCAAACGCCTATATGACCGGTGAAGGATTGATTGAAGCATCAGGCGAAAAGGTCTTTACCGCCAGTCTGAACAGCGTCAAAAACGTCGAAAAGGTTGCCGGCGAGATCTATAACGAGATGGCGCCCTATTTACAGAAAGGGTACATCCTCTCCTTTTCCACCCGGACCCGGGGGCATACCGGCGTCATCTCCCAGCATGATCAGATGTGGACCTTTATCAACTCCGGCAATATGGACAACCAGGTGGAAAAGGCCGGCAGAGCAAAGGGGGTCGGCGAAGAGGTCCTGGCCAAGGAGATCAAAAACTGGTGCAGGGTCGCGGCTAAAAGCGGCGAGTCGTTGGTGATCACCCTGGGCCGTCTGCAGGAGGAAAAGCTGCGCATCGCCCAGCGCCAGGATCTGCCGACATTGCAGAAAGTTCTGTGAGAGGCCGCTTGCCAGACCTGCCGCAGGCCCGGCAAGGTTATCGCTGATAGCGCAGAATCTGCCCCGGAAACGGCTGCGTCAGATAGTCAACATTTTCAGGTTTCCGCTGGCTGTGCGAGTAACCCAGATCCACCATTTTTTTACTGAAGCGCGCATGGTGACCGCGTCCCGGATCAACGAGAATCACTTCACAATGCTGCTTGGCATGATGATCAATAAAACCGGCCAGCAGCCCGACATGGCTCCTCTCATACAGCAGGTCGCTGCCGATAACGAGATCAAACTCTCCTAACCCGCTGTCTTCATCGCCCCAGCCCGTGCGAACAAATGGTATTTTTTTATCTTTATTGAGGGTAACGTTTTCCAGCAGAAATTGTTCCACCTCCGGATGGTAGTCGGTGGCGGTAATATCCGCCAGGCGATGATTCAGCACCAGGCTCGCCAGGGCGATTCCGCAGCCCACCTCCAATATCCGGCGGCCTTCGACCTCATAGTCAAACATGAGATGAGCGAGAATCTCTCCCGAAGCCCAGATGATCCCGAAAAGAGGCCAGGTGGCCGAAGATATCCCTAATTTTGCGGCAACGCCGCCCTCATCGGCATACTGCTGCCGGTCTCGTAAAGTCCGTACATGGATATCCGTGCTGCCAAACTCAATGGTTTGATAACGAATGCGCAACGAAGACATGAAATACCTTTTAATTTGATGATACGCAGCTCGCAGCTTCGAACCTGCTGCGCTGCGCAGTACCTTTACTCTACATGTATTTATGGGGTTTGGCCAATGAATAACCTCAGCTCAACTGATCGCTTTGCCCTGCTTTCTTGGTCATGTCCGGGTGATTTTGCGGCAGCCGCTCCCTTTGCTGGCATGAATCTTGTTTAAATATAAATTTCAACCACTGGCAAAAGGGAGAAGATCACATGCCTGAAACATTCATAAAAAAAAGTTTTTCCACTATCCATAAGGAACTGAGGGAACAGCTGACGGACAAAACACAGGGATTTGCGCTGGCGATTCCAGTGGGAGAAGGGCTTTTCCCGGGCAGCCTGCCGCCCAGTCTCGAGATTGTCCTGCTTGACCCCGGCGAGATGACGGTTGCCTTCAGAAAGGTCTCCGATGCCCGGGGCGTCAACCATAAGAAAGGCGAATGGAATGTAGGGCCTGCCAGTTCCGCGGCAGAGAAGATTATTGCCTGGATGGACCAGATGATGTCGGTCAAGACCGGGCAGAACCCCTATGTAGTGGAGGAGATCTGATCCGCATTTCCGGAGCGTTTCATCCCTCGGATTTTGTCTTGCCTTGCGGGATTTGTCCTGTGGGAGAGGACAAATCTGTCCATGTCGAGCCCCACTTGGGGTACTGTATCGATGAATAAACGCCAAGAAATGGAGAAAAATTCCGGATGCAAGTATACCGACGTTTTTCCTGGCAGCGCGAGCATCAGAGCAGCGCGAGTATCAGAAATATGATGGCTTAGTAAAAAGTCTCGGTAATGAAATCCCGTGACGATAAATCAGTAAGCCGTTGTAACAAAATAATGTCCTCACCTGTGATCAAAGTATTACCCTACAGTAAGTTCAAGCAGGAGGTGCAGCAGGACCGGGTCGCCAAGGTCTCGTTGCGCGGCGATGAATTGACCGGCGAATTTAAGGACTCGGCCGGGGGGGGAAGGACGGCGGGGACAAACAGGCACAGCCGGAAACCACCGGCAGGTTCAAGACGGTTCTGCCTTCCATAGCGGATCCCGAACTCCTGCCCCTGCTGGAAAAAAACAATGTGATCATCAAGGCGGAATCGACCAGTGTTTCCTGGTGGCTGCAGCTGCTGGCCGGGATTGTTCCCTGGCTGCTGATCTTCGGATTTTTTTACTTCATCTCCCGCAGAATGCAGGAGCGTCTGGCCGGCGGACCGGGCATATTCGGCATCGGCAAATCCAAGGCCCATCTCTACAGCGAGGCGGACACCAGGCTCACCTTTATTGATGATGAGATCCGGGAACTTCTCAGCCGGCAGCAGGAAATATCAGGGAGGGTCTTAAAGGCAAACCGGCAGTATCTCGATTCCCTGGCCCAGGCCCTGCTCAATGAAGAAACCCTCGGCCGTGAGGCCATCAAGGCGGTGCTGCAGGAGGCGAAAATGCCGGAGAGCGTGGCAGACGCCGCCTGGACGTAAAGCGGTAACGGCTGCAATGCTGAAAAATGGGGGCCTACCTTTTCTCCGTCTTCTCCGCCTGTCGCCGTTTATGGCTTACATCTTCGGCCCAGTCCTGGCAGGCATCGTACTCGGCCAGAATCGGCTCCCGGCCTTCTTTGGCCACCAGCCCGCAGTAGGCGGAGATCTCAGCATGCTTTTGGCGCAAATCAGTCAATTCTTTTTTCTGAACAGGGTTCAGCTTGATGTAGGCCCTGAGTTTTCCGCCGAAATAGACGAAAATCACCGCCGGCGCAAAGAGGAGAGTCTGGGCCGCTCTTTCCAGGGTGTCGTTCTGCGGCATCTCCGAAACGATTCCATACACCATCATCAGCACCCCGCAGACCACCAGGGACAGGAGGGCGATGGAGATAAGGATATATTTGCGCCGGTCCCGGAAGATATCAGTTGGGGGTTCGCGGGTAATGTCTATTTTCATGTTTTCCTATCGGTCCTTTTATTAGCGTAAATAGTTTCCGCGCCTGGTGAAAATTTAATCCCTGATATTGCCTGCCGTCCCCGGCCGAGATTTTTTTCCACCTGTCGCATTTGCTTGATCTTGATCAGCATCTCATCAAAACAGAGTACAACCTGTCCGGCTATTAAAAAAGTAAATTCGTCCTGTTTTCATCGACTCTCTCACCAGGTCCGGGCTTGGAGGATCATGCCGAATTCCGCCAATCACGGGATTATATTCCGGTGTTCCAAAGACAGCCTACGCAAAAAAAAGGCTGCCGCCCGACCATATGGCCCAGGCGGCAGCCGGCGGGAAATCCGCTGATCTTTACCGTCTTTCGTGGCCCTCGTGCCCTTCGTGCTCCTCCCGTTCTTCCCAGTATGGATTATAGGGATAACCGCGGTTGAACACCGGACTCCGGTAATAGGGGTAAGTGCCGTAATGGGGGGAGTAACCGCCGTAATAGGGGTCATCGATAGGACCATCATACCAGTAGAAGGGATCATGCCTCCAGTAGTAATTCCTCTGCAGATTCTTCGGCCACAGATAGATCTGCCGGCTTTCGATGGTAAGGCAGTCATAAGGGCAGCTGCCGATCTGTTCCGTCTTGAAACCGACAATGGTACCCGCCACCGTTATCCGCCTGTTCTGCCGGTATACCTCCGGGTCCAGAAATCCCTTGTGCACCACGACAAACCTGCCCTCGGACAGATCCTTGTTATAGGGATACTCCATTGAGGACAGGGGTGTCTGCAGCACGCTGATCAGGGTCTCGTCCGCCTTGTTCTCGGTGCTGAGGATAAAACCGCCCAGAATGACCGTCTGTCCGGTGTATTGCGCGGCATTCTGCACCAGGGTCTTAAAAGGCATGGGCGCCATGGCCTCATCCCGTATCTGTCCGGATATAACCGAACAGGATACGGAAAACAGCAGAAGAACACCCATTAACATTAAATTTTTCAATATATTCATATTCATCGGATCCTCCTTCCCGTATCAAAGTTGATGAAGGAATATCTCATGCAGAAAATATAAGGATAGGTGCAGTCCGAGACAATGGCGCGGCATGTTTCCTGACGATTTTTCTGCCCCGCTTGCCATCCGGAGAAGGACAGCGGAAAATAACGCAGATTTTACTTGACAGGTACCCCGGAAAAAAATTAGCGTTTTGAGACTCTGTTTTGCTCCTATCTTTTAACAGGAAATAATGCGCTGCACCGGATGCCGGCGGCTTCGGGAGAAGAGGACGCCGGCATCGATACGGGGCCGTATCATCTGTTGTTCATGCTCGACAAACTCTGCAAAGGAAGGTGACCATCATGATTTCACTCAACATCAATAACAAAAACTACCAGGTGGAAGTTGAGGGGGATGTCCCGCTGCTCTGGGTCATCCGGGAGCATGTCCGGCTTACCGGCACGAAATTCGGCTGCGGCATCGGGGAGTGCGGCGCCTGCACCGTGCATCTTGACGGCGAGGCCATGCCTTCCTGCCAGGTAACGGCAAAGGAGGCGGAAGGCAAAAAAATCACCACCATCGAAGGGCTGGGGGACAGCCATCCGGTGCAGCTCGCCTGGATCGAGGATGAGGTGCCCCAGTGCGGCTACTGCCAGTCCGGGCAGATCATGCGGGCTACGGCCCTGCTGGCCGACAATCCGCATCCCAGCGATGCCGACATCGATTATGTCATGAGCGGCAACAGCTGCCGCTGCGGGACCTATCAGCGGATCCGCCGGGCCATCCACCACGCTGCGGAAAAGAGCGGACAGGGAGGGAAATCATGAGCTGGATCATTAATGTCAGTCGGCGTGAATTCTGTAAAACCGGGGCCCTGCTCGGCGGCGGGCTGGTGCTCGGCTTTCATCTGCCGGAATCCCTGGCCGCAGCGGCGGCAGAGGCAGGAGGCCCGTTTATCCCCAATGCCTTTATCCGCATCGGCAGGGATGACACGGTGACCATCATTATCAACAAATCGGAAATGGGGCAGGGTGTTTATACCTCGCTGCCCATGCTGGTGGCCGAGGAGCTGGAAGCGGACTGGGGGAAAATCCGCATCGAACCGGCGCCGGTGGACCCGGCTTATAACCATACCCAATGGGGCGGCATCCAGGGCACCGGCGGCAGCACCAGCGTCCGCTCCAGCTGGGAGCAGCTGAGCAGGGCCGGGGCCGTGGCCAGGATCATGCTGGAAAAGGCGGCCGCCGCCCTCTGGAATGAGGATGCGGCCAGCTGCCGGGCGGAGAATGGTTTTGTGCTGCACCGCGACGGCAAGCGCCGTCTTTCCTTCGGCTCCCTGGCTGAAAAGGCCGCGCAGATGGAGGCGCCCCAGGAGGTGGTCCTGAAACAGCCCAAGGATGACAAGGTGCTCGGCACGCCGAAAAAACGGCTCGATGTCCCGGATAAAACCAACGGCAAGGCGATGTACGGCATGGATATCATGGTGCCCGGCATGCTCACCGCCGTGGTGGCCAGGCCCCCGGTTTTCGGCGGCACGGTAAAGGGTTTTGACGATACCTGGGCCAGAAAGATACCCGGCGTCAAAGCCGTGGTGCAGATTGACCGGGGCGTGGCCGTGGTGGCTGATCATTTTCCGGCTGCCCTGCGCGGCCGGCAGGCCCTGAAAATCGTCTGGGACCTGGGCGCCCTGGCCGGGCTCGACAGCGGCGCGCAGCTGCAGCAGTACCGGCAAATGGCGGAAAAACCGGGCGCGGTGGCCGCCCAGCGGGGTGATTTCGCCGCCGCCCTGGCGGGCGCCGCGCAAAAAATCGAGGCGGCCTACCACTTTCCCTATCTGGCCCATGCACCCATGGAACCGCTCAACTGCGTGGCCGATGTGCGGCCGGACCGCTGTGAGATCTGGGTCGGCACCCAGCTGCAGACCACTGACCGCAACAAGGCGGCCGCCATCACCGGTCTGCCGCCGGAAAAGGTGACCCTGCACACCACTTTTCTGGGCTGCGGCTTCGGCCGGCGGGCGGTGGCGGATTCCCATTTTGTCAGCGAGGCGGTGCAGATCTCCAAGGCAATGCAGGCGCCGGTCAAGGTCATCTGGACCAGGGAGGATGATATCCGCGGCGGCTATTACCGGCCCGCGGCCTACAGCGCCCTGGCGGCCGGACTCGGCGCGGACGGCATGCCGGTGGCCCTGCGGCAGCGCATCGTCTGCCAGTCGATTGTCAAGGGCACCCCCTTTGAAGGGGGGCTGCTGAAAAACGGCATTGATGAGACCGCAGTGGAAGGGGCGGCGGACTCGCCCTACGGGATTGCCGATTTTCTGGTGGAATATCACATGGCTCCGGCCGGGGTGCCGGTGCTCTGGTGGCGCTCGGTGGGTCACTCGCATACCGCCTTTGCCAAGGAATGCTTTATTGACGAACTGGCCCAGGCGGCAAAACAGGACCCGTACGCCTATCGCCGCAAACTGCTGGCCAGCCATCCGCGCCAGCTGGCCGTGCTTGATCTGGCCGCCCAGAAAGCCGGCTGGGGTCAACCGAGCGTGGCCGGGGCCTTTCAGGGCATCGCCGTGCATGAGTCGTTCGGCAGTCATGTGGCCCAGGTGGCCGAGGTGTCGGTCGATAAAAAGGGCGGCATCAGGGTGCACAAGGTGGTCTGCGCGGTTGACTGCGGCCGGCTGGTGAATCCCGATACCATTGAGGCGCAGATGGAATCAGCCATTGTTTTCGGACTGTCGGCCGCGCTTTATGGGCAGATCACCTTTAAAAAAGGCCGGGTGCAGCAGAGCAATTTCGATAACTATGAGATTCTGCGGCTAAGTGAAATGCCGCAGGTCAAGGTCTACATCGTCAAAAGCGATGAGCCGCCGGGCGGGGTGGGTGAGCCGGGCGTGCCGCCTATTGCCCCGGCGGTTGCCAATGCCTTCTTTGCCGCATCCGGCATCCGCCTGCGCACTCTGCCCATGACCGCTGCGGCAATCAGGGAGGCGTCCGCCTGATCTGATGGGATGGCGGAATGCGGAAGGGGTTCAGGGAATAAAAAAGGCAGGGCCATGGAGACCCTGCCTCAGTGTGCCTGCTCCATTAAACGAACGAATCAGGCTTTGTTCCTGCGTCTCGTTCCAGCCAGCCCGACGAGACTGCTGCCCAGAAGCAGTATGGTGGCCGGTACCGGAACAGGGGTCGCTGTGCTTTCAACATAGGCGAAGTCATCAACATAAAGCGGGTCCCTGACCATATTTAAAGAGACACTCGAAATGTTGCCCGCCAGCGAGCTGATGCCGTAATATCCGTTTGGGTTTGCCCAGAGGCTCATATCCGGGATCGCCAACGTCTCGATCAGGTTGCCGGCGCTGTCCCAGGCGTTGAGCGACACTGCGTGAATTGGTTCGCCCGATTTGCAGCCCGAAGGCGCTGACGTTGTTGGCGAAATCAAAGTAAAGGTCGTGGCCGTCCGCATAGTAGTTGTCCAGATATTTGTCGACGGGCGGAACCCATTTTCCCTGTCTGACGTCGTTGCCCACGTTGATCAGTGGTGTCCAGCTGGGGTTGGGCTCGTAATACGTTATCGTGGAGATGGTTACATTGTCGAGGGTCAGCGATACATACTGCCCTACGGTTACGTCCTCAAAACGGAGAATGGTCGCCCCTGTCAAGGCCTCGTCAGTGATGCTTGAAATCGGGGAGGCATATGCGGCCAGCCCGGTTGTCCCCAGAAATAACAAACCACTTCCTACTCCTGCCAAAAATCTTTTTTTCATTGTCTTTTTCCCCTCCATAAGTGATTTCTAAATCTCTTGCCCGCCCTCCTGATGAGGTTCATGCAAGATCAACTTCATGAAGGTGTCGCACAATTTGTGCCATTTCAGAAACAAATTGCGAACGGTAATCATTCCGTGGGTATAGGTATAAATACTTAGTTTTACCTATTCGGGAAATTCGTTCGTTTTCCTGGAATAAATCCGAGAATGCGGAAAAAACCGATTTTATGTTATTTTTTCGGGAAGATATATTTGACAAACTGTTGCTGTTGATGTGCAACTTGTGCTGTGACATGTTGCGGCTTGAAACAGAAGTGAATTGTCAGGTGATTATGGTTGTGCATAATAAAATGTGCATTGCACAACAAGTCAATAAGGTAAGCTCCATTTGCTCAGCCAGGCGAGGCGCATGGGTGCTCGGCAACTTACGGGAGATCTTACTTAGGGAATTCGTAAAAACTGACATTAATTAACCTCGAGAGCACAAACCCCACAGAGATAACTTGCTGAAAATAAGAATATTTTCTCCGTGATCTCTGTGCGCTCTGTTGTGAAAACAGACTTTTTGCGAGTTCATCAATTCTTCCTCTGGTAATGAAACCGGTCGCAGACCACCCTGCCCGCATGGTCGAATTGCACCCCTTCCTGGGCAAGTAACGCCCGTTTCATGGCCAGGCCGCCCTGGTAACCCCCTAAATGCCCATCCGAACGGATGGCGCGATGACAGGGCACAATGAGTGGAAAGGGATTGTTCGCCAGGGCATTGCCCACGGCGCGGGCACCATTGGGTTTTCCCAGATGGGCCCCGATCAGCTGATAGGTACTGACCCTTCCCCGCGGGATCCGGTGCTCGGCGCGCAATACGGCTTGCTGGAACACCGAACATGAGGCCAGGTCGGCAACCGCGAGTGGAATCTCCAGATCGTTTCCGGCAAGAATGGCTTGGATGGCCCCGGCGACCGATTCAATTTCGGCGCAGGAGGCCGCCTGGGCATCCGGGTAAAGTTGCGAGGCCTGGCGTGCAGCGGACAATTCCGCCTTCGAGAGCAAGACCCGGATGATGATGGGCTTGCCGGCCAACTCGGTCCAGATGATCCCCACAGGGCCGAAAGGTGTGCGTTCAAGGATTCTTTTATTCATGGGTGGAATGTTTGGCGGTATCGGCAAATGGCTGCCCTGGAATGCGAAAACGCGCTCGGAAGCTCCGGGCGCGTTTTCGTTGGTGCAACAAAAAAACAAGAAGGACAATAAGTTATTCCGCGCCGACTCCGAGGTAGGTGCGGAGCTTCTCATCCTCGAACATCTGCTCAGCGGGCTTCTCCCTGGTCATGAGGGAGACAAGCCAACCCACGACAAAGGAGGCGGTCATGGAAACAATGGCCGGATTCTTCAGGGCGAAAAGCGCGGAGCCCTTCGGGTTGCCCAGCACATCCTCCCAGACGGTGGGGCTGATGATGATCAGACCAACGGCCAGGAAGGCGCCGGTCAAGATCGAGCTGACCGCGCCGGCAGTGGTGAAGCGTTTCCAGAAGATGGACAGGGTCAGGGCCGGGAAGTTGGCGCTGCAGGCGATGGCAAAGGCAAGACCCACCATGAACGCCACGTTCTGTCCCTTGAACAGGATACCCAGCAGTACCGCCACAACGCCGAAGATCACGGTGGCGATGCGGCTGGCCCGTACCTCCTCCTTTTCAGTGGCTTTCCCGTGCTTGATGACATGCACATAGATATCATGGGAAAAGGCCGAGGCCGCGGCCAACGTCAGGCCGGCAACCACCGCCAGGATGGTGGCGAAAGCCACCGCCGCGATGAAACCAAGAAACGGCGTGCCGCCGACAAACTCGGCCAGCAGCGGAGCAGCCATATTGCCGCCCTTGTCGATCTGGGTGATAACCTCACGCCCGATGAGGGCCGAGGCGCCGAAACCGACAATGGGGATGATGATGTAAAAATAACCGATGAAGCCGGAGGCATAGAGCACGGAAACGCGGGCCGCCTTGGCATTGGGCACGGTGAAGAACCGCTGCAGAATGTGGGGCAGACCCAGCAGGCCGAACATGAGCGCCAGCCCCAGGGAAACGGCGTCAATGGGGTTGCTGATGAGACCGCCCGGCTCAAGGGCTGCCTGGCCATACTGGCCGGCGACCGCCGTGTAAAGAGCACCGGGATCGAAATTGAACTTGGACATCACGATCAGCATCAGCACCGTCACGCCGCTGAGCAGCAGCACGGCCTTGATGATCTGTACCCAGGTGGTTGCCAGCATGCCGCCGAAAAGAACATAGCCCAGCATGATGACGCCCACCATGATTTCCGCCACCTCGTAAGGCAGGCCGAACATGAGCTTGATAAGGCTGCCGGAGCCCACCATCTGGGCGATGGTGTAGAAAAGCACCGTGAGGATGCCGCCGACGGCTGAAGCGATGCGGACCGGCGTCTGTTTGAGGCGGTAGGCGACAACATCGGCAAAGGTGAACTTGCCCAGGTTGCGGAGCGGTTCGGCGATGAGAAACATCAATGCCGGCCAGCCCACGAGCCAGCCCACGGCGTAAATCATGCCGTCATAGCCCTTGAGGGCAACCATACCGGCAATGCCCAGGAAGGATGCGGCGCTCATGTAGTCGCCGGCCAGGGCCAGGCCGTTCTGGAAGGCGCTGATGCTGCGGCCGGCTGCGTAAAATTCCTTGGCTGAGTGGGTGCGCTTGGAGGCCCAGTAGGTGATGAGCATGGTGATGGCAACAATGATCAGAAAGAATGCGATGGACGGCACGGTCGGTTTTCCCAGAGTCGTCTGGATGGCGACGGCCGCCTGTTCTGTAGCTGGTGGCATGGTCTACTCCTTGTTAATTAAATGACAATCAAAATGATGGATGAGAAAGCATTATCAATCAAACAGCTGTCCGCGCAGCTTCTCGACCTCGGGGTCGTAAATGGCGTTGGCCCAGACGACATAGGCAAGGGTCAGCAGCCAGGCGAGAATGATGACGGCCACGGCCAGGGGAATACCCAGGGTGACGCTTTCTCCGATCTTCTGCGCCATGAACGGCTTGTTGAAGCCGATCAACAGGACAAAACCGTAATAGAGCACGAAAAGCATGATCATCAGCAGGGTCGAGACCTTGGCCCTTTTGGTCACAAGGGATTTGAACTGAGCTGAATCGAGAACATTCTGGACGGTTTTTTTTGCCATTAATTCCTCCTTGACGTTGCCGGTGGATAACACCTTGAGTTTTATATCATTGCCGCGCCATGCGGCGAAAATTGATTGGGCAGGGACTGCGGCTGGTGGAGCCGAAAACCGCAGGCAGCTAGCTTAAATAACCTGCCATGACGTAATTGTCAACTTTTCAGATGATATTAGTTAGCAGGGTGTAACAAGAAGAGGTTATTGTCTGTGAGGATGGCCGTCGCCGCAAAGTTCGAAAAAAAATGGATTGCAACGAGGAATTGCAGGGGAGTTGCGTGGGGGATAAGTTCCGGTCTCTTGACCGCGGGAGATGTTAATTGATCCTGATGTTTATACTGTTGGAGAAAATAGTTCTGTGCTCTTTTATCTCTTCCTCACCACTCTGACCCCAATATGTCACAATATGTCAAGGATAAAGATTTGACCCCAATGCCGCCTTGTCTATCTTTGGGAACCGCCCGGTGCGGACCCGCATGCCGGGTGGTGTGTGGGCTGGGGGAGAAAAACCCCGGCTACCCGATTCGGCGATTTTAAGCCACAAGCCGTGTATGAACTTCGCGCTCGATTTTTGTGCCCATTTTCCGTTCAGCGTTTTTTAGATCGTAACTTGTTTGAAGGTTCAGCCAGAACTGCGGTGTTGTGCCGAAGTAACGAGCCAGCCGTAGTGCCGTATCTGGTGTAATGGAGCGGCGTTCACGCACAATATCATTGATACGCGGAGCCGGTACTTTGAGTTCCATCGCCAGTGCATGCGCGCTTATTCCCAATGGAACGAGGAACTCCTCACGTAAAATTTCACCGGCATGAATAGGACGCATTTTGTTTGTAGGATTCATATTATTCATCTCCTCAATGATAATCTATGATCTCGACATCCAAGGCGTTACCGTCCTCAAACCGAAAGCACACGCGCCACTGATCGTTAATGCGAATGCTCCACTGACCTTTGCGGTCACCACGTAAGGCTTCCAGCCTGTTGCCTGGCGGGACACGAAGGTCTTCGAGCGAGTATGCGTCGTCAAGCATTTGCAGTTTGCGCTCGGCAACATTGGCAAATGCTTTAAATTTACGGGGGCATTTGCCCTCGAACAATGCCTGTGTGTCCCTGCAATGGAAGGTCTTGATCATGGAGAAAGAATATAACGTATGATGTTAAACGTCAAGCGATTAGATTTTTGCGATTCTTGTTTGCCGAACGGTGAAATAACCTGCCGGCCGAGAGATTGCCCACCATTTTAAGAACGCGGCTATTTCCGGTCAGGTTTATTGACTGGTTGGGCAGTAATATTTCAGTCTTTCACTTTTTTTGTGCCAACAATCAAATAAATTGCATTTGCTTGAAGTCTTCCTGGTAGAGAACCGGGGCGTATTGTTTCAGAATTAGTTTTGATGCCGACGTCATTTAATGTTTTGATTATAATGTCAGATTTTTGGATTAAATCATTTGACGTAGCAGCTATCGCAACGTCTTCTTTGGCGTCATCAAGGTAGGCTTGATTAACTATGTCGGGTTGCCATTTTAATTCTTTGAAAAGATTGTTAAATTCATCTGCGTACTTGCAACATTCATTGTTAGACATAACGCAAGCAACAATCACCGGTGACGCAGGCAGAGAAGACAATTTGTTGATTATTTCAGTTTTTTGATATGGTGACAAACTTCGCGGAGCTGTTTTTTTATAGAGATCGTTCAGCTTGCTATTGCTTTCTTTTAATGCAACTTCAAGATATTCATTTTTTCCAGCCAAACCTCCTGTAATATCTTTTGTCTGTTGGATTTCTTGGATCAGCTTTGCCTTGTCTTGTTTTTCGAGTTTCCCTTTTTGAAAGGTTGCCCAGATTGTAAACAAAGTTAATGCAACAATCAAAATTTGAGCAATAGGAATGAGCTTGCTTAATGCTTCAATGGAATTAATTAAGGCCATGTTAATCTGACTTTTTGAGGTTGACTAAAGGTTGAGAGAGCCGGGAATTGCCCCGCCCAACATTGTTAATAAGTGGAAACTTTCCATAATATCAGCCCCTATAGACGGACAAATTTTCCACTTATTGAAATATTAAATAGTGAAAAGTGGAAAATATGCTCTCATTCTGTCCACTTATTACATTTTCCCATGCCGGTTTCCACTTATTGCGATATTAAACGCCAAAACATGGAAAGCAGGCCGCGGCTTTCCGCAAAGCGGCTCCGCAGGCATGGACGTTCAAGCCTTGTTTGTCTGTCCCGCTGGCGTTTGTTCCATCCTGCCCCTTTTTCCCATGGGAATCATCTAGCTATTCCAAAACAGCCAAACTCTGATTGCTGAATTTTGCAAGAAAAAACTGCTAAAGGATGGCAGGGCAATATATGCCATCTGCCTGGATTCCGGCTGAAAACACCCCCGTCAAGCGGGGACTAAGCCGTTGTTCAAAAATAACTGTTACATTTTAATATCGTAAACGGCTCGCCGTAACGAAATGCTGTAATGGTTATTTCGTAACGGCCCTAAACAGAGTGCCGGAATGACGAGCCCGTGGTGATTTTTCCGCTAACCCCCATCTCCGCAAGCGGGAACAACGAACAATGAAAGTCTCGTGCCGTAGGAGCGGGCCTTGCCCGCGATAGAGATCGCCGCAATGCCACGGAGGTCGCGGGCATGGCCCGCTCCTACGGCCCTGCCTGCACAGCAAGACAGACAAAAGACTTTCGGATAAACTTCAAGTGACTCAGGCGCTTTTTTGCCATCTCACCCCTCGGCCAGTGCCTTGAAGGCCTCCCGCTGCTGGGCATTGCCGATAACGGCCACCATATCGTCCTGGGTAAAGCTGTAATCAATGGTCGGGTTGGGGGAGAACTGCCCGTCATGGATGACCGCCACCAGGGAGGCCCCGGTGCGGGTGCGGATGGCCGTCTCTTTGATGGTGCGGCCGAGCAGGGGGCTGTCCGCCGGGATGGTCAGCCAGGAGATCTCCAGCAGGTCTTTGGCCTTGTCCAGCTGGCTGAGCAGATGATAGTCGTAATGGGAATTGTAGATCGGCGCATACAGCTGCCGCCGCACCGTGTCGGTGTAGCCCTGGATCAGGGTCACCGGCACCTGCAGGTGCATCAGGGCCTGGCGGGCGATCTCCAGGCCTGCCTCCAGTTCCGGCAGCACCACCATGTAGACCCCGGTATCATAGAGGGTTTTCATCTGCTCCAGCCCCTCGGCCCGGGCCACCACATGCAGGCCCGGCTGCTGCTGGTGCGCCAGCTTGACAATGGCCTGGGTGGTGAGGATGGAGGGAATGGTGATGAGCAGCAGCCTGGCGCGGCTCACCTCGGCCGCCTCGAGCACCACCGGCTGGCTCACATCCCCGAAAATCACCGGCAGCCCGGCGGCCTTGCATTCCTCCTTGCGCTGGTGGTTCAGTTCGATGAGGACAAAGGGCACATCGATCTGCTTGAGGATATGGGCGATATGCTGGCCGACCCGGCCGCCGCCGGCAATGATCACATGCTGCCTGAGGCCTTGTTCGGGGATGTTGGCGGTCTGCAGGGCTTCATGCCGGAAAAACCGTTTTTTCAGTTTGTACAGCGGGGTGGTGAGGCCGGAGACAAAGGGCGTGGCCACCATGCTGATCACCGCGGTGGCCAGCACGAAGGAGTACATGTCTTTGCCGATGGAGTTGGTTTCCAGGCCGACCCTGGCCAGGACAAAGGAAAATTCGCCCACCTGGAAAAGGCCGAAGGCCACGGCGATGGGCACCACGTTGCTGTAGCCGAACAGCCGGGTGATGCCGGCAAAGATCACGCCCTTGCCCATTGACACCAGCAGCACCATGAACAGCACCGTGCCCCAGTGGGCCAGGAGAAAGTCGATGTCGAGCAGCATGCCCACCGAGGTGAAAAAGAGCAGGCCGAAGATGTCCCGCAGGGGGATGATGTCGCTCAGGGCCTGGTGGCCGTAATCGGATTCGCTGAGCACCATGCCGGCCACAAAGGCGCCGAAGGCAAATGACAGGCCGAACAGATAGGTGGCGTAGCCGATGCCGAGACCAATGGCCGTGATGGTCAGGATGAACAGCTCCCTGGAGTTCCAGCCGGCGATATAGGCCAGAACCCGCGGCAGCAGCCTGGTGCCCAGGTAGAACATCAGCAGGAGGAACAGGACGGACTTCAGGGCGGCCAGCCCCAGCATGTGCAGGCCGGCGGCGGGATCGCTCAGCTGCGGCAGGATGATCATCAGCGGCACCACGGCCAGGTCCTGCACGATCAGCATGCCGATCATCACCCGGCTGGAGAGGGTGCCCATCCAGCCCTGGTTCATCAGGGTTTTCAGCAGGACCATGGTGCTGGACAGGGAGATGAGGGCCCCGAACCACAGGGATTCGCCGGGGGGCCAGCCGAAGAATCTCCCCAGGCCAAAGCCCAGGCCCATGGTCAGCAGGATCTGGATGGGGGTGCCGATCAGGGCGACTTTGCGTACCGGTTTGAGCTCGTTGAGCGAGAACTCCAGCCCCAGGGCGAAAAGCAGCAGGGCCACGCCGATTTCCGCCAGCAGTTCGATCTGATGGATGTCTTGAACCGTCACCCCGGCGGTGTAGGGGCCGATGGCGATGCCCGCCAGGATGTAGCCCAGGATCAGCGGCTGCCTGAGCCGCTGGGCGATCAGGGCGCCGAAGAGGGCGGCGATGACAATGATGATGATGTCTGCTGCGATTCCCACTACGTTGACTCGGCGGCGGGCTCTTCCTGACGGCCGTCGTAAAAGGCGAAAGAATTTTTGCCCTTTTCCTTGACCGTATACATGGCGATGTCGGCACAGCGCATGAGGCTTTGCATATCTTTCCCATGCTCGGGATAGAGGCTGATGCCGATGCTGGCCCCCAGGAGAAAGTTCTTTTCCGGCAGATGATAGGGCTGCTGGGTGAGGAGTTCAATGATCTTGCCGGCAACCTGGGCGGCATTCTCCGCCTGGTTAATGCGGTCCAGGATGATGACGAACTCATCGCCTCCCACCCGGGCCACGGTATCCGGTTCCCGGATTGACTGCCGCAATCTCCTGGCCACCTCCTGCAGGACCATGTCGCCGGCCCGGTGGCCGAGATTGTCGTTAATCGGCTTGAAATCGTCAAGATCCACATAGAGCAGGGCAAAGCTGTTATCATGGCGGCGGGCCCGGCGGATGCTCTGCCGCAGGCGGTCTTCAAAGAGATTGCGGTTGGGCAGTCCCGTCAGGGCGTCATGGTCGGCCAGATGGCGGATTGACTCCTCCATCTTCTTGCGGCCGGTAATGTCCCGCAGGGTGGCCACATAGGCCTTTTTCCCTTTCCAGCGGGTTTCCGCCATGCGAATTTCGGCAATGCGCTCACCCCGGCCGGGATGGACAAAATTTATCTCGGTGGCTTCTACGGAACTCATGGGGAAGCTGAGTTGAGTGCCCAGCAGCTCCTTCCTGGATAAGTTGAAAAGATCGGCCGCGGCTTGATTGAGAAACTGCACATCACCCTCGGTATCGACAATGATGATGCCGTCAAGACTCTTTTCAATAATGGCATGGAAGGTCGCCCGGCTTTCGGAAAGCTCCTCTTCAACCCTCTTGCGGTCACTGATATCCATGAAGCTTTCCAGCAGGTACTTTTTACCGCCCATATAAAGCGGTACCACAGTCTTCAGGATAGGCAGGTGTTCCCTCCTGCAGGTGAGCAGCAGCCGTTCCGAATTGTCCACCTGCTGACCCAGGTCGGTGATGGGACAGTGGCCCTTTTCCGCAGGGCAGATAAAGCTGTGGCAGACCTTGCCGCAGATCTCCTGTTTGGTTGCCCCGATCATCAGGCAGGCCGCAGGATTTGCGTCCATGATGGTATGGCTGGCAACATCAATGAGCAGCACCCCTGCCTGGATGGTATCCATGATCAATATATTTTTGCGGGCTTCCTCCTGGATCTCGCGGGAGGAGACTTTGATCTCCCGCATCCTCTGCAGAATCGCATGAATCCGGCCCCACAGGGTTTCCGGGCTGAGGGGTTTCTCCAGGTAATCGACAGCCCCGAGCCGCAGGGCCTCTATGGCGGTTTCCAGGCTGCTGTCTGCGGTGAGCACGATGGACTGCATAAAGTAAGGCTGGATCTCCTTGGCCCTGGCAATGAGTTCCAGGCCGCCCATATCGGTCAGGGCCAGGTCCGCGACCAGCACATCCACCGGCTGCTGTTCCAGGATGTGCAGGGCCTCCCGGCCGGAGGAGGCAGTGAGCAGCACCAGCGAGCCATCAGGCTGCAGCCGGCTTAAAAGTTCCGGCAGGGCCGGATCATTATCGACGATGAGAATGGTATCAGGGGACAACATATAAAAAAACCTTGTCTGTGACGGGATAATGCTCCCAAAACACCTGGAGGAAAACAGAAAAGATATCAGCCGCCATGAAGCGGCGCTTGCTTTTGGGAATCTTGAATAATTGCCTTTTCGCCCGATCTCTGTGTCACAGCAAAAATAAAAAATGCTCACATATACCTAATATGCTGTTTCCCGGCTTTTTTATTTTTGCTGTTTCTTGATCTCAAACGAAAATTCTAATTATTCAAGACACCCTTTTGTTTGCCGGCAAGAAAACCGTATGACTTTAGCATAATTGCTTGCTGAGGAAAAGGAGGAAAGTAAGTTACAGGAAAATGGCATGTTCGCTTCCCCCGCAAGGCGGGGAGGCCCGGCCGCCATCCGGATCCGCGCTATACCATGCCGCAGCCCAGGGCAAGCGCCAGCAGAAAAAGCATGACCGGCGATGATTTTCTGCAGGCCGGCCAGGGTGATCTTTTTCAGCAGGCGCGCCCCGGCAAAGGAGCCGATAAAGGCGGACAGGGAGCCCGCGGCAATCAGGCCGATCAACCCCTGCTCCCGCAGCGCAGGCAAATCCTGGCGGAAGAAGGTGATCCCGTAGATGACCAGCCTGGAGAGGTCAACCACCACGGCGGAGATCACCATGGTGCCGATCAGGGCGTTTTTGTCCAGCCCTGCGCGCAGCAGAAAGGCGGTGCGCAAAGCCCCCTGGTGGCCGGACAGGCCGCCGAAAAAACCGGACAGCAGGCCGCCCAGCGGGATGAGCTTGAGATCAAAGGAGAGATTCTTAAAAGAAGGGGTCAGCTCGATGGCGGCAAAGACCATGATCAGGGCGGCGATGATCGATTTTTCCGTGGTGATGACATGCTCGCGGCCCCAGAGCACGTAGCCGGCCAGCGGCGGCAGGGCGGTGAACCAGTTGAGCAGCATGGCCCCGAATATGGCGGCGACCGCGCCCGGCAGGGCAAAGAGCAGGACGATCTTCAGGTTGGCGTGCCGGCCCGCCAGCAGCACCTTGAAGATGTTGTTGGCCAGATGGATGGCGGCGGTGGCGGCAATGGCGATCTTTATCGGGAAGAAGACGGCGAAAACCGGCATGAGCAGGGTGCCCAGGCCGAAGCCGGAAAAGAAGGTGAGGCCGGACACGGTCACGGCGACAAGGCAGATGATGATATATTCCGGCATGGGATTTTATTTAGTGGTCTTGATTGGTTAGAAACTGTAAAGCCTTTTACGCGGAGGCCAGCGGCAGGGTGAAGCGGAAAATGGTCCCCTCTTCAGCCGATGAGGTGAAATCGATTTTCCCCTTGAGGAAATCCTCCCCGAACAGTTTCATGGAAAAGGTCCCGATGCCTCGGCCAGGTCCCGGTTTGGTGGTGAAATGCCTCTGGAAGATGCGCAGGCGGATATCCTCAGGGATGGCCTGGTCGTTCCAGACCGTAAAGACGATGTTGTTCTCCTCCTGGCTGATGCCGATTTTCACCTCGCCGTCCCAATCGGTTGCCTCAAAGGCGTTGGTCACCATATTGGTCAGCACCCGCAGCAGCAGTGAAAAGTCGGTGGTGATGCTGACCGGGGGAATGGCCGCGGGAAGAATGAGCGATTTCCCCAGGGCTGCCGGGTGGCTTGCGAAGAAATCGCCCAGTTCCTGCATGACCTCAAGGATTGGTATCTGATGGAAAACCATCTGGTAGCACTCTTTTTTGGTCCGGGAGAGAACCCGCTGGATGTCTATTTCCTTTTTGAGCCGCAGGAGCAGCTGCTGTAATGTTTTCACCCGGTTATGCTCTCCCGCCTCCTGGCTGAGCAGGTCGGCCGTGCAAACTAAACCGGTCAGGATGTTGTTGATGTCATGGAAAAAGACCCGCTCCAGCGAGGCCCAGGCCTGCTGGTTGGTGATGTCCTGCATGAAAAGCAGGAGAAACCGGCGGTTCTCGTATTTGATGGGGTAGGAGCGGACCTGGAAGCAGATCTCGATCTCTTTGCCGTCCTTCATCACCGTGGCGGCACATATCCGCTCCTGGGGCGTATTTTTTTCCAGACCGGCAACAATGGCGATGGCCGCCCCGCAGGTCAGGCAGGATTTGGTGGTGCCGCAGCCCCCCGGCTCCTCATGGGCATGGACGCAGTGCAGCATCTCTCCCGGCCGCAGGCCCAGCACCTCATTGGCATCCGCATAGCCCAGCAGCTTCAGCATGGTGTCATTGACGGCGAGCACCTGCCGGTGTTCGTCGAGTACGGCAATCAGGCCGGAAAGGGATTTCATCAGCCCATCGATAACGGGATTACAGCTGACAAGCCTGATCTCCTCCTGCAACTCCTCGTCGGTGCACCGTTCTGCCGGGGCAAAATATGTCTTCATGTCAACACCTTGCTGTCTGTCTGCTGTTTTCATGCTGTTGCGGCAGGCCGGTTGATGGGTTGATGGGAAAAACGGGTGGATGAGTGGTGCACCGCGGGAAAATCGAGACGGTGCTGATCTGTAATTTATAATAGGAAGGAGTGGCCATTTCCTGCAAGCCCTATTTTTTATCCGCCTGGCCCCGGCAGTCCGGCATGACCGGCAAAGCTGCTCCCGGCTGCCTGCCCGTATCATTGGCCTGGTGTTCTAACCTGCTTAAATTGCAATTTATTTTTTATTCTGGATTAAAAACCTTGCCCTCAGGGCAAGGTACAGGTTCAGAGGCTATGCCCTCTGAACACCAGGTTATCTGGGATCAAAGTAAAGCCTCTTGCCGAAGTTCAGACAACCTGATCTCGGTAGATTTTACGTTGGTACCGAAATTGGAGTTCAAGAAAAGTGCCTAAAGTACTTAAAATACTTCAAGTGTCCTTGGCCCCTTGAGGGTATAAAGTTGCGGTACTTTCTGATCAGATAAAACCTTTTACTTTAAGTACTTTAGGCATTTTAGACACTTTAAGTACTCAAACCGGCAACAGGCCAGAATCCGGGATGGTGGCTTAACTCATTGAAATTACGTCACGACATCAGGAGTTCTGAAGTTGCGGAAATAGGGAGGAAGAAAAAAGGCGATATACGATGCCTCCAGTACGGGGTATATTTTATGTAAATTTAAAATTGAAGTTGAAATTTGCATAAATAGCGGGTAGCGTTGCTACATGGAACTCATACCCAGAACAGCGGAAAGTTATCTCATGCGCTTTGCCGGCCAGTATCCGGTGGTTACCATCAGCGGACCGCGCCAGAGCGGGAAAACAACTTTGTGCCGCAAGGTCTTTGCCGATAAAAAATACGTCAGCCTGGAAAATCCCGACACCCGGCAGTTTGCCAGGGAAGATCCCCGCGGTTTTCTTGCCGGGCTTCCGGGCGGGGCAATCCTTGATGAGATCCAGCATGCCCCGGATCTGCTCTCTTATATTCAGACCATTGTTGATGCTGACACGCACCACGGGCAGTTTATCCTGACCGGCAGCCAGCAGTTTGAGGTGTCAAACGCCATTAACCAGTCACTTGCCGGACGAACGGCCATCCTCAAGCTTCTGCCGCTTCAGTATGGAAGAGTTGCGGGCTGTCCGGGCCGATTTCACCACTGATCAGCTGCTGCTGACCGGTTTTTATCCCAGGATCTGGAAGGATGAGCTGGATCCATCCCAGGCGCTTGCCGGTTATCTTGAAACCTACGTGGAAAGAGACATCCGGCAGCTGATCAACATCAAGGACCTGAGCCTGTTTCAGCGTTTTGTCACCCTCTGCGCCGGTCGGGTCGGACAGCTGCTGAACTTCAACAGTCTGGCAGCGGACACCGGCATATCGCACCAGACCGCCAGAAACTGGCTGACCCTGCTCGAGGCAAGTTATATCGTCTTTCGGCTGCCGCCTTACTTCGCCAATATCTGCAAAAGACTCATCAAGTCCCCCAAGCTCTATTTTTACGATGTCGGCCTTGCCGCTCATCTGCTTGGTCTTGAAAACACACGACATGTCAGCCGGGATCCACTACGGGGAAACCTTTTTGAAAACATGGTGGTCATGGAGGCCTTGAAATACCGGCTGCATCGGGGCAAACGCAGCAATCTCCATTTTTACCGGGACAGCAACGGCAACGAGGTGGATTTGCTGCTTTCTCTCGGCCCTGATCTCTATCCCATCGAGATCAAGGCCGGCATGACGATCAACAGGGATTATTTCAGGGGGCTTGATTATTTTGCCGGAATTTTCCCCCTGCCGCTGGGCCGGGGCCTGGTCTACGGTGGCGATCAGACGCAGCAGCGCACCGGCACAACTGTGTGCCCGGCGGCAGCTTTTCATAGGCTGCTTGAGGGCCTGGAGAAGGAATAATCGTCGATCATCGTTTAAACGCTGCAGCGTTTAACTCCAGCCCGTTTTTCTGCAGGACAAAGAGATTGCCGGCAATCCACTGCTGTTTTTCCCGGCGGATGCCGTGGTCGCGGCAGGCCACCACGGTAAAGTCATTTTCCGCGGCCAGCCGGTTGATGTAGCCGGTGGACTGGGCGTAGCGGCCGGAGCTGCGCAGCCGGTAATCATCCTCGTCCTCCGCCCGTTCGATGGAAAAGACGAAACAGGCGCCCGGTGCGGCAGAGCGGCTGACGGCGGCGAAGATCCTGTCAAGTTTCCCCACGTAGATAAAGACATCGGTGGCGATGAAGAGGTCGAATTGCTCCGGGCAGTCCTCCAGGAAGGCGGTGATGTCCTGGCGGATGAGCCGGTCATAGATGTTTTTTTCCTTGGCCCTGGCCAGCATGTTGGCGGACAGGTCAATGCCGATGAGACTTGCGGCCAGGTCTCGGAACGGCCGGCCGGACAAGCCGGTGCCGCAGCCGAGGTCAATGGCCCTGGCAAAGCGGTGCCCGCTGCCTGCGGTTTCCTGCAGCAAAGTGCCCAGGGCTGCGGGCACGGTGTACTGCAGTTTGCCCTCCAGATGGGCGTCAAAGTTTGCCGCATACAGATCAAAGGTGTTTTCCACATACTGCGGGGGCGCGGTTTCCGTGGTGGCGCCGGAGCAGGCGGCCAGCATGTGCCGGGCTGCGGCGTGGTTCGGATCAAGGTCCAGGAGCCTGCCGCAGGCACTGGGCTGCCGCCTCGTTTTTCTCCGCCGTGCTGTAGACCCCGGCCAGGTTGTACAGGGTGTTGACATCCCCCGGCTGCAGGGCCAGGGATTTTTTCAGGCAGTCGATGGCCGCCTCGTTTTTCCCCTGTTTGCTGTAAATGACGCCGAGGTTGTTCAAGGCCAGCGGGTAGCGCGGTTCAAGCCGCAGGGCCCTCTGGACGGCGGCCTCGGCCTCGGCCAGCAGCCCCTGCAGACAGAGCACCTTGCCCAGGTTGTTTAAGGCCTTGGCGTTGGCCGGCTGGAGTTCGAGAGCCCGGCGGAAGCAGGAGGCGGCCTGGTCCAGCTCGCCCCTGGCCTCATGCACCGCCCCCAGATTGAGGTGCAGCGAGGGGTCGTCCGGGTCGCGCTCCAGGGCCTGGCTATAACACTGCTCGGCCTCCGGGTAACGCTGCTGGTCCCGGTAGAGGATGCCCAGGTTGCCCAGCACCCTGCCGTTACCGGGCAGGGCCTGGAGGATAAGGAGATACTTTTCCTCGGCCTGGGCCAGTTGCTTGCTCTGGTGCAGCTGCACCGCCTCCATGAACAGGGTCTGCAGGTCGGTGGTGCCTGCAGCCTGGCCGTCGCCGCTATGATCTTTTTTTACCATCGTTTTACCGTATCATTGTTTTGCATGGCAGGGTGCGGTCTCGGCCTTTTTCCGTCTGACAAGGGCATTGGGCGGCCAAGGCCGGTGGTCCGGGACAATGGCGCGGGATGTCTGCCGATTATTTAAGTGTTTCTTTAATTTGTTTAACAAATTCTCGCAGTTATAAAAACTATTTCCATGGTCTTTTGGCCATTTTAATGGTAAGTATAGAGCGACTAACCAAGGTGGATAGCCTGTAGGTGTTTAGACTGTCAGCAAGGGGAAAATACCAGATGAAGCACGATTTGCATCCGTAATCCCCATCGGTTTTGCTAAGAGACTATAACCTAATAGTCTAAACAACTTGCGCAGTTACAATATATAGTTCACACCCGGCAGTTTGACAATTTTATTTAGGTGACGATTACGAAATAACTTGAACAATTAACCACTGACCGCTCAAGCCTTACAGAGCTCCTTGTGACCGTAAAAATTTTTTCTCAGAATGGCTATGTGTGAAAACAGACTTTTTGCGAGCGGTTTAGGTAGGAATTGGAAAAAATGCAGGCTTGCGGCCATTAAAAAAATGGACTGTGTTTTTTTAACCTGAGTGTTGCCCGGCCAAGTCCGGTGGCAATGCTCTTTAAGCCATTGGTGGATTGCCCATGTTAGAATCCTTGCTCTCTCCGAAAAGTGTGGCGGTTATCGGCGCCTCCCGGACCCCGGGAAAGGTCGGCCACGATATCCTGGCAAATTTGATGAGTGGCGGTTTTGGCGGGCCGATTGTGCCGGTCAACCCCTCGGCCGACGAGGTGCTGGGCCTCAAATGCTACCCCACGCTGCAGCAGTACGGCAAGGGGGTGGAGCTCAGCGTCATTGTCGTGCCCCGTAACCTGGTGGAAAGCGCCGTGCGGGATTCCCTCGATGCCGGTTGCGGCGCCATCATCGTTATTTCCGCGGGCTTCAAGGAGACCGGGGAAGAGGGCGCGGCCCTGGAGAAAAAAATCGCCTCCCTGTGCAAGAGCCGCAACGTGCGCATGCTGGGTCCCAACTGCCTGGGGCTCATCAATACGGAAAGCAAACTCAACGCCTCTTTTGCCGGCCTCATGCCCGACAGCGGCGGGGTGGCGGTGATTTCCCAGTCCGGGGCGCTCTGCACCGCCATTCTCGATCAGGCGGCGGCGCGGCGCATGGGACTGTCCAAGGTGATCAGCATCGGCAACAAGGCGGATATCTCCGAGGTGGATCTGCTGCGCACCCTGGCCCACGATGAGCAGACCAAGGTGATCGTCGGTTATCTCGAGGATATCAGCTCCGGCGATAATTTCGTCAAGGCCGCCGAAGAGGCCGCCTCCTTCAAGCCGGTGATCATCCTGAAATCCGGCACCACCGGTGCGGGTCTGCAAGGCCGCCGCCTCCCATACCGGCGTGCTGGCCGGGGTGGATACCGCCTATGGCGCCGCCTTTAAGCGTTCCGGCGTGGTCCGGGCCGATACCTTCGAGGCCCTGTTTGATTATGCCACCGCCTTTTCCATGCAGCCCCTGCCCAAGGGCAAGCGGGTGCTGATCATCACCAATGCCGGCGGTCCCGGCACCATGGTGGCCGATGCCGTGGAAAAGGCCGGGCTTGAGGTGACCAGCTTAAACCGCGCCATCGCCGACACCCTGCGGTTGAAACTGCCCACCGCCGCCAGCATCGGCAATCCCATCGATGTGCTGGGCGATGCCGACCCGGAGCGTTATGTGGCGGCCATTGAGGCGGCCCAGAATGATGATGAGGTTGACGCCATTCTCGTCATCCTCACTCCCCAGGCCATGACCCGGCCGGCGGAAACGGCCCGGGCCATCGCCTGCCAAATTGAACGGCCAGAAGCCGGTGCTGGCCTCCTTCATGGGCGGCAAGGGCGTCATGCCCGGCCGGGCGGAGCTGGGCGAGGCCGGTCTGCCGGAATATGATTCCCCCGAGCGGGCCGTGGAGGCCCTGAAGGCCATGTATGAGTATGCCGCCTGGAAACAGCGGCCGCCGCGGATGGTGACCCGGTTTCCGGGTGAACCGGCGGCGGGTGGAGCGCATCATCACCCGCCAGCAGCGCACCGGCCGTCTGCATCTCGGCGAGGTGAAGGGCAAGAGTATTCTCGATGCCTACGGCTTCCGGATCCCTGAAGGCAAGCTCGCCGCCAGTGCCGATGAGGCGGTCGAGATCGCCGAGCGGGTCGGCTTTCCGGTGGCCATGAAGATCGTCTCCCCGGATATCGTCCACAAGACCGACCTGGGCGGGGTGCAGCTCAACCTCGCCTCAGCCGACAAGGTGCGGGATGCCTATGACCTGATGATGCTGCAGATCAGGGAGAAGGCGCCGGATGCCCGGATTGAGGGTGTCTATGTGGAGAAGATGGTGGACAACGGCCTGGAGGTCATCATCGGCATGAGCCGCGATCCCCAGTTCGGGCCCATGCTGATGTTCGGTCTGGGCGGCATCTTTGTCGAGGTGATGAAGGATGTCACCTTTCATCTGGCGCCGATCACCTGGAGGAGGCCGTGCAGATGCTGCTAATCCACCCGTTCCTATGCCATGCTCGAAGGGCAAGCGGGGCCAGAAGGGGGTCGATACTGGAGGCCATTGCCACGGGCCTGCAGCGGATCAGCCAGCTGACCACCGATTTTCCCGCAGATCCTGGAACTGGATATCAATCCCTTTATTGTCGGAGAGATCGGCGACCGAGCCGGTGGTGGCCGATGTCCGCATGACCCTGCGGCCTCTTTCGGCTAGCATTGCTTTGGCAGACCGGATGGTTTTTAGTTGCATAGCCCATTGTTAAATTGAGGTTGAATGTATGAAGCAGTCGGTAATAGTTGAGTTCGATCCGCACTGGCAGGAAAAATATAAGGACATGATCTCGACCCCGAAAAAGGCCCTGTCCCATGTCAAATACGGGCACCGGGTCTTTCTCGGCACCGGCTGCGGCGAGCCGCCAGCTGCTGGTGGAGGCCCTGACCAAGAGGGCCGGCGAACTGGCCGATGTGGAGATCGTCCATCTGCTGACCAAGGGCGATGCCCCTTACGCCAGTCCCAAACTGGCCGACAGTTTTAAGGTCAACAGTTTTTTTATCGGCCAGAATGTGCGCGGCCTGATTCAGGAAGGGCTGGGCAGTTACACCCCCATGCTGCTCTCCGATATTCCGCTGCTGTTCAAGGCCGGCCAGCTGCCTCTTGATGTGGTGCTGATTCAGGTGACCGAGCCGAACATCCTGGGCAAGATGAGCCTGGGGATTTCCGTGGACATCGTCAAGAGTGCGGCGGAAAACGGCTCCCTGGTCATTGCCCAGGTGAACCAACAGATGCCCTGGACCTTCGGCGACTGCCTGCTTGACATCTATGACCTGGACATCCTGGTGCCGGCCGATATCCCGCTGATCGAGCGGGTGTCAAAGCCCATGCATGAGGCGTCGGAGAAGATTGCCAAGCACGTCGCCTCCCTGGTGGAGGACGGCTCAACCGTCCAGTTCGGACTGGGCCGGGTGCCGGGCGTCGGCCGCATCCCGGCGGCCTGCATGCACTACCTGACCGACAAGAAGGATCTCGGCATCCACACGGAGATGATCACCGATGACATCATTGAACTCATCGAGTCAGGGGCGGTGACCGGGGCCAGAAAAACCATGGACCAGGGCAAGATCGTCACCAGTTTCTGCATGGGCACCAAGAAACTCTATGATCTGGTCAACCAGAATCCGCTTTTTTCCTTCCGACCGACCGAATATGTCAATGACAGCTATATCATCAGCTGCCAGCGCAAGATGGTGTCCATCAATATGGCCCTGGAAATTGACCTGACCGGCCAGGTCTGCGCCGACTCCGAGGGAGAAAAATTTTATTCCGGCATCGGCGGCCAGGTTGACTTCAACCGGGGTGCGGCCCGTTCCAAGAACGGCAAGGCCATCATCGTTCTTCCCGCCACCGATGAGAAGGCGGGGAAATCCCGGATTGTCTGCCAGCTGAGCCGGGGGGCCGGGGTGGTCACCACCAGGGGCGAGGTGCACTATGTAGTCACCGAATTCGGCATCGCCTATCTGCACGGCAAGAATATCGAGGAGAGGACCCTGGCCCTCATCAGCATCGCCCATCCGGATTTCAGGGAGCAGCTGCTCAACGAGGCCATCGAGGCCAGGTATATCCGCCAGGAATTCGCCTCTTTCGGCGACAAGATGGTGGTCGCCTCGGACGAGATGAAGACCTCCATGCTGCTTGACGACGGCACCCTGATCACCTTCCGGCCGATCCATCCCACCGATGAGCAGAGCATGCGGGATCTGCTCTACGACCTGTCCCAGGAGACCCTCTATTACCGTTTCATGAGCAAAAGCAGCCGGTTCGGCCATACCCAGATCCAGAACTTTGTCTATATCGATCACCGCAAGGATGTGGCCATTGTCGGCACCCTGCCGGCCGCCCATGGGGAAGAGATGATCGCCGTGGGACGCTATTATCTTGATGAGCGGACCAACCGGGCCGAGGTGGCCTTTATCGTCCGCGATGAGTGGCAGAATCGGGGCATCGGCTTAGCACTTTTCCGCCATCTGATCACCATCGCCAAACGGAGCGGTATTTCAGGGTTTACCGCCGAGGTGCTGCGGGAAAACAAGAGGATGCAGTCGATCTTCAATAAATCCGGCTTCAAGGTGCAGAGTCATCTGGAAGAAGGGGTGTACAGTTTCAGGATTGATTTTTGAGTGAGGAGTAGGAGTGAGGAGTAAGGAGTAAGGCAGTATAGGAGTTAGGAGAAAAGGCAAAGGAAGTGAAAAGTGAAAAGTAGGGGCGCTTCGCGAACGCCCCTCCCTGTTTTTTCTCCTCACTCCTCACTCCTTACTCCTCACTACCAGCGGCCTGACCGGCCGCCATCATCATGCTCAGGAAAAACCTCCCCTGGAGACGCAACCGCCCAGGGGCTTGCCGATGGGGGTGGAACTGCTTGAGGCCAGGCGGTAACTGGACGCCGAGATGGTTTTCACCACATTGCTGCTGCCGCACTTGGGGCATTTGACCTCATCCAGGGCTGCCGCCGAGCTGGATGTCAACAGGGCTTCAAAGGCTTTGTTGCACTGCTTGCAACGGAAATCATAAAGTGGCATGTTTTTTCTCCTTCAATATTGTGAAATTCAGTTTCCGTGTCATAATAAAAATAAGGTTTTGGTGGCGCTCTTGGCAAAAGCAGCTGCGCTGCCGCCGATTTTGTCACAGAGAGCCAGGCGCTGTTCAGTTATAAGCAGAGCAGATCGCTGCTGTCCGCAAGGCGTTTAAGTATATGCTTAAATATATGACAGCCTAAGGCAGTTGTCCAGAAAAATCTCAAGGAACCCCCCATGAATTTCCAGGCCCACTTAAAGAATATGCTCGAAATGATGCAGGAAGAGTTCGTCGTCCTCTTTATCGGCGGCTGTCTTGTCCAGTTGCTTATATCTCTTTCTCTGGGCCTTCTGGTCGGCCCGCTCATGGGCGGCTATCTGCTGGCCATGATCCGCTGGCTGGAGACGGGGAAACGGTGTGAGTTTAATGACCTCTTTGCCGGCATGAAGCGTTTTGGCGAGCTTTTCTCGGTTTTTTTCATGATGCTGCTTATTCTGCTGGGCTATTTTCTGGTGCTAGCGCCTGGCATTCTCATGACCGTCTGGTGGCTCTATGTGCTGCCTCTCATGGCGCATCAGGGGCTGTCCATGGGCGCGGCCATGCGGTCCAGTAAAGGCAAGGTCGGCGAAAAGGGTTTTTTCATGCACCTGGTCTTTCTGCTGCTTATTTCCGTGGTGCCGGTGGTCATTATCTATATGGCGGCGGCGATCGTCCCGCCGCTGGCCATCCTGCAGTATTTTCTTTTTCCCCCGCAGTGCGCCTGTCTGGCAAGCCTCTATCTTGAACAGTTTACCGAATTTGATCCGGAAAAACGGGGAAGAGCGTCAGCCGATGCCCATGGTTTTTCCGCCCCTGCTGAACCGCCGCCTTGTCCGCCACCAGTGCCAGAGCAGCACAGTCAGGGCCGCGCCGCTGTGTCGGCGGCAATGTCCAGCCCGCTTGGTGAGCGGCCGGGAATGAAGGATTGATGGAACTCATCCGTCAGTCCGTAAAAAAAACAGAAAAAAATCACCGCCATGCCTGTCCGCAGGGATCCCTTGTCCCTGGCCGCCGGATGGAGGCCGTAGAGGCAGCAGGCGGCCAGGGTGCCGTAGGCGATGGCGTGCAATACCTTGTCCAGCCCGTTGATGGCCGAAGGCAGGTCCTTGCCCGGGGTGTTGGAAAGAAGAAAGATGATGATCATGACAATGGTCATGGGCAGGAATCTGCGGATCATGGCAACAAAGTAAATTATCCCAGTCTGTTTTGCATGATTTTCCTCGGCCTTTTTTTACCCTCGGGCACGGCAGGAAAATAGACCTTGATGGTCGTTCCCCGACCCGGTTCGCTGCTCACGGTGATAAATCCCCAATGCCCCCGGACAATGCCCATCACCGCGGACATGCCCAGGCCGCGGCCGGGAAATTTTGTGGTGAAAAAGGGATCGAAAAGTTTTGCCTTTGTTTCCTCATCCATGCCGCAGCCGGTGTCGGTTATGGCAAGGAAGGTGTAGAGTCCGGGGGAGGGATGCTCCGGCAGGGAGTTGCGGTCAAGAAAATCCCGATCACACTGGGCGGAGCCGGTGGCAATGGTGATGTCGCCGATCATGCCGCCGATGGCCTCGGAGGCGTTAATGAGCAGATTGATCAAGACCTGCCCCAGTTGGCTTTCATCCGCGTGAATAGCCGGCAGTTTTTCTGCGAAATGATAGCTGAGCCGGATTTTTTTCGAGACGGAGATCCGCAGCAGGTGGTCCATGTCCCTGATCAGCTCATTGAGGTCAATCCGGTCAGGCTTGAACTGGCCCTTGCCCGCGTAAGCAAGCATCTGTTTGCACAGATCGGCGGCCCGGTTGCTTGCCTTCATGATCCCCAGGATATTGCCGCGCACCGGTGAAGAGTCAGGCAAGGCGAGCAGGGCAAGGTCGGCATTGCCCATGATGGCCATGAGCAGATTATTGAAGTCGTGGGCGATACCCCCGGCCAGCACCCCGAGACTCTCGAGTTTCTGCACATGCTGTATCTGCAGGGCCAGCTTTTTTTTCTCTTCCTCGGCCTCTTTCTCCTTGGTCAGGTCGTCGTAAATGACCACAATCTCATCGGTGTCAAGTTTGTAGACATAATACTGTTTCCAGCGGGAGGCGTGGTGGTCGGCAAAGAAGGCGGCAGGTTGGTGCTGGGCAATGCCGGTTTCGCAGACGCGGTGCATGACGGTAAAAAGACCGGAAGGAGCCAGGGAGGGAAAGAGCACCCGCACACTTCGGCCGATGACCTCCTCTTTTTTGACCTTTTCATACCTTTCTGCCGCCTCATTGAGGTCAACCAGCAGGAAATCATCCCCGCAGGCGCCTGTCCGGCAGACGATGACCCCGCTTTTCATGTGGGAGAAAAGTTCCCGGTAACGTTTTTCCTGCTGGCAGAGTTTTTTCTCCGCCTCCTTGCGGACGGTGATCTCCCGGACGATCTCGATACCTGCGGTGATATTGCCGGTCTTATCCTGCAGCGGTGAGGCGGTGATTTCAAAGTAGCGCAGCAAGTCGCCCAGGGCGACTTCCCGTTCAGAGGTGTGGATTTTCCCGTCGACAAAAGAACGGGCCAGGGGGCAGCCGGGGCAGACGGCGTCTTGTTTTTCGTAAGCCTGGTAACACAGCTTGCCTGTGTGTTTGCCCATCATGCTGATATGGGCCCGGTTCTGATAGAGAATAACGAAGTTTTTATCCTGGATGCTGATGCCGTCCCCGACCGCGGCGAGCAGTGCCTGCCTGTTCGGAGCAGCATTGACAGCCAGCAGGGCATTTGTCAGCTCAGAGTTTTCCGTATCCTGCGTGGCTGCCATTAAGTGATCTCAAAAATATCAGGTTCATGCAGCAAAGCACCCTCATATGCTTAACCGCCGCAGGTAAATTAACTCCTTTTGCAGGTATTGGCTATGAAAACATTACTGTCTTTTTTGGATTTGCCGGGGAGGGCTGCAATGCAGAGACAAACAGGGGCTGCGGGACTTCAGTCCGGTCTTTGCCGCAGGAGGCTTAGGAGCCGTTACGAAATAACATGGCCATTTTTTCAATTTCGTTACGGCTCCTTATACCCCTCAAGGGGGTACTGAAAAGAGTGCCGTTGGGGCGCATTTCCCTGGCCATGTTATTTTTTACAACGGCTTAACTGCCGGACGGCAACAACCATGGTTGCTCCCAGCAGATCAGCCATGATGTCCCTGCTGTCCGTCACCCGGCGGGGAATAAGGGATTGATAGGCCTCTTCCGCAAAACCGTAACCGAGGCAAATACTTATCACCAGCAGACTGGCGAGAACGGGATGTTTTTTGGCCAGGGGCTGGAAGGCGAACAGGCAACTGGCGGCCAGGGCGGCATAGGCCAGGGCGTGGCAGATCTTGTCAAGGTTATGATAGCGGAGAAAGGGCAGCAGTCTTCCCGGCAGGCTGGCGGCAACCAGAATTGCCGCCATCATGCCGATCATTGGTAAAAAACGCAGAATTCCGCCGGATCCCGGCCGTTTGTCCACCGGGTTATCCCTGCCGAACTGTCAGCTCAGGCCTGTCCGACCGAGACATCTTCTTCGTTTAAGTGGATACTGTTCAGCAGATCTTTGGGGAATTTTTTGCGGATACGCTTGATGGCGGAAAAGATCGAGTGGGCCGGGTAGTCAGGCCAGACGGTTTCCTGTCCATCGGCATAGGCTGTGGTGACAAACTGTTTTTTTCTGATGGAGAAATGATGGGTCCAGTTGATCTCGATGGTTTCCGGGTTCTCCGTGAGCTCCACCGCGATTCTGCTGCCCTTGTCCGCCACCTGCACGGCATCCATGTCCGTGATTTCCAGCAGCCAGGCATCTCCCTCCCCGGAGGAGAACAGGACGAAAACACCCAGTGGTTTCACCAGTTTTTCCTTTTTTTCCGCAACTTCCTGCAGCTTTTCGATCTCGCTTTTCAGGGTCACCTGCGGGGCGGTCTGGCCCGCCACCGGTTTAAAGGCAACCTTGCCCTGGCAGCATTTTTTATACTTCTGTCCGCTGCCGCAGGGGCAGGGATCATTGCGTCCTATTTTCATGAGTCAGTCCTTTGTGTAGTAATGGGCAAACGCCGTCTTGCCATGGGATTTCCGCGGTTTCCTTTCTGTTTTGGGCAAGTGATGGCAAAGCTTCAGAAAGAAAGAGAAAGGATTCCGGATGTTGGCGGACACGTTGTTAATAATTCTGGTTAACAATTAACCATTTTCCCGGCTGGATTGTCAATTGCCATCAGTTTATTTTGACAATTTTTTCCTGATTGATGTAACAGCGCAGCAGCTCTTCGAATGATGCTCTCATGGATATACTCATTGCCGGCCTTTTCCTCGAGCAGTCGTTTCATGTACCGGTCGACGTTGGCCAAGTAGATGTGGTTGTTGCGGAAGTTGGGGTCATTGCGTTTGGCCGCCTCTATTTCCGCGTCCATCATTGGTCTGCGACATGACGATATGGCTGGTACCGATATCAAGGCCGATAGGGCCGGTCGGCTTTTCAGTTTCTTCGCCGATCTCTTTTCCCCTGGAAACAACCATCATCAGTCATGCTTCAATAGCGGTCTCAATATGTTCCACCACAATATACCTTGTAGAAGCGAAAATATTCGTATAATTTTGCTGCGAGACTGGTAGATTCCTTAAATATATAGAGTATCAATTCTGGATTATAAACAAAATTCTTACTTTGTTTCAAATAGTTATCACTTAATTCATGAGAAATTCCATAACTTATCCGGAAGTTCTGCCCATAACTTCTGAAAAAGAGCGTATCATCGAGACAATACGCCGCCACCAGGTGGTGGTCATTGCCGGTGACACCGGGTCCGGGAAAAGCACCCAGATTCCCAAGATGTGCCTTGAGGCGGGACGGGGCGGGAAAAAACTGATCGGCTGCACCCAGCCCCGCCGCCTTGCCGCCACTTCCGTTGCCGCAAGGGTCCGCGAGGAACTCGGCCCGCTCAGCTATCTGGTCGGTTACAAGATACGCTTCAGTAATCAGACCGGTGCGGCCACCCGTATCAAGTTCATGACCGACGGCATCCTGCTGGCCGAGACCCAGCACGATCCCGACCTGCGGGCCTATGATACCATTATAATCGACGAGGCCCATGAGCGAAGCCTTAATGTTGATTTTCTGTTAGGGATTCTCAAAAAAATCCTGAAAAAAAGGGCTGATCTGAAGATCATCATCACCTCGGCCACCATCGATACGGAGAAATTTTCCCGGGCCTTTGACGGGGCGCCGGTCATCGAGGTGAGCGGCCGGACCTATCCGGTGGAGATCCGTTATGCCGCGGCGGATGAGGATGGGCGGGGAGAGTCCGCCGCCCAGGACCTGGGCTATGTGGAACAGGCCGTGGAGGCGGTGATGGAGCTGTGCCGTTCAGGACCGGGCGGGGACATGCTGGTGTTCATGCCCACGGAACGCGACATCCGCGACACGATTGAACTGCTGGGCAAGCGTTTCAGAAACGACGGGCCGCGCCTTGGCATCAAGGAGAAGGAACCCGAGATCATGCCGCTGTTCGGCCGATTGTCAGGCCTTGACCAGAACCGCATCTTCAGAAAGAGCACGGCCCGCAAGATCGTGGTCTGCACCAATGTGGCGGAGACCTCGGTCACCGTGCCCGGCATCCGCTATGTGGTTGATACCGGGCTGGCCCGCATCTCCACCTACAATGTCAGGGCGCAAACCACCAAGCTGCCGGTCAGCCCCATATCGCGGGCGAGCTGCGACCAGCGGGCCGGCCGCTGCGGCCGGGTGGGGCCGGGCATCTGCGTCAGGCTCTTCAGCGAAGAAGAGTATCTGGGGCGGCCGGCATATACCCTGCCGGAAATCGTTCGCGCCAACCTGGCCGAGGTCATCCTGCTTATGGTTGCCCTGAAGCTCGGCAGCCCGAAAAAGTTTCCCTTTATCGATCCGCCGGCCCCGCGGGCGATCAACGACGGCTATCACCTGCTGACCGAGCTTGGCGCCATCGACCGCAACCGCAGGCTGACCGAACGGGGGAGGCTCATGGCCGGCCTGCCCCTTGATCCCCGCATCAGCCGCATGATTATCAGCTCCCGGGAAAACGGCTGCCTGCGGGAGGTGGTGATTATCGCCGCCGCCTTAAGCATTCAGGATCCCCGCATCCGGCCGGCGGAAAACGCCCGGGAGGCCGATGCGGCCCATGAGCGCTTCCGCTCCGAACGTTCGGATTTTCTCTCCTATCTCCAGCTGTGGGACCTCTATGATGAGCTGGTGCGGGGCAAGAGGAGCAGGTCCGCTCTGGGCAGGTTCTGTAAGAACAATTTCCTGGCCTATCAGCGCATGCGGGAGTGGCGGGACATCCACGAACAGATCTGGTCCCAGCTCGCCACGGCGGGGCACAGCAAGGAGCATCATCTTTTCCTCAAATCATCCTGCCTGGACGAGCTTGAGGCGGACCGGGAAAAGATGTATGCCAGGGGCTATGACCAGATCCATCAGGCGATACTCTCCGGCAACCTGCGCAATATCGGGCTGAAAAAGGAAAAGAATATCTACCAGGGCGGCCAGGGCAAGGAGTTGATGATTTTTCCGGGTTCCGGCCAGTTCAATAAGGCCGGACAGTGGATCATGGCCGCGGAACTGGTGGAGACAACCCGGCTCTATGCCCGCACCGTGGCGGGCATCAAACCCGAGTGGCTGGAGCCCCTGGCCGGCGAACTGTGCCGCTACAGCTATTCCGCGCCCCATTGGGAAAAGAAATCCGGCCAGGTCACGGCCCTGGCCAAGGTGACTCTTTTCGGACTGGTCATCGAGGCCAACCGGCGGGTCAACTTCGGGCCCATCAAGCCGGAGGAGGCCCGGGGCATTTTTATCCAGTCCGCCCTGGTGGAAGGGGAGTGCGGCGGGCATTTTGACTTTCTGGAAAAAAACCAACAGCTCATCGCCGGCCTGGCGGATCTGGAAGACCGCCTGCGCCGCCGGGATATCCTGGTGGATGATTTGCTGCTCTATGAGTTTTATGACAAGCGGCTGCCTGCCGATGTTTTTGACCGGGCCGGACTGATCCGCCTGGTGAAAAAGATGAAAGGGGATGATTTCCTGCGCATGGGGCGGGAGGACATCCTCAGACAGCTGCCGGAGCGGGATGAACTGGCCGATTTTCCCCAGAAGATCCACTGCGGCGAGCTGACCCTGCCGCTTAGTTACTCCTTTACCCCGGGGGAGGAACAATGACGGGGTGACGGTAAGTATCCCGGCTGATCTGACCGGCTATGTGCAGGCCGAAAAATTGGAGTGGCTGGTGCCGGGGCTGCTGCTGGAAAAAATTATCTTTCTGCTCAAAGGACTGCCCAAGTCCCTCCGCCGGCAGCTCATTCCCATTCCGCGCACCGCGGCCGAACTGCTGCCACAGCTCAGGCCCTATGAGGGGTCGCTCTATCAGCAGCTGGAAGATTTGATTTTGCAGCGGTTCCGGCTGCAGATTGACCGGGGGGCCTGGCCCAGGGACTCGCTGCCGGAGCATCTGAAGATGCGTTGTCAGCTGGTGGACGGGGCGGGCAAGCCGGTGGCCGGCAGCCGCGACTTTACCGCGCTGGCAAAAAGTCCGGCCCAGGGCGGCGGCAGCAGCCCCCGGCTTGAGGCCTTGCGCGGTCGCTGGGAAAAGACCGGGCTGCAGGGCTGGGATTTTGCCGGGGTGCCGCAGCGCATCACCATCAAGGACAGGGAGGGCAAGCTGGCCGGTTTCGCCTATCCCGGGCTGGCGGCTGAAGATGACGGCAGTGTGTCCCTGCGGCTGTTTGCCGATCATGAGGAACGGCGGGAGCAAACCGTGGCGGGTTTGCGGACTCTTTACTGTCTGCAGTTTGCCAGACAGTGCAAGGCCCTGCACAAGGACCTGGTGCTGCCCCGGGCAAACTGGCCGCTTTATCAGGGCATCGCCTCCCATGAAGAGTTTCATGAGGATCTGTTTTGCTTTGTGCTGGATGAAATATTTAACTGCCGCACTGGTCTGATCCCCGGCCGGGAGGAATTTGACGAGATCGTGCAAAAAGTCACCAGCCAGGGACTCCATGGGCCGGCCATGCAGATCAGGGATCAGGTGATCGAGGTGTTGCGGGAAAGAAGAACGGTGCTTGATTTCATTGCCGCAATCGAGCAGAGCTGCCGCAAAAAGAGCAGGCTCGGGGTCACCCCGGCCGACTGCATCCTTTTTCGCCAGGAGGTGACGGAGCTGCTGCCCCCACGTTTCCTGCGGGAAGCGGAGCTCAAAGATCTGCAGCGCCTTCCCCGGTATCTGAAGGCCCTGCGCATCCGCCTGGAGCGAAAAATGCTGAACCCGGCCAAGGATGCGGAAAAGGCTGCCCAGCTTGCCGTGTACCAGGAGAGGCTCAAACATTTTCTCGGACAGGAGGGACTTTCCGCCGGGCAGCGGCAGCTGGTCAGGGAATTTGCCCTGATGATCGAGGAGTTCAAGGTTTCGCTCTTTGCCCAGGAGCTGAAAACGGCAGTCCCCGTCTCGGCCAAGCGGCTGGACAGAATGTGGCTGGAAACCGGAAAAGCCCTGGAGAATTTCTGATTGCTGTTTGTGCGCGGAAATTACCTGGTAATTCGCCAAAACCGTATTATCAGCCGCCGGTTTCCTGGGCCGCAGGATCAAACGAGTCTTGCGGTCCCAGGGTGAGCCGGTAGAGGGCCTTTTTGTAGGAGCTTGATTGCGGTTTAAGCTGAACCGCTTTTTCCAGCTGGTGCAGGGCGGCAACGGTGTCTCCGGCGGCCAGATAGGATTTGCCCAGCCAGTAGGCGGCCGAGGCGCTGTCCGGCTCCAGTCGGACATTGGCCTCGCTTGCCTGCAGGGCCTTCTGCAGATGGAACTGGGCCTGTTCCCGGTTGCCGGCCTGCAGAAAGGTCTGATGCAGGGAAAGGTTGGTCGCGACATTGCCCGGAAAACGTCCATATCTGGTCATATCAAGAGCGATTGCCCTGCTGTTTATTTCCCTGAATTTCTCATCCTGGCCCATCTGCTGGTAGCAGGCGGCAAGGTCGCGCAGCAGTGCGGTGCTTTTCGGATCTTTTTCCAGGAGAAGCTGATAGAGTGCCGCTGCATTCGGCCAGCTGCCGTAACGGCCATAGCGTTCAGCAAATTTTGCGATGCCGTTGTCAATCCGGCCATCCATGTCGGCTTGCAGGCGCGGCACGGTGTAGCAGAACGAGGTGGTTGCCGCCGCAAGCCCGGTGCCGGCAACAAAGATCAGCACCATTGCTGCGGCATGCCGTCCGGCTAAAAAGGCGGTGTTTTTCCCCTGGTGTTTGTGTCTGAGCCAGTAGTGGCTGGTAAAGATGGCCAGAACCAGGGAAAGCAGGATTTCCGAGATCTCCGCCTCGTTGAATTGAAATATCCGCAGTTCAAAGAGAGCCGTCCCGACAAAAAACGGCCAGAGATACGCAGGCGGGGCCGGAACGCCCTTCATATTGATCCACACCGCAGGTTTCCAGTTGACTTTCAGCTCAAGGGGATAGATGACTCCGTAGATAATAAAGGCACAGGCAAGCAGTGCTTCGATAATACGCTTCAGCAGCGTGTTGTAAGGCCCGGTGAAAAAATTATGCAGATTTGTTTCCTGTTGCAGATTGTGCGCCCGGAAAAAATCAGGGGTGGCGATGTTGAACAGCCGCTGCCCCCAGGAGATCTCCTCCCCGGTCACGTAAAAACAGGCCACGGCCAGGGCCGCGAAAAAAAGCCAGAACCTTGATCCCGCCAGGGCCAGGCGGACTGAAAAAAACAAGGCGATGGCAAAGAAATAAAACTGGCTCCACTCGCCGAGCAGATCCTCATAGGTGGCCCAGATGTATGCCGCCGGAAAGCAGGATATGACTACAGCGAAAAGGGCCATGATAAAAAGAAAAAGACTGAAGGCTGTAATTGTATCGATTTTCCTGTGCATGGCTTTTCTCCGCTGCGTAAAGAGGAGCCCCCCACCAGGGGAGTGAACTGCAACCTGGTGAGGGGTGGGGAAAGAAGAAGATTTAACCTGCGGTAATACTCTTAATGATGCTCATCGGAATCAAAATGGAGGGATTCACCGTCACTGTCGTCGTCGCTGTCCGCGTCGTCGTGGTCGTGGGTGCCGCAGTCGGCGGTGGTGTCTACCTTGGCTGTCCAGTAGAGGCCGGTTTCATAATTCGGCGCCAGCCAGGAGAAGCTGACCGGGGTTGTCTGGTTGCTGCGCAGATAGACTTCCTTGCAGAGATGGCCGACCGCGGTGCCGACCGCATCAAAGGCCATCATTTTTACCGCGGCGTAGACGCTTTTGCTGGTTTTATTGGTGACTGAGGCGGAAACCGTGGTGGTGGAGTTCATTTTAACGGAGCCCGCGGCCAGCGCCATGCCTGTGGTGGTGAAAGCGAGAAGAATCGCCAGGATGATTATTTTTGCCAATTTCATTTTATATCCTCCGATATATCGATAAATTTTCACTTTTCATACTCAGTTGATACGTCTGGTAAGTCTTTGCAAACTTAAGGAGTAACCGTGTTCGGCGCATTGATGGTGATATCAAAGTCAGCGGGACCGGTGGTTCCAGGCTCGGTGGCGGCGGTTGTTGCATCAAAGGTCGGGGTGACGCGCAGGGTGAAGTTGCCGACGGGCAGATCACCTACGTTCAGGAAGGCATTGATGTTGACGTTGGCCAGGTCATCGATGTCAGCCGGAGCCCAGGCGGGGTTGGCTTTGATGGCGTCAAGCTCTGCTGTGGTCAGCGCAACCGGCTGGCGGATATCGGTGCCGACGACTGCGGGGATATTCCAGGTGCCGTCGGCATTCATGGTGATATTGACGGATTCCCGGTAGGTGACCCAGGGAGCGTCGCAGCCGAGGTTGTCGGCGCATGCCTGGTCGCAGTCAGCGGTAGCAACGCGGGTGGTGCCTGCTTCCTCGTCAAAGTTGCCGGGGCAGCTCGCCATGAGAATGTTGTCGGTGTAGATAATGCCGTCAGCGTCAAAATAGAGGCCGCCTTTGAGGTTGCTGGAGGGCAGCCACTCGCCGAAGAGGTCCGTATGAACGGCAGACATGTCGGAAGCCACGATATGGGTCTGGTTGGCGGTCATGAGAAAGGTGGCGCGTACGTACGGGTTGAAATAGCCGTAGCTGGTGTGGTGCTTGTCCGGTGCGCCGAAGAGGCCGTGGGCCTGCAGGGCGTCAAGCTCACCCTGTTTCATGATGTCGCTGGTGGTCGGTACGGTATAATCATAGGCTGCACCGCTGCGGGCGGCAAAGGAAAGACCGTCATTGGGGCCGGCTTCAGTGAAGTTGCCGCTGGCATCAAGAAAACCGAGCTGCATGGTGAAACCGGTGACCCTGGCGCCGGTCTGGTTGCCGTATTTCATGAGAAGGCGATAGAGTTCCGTCTGGCCGTTGCTTGCCACGTTGAAGGTCAGATCGACCGGAGTATCAAGCATGTAGCTGACTGATTTGAAGCGCTTGCTTGACTGGAAGGGGTCGGAGCACTGTTTCTTGTCAATGCCCCACCAGTCGCTCATCTCGGTGATGTCGATGCCGTTGCCGTCCAGAACCACGGTTGAATCAGGATTCCAGCCGGCAGACATGATGCAGTTGTCGCCGGTGATGTCATCGCCGTTGACGATGGAGAGGCCCGGGCCCTGGGTGTCTCTCTCTTTCCAGGTCATGGCGCCGACAACGGTGCCGGCGGCATTGAGTATAGCGCTGGAACCGCCACTGTATTTGGCCCAGCCGCTCGGCATGAATCCGCCGGCGGAAACCGCGCCGGTGTTGGGATCAGTCAGGTAGCCCGGCTCAATGTAATTGTACTGGTCAAAGACAAAACCTGGATTGGCGATGTTGGTGGGGGTGCGGGGCACAACATTGCTCTGATCCCACTCGGTGATCATGCCGGCCTCGGCAACACTGAAAGTTGCCAGTGCGCCTAAGGCAACTGCTGCTGAAATCACTTTTCTTGTTTTCTTCATTTAGCAATCCTCCGTTTTCGTTGACGAATTTTGATGGCTTCGTATTTGTGTCCCTTGTGGGTAAAAAGCCCCGGCGCCTCATTTTCGTGACGATAAATCGAGAACTTATCATGCACAGTACGGCTGTCGGCGGGTTTTACACCCTCAAAGGCCATCAATACGAGACAGTCAATTTGAAGGGCTTCAGAAAAAGCGAAGCCATCCTGGGTAAGTTTCTGTGCGGCAAATTGCCGCTGTGACAATTTGCCGCACTGGCTGCCGTAAAAGCATAATGGATGCCAAACGTTGCAAGTTGGCTGGGATGATGGGTGTTTATTTTGTAATTATTTGTAATTATTAAAATAAATTTGATATTTTTTGTCAGGGATGAACAGGGGAGAGGCCAAGAGGTAAGCCGGCAGGGGGGATGTCAAGGACTGCGGTCAACAGAAACTGAGGAGAAACTGATCAGATACTGTTGATGAGTGTTTCAGTGGCGGGGCAGGGCACGGGTGTAAAAACTGTAAAGGTTGCCCCCCTGCTTTTTTGCCTCGGACAGGGCGGCGTCGGCATTGCGCAGCAGGGCGCTGCCGTCACTGCCGTCACTGGGAAACAGGGTGATGCCGATGCTGAGGCTGATATCGGCACTGCCGAAAATGTGAAACGGCAGGTGAAATTGCTGCATGATTTTGCCGGCAACAAGCTTGGCATCCTGTTGATCATTGAGGTTGGTCAGGATAACGGCAAATTGATTATGCTTCATCCGCGCCACGGTATCTGTTTCCCGGACAGACTGCAGAAAGCGTTTGGCTGCCTCCTGCAGAATCAGCTTGCCCGTTTCATCGCCTGCGTCGATAATGGCGGAAGAAAGGTCCAGATCGATGAGAAGCAGGGCCAGCAGTTTCTGGGTGCGTTTGGCCAGGCGCAGGGTATGGCTCAGCCGGTCATGGAGAAGATTGTGATTGGGCAGATCGGTCAGGGGATCGAAGTTCGCCATGTTTCCCATGTTGTCCAGATTGCCTTTCAATTCCCGGATATCCCGGGCAAGACAGACCACCCCCTCGACTGTTCCCGCTGTGCTGTAAAAAGTTGTGCCGGAAAAAAGAACGGGAATCAGCATGTTATCCCTTGTCCGCAGCATCATCTCGAGGTTGGTGATGGATTTGCCCTGCAGCAGCTCTTCAAAAATTGTCTGGATGGTGGCCCCGGTCCCATATTCACTGAAGATGTGGTTGCCGGGTTGGTGGAGCAGCTCCTCTTCAGGGTAGGAAAGCAGATTAAGGGCGGACTGGTTGGCCCTGGTGATGGACAGGGTCGGCGACAGGACCAGCAGGCAGTCCGACATGTAATTGATGATGTTGTCCAGATAGTTTCTGGATACCGAAATTTTCTGCAACTCCTCGGTCATGTCCCAGAAGGAGAGGGCGAGACTGCAGATTTCATCAGCCGAATCACAGATCTGCGGTTTCTCGACCGTTTTTCCCCTGGCAAAGTTGTCGATCAGTTCTTTGAGATTTATCAAGGGAGTGATGAGCTGTCTGTTGGCCAGCAGATTGATGGCCAGGGTGGCAATCAGCAGCACGGCAATGAACAGGAGGTGCAGCAGGCGGGAGTTGCCGGCAGCCCGCTGTTTGTTGTTTTTTATCTCAGTGACCACCGTCTTGGTGAGCTGGCCGGTAATCTCCTTAAATTTAGTCAGCAGAAGTTCTCTGGCCTTGCCGATGCGCAGCAGCTGCTGGGTGTGTTCAAAGAGATCGGTGTCGTGGGACATCTGCATATACTGGTCAGCGGCCAGGTTAAAGTAATCCTCATAGGCGTCGCGCAATGAAAGGAGCTGGGAGTAGAAGTTCATGTCCTGAGTGGATGCCGTTTGCACCATTTCGTTGAGCAGAGAGATGATCTCTTCATGATGCTCACGGGCCTTGGCCAGCTCATCGGCCTCGCCGGTGATCAGTCCGCTTTCAAAATTCTTGGTCTGCTCGTTAAAAAGGGTGAAAATCCTTTCCCCTTTCAGCGCCAGGGGGAAATGAATTTCCTCCAGCCGGGTGAGACTGTCGGTGATGCGGATATTGGAGATTGATGTGGTGATGGTGGCAAGGAGGTAGCCCAGCAGGGCAATGGCAACGCAGCTCCAGACCTTTGCCCGGATGTTGTTCAAGATTTTCATGATATTGTTGTCCCTGTTTTCGGCTTTTAGGAGCCGTGGCAAAATAACTTGTACAATTCTGACCGTTCCTTTACGGCTCCTTATGCCGTTTTGGGTTCCACCATGACCGTTATTTTTTTACAATGGCTCCGCGCATTTCTCTGACCATGTTATTTCTTTACAACGGCTTAGCCGAAGACATTACCGGATGACAAGCTGTTTTACGCTGGGGTCCAGGGAATCTTTCCTGATAAAGCCGATGGCATCTTTGGTGGCCGCGACAAAGGCCTTGACCTCCTCGTCGCTGTTCATGACCAGAGGTGGGATTCCTGAGCCGTTAAAGAGCATTTTTTTCCGGTAAAGCAGATACTGCTGGGGAGTTTTTTTTAAAATCTCCCGGCAGAAAGAAGCATACACCTCAGGATTGTTGTTTACCACGACATGAATGTGGTCGCCCTGGCTCCATTCCGTTTTCTTGCTGAGAAAAATACGCTCGGCCGCCCGCCAGGTGATGCCTGTAAGAGTACTGCCGGGATTGACCACCAGAATGATCTCGGCGGCAAGGCAGGAACCGGGTGCCCCGTAAAGCATGAGAAGCAGCAGCAACATGATTGTTTTCAGCGGTTTTCTCATGGAATTCCTAATCGTGCTCAGAAATTAAAGGACGTTTTGACAACCCCGTACTGCCAGTATCTTTCCGTGCCCTCCGGGTTGAAAAATTCCAGCAGCAGGGCCGAGCCGTCAACTATGTGCCACTCGCCTTTGACGGTCCAGTTTTCGCTGACATCATAGCGGATCCCAAAGCCCCAATCCTTTCGCCAGGGGGTGGAGTTGTATCTGCCGCTGGCATGGATGGTGTCGTCCTTGTTGTATTTTTCTTTCCAGTATTCGTCGTAGAGAACGGAAAAGCTTAAGCAGTCTGTGGCGCTGTAGGTGAGCATAACGTACCAGGACTGGTTGGGGCCATCAAAGGTGGTGACATCGTAAAGGGTTTGCGTGCGGTCGTTTTCACCGTATTCCGCGCTCAACAGGAGGTTCCGCCAGGCATATTCCAGGGAAAGGACAAAGTAGCTGTTGGTTTTATATTCACCGATTTTTTCATGGTCGGCGTAGGAGGTATCCTGCTGGCTGACATAGGAGATTCCCAGGCGGAGATTCTCCATGGGGGGGGAATAGATGAGGTTTGCCCCATACAGGTAATCGTTGTCCCGGTCGGATTGGTTGATGTGGGAGGGGAGAAGGGGATCGGGATTGGGATCTGTCAGGTTGTCGGCCAGTCGTCTGTTAATGCTGTCCAGGGTGGAATCATGGTAAACCGAGTCTCCCTCATATTTGATGCGGCCGTAAAAGAGCTTATAGTCAAAGTCCCCGAAAGCCTCCCTTGCCACGTTGCCGTAAAGTTCACCGCCCCAGTGGGCGAGCCAGGTGTCGCGCCGTGTTTCGTCATAGATGCTCTGGGGGAGAAAAATCATGGGCCGGAGAAAGTCGGAATCCCTTTCCGTATTATAGAGGCCCAGGGGGATCTTGACTTTGCCTGCGCGTATTCCGGCCCAGTCCTGAAAACGGTAATCGGCCAGCCCCCAGTCCAGACGGATGCTGTTGTCACCATAGCTCCCCATTTTTCTGGATAGAATCTGGCCGCCGAAGCGCAGCTGGTCGCTGAACCGCAGGTTCAGGTTGAGGCCGATTTCATTGAAGGCAAAGGTGCCGTCCAGGCTGTCCGACAGGAAGTTGTTGCCGGCGCTGTCAAGATAGCCCTGGGAGGCAAAACCGTGCAGCTGGATTTTTTCATTGAGATCATAGGCCGCAAGCGGCATGGGCAGGAGGAGAAGCGCAAGCAGAACCGAGAAGATTGTTGTCATATTTTTCAGTCGCATAATCTCCAAGGATATCGGTATGGAAACAAAGGGTCAACCGGCAATATGCGGTCCCAGCCCGCGGGTTGGCTTCAGGGGAGAGGAATCGTGTTCAGGTTGCCGGCTTTCGGATATCGAAATCATTGATTTTTTTACGGAGGGTGGTGGGCGAGATGGCTAATTTCTGGGCGGTATGGGTAATGTTCCAGTCGTTTTCGAGAAGGGCATTGGTAATGTGATATTTCTCCGCCTCAGCCAGGGTGAATGGCTCGGTTTGTTGATCAGCGGCAGCAGGGGTTTTGGTCTGCTGCCAGACGAGGTCTTCGGCAAGAACCCTGTTGTCGCGGGAAAGGGCCGCGGCCCGGGTCAGAACATTCTCAAGCTCTCTGACGTTGCCCGGCCAGTCGTAATTTATCATTTTTTTCATGGCTGCCTCGGAAACGGAGGGCAAGTCACAATGCAGCTTTGTGCTGATTCTGGCCAGCAGACTGTCAACCAGCAGGGGGATATCCTCCCGCCGGGACCGTAGCGGGGCGATATGCAGGGTGGAGACGTTCAGCCGGTAAAAAAGATCCTGCCTGAATTGTCCCTGCTCCACCATGCCATGCAGATCCCGGTGGGTGGCCGTCACTATCCGCGCTTTGAGCGCAATAGTCTCGAGCCCGCCCACCCGGACAAATTCCTGTTCCTGCAGCACCCGCAACAGTTTGCTCTGCAGGTCAAGCGGCATGTCGCCTATCTCATCAAGGAACACCGTGCCTTCACCGGCAAATTCCATTTTGCCGATTTTGGTCTTATCCGCGCCGGTAAAGGCGCCCTTTTCATAGCCGAAGAGTTCGCTTTCCAGCAGGGTCGGGACCACCGCCGAACAGTTGATGGCCACAAAAGGCATGCCCGGGGCGGATGAGGCATGAAGAATTTTTGCCACCAGCTCCTTGCCCGTGCCGCTTTCTCCCTGGATCAGGACCGTAACCCTGCTGCGGGACAAGAGACCGATCTGCTTCAGCAGTTCAATCATTTTAGGATGGGCGCCGACCAGATCGTTAAGGGAAGGGCGGGCTGCGACGGGGTGATCCGACTGGGGCGATAGCGTCTTTTTCTTGCGGTCTTCCACCTTTTCCACCATGGCAAACAGCTCATCAAGATCCAGAGGCTTGCGCAGATAATCAAAGGCACCCTTGCGCATGGAATCAATAACAGCCTTGTTGTCGGGATTGCCGGTCATGATCACCACGCACAGGCCATGATCTTTTTCCAGCAGGGCCGGCAGTCCCAGCAGTCCGCTCTGGTCCGGCAGATTGAGATCCAGCAGGATGAGGTCCGCTCCCACACGTCCCGCGGTCTCCATGCCCTCGTGCATGGTGTGGGCAAGATATGTTTTATGCCCGGCAGCCTCGAGCTGGATCTGCAGACTGCGGCAGAGCAGTTTGTCGTCATCAATAATCAGTATTACGCTCATCCGCGTGGCCTTCCGTTGAAAGTCATTGAAAACCGTGCACCACCGTCCGGATTATTGCCGGCAAAAACCGAACCTCCGTGAAATTCGACAATCTTTTTCACATTGGCCAGACCTAAGCCGGTCCCGGTTTCCCTGGTGGTATAAAAAGGTTGAAAGAGATTATTTATCTGCTCTTCCCGGATGCCCGGCCCCTGGTCCTTGATAATGAGTGTAAACCCGCCACCGGCCTTGGCCTGTTCGCCGATGATCTGTACCGTGCCTTTGTCGGGCGACCACTGGATGGCATTGTCCACCAGATTGATCAAGGCCTGGACAACCTGATTCCTATCGACGGTGATTGGTGTATTGCCCAGATTGTCGATGATCTCCAGGGCAATGATCTTGTCAGCGGCCTTCTGAGTGAGGATTTCCCGGACCTCTTCGGCGATCTCCCGGAAAGTCACCTCTGCAAGATGTAACTGAATCGGTTTGCTGAAGTGGAGCAGATCGGAAAACATCGATTCGAGCCGTTTCACCTGGGAGATGGCGATGGCGGCCATTTCCGCATAGGCCGGATCATCTTTTACTTTACGCCCCAGGGCCTGCAGGTTGATTTTAACGGAAGAGAGGGGGTTGCGCATTTCGTGGACAATACTGGAGCTCAGTTTTCCCACGGCGCTGAGGGAGATTGTCTGAATCATCAACCGCTTGTTGGCGTCCAGGGTATCCAGCATGGCATTGAATGCCTCGCCGACATCATTGAGATAGCGGTCCCTAAAAACAGGGAGCCGTTCCTGGTGGTTGCCTTCCGAGATATGCCGGGCGACCCGGGCCAGTTCATCAAGGGGATCCGCCACGTTACTTGCCGTCCGCCAGGAGCCGATAAGGATGAGAATGAGAATTGCCAGGGCGGTGCTGCTGCCGATGCCTATGTATCGCTCGATTTCCTTCATGGCGTGCATTTTGTCAACTTCAACGATGAGTATCCAGTCCATCTCCGGAATGGGCGCGGCAACGGAAAAAACGGAAACACCTTTGCAGTCTCTTCTTTTCTGCAACTGCCAGTACGGTCCTTGCAGGAGGTTGTCAGGGAAGGTCATGGTGCCGGGGCAGGTATCATCCTGATAGGCAGCGGGAGATGCCTGATAAAGCAGGTTCCCCTCACCGGAAACGAGATAAATCTTGCCGCTTTCGTCAAGATCCGAGGTGTCGGATAAAACCCGTTGCAGGGACTTTGTCGTATTCATTTCAGCGATTATATAAAGAGCCGGATGGCCGTTGCGGTCAAGCACGGTTTGCCCAATGGGCAGAATGGTATCCTTGTCCGGCGTCTGATAGGGTATTGTCCGCCAGAAGCACATCGGGAATGATGAATTTTTTCTTGAAACCGCTGGAAGGCGGAGGTATCGGCAACTGCGGATTTTCATTGAACTGGCGGATAACAGACCAGTTTTGATCATAGATAGTCAGGGATTTGTATTTTGAGTGCCCCCTGAAGAGTCCCTGTACCGTAAAATCCAGAGCCGTGAGATCTTCCTTGGAAATTCGCGCGTCTTTGGCGGAGAGCTGGATGCCTATTCTGAAGAACTCCTTCTTGGTGTGCCGTGTCCATTCCCTTAACCAGAGCATTCTTGATTTCAGGGAATAACTCAGGTGTTCAATCTCCAGTTTTTCAATGGCCTTTTTGCCGAAATAATGATTTTGAAAAGCAAGGACGAGCAAGGGGACAAGCCCGGTCAAGGCCATGTAGATAAAAATTTTCCTCTTGAGATTGGAAGACAGGGGCATGGTTGTTTCCGATCAACAGCGTTATCAGAAATGCTTTGTTATTCTCTTAGAGCTTGTTCGTGAATAAAACTTTTGTTCTCACATCTGTCTTTTGGTCGGCTTTGACCGCTTCTCAATCACAAAATCCTCAGCGTAGCGCCGCTACGCCTGCGGTTTTATTCAATCGTCACGGCCAAATACGTCTCAAAATACAGCGTGATTCCTGAAAAGCTTATTTACGAACAACTCTTAATCCTCGCATGGCCGGGATACGAAATAAACTTATAGCAAGGAGATGAGATTCATGCAATCCGGAAGAGTAATCATTTAATATGTAGCAGAATTTTACTGCCGATGCTCTTAAAAAAAAGGATAAAAAAAAGCCCCGGCAGAAACCGGGGCTTTTTGCTGCATCCGCAGATTTTCTGATTATTTTTTGTTAATCGGCGGGTTGTGGGCGTTGATATGGCAGTCCAGACAACGCGGGAATTTTTCCAGCATTTTTGCATCATGGGGCTGCGTATGGCAGTTGGTGCACTGGGGAATCTGCCCATGCTTTTCATGGCATTTGGCGCAGGCAACTCCGGAATGTTTGCTTGGCGAGGCTATCCAGACCTTATAGACCTGATCATGGCAGGCGCCGCAGGTAGCCTCGGTTCCGGCCTCATAAGTGATTTCCAGGGGCCGGTGGACGGGATGGCATGACTTGCAGGCCTCCACCGGTTGGTCGGGAATATGGGGCTCATGGCATTCCATGCAGGATGGTATATTGCCGTGCTTGGTGTGATGACAGGTGCTGCAGCCCTGCTCGGTATGGGCGCTGGGGAATTTCGTCAGTTCACCCGCGGGGCCGGTATGGCAGTTGGCGCATTGACTGGCCAGTAAATCGTTCATCGGCACATTGAGCGGGGTATGCGGAATGACATGGCAGCTCATGCAGTCGAGAAAGTTCGTCCCGTGGGGTGGTTCGGTGTGGCACTGGCTGCACTTCGGCATAATTTCCTTCCAGTTGTTTTTGGTCGGATTGTATGAATGAAATTGCTGGTGGCAGTCCTGGCAGTTTATCCGGTGACGGCCGCCGTCATTTTTGATCTTGTCGAATACTGCGATATGGCATTGAGCACATTGGATTACGGTCAGTGGTTCAGGCGTCTGGGCATAAAGTTCAGCGCCACTTTTGCCGGCAGCGGAGTTTGCCGGTACGGCGGCCGACTGCTCGGCACTGGCCAGGAGCATAGGAGCTTCAGTCTTGCCGGTCTTTACTGCTGTTCCGCGTTCAGTAGCATTGATCGGCATACAGGAGATAGCCGATGAAATGAAAAAAACGGAGAGGACATTGTAAAGAATTTTTCTTTTCTTTTTCATAACATATTCCTTTCTTCAATAAGTAGCAGAATACAGAATATTCTGTGTGATAGGCCAATGGAGAAAAAAAAGAGTGAGCAGTATCCCCGCTCACTCTTTAAAAAAAACTGTTACTTGGTCACGTCATGGGCAATGCCGTGGCAATCGCCACAGGTCGGGAATTTCTTCATCATGTCCTCTGGATGTGGTATGCCATGGCAATCCTGGCACTTCGGAATCATCTTGTGCTGCGATTTGTGGCAATCGGCACAAGTGCGCTCATGGTGTTTGGAGGTGTTGGCCATCAACAGGTCATTAGCGGTCTTATGACAGGATGCACACAGTTTGGACGGTGTGTCATCAGGGTAGGTGACCTGCAAAGGCATATGAGGTTTGTGGCAGCTCAGGCAGTCCGCCTGCACCATGTCTTCAGAATGGGGGGTATGGCAGTTGGTGCAGCTCGGCAGCTCGCCATGGGCGGTATGACAGGTGGTGCAGGACTGTTCGGTATGTTTGCTTGGATTTTGTTTCAGTTGTTCAATCTGATCCGTATGACAGGTAAGGCAGGGTTCGGTCAGATTGTCGGCAAGGGTGATTTTAAGCGGTGTATGCGGGTTCGTATGGCAGCCCAGACAGCCTTCAAGCTCAAAATGCTTTTCGCCTGTATGGCACATGCTGCATTGAGGAATAATGTCGGTCTTATTGGGAGGATGACCCTGATGGCATTCAATACAGGTAACTTCCGTCTTATGTTTGCCCCCTGCACTTTCAATGGCCTGTGGTGCGGCATCATGGCATTTTACACAATCGTCGACGGTCAGAGCGGGCCGCTCAGCGTCTTGCGCCAAGGCAAAGGGTGCCGCTGCCCCGGCTGTCAGGAAGATTGCAAAAGTTGCGATCACCGTGTGTTTCATCAATTGAATCTTTTTATATTTTTTGCTCATTTTCACTTAAATTATCCTCCCGATGTTGAAATTAAGCGTATAAGTAGCCGAAAGTCAGAGTGTTTTTCTTGTTTTTTGTAAAGGCAAAAGTTAATAAAAAAGAGAAATTCCAGCAGAGAAAAAAATATTTGCGAGCCGTTAAATATAAGGGTCTAACACGCAAATACGGCAAATAGTTGCCATAGTCTGACAAAAAAAGCAATGTTTTAGTCGAAAGGATTGTTAAAAAAATGCAAGGAGTTGTGAGTATCAGGTTTTAAAACTGTCCAGATTTTCTTTCAGCTTGCCGAAAGCATCGTCAGCTTCCGCTGTTTTCCGGAAAGTTTTTTCCAGTTGCGCCTGATTTTCCTGGGCCAGCTTTATTTTTTTCTGCAGGGAACCGGTGCAGTCGTTAAGGGTTGCACGCCATATCCTGCAGGATGTCATTTCTGCGCAGTTTGATTTCCGAGCGCAGATCACCTTCTTTCAACTCTTCCAGCCGTTTCTCGATGCGGTAAAGAGGACCGGCTATTCTCTGCGGGAGAAAAATTACCACGATGAGGGTGCCCAGGAAGCTCACCGCGGAGCCGGCAGCTATGACCGGCAGGAGTAGATCGCTGACCCGGCGGATTGTCACATGGGCTGAGTAGAAGCTGTCGGTAATTTCGTTTCTGGCATAAAAATAAAGAATTGCCGCGGCAACGAGCGAGCTGAGCAGAACTTGCGCTGTCATGCGCAGGAGAAGCCATTTCTGGAATTCCCGCTTCACGTTCAGATTAAGTTTTTTTCTCTTGTTTTTGTATGGGTTCATGGCAGTCAGTGTCTATTTGCTGGCGGAACAGTTCTGTTAAAAATTGTCCGGATGACAACCTAAGCAGAGTTCCTTTCGCGATGATTTAATGAGTCGGTATTCAATGTTTGCTGCATGATTGATGTGGCAGGTCATGCAGGAGATACGACCGTCCGGCAGGGTTGGATACTCGGGCGGTATTTTTGATTTTTCCCTGGGCAGAATATTAACCGGGTGGGATTTCTGCTGATTGAAGGCCTGGTGGCAGGTCGTGCAGATGGTCATGCTGCTGTATTTTTTATTGGCCAAAGGAATATGTTCCTCTGCGGTATCAGCGGACTGAGCGGATTTAATCAGGATGGTCGGCCTTTCTGCGGGTTCATCAGCTGAAGTTCCGAGTGTAATCGACACCGGCTGATTGGCTGTCAGTTCCAGCATGACATTTTTATCGTTAAGTGGTAAAGAAGTTGTTTTTTATGGCAATTTTTCCACTGCCGGCACTTTGATTTCCGGACGCAGGGGCGGGTAATGGAGAAATGTCCGCGGTGGAGAAGCGAAAACATTGGAGAAGTAGTGCTGTTGCCGAAAATATCCCGGCATGTGATGGCAACCTGATAGGTTGATCCTTTTTTCAAACCCGGCAGAGTAAGTTTATGGTCAGTGGCAAAACAGTATTTTTCTTCGATTGTTTGACCCATATCTTCTGATGCCGTAGCGCAAGGTTGCGTTTGTTTTTTCGTCAGTCTGCCAGTTGATTACGGAATCGATCAGGATACCCTGCCGTACGTCGGCCTTGATGTCTGTTATCCGCGGCGGAGTCTGGTCGTTTTCTGCCTTTGCCATGCTGCTTACCGCGGGGATCGTCAATGATTGATAGAACGGAGATTTGCCGGGGGCCTTGGCATCAATCAAGATTTTGCCGGGGGCGGATTTTGCAGGCAGCAGAAATGTGTATTTCTCAGACGTTGCTGGCGACATGCTGAGCCAGCGGATTTTAGCCCTGGCTTGTTGGTCAGAGGATTGCTGGTCGGCTATAGGAGGGGAATCTTTTGCGTCGACATGACATGTCAGGCATTTGCGATCGGCAAAGGGCCGGTGAACATATCTCTTCAGCAGATCCTGTTCAAAGGCCTGATTATGGCATTTCAGGCATTCTGTCTGCAATGGTTCATTTTTACCGGATGCAGCGAAGGAGCTGTTGTTAGGCAATAGGGCGAAAAAGAGTAGAGAAAAAATCGGAAGCAATAAACGCATAATGATTTTTAGACTTAAAAGGTTCTGCGGGTCAGAGACGGATCATCTATATCGATCACATGATTTCCCGTGGGCATGACAATCTTCGCAGGGAATAATAAAACCGGCGGTCCCATTTTGACCATGGCATGAGCCGCATTTGAACTGGTCAAAGGTGGCGTCAGGAGATAGATGGTGAACGTACTCCCAGTCACTATTATGGCACTTGGCGCACAGCAATTTTATGTTTGAGGTGGCTGCCGGGTTGCCTTCGTGCGAACGGCAGCTGTTGTATCAGTGTGCCATTCACCTCTCTTCTGATGAGAAACGAGCTTGGCGAGCCGTGGGGTTCGTGGCAGTCAAGGCAGGAGAGAACCCAGCCGTTATCGGTACCGTAGGGCTCTATTCTCTCCGAGCTGCCGGTCGCACTGTTTTTGCCATGCTTGTCGCCGGCGGTGATGCTGTCCCCGCCTTCGGTATACCAACTGATTTTGATGAGATTTCTGCCCAGGGTGGTGCTGGAGATGGTATTGGTGGTATTATGGCAATCCGTGCAGAAGGCATTGTAGTCCGGGGTCAGCGAACCGTCATCTAAGTTGGTGGCATCCGGTTCATAGGTATTCGTTGCATTGTAATAATAGGGCGCCATGTATTTGTTGCTGGTGGCAGCAAGCATTCTTTCGCTGGCGTCATTGCCCCAGAGATTGGCGTGATCGGATGGCTTGGAAATAGCAGTGTAAGAGGGGTCTTTTTTATTTTCCTTGTTGCGCCTGGCTATGTGCGGATTATGGCAGGCGGTGCATGGGTTTGAGGTGGCCGTGAAAAAGCTGCTGAAATTGGTTTGGCTGAAATCCTGGATATCGGAGAGGTTGTGATAGGAGTGCTGATTGAATGCCTCAAAGATTCCCAGGGGCGAATCGGTGGTATACCCGCCGAACGTGGCAGCGTAGTCCCTGTTGTAGTTGCTAATCCCGCTGCTTTGCAGGTAATCAACGTTGGTGTGACAGTAAAAGCAGAAATTATCGTTCTGCTGATAGGGGGTGAAGGTGGCGCTTGGGTTGAAGTTGTCGGCAAAAAGGGCAAAAGGTGAAGCGCTATCGTCTCCGGAATATGGGTCAGGTTCAGCTCCGTCGATGCTGGCGTGTTGTTCGTGACAATGGGCGCAGTTGCCCTGTGAATAGTTGGCCCAAGGGGGCTTCGCTTCGTTTTACCCCGTATGAAGCGTTGCCATGGGCGGAATCCATGTATGGGCCGGCGGCCTGGGCAGGGAGAGAAAGAAAAGGTGCCGGTAAAATTATAATGAGACAGAGAGGTAACAAAAAAGAAGAACTTCTGTAATCTCGCTGTTGCATTTTCATGAAGTAACCCTTGTCAAGTTCTGAAAAGATTGATAGTCGTGAAGTCAGCACATCCTAAATTAACTTAACAGGATAATTTTTTTTCAAATAATAATTCCCGCAGGGAAAATTAATAAAAAGCAAACAAAAAAAAGCACGTTGTGCGTGCTTTTTTTGTCTTTCTGTTACAGACTAAGGAAAGATATATATTCACTCTACATATAATATTGTTCTGTGGTATTTTCGTCAGTCAATTGTGAATCATAGGCTAACTGAGGTATCCGGGCATTGTCAAGAATGAAACGTTCCAGTTGCTGGATCTGGCCTATTGAAAGATCACCAAAAATAATTCGTCTCTGTTTGATGACGGGTTTGCTTGTCGGAGATTTTGAAATCACGGTATCTGAAACTGTCTCGAAAGGGATTTCATCCATGTAATGGTCATTATAACCGAAAAGGATGCCTCTTTCCGGGGGGCTTCCCTGCAAATACTCTTTATCAACATAATTAAAAAGAATGCCTCCCATGCTGATGTCTATCACTTTACCGAAGTTGTGATGAAGAACATACATGTCTTTCTTTGGCGCAAACCGGGGGAATTTTCGACGGTTCATTGTGTTAAAATTGGTAGTCATTTTCAGCCCCTCGCTCTAATGTTTCATTATGTATCTAAAACGAGCATTTCCTAATAAGCACACTTAACAAAAAATCTAGGGGGTGGGAATGAGGCAAATTGTCGCATTTGCTGGTGTATTTTTTGTGGTTGCCCCATATTCTGCGGTGAAGAGCATAATTTTTCTTCTGTTATAAGGAAAGTTGTGAAAACATAATGTTAGGTTTATTCGCCGTGATTTTTCGTCGCAGAAAGCCTGCATGGCAACCGATACATTGCTTTTTTCGTTTTGTTTGACCCAAGCCAGCAGTGTTGACAATAGAAAATGAAAATGGTACGTGAAGTTGTCAAATTATGAATAGAGATTCATTTATACTGTCAGAGGTGTATGGGCGTGCTTTGTGCGCTCGATATTTTATTATAAAGTTCAGGTAAATAAAATTAATGAAAATGGGGTTCATTGCACAACTGCTGAAACAATCCGCTGTTTCCAGCATATATTTTCTGGCTGTTTTCTGTCTCCTTGCAAGTCCGGTGCTGGCTGGGGAAGTTACTCTTCTCACCCCTGACAGCGCCTGCATCGTTTATGCGCGCTCTCCCTACCTACCATTTTGTCGTCGAAGTCGACACGAAAGAAGACCTGAAACAGCTGCAGCTTCAGTCAGGGTCCGAAAGCATCATGCCGCTGGCCACTCGGATGAAAAACGATATCTTTTATGTTCACTATCGTGTTCCGCTCGTTCCGGGTGAAAACAAGTTTGTTCTTGCTCCCGGCTCAAAAAAAATTGTTATCGATTATAAACCGCTCCGCACCCTGTTAAACGCCAATTTGAATGCCACGGGAGTTTACCTTTATCACCGCAAGGAAACCATGCACCAGGAATGCCGGCAATGCCATGAGGTCGAGTCCGTGCCGGAAGATTTTTTTGTCAAACCCTCACCCTATGGTCAGAATTCTCCCATCTGCTATACGTGTCATAAAGCCATTTTCGAGGAAACAAAATGGCAGCACAGCCCTGCGGCCAATTTGCTTTGCGAGACTTGCCATCAGCAGGAAAAGGATGTGGGCCGCATTTCCGTGTCCATAGGAAAAGATGCCTCACTGTGTTATCATTGTCATCTTGTCAAGGGGAAGGCGTGGGGCGATATGGCGCATATTCATCAACCCGTTGGTTTCGGTGTCTGTTCAATCTGCCATAATCCCCATGGCGATGCTTACCGGTTTCAATTGTGGGCTGACGGCAGGGCCGAATTATGCGTCAGCTGTCACGTTGACAAAGAAGATCTGCTGAAGAAAGACACGAAAGGCATAAATGTCCATGGCATCATCAGGGGGGGAGGCTGTGTCGCCTGCCATGATCCCCATGCCTCTGAAAATGAGTATATGCTCTATAAACCGGTCAACGAACTCTGTACCGGCTGCCACAATGAATTGGCAGGTGTGACAAAAGGTCATCCGGTCGGCGGGCATCCTCTGAAAGGTCCCAAAAATCCCTTGAACCCGAAAAAGGAATTTAATTGTGCCAGCTGTCACAATCCGCACGGGTCAAAGTTCCAGTATTTGCTGGTTGGGGATCTTTTAGGCGGACTTGTTTGCAGCAAATGCCATCATTAAAGTTCCACGGACAACGTGATTTTTTGTGCCATTTTCAGCTCGCGGGGTTCAATTTTTTGTAATGCCGGATTTTTGAAAAATGATTCTATTTCATATCGGTGCTAAGTGGATTATGCAGAGATTAAAAGGAAAAATTTCTCGATCGTTCATTTGTGTTGATGCAGGTCTGGTCAGGCGAATCGCTGTTCTTCTTGTGTGTCTGGGGTTATTGCCCTTTAAGGCCAGTCTTTTGGCGCAACCGGAAGAAAACACCCCGTGGCCTGTACCCGTAAAAACAGTGGCAATTATTAATGAAGATGACCAGGGGCTTCCCTTGAAGTTTCCCTCGGCTGTCTTTTTTGATAAGACAATGAATGAGATTTATGTGGTGAATGGCGGCAACGGACGTATAAATCTCTATGGTTCTGATTATTTCCCCAGAATTTCCTTGGGCAGTGGGCCGTGGGGTTGACTCGCCGAACGGTATTTTTGTTGCCGGCGATGGACGTCTCTTTATCTGCCAGGGCCGGACGGCAAAAAATCCTCCCCGCCTCACCATCCTCAATGCCGCCTTTTTTCCGCTTAAAGAAATTTTGGTTCAGCAGTTTCCCGAGGCGGAATCGTTTGTGCCTAATCGTGTTTATGTAGGACGCAATGGTAACATTTATGTTGCCGGCATCGATTTCCGCGGGCTTATGGTCCTTGACAGCGAAGGCAATTTTTTACACTGGCTGAAACCAAAGGATAAGATATGGACGGACCAGCCGCAGGATTATTCGAAACTGCCGCAAGATATTACCGGAAAAGGAACAGATGGACGAAGGGGCCACGCCTCCAGCCGGGGATAATGAAGAAGCTGCCTGAAGAAGAACAGCGGGAAACGGAGATGGCCAATCTCCCTGATTTCCTCAAGCCAAAAGGCAAAGAGGTGATTGAAGAAGAGGAGTCAAAGCAGTTTGGGCCGGTTCAGGTTACTGACGTTGTGTGTGGGGCTGAAGGCCATATTTATATCCTCAGCGAGGAAACAAGCAAGGTCTATGTCTATAATGCCTCGGAGGAGTTTCTTTTTGCTTTCGGCAAAAAAGGTGGATCGTCCGGGAAAATGAGCCGTCCCAGGGCTCTTGCGGTTGATGAAAAGAGAAAGTGTATCTATGTGGTCGACTATATGCGGCACACGATTCTCATTTATAATTTTGCCGGCCGTTATCTTTTTGAGATCGGCGGCAAGGGCAGTTCACCACGCTGGTTTAATTTCCCGACCGCCTTGGCCTTGGACGGGCAGCGGGAACCTGGTAGTGGCCGATCTTTTTAATCAGAGAGTGCAGGTTCTGGATGTAAAGTTTGAGGCTGGTGTAGCTTTATTTGGCTCAACCGATCCGGCGGATACGGTAAATAAAGATAAGCAGAATAAGCCTGCTCAGGAGTAAAAGCGGTTATTTATCCGGCGGATACTTGTAAAGCTTCCGTTGCAGGGTTCTGCGATGGATGCCGAGCCTCTTGGCGGTTTCAGAGATGTTGCCGCCGCAGTCAGTCAGGACTCTGTTGATATGTTCCCATTCCGTTCGGGCCAGAGATGGTGCCATGAAGTCGTCCGGTTGATTGTCTATCTCGACCTCCGGATTTCTGTTGAAAGCATTGAGGATATCCCCGACATCCGCTGGTTTGGGCAGGTAAAAAATGGCACCGAGTTTCACAGCATCGGCAGCTGTTGCGATGCTGCCGTAACCCGTCAACACAACCATTTTCAGTTCCGGATCGATGAGCAGCGCATCCCTGATCAACTCAAGACCGGATTTGCCGGGCATTTTCATGTCAACGACAGCGAGTTTCGGCCTGTCTTCTCTGATAACCGTGATCGCCTCATCATAATTTGCCGCTGAATACACCGTAAACCCGCGGCTTTCAAAAGCTCTCTGCAATCTGTTTCTGAAGAGGTCTTCGTCATCGACTATCAGAATTGTGTCCATGTTTGCATCTTCTCCAAAGTGCTGATGATAATAGCTGCAAAACGTTAAGAATTTGCTGAGTTATCCGACTGAATCCGGTTCAGAGCAAAAGTTAACGTCGCCGTGGTTCCTGTTGATGGTGCTGAAGTCAAATAGAGGTCGCCCCCAAATCTGTTAGCCATAATTTTCGCAAGATAGAGCCCAAGGCCCATTCCCTTGCCCGGTTCCTTGCTTGTATAAAAGGGTTCCATTGCTCTTTTCAGCGAGTTCGCGTCCATCCCCGTGCCATGATCTTGAACCTCAAAATAAAGGAATTGGGAGTCCTTCCAGCAGGTCAGTTCGATAGGCGCGCCGACTTCCGATGCATCCATGGCGTTTTTCATAAGCTCTTTAATGGTTCGCGTCAGGGTGCGCACCGGCATTACAACCTGCATCTCACCAACTTTATTATGAAAGTTGACCTGTTGCAGATTCTCAAAATTAAAAAGCGCCATAGCCTCATAAACTAGTTCTTTAATGCTGAATTTGTCAACAGCTTCTCCGAGAAGTTTACCGCAGTCAGCTGACATTTGAAAGAGTATTTCCTTGCATCTGGCCACCTGATCGCGAATCAGCCGTGTGTCGTCGATCAGGTTCTTGTCTCCGCCATGCTTTTTGAAATGATAGAGCATTTCTCCTGAGGCTATTGCAATAGTCGATAGCGGGGTGGAGAATTCATGTGCTGCGCCGGCGGCAAAGGTGGCAAGTGACGCAAGTCTCTCGTTACGCATCCTTTCTTCATCAAGCTCTTTTAATACCTCGTCCTGTTCCTCCATGTTCTTTTTTATCTGAGCAACGGGATAAACGATCAGCAGGGCAACCAGGAAAAATATAAAGAACATGAAATAGCTGTGAGAGCTGAGATATTCATCCAGTTGCTTATTGAAAACAGCTAAGATTGCAGGGTTCTCGATACAATGACGCGATGCGGTCAGAATCGATTGATCAATCGGTAAGGGGTTTGAGAGATAAAAAAAGATGGCATAGCAGGTTAGAGTAAAGGCAGTGAGGGCATACGAGCAGCTTCGTTCCAGCAGAAGTGCCCCGAGAACAACATAAATGATATAAAGAATGCCCAAAGGGTTATAGATTGAAACAACCTGGAAAAAGAGAACAGTCATCAGCAGGATGTCAAAAAACATCACCAGGGCGGGTACCCAGCATGGAATTATTTTTTTCGGCGCTGGCAGATTATAAAGGAAAATGTTACTGATCAGGCCAAGCCCGATCACCAGAAAGGCAAGCCACAGGGAAATGTGTAAATGAAAGATTCTGATTCCTGCCAATACCATGAAAGATTGGCAGGCCAAAATGGCCCATCTGAGGCGCAAAAGCCAGAGAAAGGTTATGTCGTGACCGGTGCTGTTCAATGTTCGCCCGTTTATGATCTTGCGATCACATGATTTCACTTGTTATCCCCTGTTCTCGATGGAAAGAAACGTACCGGAATAATTAACTTTAACGGCATGTGCGACATTTTACCACATTTAGTCTCATTATAAGGTGTGATAAATACAATTTTATGTGAAGATGTCAATTGATTAATGGCGATTTTAGGACTTGAAATGAGGAGTAGACATGGAACTGAAGCCGATTTGACACTGGATGCAAAAGGATTAGTTGCCCCATGCCTCTGCTGAAAACAAAGCAATTTATCAATAAAATAAAACCAGGAGAGGTTCTTGAGGTTTGGGGACTGATCCGGGATCGAAAAATGATCTTCCAGGATGGTCGCAAGGGCTGGACCATGAGTTTCTCGAGGCAAAAGATGAAAGCGGTTTTTTTAGATTTTTTATCCGAAAATAAATTTGATGAATTTAACTCCAAGGGTGTCCGGGAAATGTGAGACGGACTCCTGCAAATGTCACCATCTGAGGTGTTTGAAACTCAACGAAATGCTCTGAAACAACAATGGAAGGCGGTTTCAGCTGTTACTTCGGAAGTTGATATAACCTTTCTTGTCTTACGAGTTGTCTCTTTCTTTGCCGGGATAGGTTGGCTGTTTCTGGTCCCTTATTCTGTCAGTGAAAAAGCCATTCTGCTCAAAACACTGATTGGTTTTTCCCTTTACAGCATTGTCTGTTACTGCGTTATTTTCTTCAGACCTGTTTGGCTGAAAAAAGTCTATATAGCATCATTTTTTTGTGACATCATTTTTCTCGCAAACTTGGTTTACTCTGAGCGAAGTTTTGAAAATAGTTTTTTTCTTGGTTTTTATCTTCTTGTCTGTCTCCATACTATTTATTTCGGACTCAGGTTCGGTCTGCTTGCCGCTACCCTCTCGGCCTTTTTTTACCTCCTCAGCATTACATCTCTTTTAGATTATATAAATTGGACTGATCTGGTCGTACGTATCGCATTTCTTTACTTCATCACGGTGCCTCTGGGGCTTTTGTCGGAACAGGCGAATCGTGACAAGAAAAAGGTGGATTATCTCAATATGGAGCTTGCCCATTCACAGGAAAACATCAAGCTGGTGCAGCAGAAATTGATCGAAATGGAAAAGCTCTCCGCACTTGGCCGGTTAACAGGTGATGTTGCCAATGAGATGAGAAATTCTCTGATGGCCGTTGGCGGGTTAGTGCAAAAAATTCAAAAAAATAGTGCCTTGGGCGTCGAGGAACAAGAATCTGTTGCGATAGTAATTAATGAAATTGTCAGGAATGAGAAAATTTTAGCGGCTACACTTGACTATTGCAACATTGCAGAAGCAGAACTGAAGCGCGAGGAGATCAGCAAACCGTTACGGGCAGTCTCTCCTCGTTATCGTGCGCTGTGCCAGGAGCGAAATATTGCTGTGGAAGAATATTACGCGGCAGGTCTGCCCAGAGCAAAGATTGACTCTGGGCAGATTCAACAAGCTCTGGATGTTCTTGTCTGTAATGCTATAGAGGCCATGCCGGAAGGTGGAGTTTTGTCCATGTCCACCGGCCACGCCTCAATTCATAATACGTCCTTATTTGACGATTTCAATCAGCGATACTGGTAAAGGCATTGACCCTAATATTATCCAATTCATTTTTGAACCATTATTTACTACCAAAAAGGTTGGACTCGGGACAGGTCTTGGTCTGAGTATTCTCAAAAAAATCATGGAAGGGCATCGCGGTTTTGTCAGTGTGAAAAATGACGTCGGCCGCGGTGCGGAATTTTTACTTCATTTCCCCTTTCAAAGCGAAGAGCAGGACAAAATGACTCCCTGCTGGGAATATCTGGGATGCGGCATCGAGACGGAGCTGTCGCGTCATTGCTCGGCGTATCCCCATTTTGGCAGAATCTGCTGGGCAACATCAGGACCAGTCAGCCAGAGCAGAATAACTGCAGTGTGCGCAAGTAAAATTGAAACATGCCCGGAGTGCTCCTTTTATAAGACGGTTAACAACTGTCTCCCTTCTTGTAGTAAATAGCGATAAGAAAATTTAATAGACTGGGACATTCTTGTTACATTTTTTTTAAGGTGCGACAATTTGCCTCATGTTATTTCGTGAAAATATGTGTTAATTTATAATCATAAGCTTAAAAAGATTTTCTGATGACAAAATGCTCGGCGAGTTCCTGTGGTTGATTCAGGGTCGAGGGGTAGGTGTCACTAAAATAATCAAAGGAAAAAATACACGACACAGGGAGTTTGGGAGAAATATATGGAAGGATCCCCCATTTTGGCGGATGGAAGACTTGCAAAAAGGGTGTCTGCTCAAGAGTTGGGTAATGATGCTTCACTGAAGATTGAAATTCGAGATTTGGCAATGGGTAATATGGAAGTGAAACTTCTTGATATCAGTGAGACCGGTATGGGGATCAGGGCGGCAGGGGAGCTTGTTCTGGGCCAGATAATTAGTGTCGTTGCCAATGCTCAGGTAAAAATGCCCAAAAAGGCTGTGGTAATGTGGTCCCGTATGGGAATGGATGGTTGCAGGGCTGGTTTGAAATTTATCCGTGCCAGTTGAGAGTAACTGAGCTTTTGATGATGGACCAACAGGATTTGCTTATCTGTTGGTGAAATGAAGATTGCTTTTACCGATGCAAGCAAAGGACATAAAAAAAATGATGAGTGGCAGGAGTTGATGATGATGCCCCTTGCTGATCTCAGCAGACTTTGGTAAAGTCAAAAATGATTGAGCTAACTATCCATAATATTGGGTTTATAAATTTTTTTGCAGTGTCTGATGGTGTATGGTGATTTCTGTTAATTGTTAGGCTTGAGGTGTTCAAGGTGAATACTGCGACAATTTGCCATATTCCATTTTTTGTAAAAAAAAACTAGCTTATCAAGCCGTATCAAAAAAGTCAACTTAACGAGACGGAGGGACTCAGATGATTAAAAAAATGAAATTATTTTCGCTAGGTTTGGGCCTGGTTGGGGTTGCCTGGATGGCCCCGGGGTTAGGTATTGCAGCAGGTCCATGTGTGAACTGCCATACAATGCATAACAGTCAGGGTGGAGTTGATCTTAATGCAACTCCCAGTGGCGCTTTGATTAATTCCACAGGTGGCTGCATCGGTTGTCATACCGGGACAAATAATGGCGCTGTTGACGGAATCCCCTATGTTCTCGATGATGCAGGTATCCCGACTACTACATCACTTGCCGGCGGCAACTTTTACTGGGTGGCAGATGCAGCAGGAAATGTTGATGCCAAAGGCCATAATGTTGTCGGCATAAGTGTTCAAGATGCTGATATAGGCCTAACTCCACCAGGGTGGAATTCAGATTTTGATGCACATGGAACGGTAGGGCAGGCAGGTGCGTGGACTACACAGCTGACCTGTGCCGGAACGAATGGTTGCCATGGTGACCATACTTATGCTGATCAATTTGCAGCAGTATCAGGCGCACATCACACCAACGACGCAACCATTACTGGAGTAACTACAGGTAATAGTTTCCGTTTTCTGTATGGTATTCTCGGTTATGAGGATACGGATTGGGAATATGCAACCGCAGCAGGCAATCATAATCAATATTTTGGTTATGCGCGAACAAATGATGCTGTGCCAACCGCTGGCGATGCAACAAAAACCATCAACTACCTCTGTGCGGAGTGCCATGGGAATTTTCACTCAGGTGCTGCAAATCTTGGTGCTCTTCCGGGTGATGACACAACTGCCGCCTGGATCAGGCATCCAAGTGATTTTGACATGAATGAAGCTAGCGGTGAATATCTGGCATACGGAGGCAGTGGTACTAACGCATATCAGCCCCTCGTTCCCCTGGCCAGTGACGATGTAACTGCGCCACTCAGCACGGTGTTGAACGCAAGCGGAGATGCCATAGTGAGTTGTATATCCTGTCATCGGGCCCATGGTTCAGCATATGACGATCTGCTGCGCTGGGATTATAGTACCTGCGATCAGCTGGGACTGATAATGCCGCATGTGGTTGCTTTGAATGTCATACCACCAAAGATGCTGGTTGATGAACAGGATGTATAAGTGTTTTTTATGTTAAATTAACAACAGAAAAGAATATCTCATGAGATAAATTCCGGCCAGGAAACGATACCCCTTCCCTCCTAATCGTTTCCAGGCCGGAATTTTTTTTGTCTCATGAGAGTATTGCTTGTATTTTTAACAAATTAATGAAGTAGGTGTTTGATTTATTTTGCATTTTCTTCAATAAACAGTTGCATATTCTTTGTGTTTCATGTCTTTTTGTATTTGTTTGATAGGGAAGGGATAGGGGGCTGAATTAAAATGATATACTTAAATTGTTAAGTGCATGTGGAATGTAGCTGGTGATGAGAGGAGGGAGAAAATATAACGGCATTATCTTGGCCCTGTTGCTGATCGTTATTTTCTGTGGCGATCTTGTGCAGGGAAAGCCGCTGTCATTTATCGGCACCGGCACATATCAGCACACTGACGAGGAAGGAAGCGAATCGCAGGTCAATCAGAGCACGACCCTCAATTTGACCAGACTCTGACTCCAATGATGAGTATTGATGAGTCTGTCCGCTATACAACAACTTTCAAAGAGGGGAATGAAACTGAGACCATCATCCCATCTCTTGACTATCAAATTAATAACGATATCTTCAATTTTGACCTGTCTGGCTCCTGGAACAAGCAGCGCAACTCCGAACGATCCGATCTGACCAGCAGTAACTGGGAGGGAAGGTGGGTCAGCAGCTGGCAGGAAGAACTGTGGCCGGCGGTGCAGCTTAATTACGGAGCAAGCAGCACTAATGATGATGAGAGTCCGAGCCGGATTGACACGGAGAGCACCTTCAGCGGTTTCAATATTGACTGGGATTTATTGCTCGCTAAAGTCTATTACAATATAGACCTCAATGAGACTGATAATTTTGTCGCCAGCAGTAATGATAAATCAACCAATCAACTCGCCCGACTGACAACTGAAAAAGCTTTCTGGCAGGATCGTTTAAATGTCACCTTCCTGGGGCAATACGCCAACAACACCCAGGATTTTGAAACGAAAATTGAGCCCGGCGGCAGCGCCTTGGTTCCCATTCACAGCATAGAAAGTCGCGGTGGGCAGGCATCACTTCCTAGTCAACCTGATGATGATACCGAAATGGGATGATTTAACTGCAGTTTCCCGACCGTTATTCATCATGAACGTTATAATATCGCCATTTTTCAGATTATCACCTCAACCGGTCAATGTTATTCTATATTTACACAGCAGACGACCTGGGGGATACGGAAGCAGGGAATCTCAACAGTTTCCAGTGGACAGTCTATACCAGCTCCAGTAGAGATGGAACCGACTGGACTTCCCAGGGACCAGCGACATCCTCAGATATACGACAGTACCCAGCAGCGCTTTGAAATTGAAATTCCTCAAGTAAAAGCTAAATATGTCATGCTGGTTGAAGAAAGAATCCCCACTGACCATGATTTCACCATTGACCGGGTTGAAGCCTAGACCAGGGTTACCGGGGATCCGGGACAGAAGTATACCGACAACACAACGTATTACACCTATTTAGGTGACACATCACTTCGTTTCCGTATTACCCCTGATCTCAACTGGATGTATAACCTCATTCTGGAGGACGGTGAAACCGCAGTTGGGGATGATATTAGCCGGACCTACAATTCAACAAGTCTCATATGGTCACCTGTCCTCTCATTTTCTTCAACCCTGAGCGCCAGCGAGTCGAAAGATCAGATAGGGGGTGATGATGAAGAAAAAACACGTTATTACTCGATCAGTTTTGCATCATTGTTGCTCCCCACCGTCGATATGAATTGGGGAGTCACCCGTACCGATAATTTTGAAGCGGATGTGAAAACGGACACCAGCTATAATTACAACATGTTTTTGACCGCATTGATCTTTCCTGATTTGACCTCAAATCTTGATCTTGCATACGGTACCGAACGTGATGAAGAAACGGAATCAACATCGCAGGATTTTAATTCCACCTTGAGGTTAATCGCCCGGCTGAGTCCCGCGCTTACATTTGATATGACGGAAAGATATAACACCTCAAGCGATGAAGAATCAACATGGAACGCGGCCAGCTTAATCGGCATAACCTGGAGGCCGTCTGATATCCTGTCCATACAGGGGGGGGGCGGTAACGAGTGGGACGATGATGACTCCTCTGGACTTACTTATTATCTCAGTGTGTCCGTTGCGCCTACCTACAAAACACAGTTGAATTTGAGTCTTGATCACAGGGAAGATTCAGATGATTATAGTGCCAATTACAATTGGACGATCAATCATATTTTTTCAATGCATGCCTATTGTACTTATATTGAAAATAATGAGACTGATAAAGATGAGGATGAGGATGAAACCGAATTTGTTTTTGGAGGTCAGTTTGTCGTTCGGTACTGATGTCTGAATTATAAATGAAAAACGTTTAAATTAAATTTTCCAAGGGTTCTGTTCATGAAAAGAATAATATGTTCAATACTGACGTTGATGTGTTTTTCCATGCTGGCCGGATGTGCCGGGAAAACGACAATTTCTTTTATGAGAGAAGATGTGACACTTGACTTTGTCAACAGAATCTGTGTTCTTCCTCTGGAAAATAATACGGAACAGAAATATGCTGCTGAGCTTGCAAGGGATGTGATCAATACCGAGATTCTGGCCATGAATATCTTCGATGTCGTGGATAAAGGGATTGTTGACAGTGTATTGCATGAAGAAGCTATTGACCCAGGATCTCCTGTGAGCCAACTTATGCTCAGCAGACTTGGACAGCGCCTCAATGTTCAGTCTATTATGATTGGTTCTGTCGACATGGCAGGAGATAAACGAATTGGTTCTGTCATTGTTCCTGAAATGAGCCTGACTTTAAGACTTATCGAGATAAAGTCTGGTATTGTATTATGGCAGGGCAGCGGTCATTATGCGGGAGATTCCATTGTGGGACGACTCTTTGGCATAACCCCTGATGATGCTTACAAGGTTACCGTTAAACTTGCCAAGGAACTTCTCTCTACTATTCCGGAGAGGCAAGATGTTCCTGTACCGGTGTCTGCTGAACCCGTGGCCGCTGAACCCGTGAACGTTAAACCTGTGGTTGTTAAACCGGTATCTGTCACGACCGATGTTGTTAAACCGGAAGTTGTTGAAGAGTCTGCTCCTGCTGAGCCTGTTGTGGAAGCAGAACCGGCAACGTCAGAATCGGAGGCAGCTGAACCTGCTGCTGCAGAGCCTGAACCGTCCCCTGCAGAAGCACCAGCCGCCGTAGAGGGTGAACCGGCAGATTCTGAAGATTATCTTCCTGCTGAACCTGCCGTGGAAGGAGAAACGGAGACAGCTGAGCCTGCGGCAGTACAGGTTGAGCCGCCCCCTGCAGAGCCAGTCGACGTCGAGGGTGAACCGCCTGCTGAAGAGCCAGTTGTGGCGCCAGCACCTGTTGACCCGGCTACTGTTGAGCCTTAAAAAAAATGAGATTGAGAGAGGTGTCGTGTAAAATATTTACCGATGCCTCGTAACCTGTAAGCCGTGTAACAAAATACGATCGTCGTCATCCGGCAAGTTTTAGCTGGCATCCATGATGGACTGGAACGGCATAAAGAGCCGTAACGAAATGGTCAAGAATAGCAGAGGTTATTTCGTAACGGCTCCTAAGTAAATTTTATTGCGAGTTGCAGAAAAATTATAGTTTGTTTTGATTATTATGAAAAGGTTCCTCATTATAACACTTCTGACGATTACCACACTGATTGCCTCATATGCTCAGGCTGTCACCGTGGCTGTTTTCCCTGTGGAAGACCTCAGTGAGGGACGTAATGGGGTTAATTTCGCCCTCACTGATTTTTTGCAGCAGAACTTGCAGGAAAAAGGGCTTGAGGTCATTCCTACGGATAGGATTATCTCGTTTATGTCCAGAAATCGTATCAGATGGCTTGGTTTTCTTGGCACAAGTAATATTTACCAAGTCCGGGATGATCTTGGTGCAGACTTCATTCTTTTCGGGACAGTCAGCCAGCGGCAGGAATTACCACTGGCAGCATTCGGGATGGTTCTTACCCTGGTACGCACCAATGATGCGCGTACCGTATGGACCGAGGTCGGTGGAATGAGCAAAGCTGACATCTCTAATTTTCTTGCTATTGATGAACCAGAAAGCATCGATGATTTATTCCCGGTTCTTGCTCAGCAACTCCTGGGAAGCTGGCCGGCTGTTCTGGAAGTTACCGGACAAAACCCATGCATAGTAATTGAATCGACACGACTTTCTCCCCAACATGTCAAGCCAGGGGATGAGGTGAGTTGCGCAATCAAAATTCGCCCGCCGGCAGGGGGCGAAACGATCTCTCAAGTGCTTCTTATGGTGGGGGATGATAATTATCTTGAGATGGTGGAGGTGTCACCCAACTCATACTCTGTTTTCTGGTCTGCACCGGACGGCCGGGACGGCTTTCTGCCTGTCAGTCTTGTGTTAAGATGTCAATCAGGCCGAACGCTGGTTTTTTTTGTCGGTAATTATCAGATTGACGCGAGTTCACCTAAGTTGAATTTAAATGTTGCCGGGAAAAGGCTGAACAATTTCATAGCATTTAATGACAAGTTGCCTATTACCCCTGTTTGGCAGGATCCAGAGCCGCTTTCCCATTGGTCCCTGTTTATACAAAATATGGGGGGGCAGGTCATGGCGGGCACGGAGAATAAAGGTGCTCTGCCCAAGCGGTTCGTCTGGAAAGGACAACGCCCAGATGGTTATAAGGCTGAAGACGGCATCTATGAAATTGTGTTGAAGGTATGGGACAGGGCTGATAATACCTCCGTGGCAACGCAAAAGGTGTTTTTGAAGAGCAATCCGCCGATTCCGGTGATAAACGCAGCAGTTGGTAATGAAAGTCTCATTGTGACCCTGGATACTGAGGATGAAATTCCCGTGGATTACTGGAGTGCCGAAATTTTGTATTCGGATGGTGAAGTCTTGCTACAGAGTCAGGGTGCTGATCTACCAGTGGACATCCTTATCCCATTTCCCTCACCCTCGGATTCAAGGAAACTTGAAGCTATTGTCTGTATGAAGGATGTACTGGGCAATAAGGTGCAGAAAAAAATCGATAACCTCATGCAATTAGTTAATATTGAGGATGATCAGCCTGAACCGCCGAAGCAGCAAGAGTGGGTTCCTGAATTTTAACGAGCGGATCATTTATTATGAATTTTGCGCAATTCAGATATTTCTTTATATTTTTTTTAATCCCCCTTCTTTTAGGAATCAGTTCCTGTACTTCATCGAGGCCTTCTCTCGAAAAAAAAAATGTTTATGAAGGTGAGAGTATCTGTTCAGTTGCTCTTCTCCCCTTTATTAACAGTAGCCGTTTTGAACAGGGCAATCTGATCATGCAACGTGTTTTTGCTGCAGAGTTGTCCCGTATTGCCGGTATTGAAGTTGCCTCTGAGGGAGATGTGCAGAACATTTATCAAGAACTGCGCATATATCCAAATCAACTTCCCGGTATCGAGCAAATCAGAGTGCTTGGCAGCCGGCTTGATGTTCAGCTTGTGATCAGCGGCAGAATATCGGAAATGGAAGAAAAAATGGGGGATAACTATGTAAATCCTGTTTTAGCCTTAACATTGCAGGTTTATGACGCCAAAAGCGGCAAAACGATGTGGACTACCTATCACGGGCGGCAAGGTACGGATTATCGTAAGGTTATGCATTTTGGGCTTGTTAATACCGTGACTCAACTTAGTCGGATCATGTCGGATGAGATAATCGAAGAATGGTTCGCCGAAGGAATGAAGCAATGCGGAAAATAGGATTTATATGCGGGGTTGTTTTTTTCTGGATGTTGGTCATTGCCGGAGACGGTCATGCGTGGCCCTGGGGAGCGGATAAACTTGTAACTATAAATGGCAAAAGTTTCACGACTGACGATTTTAAAAACTGGTGGATAAATTGGAAAGAAAAAGACACACATCTCCCTGAGTCACCAGATCCTTTTATTGATTGGCATTTGTTGGTTTATGAAGCTGAAAAAATGGAGCTTTATAATGAGCCGGAATACCGTCATAAGATAGATATCTTCCTGAAAGCACGCACATTGCTTCTCTACAAGGGGGATAAGATTAATTCTCGGGTTAAAATTACAGATAAGGAACTAAAAGATCGTTATGAGGAAAAATATCTGCCCCGTCTGCAGCTGCAGATACTTTATTTTAATGACGAGGGGGTGGCGAAAAAATCTTACGAACAGATAAAAGAAGGGAATCTGGACTTTGCGAAGTTTGCTGCAGATGCGAGAGGCATTGACAAGAATTCCGTTTATTTTGATGAAAAATTGGTGAGAACCAATCAGCTTCAGCAGGAGTGGCGTCCAGCAGTTGATGGTTTGGCACCTGGAACGATGTCCGAACCTTTTAAATGGAGTAAAGGTTTTGTTATCATTCGTCTCATGGCCCAGAAAGGATATGATGCTGAGGATTTTGAGTTGCTGAAACCAATGATCACCAACGAGGTCAGGGAGAGAAAAGAGCGGGAACTTACCGTCGCGCTTGTCGAGCAGTTGAAAAATAAATATCAGGTTAAAATAAACCAGCAGGTTTTTGACGCTCTGAATCTCGATTCTTCCAATGAAGAACTCCTTGATCAGACGCTCATTACCCTGAATGATGGAAGTTATACGGTGAGAGTGTTTCTGGATCTCGTCAACAAGGAGCTGCGATTCCGTAAACAGTACGGCTTTGAGGTTGAAAAGGAAGATAAGCTGAAAAAGAGGCTGCTTGATGGAGTGCTTGCCCAGACACTTACCACAAGAGGAGCCCTTGATGAACATTATGAAGAAAAAGAACCTTTAAAGCCTCTTTACCTTTTTTATACTCAGCACCGTCTGATCAAAGGAACTTGAAAAACGTCTTTTCAAACCCCAGGTTCAGGTAAGTGAGCAGGAAATCGAAAAGTATTATCAGGAACATCTGGATCGCTTCTCTCAACCTGAGATGGTCTCCATAGCCGTGGTGGAGGATGAGGAAAATCTCATTAACAAGATGCATGAGGAAATGAAAAGAGGCGTTGATCTTTTAGAGGTGGCGTCCCGGTATTATTCCGGAGAAGTGCCGGTACAGAACATGCAGTTTAAATATCTTGATCCTATTGTTCAGAAGGTTATCGATAATCTAGTGATTGGAGAATCGAGTAGTCCATTTGTTGTAAAAGGTCACTATACAATTATAAAATTGATAAAACGGACTCCATCCACCCCCATGCCCTTTGACCATGTACACGATAAAGTTGCCGGCCTAATTGATGAAGAAAAATTTTCCAAGGTGCGCAATGAGTATCTTGCCGCTCTGAAGGAAAAATCGGTTATTGAAATAAACAACAGCGCCTGGGAGAAAATTAAAAAGGAGCTCGGTGATCTTCATGTCGGGAAATAAAATCAAGTTATTTTTTGGACTTGCGTTCATCCTTAGTTTGCTTGTTTCCTGCGTCAGCAGTCAGCCGGTTCGACAGCCCCGGAAAAGCTGCGTGGAATGCCACGCCGACATGGCTGCCGCTTTCAAACAGGGAGTCGTTCACAAACCTGTGCAAGAAGACAATTGTGAGGCCTGCCATCTTCATCATGGAATGATTGGCGGAACATATCTTCGGCAGAATCCGCCTGAACAGTGTTTTGTCTGTCATCGGCAGATTCAAGAGGAAAGCAAGAAGAAGTCCGTGCATAAGCCTGTTGCCGAAGGACTCTGTCTGTCCTGCCACGAGGTACATAACAGCACGAATAATGGTCTGCTGAAATCCGCCAGCCCTGAGATTTGCTTTACCTGTCATGAGAGGAAGCAATTTTCGCGGGCGAATGTACATGCCCCGGTTAAAGAGGGATGTGGCAGCTGTCATGTAAATCACGGATCAGATGTGAAATCCCTCCTCAAACTTGACGAAGACAGTCTCTGTCTTTCCTGCCATAAGAATGATGAGGCTGCTTTTCGTAAAAGTCACCGGGATTATCCGGTGCAAGGAAAGTGCGTGCTCTGCCACAGCCCGCACAGTTCCGATGGCCTTCATTTATTAAAGTTCGTAGTGCATAAGCCGGTGATGGAGGGTAATTGTGCCGCATGCCATCTGATTGGTAATGATGGGAAACTGCAGATTAAAGGCGATGCCAATGCAGGCTGTATAACCTGTCATCCGCGCAGCAACATGAAAATGACCAGCCTGCATAAGCCTTACACAGAAGGGCATTGCCTGAAGTGCCACGCATCTCATGCCAGTGAAAATAGTTATATGCTTGCTGTGTCACCGGAAAAGGTATGTGTAAGTTGTCATACAGGTGAAGACAAGTCTAAGATCAAGAGCAGCCATGATCCATACAGCAAGGGGCAATGTCTTTCCTGTCATATGGGCCATAGTTCACAACGGGGAGCGCTGCTGGCCCTCGAGTCTTCGAAGATTTGTTATAAATGCCATGAGAAAAAACTCTACAGTGAAGGCATTGTTTCCCATTCGCCGGCTGCAGAGAGCAAATGTCTGAGTTGTCACAATCCCCATGAAGCTGGTGAGACAAAATTACTTGTCAAGAATGAGAAGGAGATATGTCTTTCCTGTCATGAACAGAGTGCCAGAGAGATGGGCAGCTTCAGTCTCCATACCCCTTTTGCCACAGGGGAATGCAGTCGTTGCCATGAACCTCACCAGGGCGAAAGAAAGTATCTGCTAAAAGAAAGTGAGGCTGGTGGCAAGCTTTGTCTTTCCTGCCATAAGGTTCTGGAAAACCTAAAAGAGAATTTCATCCCCCATGCACCTTTTGCTAAAAAAGAATGTGAGAAATGTCACTCTCCTCATGCCGGGGATTATGCCTACAACTTGAAAGAAAATCCCGGGAAGCAGTGTCTTAGCTGCCACGGGGGCATGGAAAAAGTGATCAACGATTCTCCGGTGGTTCATGGGCCGGTGAAGGACCTGAATTGCGCCGCCTGCCACCAGGCACATGGCTCAGCCTACCCGAAAAATCTTGCCAAAAAACAGCCGGTTCTTTGCCTCAGCTGTCATCAGCAGATTTCCAGGTATTGGCAGGAAGGTGTCGCCCATGATCCGGCGACAAAGGATTGTTCGGTCTGCCATGAGCCCCATGCCTCCAAAAATAAGAGAATGGTGATTGAAAAAGGTGGTTTGCTCTGCGCCCGATGTCATAATCTCACCGAAACACGATTTACTGCCGTACATCAAGGAATTCGTCCGGGCAATGATTCCTGTCTGAAGTGCCATGATCCGCATGGCGGGCCGGCAAAGGGATTATTGTTTCCGGTAAGTCATAAGCCGTTTGCTGAAGGCAAATGCAGCCCCTGTCATCCTGGGGAGGGCAGAAAATAATGTCATATTATTACCGAATAGTTGTCATTTCCTGGCTTGCCATAGTTCTTCCCATAGCAGCAGCAGCAGATACTGTCTGCTTTAATTGCCACAAAAAAGAGGCTTTCAGCGGCAAGATTGTCCATCAGCCACTTGCCCAGGGGCAATGCAGCGCCTGTCATAATCCCCATGTCGCCCATTTTAAGGGATTGTTGGAGGAGGAAGGCTCCGCACTCTGTTTTTCCTGTCATGTGAAGCAGCAGGAAGCGTTCAAGCAGGGTATGGTCCATCAGCCTGTACGCAGTGGCCAATGCCTTGCCTGCCATGAGCCTCATGCCAGCTCTAGAAAAGGGCTTCTCAAGGAGCAGTTAAGCGCAGCCTGCTTCGGCTGCCATGACAAACTGTCGCAGAAATATCAATATACCCACAATCCTTATGCCCAGGGACAATGTTATTCCTGTCACCTCCCTCATCAGTCTGAGTATGGGCAATTGCTCAAGGATGAGCCTGATAAAGTCTGTCTGTCCTGTCATAAATCCCAGGACCTGCAGAATGGCCATGTGAATTATCCCGGAAATCTGCGCAACTGCCTTTCATGCCACAATCCGCATGGCAGCGGGCGCAAGGGCATTGTTCGTGATGTCCTTCATGCCCCTTTTGCCCAAGGTTGTAAGGAGTGCCATGATAAGGGGGAAATACAGGGCAGTACCCAAAGCTGTCTCAGGTGCCATGAAGCGGTTGCAAAGGGAATGCTTACCCATCATAGCCATTTAACGGGCAAGGGAGAAAAAAATAAATGTGTGGCTTGCCATTCACCCCATGCCGGCAATGAAAAGAATTTATTAAAAGGTACTCAGTTGCAGGTATGCCGCAGCTGTCATGTTGATACTATTAAGCGGTATGAAGACAAACTTTACAGGCATCCGAAGGCGAAACAGGGTTTGTGTACAGAATGCCATGAGGTGCATGGTTCAAACAGGCTTGCCATGCTGAGGGGCGATGGCAATGCCATTTGCACCCGGTGCCATGAGACCCAGGGGAAATTCACTCACCCGGTTGGGGAAAAGATTGTGGATGTGAGAACAGGTCTGATGGTGACGTGCGTCAGCTGTCATCTGCCCATGGGATCTGATTTTAAATATGAATTGATATACAGTGGTTCGAAGGATTTGTGTGTTCAGTGTCATAAGAGATACTAATGGGTAGATCTATTCAGCACTTTCGATTACCGAAGGCGATTTGTGAAGGAGCCTCTATGAAGTACGTGAAAAATATGCTGGGCCAGTCAGCATTGCTGGCAGCTTCCATTTTTATCGTCTCATCAACTTCTCTGGCTGCCGGGCCCTGGGCCTGGAAGGCAACACTTGACGGAACTGGATCCGGCCAAATCATCGATATGCCTAGTGCCCTGTATGTAGATGTCGAGCGGCAACGGTATTATGTGGCCGACAGCGGCGGCAACAGATTGGTTTCTTTTTCCAAAGAAGGAAATTTTCTTCTTGCCTTTACCGCGGAAGACAAGCTGCAGATTCCCTATGATATGGTTCGGGATAACGCCGATGTCATATGGGTGGTGGAGAGAGGGCGCAATAGTCTGACAAGCATTAACATCAAGGCAAAAGAAATTTTACCGCACATCATAAAGGATGGCCAGAGGGCACTTGTGCCGGATCGCCTTGACTATAAGGATGGCATTATTTATGTCCTGGATAAACAAACCGGACAAATTGCTTTACTGGGAAGCGACCTGACTGTGAAGAACTGGATATCCTGTGCGGAGTGTCCCTCGGGTATCGTTGATTTTAAACTCACAAATGATGGTATCTGGGCCTTGGATCAACTTGATAAGAAAGTGGTGCACTTTGACGGCAATGGAAAATTGATAAAGAATTTCGATGTCGGTCAGAAGGTGGAGTTCCCTGTCTCCCTGGCAATCGGTCCTGCTGGTGATGTTTTTGTCCTTGACCGCCATGCGGCGGATATTGATGTTTTTGACGCACAGGGAAGCTTTAAATATACCTTTCTTACCAAGGGCTGGTCTCGAGGTGAGCTTTATTTCCCGATCGAAATACTATTTGATCCGTGGGGAGGTCTTTGCGTTGTAGAAGAGGGTAATGGCCGGGTAGAAATATTTGGCCGTTAAAAAGGGGTGACCATGAAGACAACAAAAGGTGTCAAGGTACTGGTTACGCTGCCTTTGATCCTGTTTCCTCTTGTGTGCGAGGCCAAGGTTACAGGGCAATGCGGTAATTGTCATACCATGCATAACAGCCAGGGGGGCGACTCTGTGGTGATGAATTGGGTAACTGGTTCTATGGTTTCATCAGCTGCACCTAATGATGGCTTGCTCAATACCAACTGTATAGGCTGTCATCAGGGTAATAACGGTGATGGCAAGCACATACCATATGTCCTGCAAACCAGCCAGCCGACCTATGGCACCAATACCCTTGCCGGCGGCAATTTTTACTGGGTGACGCAAGCTTTAGGCGACACCAAAGGTCATAATGTTGCCGGTATTAGTGCAGCAGCTGTCGTTACTCCGCCGGGATGGAATGCAGCTTTTAATGCCAATACCCAGGTAGGGGACTGGACCACCACCCAGCTGACCTGTGCGGGAACGAATGGTTGCCATGGTAAGCATGGCCCTGGGACTATTGATGATGTGGCCGCAATATCAGGTGCCCATCACACCAACGACCCAACTATTGACGGTTCAACAACCGGGAAGAGTTTTCGTTTTCTTTATGGTATTATCGGTTATGAGGATAGCGATTGGGAATTAGTAACTTCTGCAGGCAATCATAATCAATATTACGGCTACGACAGAACAAACGATACCCCACCAGCTGGCGATCCTGGAATACAAAGCATCAATTACCTCTGTGCAGAGTGCCATGGGAATTTCCATTCAGGTGCTGGAGATCTTGGTGCTGGCACGGATTTAACCGCTGCCTCCCCCTGGCTCAGGCATCCAACCGATTTTGACATGAATAATCTTGCTGCTGGCACTGAATATAAGAACTACGGTGGTGTGACTCACGTATATCAGCCCCTTGTTCCCCTAGCCAGTACCAATGTAAGTGCACCGCTCGCTACTGTGTTGGCCGGAGCCGATGATGCCATAGTAAGCTGTGTGTCCTGTCATCGGGCCCATGGTTCTCCATATGATGCTCTTCTGCGGTGGGATTATAAAGCATGGCCTGGAGTCGGCGATAATGGTTGTATTCTCTGTCATACGAGCAAAGACTGACAGGTTGTTTCTCTATTAATTAAAAAGCTGGTTTTTTATTATGAAAGCATGCTTGGTTGGATCAAATATTATCTCGCATTTGCTTGTTCTACTCTGTGGATTTTTTTTTCTATCCGGTTGTCAGCAGGGGGGAGCGGTTGGTGGCGATTCCTTATCCCGTGCAACTCTTCAGGAAAGCAGCGGTGATGCAAAGCTTTCTGTCTTCTTGCGTTTGAAAGAGCCTGAAGGACCGAATCTGTGGATGAAAATCAGCAATCTTGAGCTCGGGTCTTATAATACGTGGTTCCCTCTCAGGATTGCCCGGGAGGAAATCCTGTGCCAGGGCATGCGGTCCGACGGACAGATTCTTGCCGGCAGAGGAGGGGTTCCGGCAGGCCGCTACCAGAGTGTCCGATTTACGATTGAAAAAGCGGCCCTTGAACGAGAGGGGGAAAAGGTTTTATTGTCTGTAGACAACCCTGTTATTGAAATCAATTTCCCAGTTGAGCTCAGCCTTGCCAAAGGAGACAGTACATCGCTTTTCGTGACATGGGATGTCGCCGGTTCCATGCAGGGAACCGCCATGCTGAATCCAAAAATGACCATTAACCTGCAGCGTATTCCCCTTGTGACAGATCTGGCCTATGTTTCCTGTCCGGAACTTGACACCATTTACATAGTCAGAACAGATGTGAATATGGTATGCGGTTCCATTGGCATCAGCGGCAAGCCAACCACTATTATAGCAAACCAAGGAGAAAATAGGCTCTTTGTGCTTGCTCCGAAGGACTCTGCGGTTAAGATTTTCGAGCTGACCTCAAATCGGCTGATCGATCAAATCAGGATACCTCTTTCGGTAAAATCAACCTATATGACGGTCAGTTCGGATGGGAAGTGGGCATATCTGCTGGATGAAATGGGCAATAATCTGGTCCGTCTCAATCTGCAAACCGGTACTGTTGACGGGCAGATTCGTGTTGGCTCGCGCCCAAAGTATATGCTCTATCTTGAGGAGCAGAATCTGCTGGCGGTTTCCTGCGCATATGCCCAGAAGATATATTTCCTTGATGCAACTTCCTTGACGATCGTCAATACGGTTGATACCGGTGGAACCCCTGATGGTATGCTGGTGCGGGATAACTATCTCTTTGTGGCAGAGAGTTCCAGTAATTCCGTGTCGGTTTTTGAGCTTCCCGGCGGCAGGAACAAGGCGCGTTTTAATGTGGGCGTCAAACCGAGACGGCTTGTTTTCGGCAACAGCCATATTTATATTTCGAATTACGGAGCAGGTAATGTTTCATTGCTGAGACCCGGTCAACTCAATGTCTCCCGAAGCATCCAAGTGGGAGGTATGCCATTTGAAATGGATGTCTCCCTCATCCGTCAGTGGCTTTATGTGGGTGATGAGCATAAAGGGGGAGTTTCGGTGATTGACCTTTCGTCAAACAAGGTTGTCGGCTGGATTGAACTCGGTGCCGCACCGAACTCATTTATCGTTGTTAACTAACCGGTAACTCTACCGTCACGGTTGTGTGGTCATTTAGCTGGCTTTCCAGATAAATTTCGCCATGATGCTGGGCAATAAGTTCGCGGCTCACTGTAAGCCCCAGACCAATTCCCTCTGACGCCGGTTTCGTTGAAAATGAAGGCTCAAATACCTTTGTTAAATTCTCGGCCGAAATGCCGATGCCAAAATCGGTAAAGATCAGGCGGATCATCTTTTTTCCGTTTTTTTCAATTTCATTGGTGCTGATCTTGATTATCTTATTTTCATCCTTTTGCGGATAGCGTTCGTTGAGTGCTCGCCGGGCATTGTTAAGTATATTGAGAAAAACCTGCTGCATCTGGCGCCCATTGGTTCTGTAAGGCATGGTGGCATTGAAGTTTGTTTCAACGGTGGCCCCGTCGATCCTGAAATAGTGGCTCATGAGGTTGAGTGAATTCTGCAAAACATCTTCAATCGGTGCAAGTTCTTTTGATTGAGCATCATCCTGCCCATAGGCGAGCAGATTTTTGGCAAGTCCAGCTATTTTTTCTCCCTCCACAATAATTTTCTTGAAAAGTTTGTCCCGTTCAACTTCAAAGTCAGGATCACAAGCTGCATCGGCCAGGACCTGGGCATAATTAATGATCCCGTTGCTGAGATTGCTGACTTCATGGGCAACTCCTGTGGACAGCTCTCCAAGTATGGCCAGGTGTGAAACACGTACCATTTCCGCCTTTTTATTTATTTCAGCAGCAAGGCATTGTTTCCAGTTCATCTATCTTTGCCTGCTCTTCAGACAGATCAATCCCCAGGCAAAGTATTTGATACGATTCACTGTTTCCCTCCTCGGGATATTTGATGAAGCTGCAATGAATGTGAGGAGAAGGGCTTTGCTCTTTTGTTGCCAGTGACATATGGAAAGTTTGGCATGTGGTGGCGGGAGCCTCAAGAAATTGGGCGTCGGGGAACTCGGAGTCAGCTTGATTGGGCGGCATAATGAAAAAATCACGCCATTGCCGGCCAGTCAATTCTGCGGGACTGAAGCCGCATTTTTCGGCAATATTACTACTGATATCAATAATTTTGCCGTCACGGGAAATGACGGCGAAAAATCCTTTCAGTGAAGTGACAAGTTCGAAAAATGGTTTGACGATAGTTTTGCAGTTGTATCTGCAAATCACTGCGTTGTTCCAGCAGATCGGCAATGGTACCGGTCAGGTTGGTTAATTCCTTGGATGGACTATTTACCTCAATACTGGTGTTCTGGCCCGAAGCCGCCTCACTGCTTTTGCTGACAAGTTGCAGCAAAGGTACAATCAGTTGACGATGAAAAAGGGTCAGCACTGTCACCAGCAAAAAGACGACAAAAGTAGACGAACCGATGATAATATTCTGAAACCCGAGCAACTTCTTTTTGGAGTTATTTACCAGTACCCGGTCGAAGAGGATGAGTCTTTCTCCCAGGGTGCGCATTTCACTGTTTAGGTTGCGTTTGTTTTCCATCTCTCCCCCGCCTGATTCAATTTTTCGCAGCAGGAGGATGATGCCGGGCAGATCAATACTGTTCAAAAAAGGCAGTTTATATTCATCTCCGATGTTTTTTTCGCTCAGAATGGACGTCAGATTGCTGTTAAGTTTTTCCATTTCCGTTGAAATACCGGATAGTTTCGATTGCTGACCATCCAGAAGGGCCTCGGATACATGTTCGCGGATGATGGAAAATTGAAAAATGAGACTTTCGGTCCGTGAGATAATGGCTTCATGTTCGTTATAGAGCTGGTATTGACGGACTCCCTGGCTGAGCAAGATTACCAAGGCGGCGAAGACCGCCAGGTAAATAGTGTATATCGTTGATTTGAGAGGAAGTGTCATTGGCAGCCTTGAGACTGGCAGGGGAGACTTGGTGCCTCCCCTGCCTTTAATAATTAACGTTATGAGGGAACGGCGTTTATTTGGAATCACCCTGCCACGTATAAAGAATAGGCAGACGATACAGCACGGCCCGGTAAACCACAATGTACGTGGCATAGACGGTTATTGCGATAACAAACTCGCGCCAGTGCGGGAATCTCCTGATAAAGCTGCCAGTTAAAGGTTATCAGGACTGTATTTAATCTGTTTAACGCAATGCCGAATACTGCGATAAAGGCGGCGAAGCGTGCAAGTCCGGCCCTGTTCGTCCGGATGGCCATGGTAAACAAGACGAGTGGCAGGATGACACACGCTGCCATTTCAAAAATATACAACTGCCCCCAGCCAGTAAGGAGATATCCCCACTCATTATCATGGGCAAGTGCAACCAATTTGATAACAAGGTAGGTGATGAGGGCCATAGAACAACCCTTGGCTATCCCCAGGGTAATCCGGTCGAGATTTTTGCTAAAATTAGCATCGCATCGCCATTGCAGGAACCATTTGCTGAGGGTGCTGACCACAATCAGCATGGAAAGGCCGCCGAATATCGAAGAGCAGAAAAAATGAAACCATTGGAAGGCCGCCGAAAACCAGAGGGGATGAACCTTGCCGGGCGCATAGGTAAAGAGTGCACCCAAAGCTCCCTGATGCAGGGTGGAAAGTATGATTCCTGCAATGGTCAGTCCCAAGACGATACTTTTGATGAATTTTTTCGGTTTCACCCATCCCATTAACTCGCTGGTAGCCGGCACCAACTCAGCTATCTGCACCGAGAGATAGGTGGCAACATGCCAGGCTACCAGGAAGAGAACCGCTGCTGGCCCGAGTGAGACAAACATTGGGTAAATAAGACGCCAGGGCTGACCGAGGTCGACCTCAAGAAATACAACAGCAAAGAAGTAGCCAAGCAGTCCGTTTAACAGGCCGAGACGTTCAATTGGCTTGAAATCCTTTCTGCCGAAAAGTTCTACCGTGGTTCCCATCATAAACCCGGAAGCGGATAAGGGAACCATGACAAACAAACCCCAGCCAAGAAAGAGCCCCCATGGATAATCATAGGAACTGTGTGTAGCCCAGCCGAGGCCGAAAATAAAACGTCCTACAAGTATAGGAATGCCGACTGCATAAATGATGGCAAGTATCCAGTTGAAAGGATTGCGGAAAAGTTGCTTCATGTATTCCTGTGGAGTTAATCCGAGAAACAGTTTGTCTTTCCATGACCAAGGATTGTTGGTGTTTGGTTTTATGAGTGTATCGATGGGCTGGAAGCCTTCAGCTATTAATTTTTTCATTTTTTCCTCCTGTTATGCCTTGGGCGACTCTTCTTTATTTGCCTGCTTCCTGGTGGACAGGAGATGAAAGCCGGTGAACAATGCTGGCCAGATGCAGAGAACCATCGGGACCATGGCAAGAAAATCCTTGACGTAGCTGATAATTGGTTCCTTGCCGAGGTGCATGTCAAAGCCGATCTTATCAAATGGCACATCAGAGAGATACATCCACGATGTACCGCCTACTTCACGTTCTCCATACAGGTGATCAACATATTTCCCCGGGTTGCCCCCAATTTTTTCATGGGCAAGAGTAATAAGATCTTTCCGTTTGCCGAAGGTCATTACGCCTTGCGGGCAGGATTCGACACATGCGGGGGGGCGTCCGAATTTAAGGCGGGTGTCATAGCACATGATGCATTTCTTAACAACCGGGTTGATGGCGCTGGAATAACTGTAGGCGGGAACATAAAATGGACAGGCAATCATGCATGTGCGGCAACCGACACATACTTTGGGGTTGTAGATAACCGCACCTTCGGGAGTTTTTGTATAGGCATTTACAAAACAAGAGGTCAGGCAAGCAGGTTCATTACAGTGATTGCATTGAAATTTTCTAAAAAGAGGGTGTTCACGTCCTTCAACATTGTAGCGGTTTACCACAGTGTAAGCCTTTTCTGTTGTACGGCGGGGTAAGCCCCCGTGGCGATGTTCATCAAACACGCTTAAGTCGTCAAAGGGTTTATCTGGTTCAGGCAGGCCTTGTTCCTTGTTGCATGCTGCTTCACATGTGCGGCACCCGACACATTTGGTCAAATCCACCAGAACTCCCATGCTGTCCGGATAGCCACCAAAATCACCCCCGGCAGCTGAAGCTTTTTTGGCTTTACCGGCGGCAGCGGCAGTAGCGATTCCTCCTGCCAGACTACCCTTGATAAAATTTCTCCTGTTCAATTTTTTCATATTTTCACCTATGGATTCGTCTCAATTTCACATTATTTTTAATGATGACCAGTATCCTTGCGCGGTTTTGGCGCGTATTGTCCCGTGTTGTAAAATTTTTCACCCTTTTCGGTCATGGCGTGACAATCCTGGCAACCAACTGGTCCTCCAGTTTCTTGGTGACAACCCATGCAGTTCTGGTGAAAAGCAGCCTTGAGTCCTGGTTTTACTTTGTGATGAAGAAGTGGATTTTTTTCGCTTATTGCCAGATTGGCAGAGGAAAACGGTTCCATAAGATGACAACTGCTGCATGCCGGTGAATCAGCTTCGGGGCTGTTTTTGTGGCATGGGATGCACGTCGGCTCTTTAGGCGGAGTACCTGCTGTGTGGTGGTGGCATAAAGAGCAATCGTTTGCAACTGCCTCAATATGCATGTCATGATCAAAGCTGACCCCTTCATATAGGTTAGCAAGGCTGCTTAGCTCAAAGACCTCTCCATTAGCACTAAATGGCAATCCCAATGGTACTGCCATAGCGATTAATGCAGCTAGGCCAACTTGTTTTCCTGTTTTCAAACCCATTTCCTTTCTCCTTTTGAGAATGAATGAAAAAGTCAGGCTCTTGAAAAAAATCGCCCTCGAATTTTGAATGTGGCTTACGCCTGCAATACTGCTTGGAATAACCCTTTAGCATAAATGGTGCCAAGATGATGCGAGGTTATTGTCAGGTAAAATGGAATGGGGGCAGGAGGAAGGAGAAAAATAAAAAAAATGAATAGAGGTTCAATCTGGGAGGGGAAATGCTACACACATGTGTGGCAGAAAGTGTTGCATGCCACACATGTGTAGCTACATATGTGTGGCACTATGTTGGACGTGTTCGCTGTTGTCTGCCACGCAACATTTCTTCGTTCTGTCTGCTGATCTCATTTGATTTTAGAATGATATTAACCTCTTCCGCATCAATGGTTTCTGACAAAAGCAGTGTCTCGGCAAGTTTGTGGAGAAAGCCAATTTTGCCTTCAAGAATAATCATGGTTTCCTGGTAGCAATCTTCTATGATTTTGTTGATTTCCATATCAATAGCCCGTGCGGTTTCTTCACTGTATGAGCGTTTAACCGTGCCGGTCTGGAGAAAACTCTGGTCAGCCACAACATAAGCGCGGGGCCCAAGCAGATCACTCATACCCCATTCGCAAATCATCTTGGTGGCAATTTCTGTTGCAGATTGAAGATCACTGCTGGCCCCGGTGGTAAATTGGTTAAAGATAATTTCTTCTGCTGTCCTGCCACCCAGCAGAGTCATTATCCTGGATCTCAGGTACTCCCGCGAATAGGAGTGTCGGTCGTCCAATGGGATCTGCTGCGTCACGCCCATTGCCCTTCCTCGTGGGATAATAGTTATTTTATGGACCGGGTCGGCATCGGGCAGCAATTCAGCAACAATAGCATGTCCGGCCTCATGGTAGGCCGTCACCTTTCTTTCCTGTTCGGTGATAACCATTCCTTTACGTTCAGCCCCCATGAGAATTCGGTCCTTAGCCTCTTCAATATCAATGGTTTCGATAAAATTCTTGTTTTTGCGGGCCGCCATCAAAGCAGATTCATTCATGAGGTTGGCTAGCTCTGCGCCGGTAAAACCCGGGGTGCTTTTGGCAACTTTAAACAGCGCAACATCTTTGCCCATGATGAGTTTCTTGGCATGCACCGCGAGAATCTTTTCTCTTCCTTTCACGTCGGGGGGTAAGATATTGACCTGTCGATCAAAACGCCCTGGACGAAGAAGGGCCGGATCAAGTACGTCAGGGCGATTGGTTGCGGCAACTATGATAACTGTTTCCCCTGATTTGAAACCATCCATCTCGACCAGCAGGGCATTCAGGGTCTGCTCCCTTTCGTCCTGCCCACCTTGCGCGCCTGCAGCTCCTCGGCTTCTTCCCACTGCATCAATTTCATCAATGAAAATAATACAGGGCGCACTTTTTTTGGCCTGGTCAAAAAGATTACGCACCCTTGACGCGCCGACGCCAACGAACATTTCCACAAAATCTGACCCGCTCATACTGTAGAATGGCACACCCGCTTCACCGGCAATAGCCTTAGCCAGCAGTGTCTTGCCTGTCCCAGGTGGGCCCTGAAGGAGCACCCCTTTGGGAATATGTCCTCCCAGCTTGGTGAATTTGCCGGAATTTTTGAGGAATTCTACGGTTTCAACAAGCTCTTCCTTGGCTTCGGGAATACCTGCCACATCCTCAAAGGTGATATTGAGTTTTTTAGCCGGAGTGATCAACGTGCTATTTTTGGCAAACCCGCTGCCTTTTTGCTGCCGCATGAGGAAATACATCCAGCCGCCCAACACAATGATCAACAGCAGCGGTGAAAAAAGTAAGGAGGATGTTCCCTTGAGCGGATGTGTGGTAATAGTAATGTTCTGTTTTTCAAGTTTTTCCAAAACGGTTTTGACATCAGGCGCAAACGTCTGATATTGCCGAGAAAGGCGCCGAGGGCGCCTTTTTTATTTGGTGCGCCCGGCAGGGCGCACCAAATCGTATCGTATGCTGCTGGAGTTTACCAGCCGTGCGGTTTGATCGTAAAACAATGGCCTACTTTCTTCCAGTAACCTGGAAGGAAAACATCGTATACCGGATCAAGTGTGAGGTTCGGAGCATCTATGAGTTTACCCACAAAAGCCGTTACGTAGCCGGTGTCGCCGTAGAGCGAGATATATTTCCGGTCAAAATTTTTCGGCGCTTTCAACTGGACCATGAGGAAATCGGGCATCAGGCCACCATCCCCGAAAATAAGATTGAGGTTCGCGTTCTTGATCTGATTTGGCTTACCTGGGCCGTGAAAAGTATATACTTGCCCATGGCCTTTTTCTTGAAGAGCCTGATCCGTTAGTCCTTTTTTAAATATTGCCATCCTTGATTTCACGGATGATCTCGTTTCCATCAATGAAATTTTTCGTTTTTCCGGGAGACCCAGTTCAATCGCGGTCCTGCGCTCCGGGGTCAGCTTCCAATCCAAAATTTTTGTCGTGTCATAAACGGATTTTTTCTTTTCCTGTTGTGCCGATGCGAACGGAATCAGCATCAGGCCCGTTCCAAGC
>CAVSQR010000039.1:0-41101 GCA_963729825.1 uncultured delta proteobacterium | reverse complement strand
AACTTTCAAGTTTAACGCTATCTGATAAACTGAAAGTAGTAAGTAAAAAAAATAATCCTGAAGAAATAACAGAATTAGAAAGCAGTAGAATAATAAAAAGAATAAAAATAATTTCAATTGTAATCAGTGGACTTTTCCTTTTAAGTTATTTGTTAATAAATCACACTGAATATTTTTTAATAATGAATTATGCAATTAGTTTTGGAATGTGCTTTTGGTTTTTCTTTGACTACAAAATACTTCAAAATAATTCGAATTATTTGAAGCTAGTATTTTTGTCTCTTTTGCTTATTATGGGTCCGACAACATCATGACCGGTGTTTTCGTCATGGCCATCGGCATCTATTTTGTCTTTTCCGGCATCAGGCGACAATTTTTTGCAGATGAAGAAGGGCGCTGAAAAAAACTGCGGCGGCTGCATTGCCCCAAGCGGTCCTGCTTATTTGCCGGTCAGGTACATGGACAGCCGTTCTGGTGCAGGGGCAGTTCAATCGTCACCGTGGTGCCGCGGCCCGGTTCGCTGGCAATGGTGATTTTGCCGCCGTGGCCGTCGATGATTTTTTTTACGGAGAAGAGGCCGAGGCCGCTGCCCTTGGCCATTTCCTTGGTCTGGGCGAGTCTTCTGAAAGGCTGAAACAGGGTGGGAATTTTCTCCGGCGGAATGCCGACCCCCGCATCCTTTACCGCGATAACACACCTGTCGGGCTCACGCCGGAGCCGTATATCAATGGCGCTGTTACGTTCGCTGTATTTGACGGCATTGGAGATAAGATTGTTTATGACCCGCTCCAGCCGTCTGGCATCGCCCCACACCAGGCAGGGCTCCCCTTCATAGGTCAGGTGATGGCTGGTGAGCATGGTTGACTGCTTGGTGAGGATTGTCTTGAGCAGATCATGCAGGTCCACCTCCGCCATGGAGAGTGCGGCGTTTCCGTCTTCCAGGCGCACGGTGTCCACAAGTTCGCCGATCAGGTCTTCAACCGCATCGGCCTGTGCGATGATACAATTGAGCAGGGGCATCTTTTCTTCAACCACGGCCTGTTTCTTTTTTAATCTCCTGGCCGTGCCGCCGATGAGGACCATGGGGTTCTTGATGTCATGGGCCAGGGAGGCGATTAAATGGCGACGGTCCTGCTCAAGGCGATTAATATTCTCGGTCATTTCATTAAAGGCACGGCTGAGCATGCCGAGCTCGTCATTGTTGTAGACCCTGGCCCGCACTGCGGATTCCCCTCTGCCGAAGCGCTCAGCCATCCGACTCAGGGCAAAGGCAGGGATAATGATGCGCTTGAGCAGCAGAACGGAGCCGAGAGCTGAGAAGCAGAGGACAAAGAGAATCAGCCCGATTGACCAGCGGTCGACCATGGTGTCGAGGCGTTTACTCAGTGCCAGGGTTTCGGTCATCTGGATATGATTCCGTTCCCTGAATTCCTCAACCGCCCGCAGCAGTCCGTCGGCGGAGCTGCTGACCTCTGCCAGGGGATGGCTCGGGTCGGCAAGGGCCTCGGTCCGGTATTGCTCAAAGAGTTGCCGGATATGAGAGGTGCTGCCGCTTTTACCGGATGAGGAGTCAGAGTCAGTCAGTTCCCGGACCAGGGGAGTGGATTTTTCCACAAAGCTTGCTTTCCCCGTAAGAAAAGCAGAATCACCGGTGGCGCGCCAGAGCAGATCCTCCCGCCGTTCACTGAGAATAGCGTTTTCAATCTGATGGGCAACTTCAATGGCCTGGGAATCCTTGAGAACCCTGGCATTCATGGCCTGCAGTTTCGTGGTGCTGGCGATCAGCGACAGTGCCAGGATAATAAAACAGAAGGCCAGGCCGCCCATCCAGAAAGATATGAATTTCTTTATGCTCATGGCGATGAAATGTGCTCCTTTCCTGACCCTTTGTCAATCACTTCCTGCATGTTTGAGTTATGCGCTGCAACTGCGATACTCGTAGTGAGTCCTGCCGGAGAGATAAAGTTTCATAAACAGGTTGAGGAGCCGGCAGGAAAAGGTGATTTCCGAAATGGAGAGGAGTTAGTGAGGGATACAGCATCCGGGGGCATAAAAGCGCGGCCGGTTCAGGCCGCAAGGGGAGTGAAGCGCTCAGCGGGCTTGCCGATGAGTGCGCTCAGAACCCCGGCAGGTGGCTGGGTGCCTATTCGGCAGGCGTGCGGAGTTTTCCTTTTGCTGCCGCTTCCGTGATTTCAGCGATGAGTTGTTCCCTTTTGCGTGCGGAGATGTATGGTTTCTGCCGCGCTTCAAGAATCTGATCGGTAAAGTTTTTTTTTCTGGCCGCCGCTTCATTGATGAGGGCAATTAATTGGTCGGTGTCAAAAGGCTTCACCACGTAATCGAATGCCCCCAGTTTCATGGCTTCTGTGGCGCTGGAGACCGTCGAGTAGCCGGTCAGCATGATGACTTGCTCTAAAGGCTGCCTCTTTTTTATTTCCTCGAGGGTTTCAATACCCCCCATTCCGGGCATTTTCAGATCAAGCACAGTCACATCGATATCAGGATGCTGCTCCAGCTGAGTCAAGGCATCCTTGCCGTTTGAGCAGCAGGAAACGTGATAACCCCTGATGGTCAGACGTTCGGCCATTACTTCAACGAATTCCGCTTCATCGTCAACCAAAAGTATATGTGTCGCAGCCATGGCAACCCCGCCAGGATATTCACCCATGACGTGCAATGAAGCACTTAGGGTATTTTTAATCATTTTCTTAAATTACTTGTCAGTTATTCAACAAACCGCTTCTCTGCTGTCCTGAATTTAGGCAGTTTGAGCCGATTTGCTCTGCGTTATTAAAGATGAATAATTGCAAAAAACATGTTTGTCTCTACCTATCGGTGAGGTACTCCGGCGGGAAAAATTCCGGCAGGCAAAGGAAATATTCCTCGAAACTGACCGCGGCGATATATGGCAGATGGGTAAAACACCCCAAACATGTTTTGGCTCTTTTGGATAGCATGCATTTACGGAAAAATCAAATTTAATGTGTCCGGTCAAGAGGTATTTGGCCTTTATCCTGGGCTGGCTGACGATGGCCGCCGCAGTCTGGCGCAAAAGACCATAAGGGCAGGCCGGCCCGGAAAGTTTACCCGCCCTGTTGGTCTTTCAGGTCCGTACGGTTCTCTTTAACCGGAACTTAGGAGCCGTTACGAAATTGAAAATGGCCATTTGTTCAATTTCGTTACGGCTCCTTATACCCCTCAAGGGGGTACTGAAAAGAGTGCCGTTCCGCGCATTTCTCTGGCCATGTTAATTTTTTACAACGGCTTATCTGGGTGGTTCGGTGGTATTGTATGTGTATGAGGTGACAATGCCGTACTCGTTAAAGCGGACCACCAGATCCTGGGTGCTCGTCTCATCAAAAAGACCATACCGGTATCTGCCGTAGGTCCAGGTTTTTGTGCCGTCTTCCACGCCGACCCGCCAGGGAGGCCCGAACATGGAACGTATATCGGTCTGGGTTGTTTCCCCGATTTTGATCCGGGGAACCTGGTAAGCTGGGAAATCCCGGCCAACGGTTGCGCAACCGGAGAAGGAAAGCGTGCCCAGTAAGGCCAGGCCCGGGATGAGGTGGCGAAAGAAAATCCGGTGCTTTGCCGAGGAGGAAGCGGGAGTTGAGGTGTTGTTGCTCATATTCGTATTCCTTGGTGGATTTTTTGAGAGATACCAGTGTTTTTCCGCATCATTTTCCATAACTCTTTGATATTGGCTATGTATGCGTACAAAATCTCCGGCTGTCAAGAGTAAACAATAGGGAGCAATAAAGGAGCAGGAGAACCATGCGCTGCTCCTGATATGCGGGAAGTGAACCGTTTGCAAAGAACCCTGCCGGTTGTCGGGCGAGGAGAAGGATTTTGCCGGGACCAAATGGGTAAGCCGCTGTCTGTTTTCAGGCCCTTTGCCGGCAAAGATAAAGCTGAGTTGAGCAGCTTGTCTGCTCAAACGAAACTTATACCCTTGTGGTATAAGTTTTTGCTTAAAAGATGAAATGAATTGCCGGCTATAGTATACTGACCCGGAAGAAAAGATAGGTAATTCATGATAAATGCAGCTGGAAAAGGAGTTTGCCATGTTTGATTTTGTCTTTCACAATCCGACGAAGATTGTCTTTGGCCGCCAAAAGGAAGAAACAATCGGCGAGGAGCTGAAAAGTGCCGGGATGGGCAAGGTGCTGTTTGTTTATGGGCAGAACTCGATTAAGCGTTCCGGCCTTTTCGACCGTATTGCGGCAAGCCTCAAAAGAAACGGCATCGGCTATGTGGAGTTCGGCGGGGTGGTGTCAAATCCGGTTATCTCCCATACCCGGCAAGGGGTGGAGCTGGCCAAGCGGGAAGCGGTGGATGCCATCCTGGCCGTCGGCGGCGGGTCGGTGCTCGATGAAGGCAAGGCCATTGCCGTGGGCGCCCTGGCAGCTGATGATGTCTGGAATTATTTTACCGGCAAGGAAGTTACCAGGGCATTGCCGGTCTTTACGGTGATTACCCTGGCCGCCACCGGCAGCGAAATGAATGGCAACGCGGTGGTCACCAACGAAGAGACAAAACAGAAATATAATATCGGCTCTCCCCATGTTTACCCCAGGGTGTCCATTCTGAGTCCTGAGTTGACCTGCACCGTGCCGCTGAGCTATTCAGCCTATGGTGCGGTGGATGCCATTGCCCATGTGATTGAAGGCTATTTTACCAGACAGGCCGGTTCCCATCTGCAGGACCGGCTGGTTGAAGGCATTATTAAGACCGTGATCGAGACCAATAATGTGATCATGCAGGAGCCGGATAATTACGCCGCCAGGGCGGAATTCATGTGGGCCGCGACCCTGGCGCTGAACGGCTTGACCACGGCCGGGCTCAAGGAGTATAGTTTCCCCAACCATATGATAGAGCACTCTCTCAGTGCCATTTACAATATCGCCCATGGGGCCGGGCTCGCCATCGTCATGCCCGCCTGGATGAAGTGGTACGCGGTAAAAGCGCCGGAACGCTTTGAACGCTTTGCCCGGGAGGTTTTCGGGGTGGAGGGAGCAGCGGCGGGCATCAAGGCCCTGGAGGCGTGGTTTGCCGCCATTGGCGCCCCGATCCGTTTACCGGACGCCAATATCCCGGCAGGCGATATCAACATGATCGCGGCAAATGCCGCGGCACTGGCCACCCTGTGGGGCATTGGGGAGATATACAGCAAGGAAGTGATTGCCGAAATTCTGCAGCTGGCGGTGTAAATTGCAGACCGGGTTGGCTGCTCAGCTAATAACACCGCGAGGCTGCTGAAAGCCCCTTGGAGACTTTTCTTGCCGATCACGGCCTGCCGGCGTTATTTTTGCTCAGCTTTTTGGCCTCCACCGTCATTCCGCTGGGTTCGGAATGGCTGGTGGTAACCCTCATACTGAAGAGTTATCAGCCTGAATATGTGGTGGCAGTGGCCGCAACGGGAAATTATCTCGGCGCCTGCACGACCTATTTTGTCGGTCTGTGGGGCGCTGGTTTTTTGATAAAAAAGGTCATGCGGATTGATGAGACCGCTCTTGCCAGGGCGCAGCTGTTTTACCGCCGTTACGGTTCATGGTCCCTGCTTTTTTCGTGGCTTCCGGTAGTCGGTGACCCGCTCTGCCTGGCCGGTGGAGCATTGCGTATCAATTTCATCCTGTTTTCCCTGCTGGTTTTTGCTGGTAAGCTGGCCCGTTATGCAGTAATAGCAGCGGTAACAGCATCAGCCATGCGCTGATTTTTCCGGATGATGCAGTGGGCTCTGAGTCGGCGGGTATGCTGCATCAATGTCAAAAAAAGACCGTCTGCCGGTGACAGGCAGCCGCTTGCGGAGATTTTCCTGATGGACGGGAAACCAACTTACGAACAGTTAGAAGAGCGAGTCCGCCAGCTGGAGCAGCAGGGCAGGGCCCGTCAGGAAACCATCCTTGCCCTGGAGGAATCCGTGGAGCGCTACAGTGATCTGGTCGATAATGCCAGCGATCTCATTCACAGTGTCACCCCGGATGGCACCTTCTTATATGTCAACCTGGCCTGGCGCGAGGCCCTGGGCTATCGCGAGGAGGACATCGCCGGATTGCGGCTGATGGACATTGTTGATGAATCGTGCCGGGCCAAGTGCGGCAACATCTTTAAATGTCTGCTGGACGGCCAGCCGCTTGATCGCAATGAAACCATCTTTGTGGGCAAGGACGGCAGAAAAATAGTGGTGGAGGGCCGCTGCCGGACCCGGTTCGTGGACGGCAGACCCGTGGCCATGACCGGCATCTTCAGGGATATCACCGAGCGGAACCACAACGAAAAGGCCCTGCGTGAGAGTGAACGGCGCTACCGGGACCTCTTTGAAAATGCCCATGACCTGATCCAAACCGTCCGTCCTGATGGCCGGCTGCAATACGTGAACAAGGCGTGGCGGCAGACCTTCGGCTACAGTGCGGAGGAAATCGCCGGGCTGTCCATCTTTGACCTCATCTCCCCTGACTGTCGTGAGCATTGCCGGAAGACCTTCCAGAGCGTCATCTCCGAAGAGGATGTGCATTATATTGACACGGTTTTTGTCTCCAAGCAGGGCAAAAAGATTATTATCGAGGGCAATGCCTGCTGCAAATTCCAGGATGGCAAACCGGTTTCCACCCAGTGCATCTTCCGCGATGTCACCGAAAAGAAGAAGATGGAAGAGGAGCTGCTCAAGGGACAGAAGCTGGAATCGGTAGGGGTCTTTGCCGGCGGCATCGCCCATGATTTCAACAACCTGCTCACCGCCATCCTGGGCAATATCTCGCTTGCCAAAATGTATCTCAACCGCCAGGACGAGGTCTACAAACGCCTGGAAATGACGGAAAAGGCCTGCCTGCAGGCCAGGACCCTTACCCAGCAGCTGCTCACCTTCTCCAAGGGGGGGGCGCCGATCAAGAAAACCACCACCATCTCCGAACTGATCAAGGACTCCACCAGTTTTATCCTGCGCGGCTCACCGGTGAAGTGTGTCTATGACCTGGCAGACAACCTGTGGCCCATTGAGGTGGATGAGGGGCAGCTCAGCCAGGTGACCCAGAATCTGGTGATCAATGCCACCCAGGCCATGGCTTCCGGCGGCATCCTGACCATCCGGGCCAGAAATGTCGAAATTGCCCCCCATAATCTGCTTACCCTGCCCGCCGGCAGATATATAGAGCTCGCCTTTCAGGATGAAGGGGCCGGCATATCCAGGGAGCATCTCGCCAAGATCTTTGATCCCTATTTCTCCAGCAAGCGGACCGGCAGCGGGCTCGGCCTGACCATCGCCTATTCAATCATCAAAAAACATGACGGGATCATCAGCGTTGATTCGGAGCTCGGCAAAGGGTCAACCTTCACTATCTATCTGCCGGCCACCGACAAGGCGGCCCCTGTCCGGCAGGCGGAGGCGGAAACAAGCATCGCCAGCCACGGCCGGATTCTGATCATGGATGATGAGGAAATCGTCCGGGAGATAGCCATTGAGATGCTGGGTTACATCGGCTGTGAAACCGCGGCGGCCAAGGACGGCAGCGAGGCGATCGCGCTTTATGTGAAGGCCAGGGAGGAAGGCCGGCCCTTTGATGCCGTGCTGATGGATCTCACCATTGCCGGCGGCATGGGCGGCAAGGAGGCGATCATGAAACTGCTGGCCATTGATCCTGGCGTCAAGGCCGTGGTGTCAAGCGGCTACGCCAATGATCCGATCATGGCCAATTACAAAGAATACGGATTCTGCGGGGTGGTGCCCAAACCCTACAAAATCCATGAACTGAGCGCCACCTTCGGCCGGATTCTCAATGAGGAAAAGGGCAAGGCTGCCTGCTGAAAGGACTGGGTAATGTGTGAATTCTGCACCAAGCACGGGGATGGCAAGGTCTGGTTCAAGAATGCCGCCAATTATGCCAATGATCTGCTGGCGGACCTGCGGCGTCGGGCCTACATCAAGGATTTTTTCCTGTCCACCATCGATGCCGGGGTTGTCACCCTGGGCCGTCTGGAGGTCCTCTATCAGAAGAAAAAGGCCCTGCCTCCGCGGCTGGTCAACCAGATGGTGGCCAAGGCCAGGGAAGAGCATTTCGGCCAGGTGGTGACCATTGAGGACATCCGGGAGATCGTCGGCCGGGCCGCCACCGTGGTCCGCCTGCCCTGCGCCTGCCGCTGGGCGGCCATGAAGAAGGAAAACCGCTGCTGTTACAGCGTCAGCTATACCCCCGAGTGCTGGTATGGGGATCTTGACATGGGCTATTTCGGCCTGGCCCAGGATGAGGGGCTGGAATCCCTGACCCCGGAGCAGGCCATTGCCCAGATGGAGGAGCTGGATAAATCCGGCGCGGTGCATACCATCTGGACCATGATGACCCCCTTTATCGGGGCCATCTGCAATTGCCAGCCCGGCGATTGCCTCGGTCTGCGCACCCTGTCCCTTGATGTGGAAACCATGTTCCGGGGAGAAAGTGTTGCCGCGGTGGACGAAGAGCTGTGCAACGGCTGCGGCACATGCGCCGATGCCTGCCAGTTTTCAGCCATCTCCAGCCGCCAGGTCGCCGGCGGGTTTCAGGCGGTGATCAACCATGAGCAATGTTTCGGCTGCGGGCTGTGCCGCAACGCCTGCCCGGCCCAGGCCTTGACCATGGTCAGCCGCTGAGAATGCCAGGAGACAGCAGATAGGAGACAGGAGACAGAATGATTGATTGATTTCATTACATTTATTCTGTCTTCTGTCTCCTGACTTCTGCCTCCTGATTTGACTCCTGTCTCCTGGTCAATACCGGTCGTCCGCATTAAAGTATTCGAAAATAATCCGGCCCGCCTCTTCCGCCGTGTCGACGAACTGGAAGATATCCAGGTCTTCCGGGTCGATGACCCCTTCCTCCACCAGAAAATCGAAATTGATCAGTTTTTCCCAGAATTGCCGGCCGAAGAGGAGCACGGGCAGCGGTTTGATTTTTTTGGTCTGGATCAGGGTAAGGGTCTCGAAGAGTTCATCCAGGGTGCCGAAACCTCCCGGAAAGGCGACCAGGGCCTGGGCCCGCATGAGAAAATGCATTTTGCGGATGGAAAAGTAATGAAACTGGAAGCTCAGATCCGGGGTGATGTACGGGTTTGGGGCCTGCTCATGGGGCAGGACGATATTAAGCCCTATGGTCTTGGCGCCTGCATCAAAGGCCCCGCGGTTGGCCGCCTCCATGATGCCCGGTCCGCCGCCGGTGATCACCACCAGTCTGCAGCCGGTTCTGGCGTGGCAGGTCTCCGAGATGAATTTGCCGAGTTTTCTGGCCTCTTCGTAATAATGTGACTTGGCGACAATCCGCCTGGCTGTCGCCACCCTCTGTCTGAAAATTTCATTGGCCGGATCGCCTGCGGCCATTTTTTCGGCCTCCGCCAGCCTTTGCTGGGCGGTTTCCTCATCCGGCACCCTGCTGCCGCCAAACACCACCACCGTGGCCTTGATGCCGTGTTCCTGCTGGAGAAGCTCCGGCTTCATCAGTTCAAGCTGCAGCCGCACCGGCCGCAGTTCGTCACGCATGATAAAGTCGCTATCCGTATAGGACAGCTTGTAGCTGGAGGAGATCGTCTGCGGGGCTGGGGGTAAAGACCCTTGAGGCATGGGCGTCTTCCTGGGCGGTGGGAAACCGTTTGAATGGCTGTTTGCTTTGGGGCATGGGGTCGTTCCTTTGCTCTATGAAATTTTGACTGTCTCGTCAAAACCCGCTCGGCAGCCATGCAGTGCATGACGCCTGCGGGGGAGGCCAGCGATGGTTGGTGTCCGCCCGGGCATTACTGGATCAGCCGCTTGCGCAAAAAAATGACGGACAGCCAGCAGGTAAAGAGGGTCAGGAGAAGCGATCCCGTGATTTTGAGCAGCCAGGGCTCATGGAACTGACCGTAACAGAGCATGCGGGAGAGGGTGACGATGGGGGTGAGCGGCAACAGTTCAAAAAAGATCCTGGCCGACGGGGCAATGGTCTTGAGCGGAAAGAAGATGCCGGAAAAGAGAAAAAGCGGGGTCAGGATAAGCGAAATAAAATAATTGAAGAATTCATAGCTGCTGGCCAGGGCGGTCATGATCAGCCCGAAGGCGGCGAAAAAGACCCCGGACATGAACAGCACGGGCAGCAGGGCCAGGGTCCAGACCGATGGCCATACCCCGAACAGGGGCAGCATTGCCAGCATGATGATGGCCGACAGCAACCCTTTGCTGGCGCCCCAGAAGATCTCCCCCAGGGCGATATCCGTAATGCCCAGCGGGGTCATGAGAATGGCCTCGTAGGTCTTCTGCATGGAAAGCCGGGTGTAGGAGCCGTAAGTGGTTTCAAAGGCCGCGCTGTACATCACCGAGGAGGTGACCAGGCCGGGGGCCAGAAACTGCAGGTAGGTCAGGCCGTCGATGGTCTGCATCTCGTGGCCGATGCCGTAGCCCATGGCCAGCAGAAAGAGCAGGGGCTGGCCCAGATTGCCGATCAGGGTGGCCATGACGTGCTTGCGCCACACCCGGCTGTTACGCAGCCACAGAGTCCAGAAACGCAGGTGATTCATGATTCCCTTAATGATCTGCCGGTGAGTTGGATGAAAAGGTCTTCCAGGTTTGCCGGCCGCCGCAGCCAGCTGCGGGATTTTTTCAGCAGGGATTCCAGCCGGCTGCAATCCTCCTGGGTGTAGGCATAGAGTTTATCGTTGACCCGTTCCGTGGTTGCCTCGCACTGTTTGAAGGATTTCTCCAGGGCGTCGAGTTCCGCTGTCGTGCCTTCAATGACAAAGACATCGATGCCCACCAGTTCCGTGATCAGCTGCTGGGGGACACCCTGGGCCACGATTTTGCCGTGGTCGAGGATGAGCACCCGGTTGCTCAGGTGTTCCACCTCGTCCAGGTAATGGCTGGTGAGCAGCATGGTGGTGCCCTGCTGCTGCAGGATTTCCAGGCGTTCCCAGATGAGATGCCGGGCCTGGGGATCAAGCCCCACGGTGGGTTCATCCAGGATGAGCAGTTTCGGTTCGTTGATCAGGGCCCGCGCCAGCAGCAGCCTGCGGCGCTGGCCGCCGGAGAGGTGCTCGATGATCTCTTGCCGTCTGTTGGCCAGGGCGAAGAACTCCAGGAGTTCGGCGGACCTGGCCCTGGCCTTTCGGCCGGTGATATTGAAATAGCTGGCATAGGTCAGCAGGTTTTCTTCCACGGTCAGGTCCGGGTCCAGGCTGTCTGTCTGGGGCACCACGCCGATGAAGCATTTGGCCTCCTGCTGCTGTCCGGGGATGTCCAGGTGCATGATGCGCATGGTCCCGCCGCTTTTTTCCACCAGGCCCAGCAGCATGTTGATGGTCGTGGTCTTGCCTGCCCCGTTCGGGCCCAGGAAACCGACGCATTCCCCCTGGCGGATGGTAAAGCTGACATTATCCACGGCGCGGCGGCTGCCGAAGAATTTGCACAGGCCGATGACCTGGACAATGATGTCGTCGCCGGATTGCCGGAGCAACGGCAACAGCGGTTTGCGGGGCGGTTTGCGTTGAAGTCATGATCTGCCACTATACTCTCATTTGCCCAGGCATTGCCGCGCTGGGCTGTATCCCGCCTCTGCCTGGCTGGCAAGGGGCAAGCAGCACGAAAGGCAAACCCGGTCAGCTGCCGCTCTCTACGGGTTCCGCCGGCTGCTCCTCATTGATCGGCATCGGCTGAGCCTCATCGCCCTGTTCGGGCGCATACTCCTCGGACGGTCCCTGGGGCTGGTTTTCTTCATAGCCGGGATCAGGGGCATCCTCTTGGGATGGGTCCTGGGGCTGGTTTTCGTCATAACCCGGATCAGGCACATACTCTTCGGACGGCCCCTGGGGCTGGTTTTCGTCATAACCCGGATCAGGCACATACTCTTCGGATGGTCCCTGGGGCTGGCTTTCGTCATCTCCCGGGCCTGGGACGTATTGCTCGTCCGGACCCTGGGGGGCTTCCGCCTCCTCTCGCAGTTGTTCTTCCTGGGGGGACAGAGCATCAGGTTTCTGCTGGTTGCCGGCGGCCTCGGCCTCCTGTTCCGCCTCGGCAGGCTGGGCAATGGCAACAGCAGGGGAAAAATGGTTGCCGGGATAAATGAAGATTGTGGCGGCAAATATGATAAATGCTGCCCGTCGTATGATTTTTTTTCTCATGCTCATCCTCAATTTCAGAAAATATGATTGTTGCAAAGCCATTTAGTGCAGATGATTATAATCATTATTTTTTGCTTGCACCATGCTATTTTTTTATAATCACCCCGGCAGCGGGCAAACATCGCCGGAACAAAGGGCGGGCGGGAGAAAAGAGACATCAATCCCGTGGCGAGTTAGGGTTTTTTCTTGCATTTGCCGGAATTTTACCATAGCAATAATAGGCGTATCGTAAATTCATGGAAAGGATAATGGGGATATTTTGATGTTGCGCGCCAAGACCATATTTGTTTTTGCCGGCCTGCTCGTTTTCGCAAGCTCTTCCGCCGGGGCGGATGAAGCGTGCGCCAACCTGATCACCACCCGCTGTGAAGTGTGCCATTACGTGACCCGGATCTGTGAGAGCCTGGGTAAAAAAAGTAAGAGCTCCTGGAAAAGAACAGTGGGCAACATGGTCTTATACGGGGCACAGTTGAATCAAGACGAACAGCAGGAACTTGTCGACTGCCTGAGCGGTCCGGCCGCGGCTATCACGGACCTGTGCCGGAAATAGTCAGCAGAGGAGTGACAATGGAGCAGATATTCAAGCAGTGCCCGGCCTGCCGGACAACATGGTTTGATTACACGGATTTCCTGGCAGACCCGTGCCTGCAGCTCATCGGTTATCAGGTGCTGTTCGAAAATCTGAGCAAGGGCCTGTTTCTTTTCAACCATTCCTGCGGCACCACCCTGTCCATCAGCGTGGAGACCCTGCAGCATCTCTATGACGGTCCGGTCTACACGGAAAGGGCCGCCGGCGGTAAAAAATGCCCGGGGCACTGCCTCATCAAAAGTGAAACCAGACCGTGTCCGGTCAAATGCGATTGCGCCCATGTGCGATCAATCATGCAGATCATCAAGAAATGGCAGAAGGCGGAAGGTGGCTGTGTGAGGGCGGAGGCCGGGCGGCATCGGTCGTTGCAGAGATGAGATATGACAAGTGCCGTTAACTCATAAAAAGGCTTTTTTCACCACGGAGCGCACAGAGATCACAGAGAAACGGTACTGTTATAACTTCTAATGCCCCACGAGTTCATTATTCTTTCATGATTTTTATGACTTTTTCCTCCAGGCAGGAACGGAGAAAGGCGTTCATCTGTTGCTGATCACCGGTTTCGTAAAAAGGGAGCATCAATTGATTAAACTCAAGTTGCCGCTTGGCCGGCAGATTAATAGCAGGGAAGCCGCAACTTAACAAAAGCCCGTTCATGACAAAACGCCCCATGCGCTTATTGACATCATAGAAAAATTGGCATCTCGCCATGGTGAGAAAAAAATGGATGGCTCGGTCATAAATGTCGGCAATCCCGGAGGCTTCATGCACCATTTTGGCAAACAACTCCGGCAGGGAAGCCGCCGGTGGCGGCATATAGTCCGTTCCGGCGATTGTCACCCCGCCGGATCTGAACTTTCCCCACTCCAAGGCCTCGTCCCTGGCAGCTATGCGATGCAGCGCGCAGACTCGTTCACGGGTGATCGCAAACTCATTATTTTCTATTAACGAAAATAAGGCCCGCCAGGTTTCAGCTTGATTCAGGGCTATCTGCTGGTCAGTTACCTTATGTCCGCCAACGGTAATGCCATCCAGCAATGTCTGGATTTCCGGCAGGGTAAAAGAAATCCCCTCCAGGTTCACCGCATCACAGACCAATTCAGCTAATTGCCGCTTGGCGAGCATTATTGCTTTTGCATTATTTGGCTTCATGTGCCAGCGAGTTTCTTCCATTGTGCTCATAAGATTGATTTTAGCCTTTTGCCCAAAACCCCTGGTGAAACTCGACTGTGCCTTGCGGAATTTTTTCAGCAAGCGGCAGGGCAAGAAAAACCTCCTGTGGAATACCCTCATGAATGAAACCCGGAATATTGCGAAAGCCGAAGCGTTGATTGAAACCTGGGTCCCCGACGAGAGCACACCCGTTGCTGCCCAAGGCTTTCAGCCTGTATAGCCCTTCCTGCACCAGAGCCTTGCCAATGCCCTGCCGTTGATATTCCGGCAGCACACTGATCGGTCCGAGCCCATGCCAATTCGGGCTGCCATCGGAAATTGTTACCGGCGAGAAGGCGATATGGCCCACCACCTGTCCGTCAAGCTCCGCGACCATCGAAAGAGAGAGCGCCCCGGCACTCCGCAGTGCCTTGACGATGAACTGTTCGGTTTGATGACTGAAGGGGTGATTTTTGAAGGCAGCGATGGTGACGGCGTCTATTGTATTAATATCTGCAGGGAATTCAGATCTGATGATCATTTTGGAACTCTTTATTTTTTTCATGATATTTTTGTGGTGGATAGGGATTGGTTATGCTTTGTCCTTATCTATTTGCAGGATTTTCACTTTATTAAGGACCTCCTCAAATAGCAGAAATTCTGGACCTTTCAAGGTGTCCCAGTTAATCCCTTTATTCTTGAACCTAGGGTCTGCTCCGATCTCTACATACGTGTTGTGATTACTGAGTTTAAAAAGGGCATTTTTTGCTTTTTCAAAAAGCGACTCATAGTTTTGTATTTTTATATCGCACAGCCTGCTTGGTAGGTCATGGGCTAAATCGTTCCTGTGCATTCTTAACGATTGAATTGCAAGCATGTCTTCCGAGTCAATGACTTCATCAAATCCCTCAGGTATAAAAGGCATGCTTCGAATTCGTTCTTGTGTCGGAATCGTACGTCTTCTTTATAGGATTTAAATGGCATACCGCTAAAGGTCGTATCTTGATAGAATAACTTGATTGGCTTCACAATGAGGTTTTTGATCAATTCAAATGCGACCATTACGAAACCAGCATAAGTTAAAACGCGTGTCAATTCACGTTCAGATAACTCATCAATATTGTTCATGTTTGGCATGTTTTGTCTTTGAGCATAACAAGTTAGCATCTAGTTTCTTGATATCTACACAAAGTCTGAAATGTTAACAACGTAATTTAGCCAGGTAAAAAAACTCTGCCCGTCGTTTCCAGTTGCGGCTTGATGGGTGCTCAAGCAAACGTTCAAGCGTTTCAATCGCTTGCAACGTTTAAGCGTTCGAACGTTGAAACGTCAGTTCCTTCGGCACAGGAGAATTGCTTTCCCCGGCCGGCCTTGATATGATATGCGGCAGTTGCAACTGACTTCGTAACCGATCACCGGATTGCAGGTCATGGCGGTCCGTATAGTCCCTTTTAATGAGGGTTCGGTTCGCGAACCGCCCCTGCATGAACCCGCAACATGAAAGAACTGTAGGGGCACCCCTTGTGGGTGCCCTCATGCCCGGCGGGCACCGAAGTGGACATCACGGGTGTCCTGAACTACCCGGACAGCGGCAAACAATGGGCAGCCCAATCCGAGGGCACCCACGAGGGGTGCCCCTACATCGCAACCCCCGAAGGAGGATTTTATGGACAGACGGCAGTTCATCAAGGATGTTTTCCTCTGGTCAGCCGGGGCCACCCTGGCTGTGCCCCAGTTCCGCATCATCCCCAGCGCCCTGGCGGCCGAAAGGCCCCAGCCGTTACTCTCCGTGGCCAAGGGCGCGGACTATGCGGCCCTCGTCTCCCGGGTGCTGGCTCCCCTGGGCGGCATGGGCCAGTTCGTCAAAGCAGGCGACAAGGTGGTGATCAAGCCCAACATGGGCTGGGACCGCAAACCCGAGCAGGCGGCCAACACCAATCCCCTGGTGGTCATGGCCCTGGCCAGCCTGGCCCTGCAGGCCGGGGCGGGCAAGGTGCTGATTTTTGACCGCTCCTGCAATGAGGCCCGGCGCTGCTACGCCAACAGCGGCATCCAGGCTGCCCTGGCCGGCCTCGATGACCGGCGGCTGAAAATCGACCACATGGACAACCGTAAATTCGTGCCGGTGGAGATTGCCAGGGGAAAATCGCTGACCAGCTGGGAGATCTATAAGGACGCCCTGGATGCGGACTGCTATATCAACGTGCCGGTGGCCAAGCACCATGGCCTGAGCCGGCTGACCCTGGGGCTGAAGAACAGCATGGGGGTGATCGGCGGCAACCGGGGCGACATGCATCACGATCTCGGCCAGAAGCTGGCTGATCTGGCCACGGTCGTCAGGCCGAAGCTCACGGTGATCGACGCCACCCGCATCCTGCTGCGCAACGGCCCCCAGGGCGGCGATCTCAACGATGTGAAACAGCTCGACACCCTGATCGCCTCAGCGGACCCGGTGGCGGCGGACGCCTATGCCACCACCCTTTTCGATCTGCAGCCGGCTGACATCGATTCCACCGTGGCTGCCTATAACATGGGCCTGGGCGAGATGGACCTGGCCAAGATCAAGGTATTGACCGCCTGAGCCGCCCATGGTCCGCAACCGCAAAATCCCGGTCTATCTGTGGCGCCGGCTGAGCCAGCTGCTGTTTTTCGCCCTGTTTCTCTTTCTGTTCATCAAGACGGACTATAGCGGCTCCGACGAGCTGGAGTATGCCGTCAATATTCTCTTTCGCATTGATCCGCTGCTGGCCCTGGCCGCCATCTTCGCAGGCAAGACCATCATTGCCCTCATGCTGCCGGCGCTGATTACCCTCGTCTTTACCCTGGTTTTCGGCCGTTCTTTCTGCGGCTGGATCTGCCCCATGGGCGCCCTGGTGGATGGCGCGGCTGCCGTCATCCGGCCCCCGCAGGGAACGGTGGGCAAAGACCTGCGCCCGGTCAAATATTACCTGCTGATTTTCATCCTGGTGGCCGCTCTGCTCGGCCTGCCCCTGGCCGGTTATCTGGACCCCTTTTCCCTGCTGGTGCGCGCCTTTTCCTTTGCCGTCTATCCGGCCTTTGATTTTGCCGTCTCCTCTTTTTTCACCTTCACTTACCTGCACGCCCCGGACTGGGTCAATGCCGCCCTTGAGCCGGTCTATGACTTTTTAAAAAACACGGTGCTGCCCTTCAGCCACCGGGTCTATGGCCTGGGCCTCCTGTCCCTGCTGCTCCTTGCCCTGGTCCTGGTGCTGAACCACTGGCAGCGCAGGTTCTTCTGCCGCAACCTCTGCCCCCTGGGCGGTCTGCTTGGCCCTGGTTTCCCGTTTTTCCTGGCTCACGGCTCACGGCGGAGACGAGCAGTGCGGCAAATGCCGGCAGTGCCGCGCCATCTGCCGCATGGGCGCCATCGCTGAGGACCGGCGGATCTCGCCGGCTGACTGCAATCTCTGTCTCGACTGTGTCGCCCTCTGCCCCCGCAACCGGATTCATTTCTCCTTTCAGCGTCCGCAACTGGCTGCCAGTTCCCACGGCATGACCCGCCGGGCCTTTGCCGGCACGGTGGCCACGGGTGCGCTGCTGCCGCTTTTCCTGCCGGGCAGACCGCTTAGCCCGCCGGCCGGACCCGCTCTTGATCAGGCCGCCCGGCGCCCTGGCCGAGGACGAGTTTCTCGGCCGCTGCGTGCGCTGCGGCGAGTGCATGAAGGTGTGCATCGGCAATGCCCTGCAGCCCGCCTTGCTCGAAGCCGGCATTGAGGGGATGTTCACCCCCCTGGTGCGCAGCCGCATCGGCTACTGCGAGTATAACTGCACCCTGTGCGGCCAGGTCTGCCCCTCCGGGGCCATCAGGAAACTGGCCCTGCCCGCCAAGCACGCCGCGGTCATCGGCCGGGCGTTTTTTGACAAAAATCTCTGCCTGCCCTATGCCAAGGGCATCCCGTGTATTGTCTGCGAAGAGCATTGCCCGACCCCGGACAAGGCCATCAAGTTCCGCCCGCAGCAGGTGGTTAATGCCAGGGGTGACACCGTGACCGTGCTGCAGCCCTTTGTGGTGGATGAACTGTGCATCGGCTGCGGCATCTGCGAAAACAAATGCCCGCTTGCCCGGCAGGGCGGCGGTCAGGGTGACCAGCGAAGGCCAGACACGCCAGGCAGGGCTGACGTTGAGCGGCTGGTAGACATTTTCTGTGACACAGGGCTTCAGCATTGACAGGAACCGGCAATTTGTCTATGTTTTTTTCTGTTGCTTTTCTGAAAGAATAGCCTGTCATTTTGATGGATTGGTCGTTTTATGGACACGAAAGAGATTAAAAAAATTCTGGTGGTGGACAATAACTCGGTCATCCTGCGGCTGATGAGCCATATGCTGGAGGAGATGGGCTATGAGGTCTATACGGCCGTTGACGGTCTGGACGCCCTGGAAGTTCTCAGCGGCTTTCCTGCTGATGTGATCTTTGTTGATCTGGTAATGCCCAAGATCAATGGGGAGAAGCTGTGCCGCATTGTGCGCAGCCTGCCGGAGATGGAGGAGGTTTATCTCGTCATTTTCTCGGCAATAGCGGCGGAGGAACAGGTCGATGTCAAGAAAATCGGGGCCGATGCCTGCATCGCCAAGGGGCCGTTCAAGGAGATCAGGGAGCACGTGAAAAAGGTGCTTGGCCTGGCCGCCGGCCGGCGGACATCTCCACCGACTGGGGAGATCATCGGCTCGGGGAGCATCTTTGAGCGGGAGATCACCAAGGAGCTTCTTTCCACCAAAAAACACTTTGAGATCGCCTTGAACCGCATCTCCGACGCCTTTTTCGAACTCACGCCGGAGGGCAAAATCGTCTATGCCAATGAGGCCGCCTGTAAGCTGCTTGGCCTGGCCGAGGAAAAGGTGCTCTCCCGGCGATTTGATAATTTTTTTGCAGCAGAGCAGCACCCCTTTATCGCCAAGCTGCTCTTTCAGGCCGGCACCGAGCTGGTCACGGTGGGTGAGGACAGGCCGCTGTTCATGCATGACCGGCAGATTCTGCTGAACCTGGTGGCGGTCACCGATCTGAGCCAGCGGTTTATCATCGTCATCATCCATGATGTCACCGAGCGCAAGCGGACGGAGACGCATCTGGTCAAGCAGCAGGAGGATCTGGAAAAACTGGTGGCGGAACGGACCCTGGCCCTCAGCGAGGCCAATACCAAACTGCAGCGGGATATTGTGGAGCGCAAGAAACTCTATGACCAGCGCGAGGAGCTGATCCATGAGCTGGAAAACGCCCTGGCCAAGGTGAAGACCCTGAGCGGTTTTCTGCCCATCTGCTCGGCCTGCAAGAAAATCCGCGACGACAAGGGCTACTGGCAGCAGCTGGAAGCCTATCTCGGCAAGCACTCCGGCACGGAATTCAGCCACAGCATCTGCCCGGAATGCGCCAAAAAGCTGTATCCGGAACTGCAGGATAAGCCCTAAGGGACTGGGAAGTAACAGGGTACCCACAAGGGGTACCCCTACAACATCCATCCTCGGGCTGCGGAAATAGCGGCTGCCCCATACGATATCAAGATTCGCCATCAGAAGTGCTGACGTTACCAACCGGTGACAAAAGATTGCCAAGGCATGGTGTCTTTTGTTACCATCTGAAGTGCCATGCAGCTCAAAACCAAATTCATCATCGCCATCTCCGCGGTGGTTATCGTCTCCTACGGCATAACCTTTTACCGCACCTCCTCCTTCCAGGAAGATCTGGTGGTGGCCCAGGCCGCCAGCCAGGCCCGCATGCTCTACAAACAGCTGCGGCTCACCAGAAAGTGGGTGGCTGATCACAACGGCCTCTTTTTCATGAAAAAGGAGGGGGTGGCGGTCAGTCCGTTTCTGCCGGATGCCGAGATCGTCACCGCCGGCGGCGAAAAACTGGTGAAGCGCAACCCGGCCATGGTTACCCGGGAGCTGTCCCTCTATGCGGCCCGGGAAGGTCTGGGCCAGTTCGGGGTGGTCAGCCTGCACCCGCTCAATCCGGCCAATGCCCCGGATGATTTTGAGCGGCGCAGTCTGCTCCGCTTCAAACAGGGGGAGCAGGAGATGATGGAGATCCAGGACCGGGCAGGCCAGAAGCAGCTGCGCTATATCGCTCCCCTGGTGATCGAGCCTTCCTGCCTGGAATGCCATGTGGAGCAGGGTTACAAGGTGGGCGATATCCGCGGCGGACTCAGTGTCACCATCCCCATGGGCTGGGCCTATGCGGACATCAGAAAAAATAATCACCTGCTGCTTTTCATCGCGGTGTCGACCATCTGCGTGGTGTCGATTTTTCTTTTCTGGCTGGTGGATAAACTGGTGGTGCACCGGTTGCGGGATCTGGCCGATATGATGGACCGTTATCCGGGCGACATCGCCCCGGAGGAGCTGGCCCAGCTGCCGGCGCAAAAGGATGAGATCGGCAAGTTAACGAAAAAATTCAAGGATCTCTGCCAGCGGCTCACCCTTTCCCGGCAGGAGCTGAACCGCACCCAGGAGCAGGTCTTCCAGAATGAGAAGCTGGCGGCCCTGGGCCGATTGGTGGCCGGGGTGGGCCACGAGATCAACAACCCCCTGGCCGGCATGCTCAACTGCGTGAAAAGCATGCAGGAGAGCCCGGATGACCTGGCGCAGAATCGCCGCTATCTGCCGCTGCTGGCCAAAGGGCTCGACCGCATCCGCCATACGGTGCGGCAGCTGCTGAACTTCGGCCGCCGGGAGCCGCTGCGTCCCCAGCAGGTGGATGTGGACGGGCTGATCGGCGAGTGTTTCGAACTGCTCGGCTACGGCCTGAAAAACATCGAGCTGATCCTGGATCTCCACCTGCCCCGGCCCTGCTGCGTGGATGTGGAGGCCATGAAGCAGGTGGTGATGAATATCGGCATCAATGCCATCCATGCCATGCCAGGCGGCGGCACCCTTACCGTGTCAAGCAGGGCGAGCGGCGGCAGGATCATCCTGCGCTTTAGCGACACCGGGGTGGGCATTGACCCGGAAAACCTGCAGAAAATCTTTGATCCCTTCTTTACCACCAAGGAGGTGGGGGAGGGCACGGGTCTCGGTCTTTCCGTCACCTTTGCCCTGGTGAAACGCATGGGCGGGGAGATCCGGGTGGAAAGCGAGAAGGGCAGGGGCGCCTGTTTTATGGTTGAACTGCCGGCGGAACAGACCTGCGCGGACAATGAGGAAAAAGATCATGACATCAGTAAATGAGCTGCCGTCTGCCCGGATTCTGCTGGCTGAAGACGATGAGATCATGCGTATCACCCTGGGTGACCGGCTGGTCAAGAACGGCTGGCAGGTCGATGAGGCGGAGGACGGCAGAAAGGCCCTGCAGCTGATTGAAAAGAACAAGTACCAGGTGGTGCTGTCCGATATCCGCATGCCGGGGCTGGACGGGGCGCGGCTGCTGGAGGAGATCAAGCGGCTGTCCCCGGATACGGATGTCATTCTGATGACCGCCTATGGCGGCACGGAGGATGCCGTGGCCTGTCTGAAAAAGGGCGCGGCGGATTATATTTTGAAGCCCTTTGACATGGATGACCTGACCATCCGCCTCAGGCGGCTGCTGGAAATTCAGGCCATCAAGGTGCGCTGCGTCACCCTGGAGGAGGACAGCCGGTACCAGCGGGTGCCGATTATCGGCAGCTCCCGGGCCATGCAGGACATGCTCAAGCTGGTCGGCCAGGTGGCCCTGTCCGATGCCACGGTGCTGGTGTCCGGAGAGAGCGGCACGGGCAAGGAGCTGGTGGCGGCGGCCATTCACTATGGCAGCAGGCGGGCGGGCCAGCCCTATATCCGCATCAACTGCGCGGCCATCCCGGAGGGCTTGATGGAATCGGAGCTGTTCGGCCATGAGAAAGGGGCCTTTACCGGCGCCGCGGCCCGCAAGGCGGGCAAGTTCGAACTGGCCGACCGCGGCACCATCCTGCTGGATGAGATAGGGGACATGCCCCTTGATCTGCAGGCCAAGCTGCTGCGGGTGCTGCAGGAGCATGAGATCGAACGGGTGGGAGGCACCAGAAGCATTCCCATCAATGTCCGGGTTCTCTGCGCCACGGCCAGGAATCTGGCCGATGAGGTGAAAAAGGGTTCATTCCGCGAGGATCTCTTTTACCGCCTCCAGGTCATCCCCATTGTGGTGCCGCCGCTGCGGGCCCGCAAGGAGGATATTGTCGAACTGAGCCGTTATTTTCTCGCCCAGTTCAGCCGGGACCGGGGCATGTCGCTGCAATTGTCCGGCGAGGCCCTGGCCACCCTGCAATCCTATGATTTTCCGGGCAATGTCCGGGAGCTGCGAAATATCATCGAGCGGGTTTCCGTGCTTGCCACCTCGCCGGTGATCCAGCCCTGGAATCTGCCGCCGGATATCAGCGGGGCCTGCGAAGCGGACACAAACGACAATCTGCAGCTTGCCGCGGCCGTGGCCAGTGCGGAAAAATCATGCATTGTCCGGGCCCTGCGCCGCACGGACGGCAATAAAACCGAGGCCGCCCAGCTGCTGGGCATCAGCCGCAAGAATCTGTGGGAAAAGCTGAAATTATACGGTCTGTAAGCCGCCGGGCTGAATGTTGCGACTGTTTTTCCAGGGAGCCTTATTGCGGCCGCCCGATTTTTTATCCGGCACAGGCAAGCGCCGCGATCTGCTTGTTTTTCCACGCCAAATTTTCTGGTTTGCCTTGATTATTGAGCAGGTTTTCACTATTGTTATTGGCAACGCACTGCTCTGGCAGTGCGTGGAAAGCGGTAAGCCCGCCTCATCGCGGCTGGGCTCTGGATAAACGTCAATGACAGGTTCGGGAAATGGAACGAGCGGATTACCGGGGCGACTGCTGAAAAGGCTACAAGGACGCAAGGCTGCGTCTGAGAGAGAGCAGGGCGGGCATGCGTTTCAGCTTCATCTGCACCATGGCCCAGGCAGCCAGGATGGAGCGGGTGGTGGTCAATGCCGACGGCCGGATTGTCTCCAGGCAGAAGACCCCGGAGGGGATTATCTTTGAGGTGGAAAAAACCTAGCGGCCGCAGCCCCTGCTACTGAATCTTGAAGGTCTCCTCATCTTCGTAAAGGTGACGGAAACCGTGGATCTCTTCCAGTTCGGTCATTTTCTGGATGGCCTCTTCCCTGGTGATGCCCAGGGAGGCGGCGATGTCATCCAGGTGATAGCAGGGTTCACCGTCCGGGGTGCATCCCGAAGGTTTCAGGTCGGGATAACAGGCGCTGGTTGCCGTATGGGAGGCCTGGCCCAGCACTTCCCTGATCTCGGGGGGGCCGTAAAGCAGCAGCCATTCAACGGCTTCAGACCAGATTTTGCTGTCAATGGTCTTGTTTTCAACCACGGCCATGGCCATTTCCACTGTCCAGGTATTTTTGAAATTGTCCATTGCTTTTCCTGTATTGCTCAAGGTAGTTTTGTTGACGTAAGTGGAACATTATTGATAGTAATCATCTCCATGTGATAAATCAACAGAGGAGACGTTCTCTTGCCAGATGCATTCCTTCTTTTCACCCTCTTCACACAAGGTTTTTGAAATGAAATCAGATTGCCACCCCGCTGCCTTTTTTCTGTCGCTGCTTTTTTTTCTCGCCCTGTTTCCCCTGTTTGCCGCAAGATCTGCCTCTGCCGGGGAGTTGCGTGGCGATCTCGCCGTCTCCTTTGATCCGGCCGGCCATTTTCTGCGCGGCACAATTCGCTTCAACCTGGCAGCGGGTGAACCGCTCATGCTGCAGACCGGGGGGCTGGAGATCGCAAGCGTTACGGTAGACGGCGAAAGGCAGGAGGTCACTATCGGCGAGGACGGCCTGCTGTCGCTTGCCGCCCAGGGAGGCCAGCCGGCGGCGGACATTGCCTTCACCAGAAAAATCGAGCCGGGTTCTTCCGCCAGCTCCATGATCGACAGCCAGGGGATCGTGCTGCTTGACCCCTGGTACCCTCTTCCCCTGCAGCCTGCGGTGATGAGCCTCATTGCCGAAATTCCCGCTGATTTCTCGGCGGTTTCCGAAGCGGATGAGATGAGTTACCAGCAGTCGGGCGAGACAAAAAAGGTGTCGTTTTCCTTCAGCCCAGCCGCAGACCTTTGTCCATTTCATTGCCGGTCCCTATCAGGTGCGGGAGGAGAAGATGGCCGGCGGCACGGTGGTCGCCACCTATTTTTTCCCGGAAGACCGGGAATTTGCCGAGCAGTACGGGGCAAAGACCAGGGGCTATCTGGAGCGCTATGAAAAGCTCATCGGCCCCTATCCCTATAAGCGCTACTCGGTGGTGGAAAACCGGCTGCCCACCGGCTTTGCCATGCCCACCTTCACCCTGCTGGGCCAGAGCGTGGTGCGCCTGCCCTTTATCACGGAAACTTCCCTGGGGCACGAGGTGCTGCACTCCTGGTTCGGCAATGCCGTGGGGGTTGATTATGAGCAGGGCAACTGGTGCGAGGGGCTGACCACCTATCTGGCGGACCAGGCCTTTGCCGCGGACAAGGGTGAGGATGTGGATTTCCGCAAAGGCCAGCTGATCAAATACCAGAGCCTGGTGCGGGCCGACAACACCATGACCGTGGCCGACTTCAAGGATGCCGGCGACCACGGCACCGCCAGCCAGGCGACCCGGGCGGTGGGCTACAACAAGGTGAGCATGATCTTTCACATGCTGCGCAAAAAGGTGGGCGATGAGGTCTTTTACGCCGCCCTGCGCGATTTTTACCAGGAGCATAAGTTCCGCAACGCCTCGTGGGAGGATATCAAACAGAGTTTCAACAAGGCCGCGGCCCTTGATCTGACCCCATTTTTCGAGCAGTGGCTGCGGCGGCCGGATGCGCCGGTTCTCTCCGTGCAGAAATTGAAGCTGGAGATCAAGGACGGTGAGCCGGAACTGACCTTTGATCTGGTGCAGCAGAATAACCCTCCCTATCAGTTCACCGTGCCGGTGCAGGTAAAAAACGGCAAGGAGATGGTCCGGCAGGATATTACCGTAACCCAGGCAAAAACGCCGGTTTCCTTTTCTCTCACCAGTATGCCGCCCACCATGGAGATTGATCCTGATTATGATCTGATGCGCAGCCTGGTGCCGGACGAATTGCCCGCGGTATGGTCCCGCTTCCAGGGCGGGGTGGAGAAGATTGCCGTGCTGGCGGACGGCAGCGAAGAGATCTTTGCGCCGCTGCGGCCCATGCTGGAAGAGATGGGCTGTGCCATGGTCACGGAGAGCGAGCTTGATACGCATGACCTGGGGGTGAAAAATCTGCTGTTTCTGGGTACCGGCTCCAAGGCCGGCCTGGGGCTCTTTGCCAAACCGGCTTTCCCGGCCACCGGCTTTACCCTGGAGGTGCGGGAGAACCCCCTGGCGCCGGGCCTGGTTGCCGTGCTGGTGCAGGCCCAGAGCATGGAACAGGTGGCGGCGGTCGCCCGCAAGCTGAGCCACTACGGCAAGTACGGCTATCTGCATTTCGAGGATGGCAGGAACACGGAAAAGAGGGTTCCCGAGTCCGACTACGGCATCGGCTATATTCTCGATCAGCCGCCCCGGGGCGCTGCCGTGGCAAAGAGTCTTGATTTTGACGCCATCATGGACAGCGTTGCGGAAAACCGGGTGGTTTATGTGGGGGAGACCCATGTGAACCAGGCTGATCACGTGCTGCAGTTCCGGGTGCTGCAGGCCATCCACCAGCGGTATCCGGAGGTGGCCGTGGGCATGGAGATGTTTAACCGCAGCAGCCAGCCGGCCCTTGACGCCTATGTCAAGGGTGACATCGACGAACGGCAGTTCCTCAAGGATGCCCAGTACTTCAAGAACTGGGGCTATGACTACCGTTTTTACCGGGATATCCTGCAGTATGCCCGGCAGCACAAACTGCCGGTCATCGGCCTGAACCTTGACAAGGACATTGTCAGCGACTACCTTCCGGGATGGCGGCATTGCCGGACTATCCCCGGAAATGCAGCAAGCCCTGCCGGAGGAGCGCGATCTCTCCATGCCGGGCTACCGCCAGCGTCTGGCCCAGGTCTTCCAGAGCCACAGCGGGCCGCATTTTCATGAAAACGACCAGAAAATGACAAATTTCGTCGAGTCCCAGGTGCTGTGGGACGAAACCATGTCCCAGTCCATTGCCGATTATCTGACCGCGCATCCCCAGGCCAAAATGGTCATCATTGCCGGTTCCGGCCATGTGGTGAAGGAAAATGCCATTCCCCCCCGGGTGACCAGGCGGGTTCCCGTGCAGCAGGCGGTGCTGGTCAATGTGCAGCAGGGTGAGCTGACCACCGATGAGGCGGATTATGTTTTCTTCTCCGACGCAGGTGAATCTGCCGCCGGCTCCCGCGCTGGGGGTCATGCTGGCTGAAAAGGAGGCCGGCCCGACCATTGAGGGATTTTCCCCCAACAGCGGGGCCCAAGCCGCCGGCATGAAGGAAAGACGACGTGGTCCTGGCCATGGACGGCCAGGAGGTGCACACGGTGGATGACATCAAGATCAACCTGCTGTACAAGGGCCATGGCGGCAAGGTCAAGGTCAAGGCCCGGCGGCCGGTCTTTCTGCTGCCCGATGCGACGCTTGATTTCGAGGTGCAGCTGTAACGAACGTTCCAGCGTTCCAACGTGGGAACGTTCTTAACGCTTAAACGTTGGAACGGTGGAACACTCACCCGCTGGAACGTTTCTTCGTCCTTGCCGTGGGCCGGGCGGCCAGGGGATCATCCGGCCAGTGGTGTTTCGGGTATCTTCCCTTGAGTTCCTTTTTCACCTCCGGGTAGGCGCGCTGCCAGAAGCCGGCCAGATCAGCGGTGACCTGGATGGGCCGCCCGGCCGGGGAGAGCAGGTGCAGCAGCAGCTTGACCCTGCCGTGGCAGATGGCCGGGGTCTCGCTGCAGGCCGAACATCTCCTGCAGCCGCACGGCCAGCACCGGCGTTTCACCGGGCCGGTAGTCGATGCGGATGCGGGAGCCGCTGGGCACCTCCAGCCGGTCCGGGGCCGCCCGCTCAAGTTCCTGGCGCTGCTGATAGGTCAGCATGGCGCTGAAGATGGCGGTGAGACTCAAGCTGCCTGAGCTGGTCCCGCCGGGTGATGCCCCCGAGATACGGGGTGAGCCAGCCCAGATCCGCCAGCAGATGCCCGTCTGCCAGGCAGGGCCAGTTGCCTTCCGGCTGCCACTCCCGCAGGCAGTTGATGCGGGCCTGCAGCCGGCGGGCCTCCGCACTCCACGGCAGGCGATTCCAGCCCCATCCGGCGGATGCCGTCGGCCATGGCCTGCAGGATCTGCTCTTCATCGGCCTGGGGCAGATTCTGCTCGGCAATCACCAGTCTGCCCAGATATTCCCGCCTGAGCGCCGTAACCCGTTGCTGCCCGTCATCCCAGCTGACCTGCTGCTGCCGGTGAAAAAGTCCCGGCTGGCAGGATCTCAGTTCCGCCGGATCGACCGGCGCGGCCAGAAAGATGCGCCCCTCCTGGCGGCCGGCGTCAAGCTGGGCCGCCACCAGATAGGGGCTGGCCGCCAGGGGATCGCCGGGGGGCAGAAAGGCGCCCCGGCCCGCGGCCAGCTGGTAGCGCTCCCGCTGACCCGGCCTTTGGGCGGCGATACGGTCCGGGTAGGCAAATGCCAGCACCACGCCCGCCATCTCTTCATCATATCCCTTGTCCTTATAGCCCAGCAGCTGCCGCCACTGACCGGCCAGCTGCTCCGCCCGGCGGCAGGCCTGCACCTCGCCGCCCTGTTCCCGGACCCCTGCCGGACCACGGCGGCGGAACCGGGCCAGCAAGGTCAACCGCTGGTGCAGATCGGCGCTGGCGTTCATGGAACTTTGTCCCAGCACATCACGTTCGGACACCAGGGCCGCCACATCGCAGGCCAGGGCCCCCTGGCCCAGTTCCCCGGCCATGACCAGCATGTGGGCCAGGCGGGGATGGAGCGGCAGGCTCGCCAGCCGTTTGCCCTCGGCGGTAATGCGGCCGGTCTGATCCAGGGCGGCAAGTGCCATGAGCAGCTCCCGGGCCGCGGCATAGGACGCCTCCGGCGGCGGGTCCAGCCAGCGCAGCTCACCGGGGCTGCTCACCCCCCACAGGGCCAGTTCCAGGGCCAGGGGGGCCAGATCCGCGGCGCGGATCTCCGGCGGATGGAAGGGCACCAGGCCATGATGTTGGTGTCTGGTCCACAGCCGCAGGCAATGGCCCGGCCCCAGGCGGCCGGCCCGGCCTGCCCGCTGGCGGGCCGCGGCCCGGGACACCCGCACCGTTTCCAGCCTGCTCATGCCGCTGGCCGGTTGAAAGCGCGGCAAGCGGGACCAGCCGCTGTCAACCACCGTCTCGATGCCCTCGATGGTGAGGCTGGTCTCGGCAATGGAGGTGGCCAGGATCACCCGCCGCCGGCCGGCCGGATCGGGCAGGATGGCCAGGTCCTGTTCCTGCTGGCTGAGGTTGCCGTACAGGGGCAGGATGAGGGTATCATGGTTGATTCGTTCCGCCAGCAGTTCCCGGGCCTCCCTGATTTCGCCTGCGCCGGGCAGAAAGGCCAGGATATCGCCCTGTTCGTTCCGCCAGCACCCGCCTGATGCCCTGCGCCGTGACCGCGGCGATCCTGCCTGCCGGTTCCTGGTCGAGATAGTCGGTGGTCACTGGAAAACTTGCGCCATGTCCGGTGATCAGCGGCGCCTGGCCGAGCAGCTCCGCCACCGGCCCGGCATCCAGGGTGGCGGACATGACCAGCAGGCGCAGGTCATCGCGCAGCTGGCGCAGATCCAGGCACAGGGCCAGGGCCAGATCGGCATGGATGGAGCGTTCGTGGAATTCATCAAAGATGACCAGCCCCACCCCGGCAAGTTCCGGGTCGTGCTGGATGCGCCGGGTCAGTATCCCCTCGGTGAGCACCTCGATGCGGGTGGACGGCGGTGATGCAGCGCTCAAAGCGGATCTGGTAGCCCACCGTCCGGCCGATGGGCTCACCAAGCAGACGGCTCATGCGCGAGGCGGCGGCCCGGGCCGCGAGCCGCCGGGGCTCCAGCATGAGAATTTTTTTGCCCGCCAGCCATGGTTCATCAAGCAGAGCCAGCGGCACGCCGGTGGTTTTGCCGGAGCCGGGCGGGGCCATGAGCACCGCCGGGCCGCTGTTCATGGCCCGGCGGATCTCCGGCAGGCTGGCGGAGATGGTGAGCGAGGCCAGGGCCTCGGACAGCTGCTGCGGTGGGTTGCTCCCGGCAGGGGTCACGGCTGGTCTCAGGCGCAGAGGGTGAGTTCGTAGATCTGGCGGCGGGCCCTGGCCGAGGCCTTCAACACACCCACCGGGTCTACATAATCATACACCTTGGGTTCCTTGCCCAGGGCGGGCCGCAGGATGCGGCCGATCACCTGGGTGAGGCGTCCTTCGAATTTGATGGGAGTACAGAGAAAGAGACAGGTCAGCCCCGGGCAGTCAAAACCCTCGCCGATGAGCTGGATGGTGGCCACCAGCACCCGCACCTCGCCCTGCTGCACCCGGCGGACGATGTCGCTGCGTTCCTCCCCTGCCACCCGGCCGGTGAGCAGCAGGGGCTGCAGCCCCCGGTCCGCCAGCATCCGGCAGATGGTCTCGCAGTGTGACACCCGGTCGGAGACCACCAGAACCGTGCCCGCATCATTTTCCACCTCGCGGCAGATATCGGCCACAATCAGCTCATTGCGTCCGGCATTGGCGGTGAGGGCGGACATCAGATCCTGGTAGTTCCGGCGGTAGTTGAAGGTGAAGGAGGTGGGCCGGGAGATGATGCAGGGCTTTAACACGGCGCCGTGCCGGTCGAGATCCTTTTGGGCAACACTGTGGACCAGGTCGCCGATATACCAGTGGATCAGCTCGGTCAGCCCGTCCCGGCGCATGGGGGTGGCGGTCAGGCCCAGCATGTAGCGGCAGTCGAATTCCTTGATGATGTCGGTGAACATGGAACTCGGGGTGCGGTGGCATTCGTCGACAATAATGTGGCCGAAATGGGCCGGCAGCTCAGGCAGGTGCTTTTTCACCGTGTTGATGAGGCCCACGGTGACATCACTCACGCTAAACGCGCCGTCGCCGATGAGCGCCGGTTCCAGGCCGAGAAAATTGCGGATGCGTTCCTGCCACTGGTAGAGGAGCTCCTTGGTGTGGATCAGGATCAGGGCGGGCTGCCGGCGTGCGGCGATAATGGCGGCCGCCATGACGGTCTTGCCGCTGCCGGTGGCCGCCTCCAGCACCCCGAACTCCCGGGACAGCATGGCGCTGCAGGCCTTTTCCTGATAAGGCCGCAGGCTGCCGGAGAAGGCAAGGTCAACCGGATCGAGCTGCCGCCGGTGATCGATGATATCCACCTCAAAGCCCATTTTCCGGCAGAGCAGCACCGCCTGATTGCCGAAGCCCCGGGGAAAGAGGATATCGCTGCCGGCCAGGCTAGAGAAATGCAGTTCCTTTTTGAGATTCTTGCCGACCCAGCGCGCATATCTCACCGCGTCGCGATATTTGGGGTTCACCAGGGTGAGTTTTTTTTTGAGAACGGCGATGAGCTCCGGCGGCGCGCCGGCAAGTGTACAGTTATGAGAAATAGTGAGCGTTAATCTCTTCATGGTCATCTCACTCTATCCTCGGCAACAGCCGGAGTCAAGAGACAGGGAAATGGGTTGCGCAATTACCAAAAAGGTATCCAAGTTTGCTTTATATAGCCCGGAATTGCCGCTTCGGTCGGAATAAATTAAAATAATTCAAAGAAGGTGCAGGAAAAACTGTAAAATTACTGATAGTTAGTTTAAGATGAAAAAAGCAGTTTCCCGTTAGGAGGCAGATGGCATTTTCTGTGGTGTCTGAATACAGGAGGCGGGCATGAAAAAAAAACTGGAAGATTTTTTCAGTCAGCATCTTCTCCGGAAAGGCAATTTGAGCGAGGGACAACTGCAGGAACTGATCAATACGGTTGAATCGGAATATCAGTCCTGGTTTCTGTCCACCATTATTCAGGAAATTGAAGAAATCATGTCCATCGACCCGAGTCTTTCCTTCAAGGAAATTCTTGAGGTTGCCGCCGAGCGCATCGTGCATAATCTGGCGGCCGATGCGGCCACCATCCGTATCTTTGATCCCGACTCCCTGCGGCTGACCTCTTTCGGCGCCTACGGGGTGTCCGATTATCAGCGTCTGTCCGACATCCCGGTAAAAAATACCATTTCCGGCGCCGTGGTGCAGGAGCAGCGCTGCATAGCCGTGCCCAGCATCCTCAAAGACCCCCTTTACCAGAATAAGGATGTCGTCAAGTCCTGGGGATTTAATTCCCTGCTTGCCGTGCCCCTGGTCATGCCCCTGTCCAAGCCTCCGGGCAATGATCTGCTCGGTTCCCTGCAGATCTATTACAAGGAGGATGACCGGCATTTTGACAAACTGGAGATCATTCACGCGGAACTGCTCTCCCGCCGTATCGGTTTTGTCCTGGCCAAAAAGAAGATTCTTGACCTGGAGGAGCTGAACCGCCGCAAGGAGACCATCTTCAACAAGATATTCGTCAAGCTGAGCCGCCGGGAAGGCATCAAGCTGAAAGATCTTTTTGTGCTGCTGATCCCGGAACTCAAAGAGATGATGGAAGTGCAGAGCTGTTCGCTCTTCACCGTTTCCGAGGACCAGCAGTTCATCAATCTTGAGGCGGCCTATCCCCAGGACGGCTGTTATTATGATGCCGGCCACAGTTTTACCGTGGCGCATCACCCCTATTTCCAGGCGGCCATCAATTGGACCAAACAGAAATGCGACACGGAGTATGAGCGGATAACCCAATCCTATCTGCTGATCAAGGACCCGTCCCGCAGCTCCCTGATGAGCACCCAGCTGCGGGAATTCACCGCTGCGCATCATATCCACTCCATTCTGCTGCTCCCCCTCAGTGTTGACGGCAAGGTGCGTCATCTGCTGACATTCAACGCCACCAAGCAGAAGCATTTTTTCTCGGATGAAGAGATCGAGCTGGTTACCTTTTTCGGCAAGGAGATCATGAAGGCCTCCAAGCTGGAGTTTTTCGGGGATATCCTGCACGACATCAAGAACCCGGCCATCGCCGTGGCCGGCTTTGCCAACCGGGCCCGCAAGCTGCTGGAAAATGAGGACCTTGAGCCGGTGCGGGATAAACTGAGAAATTACCTGGATATCATGGCCTCCGAGGCCGCCCGCATGCAGGATCTGGCCCAGGCCATGACCGGCGAGGGCCGGGAGATCGATCGTCGATCTGTCCGCCGTTGCCGCGGTGCGCTACTGCATCATCGAGGAGGTGGTGCATGAATCAAAGCTCGCCGGGATCACCCTGCTGCAAGCCGGTACTGGAACCCGCTCTGCTGGTTTCCTGTTCCCGCTTCGGGCTGGAGCGGGTGATCGATAATCTGCTGGGCAACGCCGTGCGCGCCGTGGCCGAGCAGAGCGACGGCCGGGTGGCGATGTCCTACCAGCCGCAGCGACGGCATGGCCCGGCTGGTCATAGAAAATTCCGGCGAGATCCCGGCCGAGCGGCTGGAAAAGATGCGGCGGGGCGCGGTCAGGGGCCGCGGCCTGAACATCATCAACCGTTTTGTCCACACCAACCACGGCAACATCGAAATTGAGGTAAAAAACGGCATGACCCGTTTTATTATTCTGCTGCCGCTGGCCTCTCCTGCCGCAAAATGCCATCATCCCACTGACAGATAGATTTTTTTTTTTCTTTTTTTGTAACTACTCAGTTGGATAGACTGTAGGCGTTTAGGCTGTAACTGAAAAATACCAAATAAAGCACGCTTTGCACCCTTATTTCCCATCGCTTTTTGCTGACAGACTAACTCAGTCTCATGGTCTAACCAACCTTGTCAGCTATCTTTTTTTGACTTAAGTCAAAGACAGGGCGGATATCTCTGGGGTAGGGTCGTTTGTCAGGGATTATTTGTGAGGAGAACCAAAAAACAAAGGAGGAAATGATGAAAAGGAAACTTCTGCTTACGGCAGCAGCGCTCGCCATGCTGTCCCTGCCGGCACTCTGTGCCGCCGATGAATGTATTGACTGCCATACCAAAATCTCACCCGGCCAGGTGGCGGACTTTAATGTGAGTAAACATGCCGAGAGCGGGGAGGTGACCTGCCGGACCTGCCATGGCGAGCAGCACAAGACCGCCGAGGACTACCAGCTGGCCCAGCTGCCGGACGAGAAGGTGTGCGCCGAGTGCCATGAACAGCAGTTCAAGCAGTTTTCCGAAGGCAAACACAATTTCGGCTGGACCTCGCTCAATGCCATACCCGCCACCCATATGGCGCCGGATGAGCTGATCGAGGGCGGCCGCGGCTGCGGCGGCTGTCACAACATGGGCATCAAGACCGAAGAGCAGAAAAAGGAGCTGCGGGACAAGGGCTACCGTTACCAGAATAATTCCTGCGATGAATGCCATACCCGCCACACCTTCTCCAAGAAGGAGGCCCAGAACCCGCACGCCTGCCAGCAGTGTCACATGGGCTATGACCATCCCCAGTGGGAGATGTGGTCAAGCGCCAAGCATGGCGAGCGCTATTTCGCCAAGGTGGAGGGCAGCCTGCCGGAAGGCGCCGTGGCCCCCACCTGCCAGCACTGCCACATGCCGGACGGCAACCACGCCAACCATACCGCCTGGGGCTTCCTCGGCGTGAGATTGCCTCTGCCGGAAGACAAACAGGCGGCGGCGGACCGGGTGACCATCCTCAAGGCCCTGGGGGTACTCAATCCCGAAACAGGCGAGCCCACCCCGATCTTCGATGCGGTCAAGGCGGTGAAGATGGCGAAACTTGATCAGGAATCATGGCAAAAGGAGCGTGACAAGATGATCGCCGTCTGCGCCGAGTGCCATGCGGAACAGTATGGCCGGGAGCAGCTCGCCATGGGCGATGCCATTCTGCAGAAAGCCGACCGGCTGATGGCCGACGCCATCGAGACCGTTGCCGCCCTCTATAAAGATGGCATCATCAAGAAACCGGAAGGCTATCCGCATAACTATCCGTTCCTGCTCACCTTCATGCATACCAACGGCGCCAACTGGAACGAGAATCTCGACGGCCTTTCCTACATCGACCAGGTGCTGGTGCAGATGTTCATGAAGCACCGCATGCGGGCCTACCAGGCCTTTTTCCATGTCAGCCCCGATTACGCCTACTGGTACGGCTGGAACGAGATGACCAAGGATCTCGGCGAAATCAAGGAGCTGGCGAAAACCATGCGGGCCACCCATAGGCAGGACGTCATTCCGGGCAATCAAAGCGAGGCCGGCAATCCAGAAGGGAAGTAAAAATAATCCGCTTTCCGCGGCGCAGGTCATGGGCGGCTGAAGGGTTTCAGCCGCCCTTTTTGTTTGAAAAAGTAACAATAATGAGGTTGCATCGTGAATGAAGAGACAACAGGCATTTCGAAAACATATAACATCCTGCCCGGCACGAAAATGGGGGTGCTTTCCGTTGATTATCTGGAAAAACTGGTTCAGGCTGCCAGAAAACACCATGTTCCCTTTCTGAAGATCACCTCGGCCCAACGGCTGGCCATCGGCGGCCATTCCGCGGAAGATGCCGAGCAGATCTGGCGTGAGCTGGGGCAGAGCACCGGGCCGCAAAAGCCGGCGGGCATCCATTATATTCAGGCCTGCCCGGGGTCAGATGGTGCAAGTATGGCAGGCAGGACTCCCTGGGCCTGGGGGAAAAGCTGGAAAAGGCGCTGATGGGTCTTGAGCTGCCTGCCAAGACCAAGGTGGGCATCTCCGGCTGCCCGATGAACTGTTGCGAGAGCTTCATCCGGGATGTGGGTGTTTTCGGCAAGAAAAACGGCTGGACCCTGGTTTTCGGCGGCAACGGCGGCGGTCTACCCCGTATCGGCGACATCATCGCCGAGGATCTCAGCGATGAGCAGGTAATTGACCTGGCCGGCAGATGCCTGGATTTCTACCGGGAGGGAGCCAGAAAGAAGGAGAGAAGCGCCCGTTTCATGGAACGCACCACACTGGAACGGTTCAAGACAGCGGTGGCTGGGTAAGGAAACGTTCCAGCGTTTCAACGATCAAACGTTTTTTTATGGTGGACAAGCAAACGATGCAGTAGTGTTTCCCCCGTTATGCTCTTCGCCTGGAGACGGATTGTCCATGACCCGTCACGCCGGTGAAGACCTCTGATGATTGACTGAGGCTGCGCAGGAGGGGGAAATGTCCGACCGGCTGAAATACGAGCGGTTTAACTGGTTCCATGGCCGGATCAAGTCCGGCCGCTATCCCAATGCCGCGCGGCTGGTTGAGAAGTACGAGATCTCGCCCCTGCAGATCACCTATCATTCGCCCCACAGCGGCAAAACCTCCACCCGCCATATCCGGCCCCTGCACCTCATGCACTACATGGGCAGCTGGTATCTGCTTGCCTGGTGCGCCGCAAGCGGCAGCATCAGGGACTTTGCCCTGTCGCGCATCACGACCATTACACCCTCCCCCGCTTTAAACGCTCAAACGCTTAAACATTTAAAGGAAGAACCATGAAAACAGCAAAACTCGCCTTGAAGCCCTATCTTGAAAAAATCGAACAGCTCTGCGAACCGCTCGGCAAGGAGGCCCTCACAGGGTTGATTGTTGCAATGGCAAGGCAGGCGGCCCCGGAAGAGCGGGGCGTTTTCCTCGCCGCCTTGCTTTCCTGTTTGCCCGCTGAGTCGAAACAGGAGGCGGCCGCCCGTCCCGCCTCGGAAAACAAGCTGCTCACGGAGATTGCCGGGCTGCGGCAGGAAATCCTCGACCGTATCAGCGCCATCGAGGACGGCTCCTACTGGGACGACCCGGATGAGGACTGGCAGGATCCCTATTATAACGATGAGGATCCGGACCTGCTGAGTGATGACCAGCAGTCTGCGCTGCATTCCTTCTTCACCGAGGCCGGGCAACTTTTCGCGGCCGGGGCGAAGGGTGCGGCCCAGCTGGTTTACGGCGCCCTGCTGTCACTGGTGAACGATGCGGAAACATCATCCAGTTTACTTCTTGATTTCGACGTTGATCTCAGGGAGGCGCGGGCCCACTATGCCAGGTGCGTCTATGAATCCGCTGCCGCAGGGGAGCGGGTCAATGCCATGCTCGCCGCCATGGAGGCAGACCAGGCAGAAGACGATATGGGCGGATTGCCCGGTGAGGACTATCCATTGCTGCAGGATGTGGTTGACGCCGAGACCGGTCCCCTTGCCGGTTTCGACCAGTTTCTGCCTGCCTGGGAAAAGGCCTTGGGCCGCAAGGATTTTCAAGAGGACCGGCTTGCCGACCTGCGGCTGGAGGCGGCTTTTTTGCTGGGTGGCGTGGCAGCGGTGGCGGATCTGGCCCGCGGCTGGCAGGCAAAACAGCCGCGCGGCTATCTCGGCTGGTTGCGGAAACTGGAAGATGCCGGGGACTGGTCATCTCTGCGGGACGCCGGCCGCGAGGCACTGGACGGCCTGCCCCATGGCAAGGAACGCCGGAAGGCTGCGGTCTGCCTGATCAGGGCCGGGAAAAAACTCGGGGAGGATGGCGTGATCCTGGCTGGCTACCGTGAAAGATTCAGATCCCAGCCGGACGAGGCCAGCCTGCTTGAACTGGTGGCCGAGGCAGAGCGGCAGCAGGTCAGAAAGCAGGAACTGGCGGAAGTTTGTGCCTTTCTTGCCGGGCGTAAATGCGGGTACGGCGAAAACGTGCTGCAGGTCAAGGCCCTGCTCATGGCGGGCAGGGTGGCCGAGGCGTTTGCGCTGTGTGAGCGGAATGAACCGGTGGGCTGGTCCTATGGCAGCGCCACCGGCCTGTTGTTTGCCGGCTTGCTGCACCAGTCATGCGCAGGGCAGGCCGACTGCTCCCTGGTGCGGGAGCTGCTGCACGACTATGCCGATTGCCATTCCATCTATCCGGACAGCGTTGATGAGCCGGATCCGGATCCGGAGGTATCCGGTTTTCAGGAGGTCGTGCGCGGGCTTGGCCTGGCGGATGCGGCAGCCGCTGATTTGAGCCGTTACCGGCAATGGGCCAGAAATATCGGGGAAAAGCGGATCAATCACATCGTTGCCAATAAGCAGCGCGGCGCCTATGACCGGGCCGCCCAGGTGCTGGCCGCCCTGGCCGAGGACATGACGGCCGCCGGCAAAAAAAAGGAGGCCCAGGCGCTGCTGCAGGATTACTGCAAGGTGCGCTACAACCGCCATGTCGCCTTCCGCAAGGAGGTGAGGGAGGCGGTGGGGAAATCAATAATTCTGCGCGGCATGGCCGCCGGTCTGTGAACGATCCAGCGTTCAAACGTTTAAACGCTCAAGCGTTGGAACGTTATTTTTTTTCACTATGACATTGGGTGGCAGAGTGCGGATGGCAGGATAGCAGTTGCGGGAGAATAGGAAATGCAGCTCAGTCTTTTTCAGTGGGACCTTATCGCGGTGGGCAAAGGCTACCGCAGCCTTGCCGGGCTTGATTTTAATGACGCGCGGGAGCGCTTTGCCGGGGTGCTCAAGGCCTTGCCGGATCATCCCGAGGCCGGGCGCGGCATGCGGGATCTGCAATGCTGGGAGGGGGTTTTTGGCGAGCTGCAGGGGCTGGAACCGGAAGCTGCCGCCCCTTTGCTGTGGGACAGGATCACCGGATTTCCCTTCGGCAATACCGAAAGCCACCAGACATTGCGGCTGAACCTGATCAGGCGTCTGCTGACATTGATTGACGGCAGTCCGGCATTTTATGCCCCGCCTGATCTGTGCAGCGGCTATCTGCATCTGCTGCTTGGCGAGTACGCGGCGGCGGAACGCCATCTGCGGGTTGTGCTTGAGCGTTTGCCGGAAAACGGCCGGCTGCACGGTTATCTTGCCGATGCCCTGTGGATGCAGGGCCGGGCGGAAATCGCCGGCGCGGCCTATGCCACGGCGCTGCTGCTTGCCCCGCATGAGGTCGCGGCAGAGAGCATGCGCAACCAGCCGCTGGCTGCTGTCATCCGGGAATACGGCCCGGCCCTGGCGCCGGTCCATGGCTTTCTGCAAGGAATTCTTCCCCTGGTTGAGCTGGAAACTCCGCCGGCGACCCGGGAAGCCAGGGTGTATGAACTGCTGCGACGGGCTGAACAGGCCAGGCGCCTCGGCCATCACCAGGCCATGGTGGCGGCCCGCCGCGATCTGAAAAGTCTGGCCCCCGATGTCCTGCGGGATTACCTGGAGTGGCTGGAGGGGTGAACGTTCCAGCGTTCCAGCGTTCAAACGATGCGTAACGCTGGAACGCTACAACGCAACGCTGAAACGCTTGAACGCTGGACCGTTGGAACACTATAGCGAAGGAGAACCCATGACCGCTAGCAATTTTGAAGAACTCGAAATCTGGCAACTGGCCCGGACATTAACCCGCAGGATATACGAAATTACCAGGGACGGCGGCTTCGCCAGGGATTTCGGCTTGAGTAACCAGATCCAGCGGGCGTCTGTATCGGTGATGTCCAACATCGCCGAGGGCTATGAACGAGGCGGCAACCAGGAGTTCATTCAATTTCTGGCCATTGTCTGCTTGTAGGGGCAGGTTTTATGCCTGCCCTTTGATGCGTAGGAAGCGGGTTTCATGCCCGCCCTGTATAGCTTATGTCAATCAGGAGGAGGCCGTGGCCCTGATTGACCAGCACAGAAAGCTGTCCATCATGATCCATAAATTCATGGAGCACCTGAAAGGCAGCAGCTTCAAGGGGCAGAAATACAAGGCCCCGAAGCCTGATGCCAAAATGGCGGAATTTGATGCCCTGCTGCAGAGCTATCTGAAAAAGTAACGTTCAAGCGTTCAAACGCTGAAACATTGAAACATTTTTTTGCATAAAAATCTGGTCGGACGCTATTTGTCCGAGCACTTCGGGTATGCAGCAAGGTAGGCCGGGTTAGGCGGCTGTTTTCCGTAATCCGACAACACAACCCGACAATCCCGTATGACAAACCGATACCAAAAATCAGAGGTGAAAAAATGAGCAAAAAAGAAGATGAGATGCCGAAGCTGACGCCGACCAATACCAAGAAGGAGATTCTTGAGGCGTACAATCAACTGGTTGAGAAACTGGAGGGCCGCGCCGTCGAGGAGCTGCGGCCGGAGAAGGAAAAGGAGGAACGGCGGGCCAGGGAAGTGACCGTGGTTGCCGAAGAACTTGCCGCGGTCAAGGTGAGCGAGGCCATCGGCGGGATCAAGACCGATATCACCGCGGCCCTGACCGATATCGCCGCCCGCATCGAGGAGCAGACCGACCGTTTCCGCAAGGTCAAGGAGGCGGTGGCGGTCAAGGAGAAGGAACTGGCCGAAATCTTTGAGATGGAAAAATCCGCCTATGCCCTGGCCGCCCTGGTCGAGGCGCAGAAGCAGAAACGGGCCGCCTTTGAGGAAGAGATGGCCGCCCGCCGCACGGAACTGGAGGCGGGGATCAAACGCGACCGCGCCGCCTGGGAGCAGGAGCAGGCCGAAGCCAAGGCCAGGGCCAAGGAGCAGCAGGAGCAGCTTGAAAAGGCCCGCCGCCGCGAGCAGGAGGAGTATGACTACCTGCTCAAGCGGGACCGGGAACAGAAGACCAATGCCCTGCAGGACGAGATCAACCGCCTGGAAAAGGAGCTGCAGCAGAAGAAGGGTGAATTCGACAAGAAGGTGGCGGACAAGGAAGCCAGCCTGAAGGAGCGCGAGGCGGCGGTGGCCCAGCAGGAAAAACGCATCGTGGCCCTCGATATCCAGGTGGAGAAATTCCCCAGGGAACTGGAGGAGGGCATCAAGCGGGCGGTCAAGGAGACGGCGGAGAGACTGACCGCCGAGGCCGCCAAAAATGAGGAACTGCTGCGCAAAACCTTTGAGGGCGAAAAAAACGTGCTCACCACCAGGATTGCCGGCCTGGAGCAGGTTGCCGCGGACCAGAAGAAACAGATCGAGCTGCTTGCCTCCCAGCTTGACAAGGCCTACGGCAAGGTGCAGGACATCGCCGTCAAGGCGGTCTCGAGCCCGAGGGAGCGTTATTACAGTGAGCCTGGGGCAAAAGGTTCCGGCCAGAATGAGAGCAAGTAAACGGCAGCGTTCCAGCGTGCAAACGTCTGGAACGTTGCCCAAAGTCTTGGCCTGAGGTGTTATTGAAAATGGCAAAAATTTTTTTCCACTATGACATCGTATGACACAGTGAAAGTGGTAGGATGGGAATTGCTATAACCAGTTTAAGGTGCTACGACAATGGCTCAAGAAAAAGCTGATGTTATGATTATCAGTCATGTCAGACAATACATAAAAATTCTGCAAGATAACGGGCTTACCATTTGGCGGTTATATCTCTTTGGTTCACATGCCAGGGGTACGGTTTTTGAAGGCAGCGATATAGACCTGGCGGTTTTCTTGGACAAGGATGAGATCGATGGGTTTGATGAGGATATTCAGCTTATGCGCCTGACGCGCAAAGTGGATCTCCGTATTGAACCCCATTCCTTTTCCCGGAAGGATTTTGAAAATCCAGATCCATTTGTGCAAGAGATCATTGCAACAGGGATCCGGATTCTGTGAGTAGATACAAAAGGGAAGGGGATAAGAATTATTAACGACGCACGACGTTACGGGCTCTAAATTGTGTAATGAGGAAAATTGCAAGGGATTAAGACAGGAGGATCGAGCATGGAACTGAGCCGATTACTGGCCCACAAAGGTCAGTCTTTAGTCGCACATTTGGAGGGAGTGAGTCAAAAAGCTGGAGAGTTTGGCGCGGCATTTGATGCCATGGAACAAGGGAGAATTTCAGGTCTTCTCCATGACCTCGGCAAGGCTGAGCCGGAGTTCCAGAAACGCATCCATTCAGATGACGAAGAAGGCGAAAAACAACCTCACGCCCACCATGGTGCCGCCTACGCTTTGCGTGTATGCGATCCCGCCCAGTGGCCGGTCGCCCTTGCCTTAAACGGCCACTGGGCGGGATCGCATACACGCAAAGCGTAGGCGGCACCATGGTGGGCGTGAGGTTGTTTTTCGCCTTCTTCGTCATCTGAATGGATGCGTTTCTGGAAAACTGCGGCTCAGCCTTGCCGAGGTCATGGAGAAGACCTGAAATTCTCCCTTGTTCCATGGCATCAAATGCCGCGCCAAACTCTCCAGCTTTGACTCACTCCCTCCAAATGTGCCAACTAAAGACTGACCTTTGTGGGCCAGTAATGGGCTCCAGTTCCATGCTCGATCCTCCTGTCTTAATCCCTTGCAATTTTCCTCATTACACAATTTGAGCCCGTAACGTGGTGCGTCGTTAATAGTCCCTTTTGTATCTACTCACAGAATCCGGATCCCTGTTGCAATGATCTCTTGCACAAATGGATCTGGATTTTGAAAATCCTTCCGGGAA
>CAVSQR010000038.1:0-34466 GCA_963729825.1 uncultured delta proteobacterium | reverse complement strand
ACTACACAGCGGCAGGGACATTCCTATAAACCGCAAAAGAGCGCATTGATTGGTGCACCAAAGCGAGGTGACCGCTGATTTGCCCCTCCGCGCCATAAGGGCGGCACATGGCTGTTTTCCATGTTTCGCCGTTTAATATCGCAATAAGTGGAATCCGGCACGGCAAAATGTAATAAGCGGACAGAGAGCTGCTGGTTTTTCCACTTTTGACTGTTTAATATCTCAATAAGCGGAAAATCTTTCCATCTATATGTGTTGATATTATGGAAAGTTTCCACTTATTAACGCTGTTAGCCCAAAGGCATAAAATGTTCATGGATCAGGCGCCATTATATAAATATGTCCCTTTTCAGGCACCGTCACTGCCTGACTCTGACTCGCTGCAATCAAAAAGGCGATCTTGTTTTGAAAATGGAGAAATCTGGTATCCCCAAGCCAACAAACTCAACGATCCATTCGAATGTAATCCTGATTTTGAGCTGCCGGTTTCCGATGAAGAGAAACTGGAAGAAGTTGTAAATTCACTAACTCGATACGAACTTAGAATAATTGAATCAAAAATTGGCGGTACAAGTAAAAAATCTCTTTTGCAAGTTTTAAAAACACCAGATGCCATGAACTTAAAGAGATTTTCTTCCGGGGGAGTCAATAATGACTTTGTACATCAGTCTGTATTCATAGGTGCCATAAGTGCAATATTTTCTGCCTCTTTGTCAAACATCGGCGTGTTGAGCCTTTCTGAAGACCCATTAAATTTAAAAATGTGGGCTCATTATGGTGGTAACAGCAAAGGGATCTGTTTGGGATTTCAACGCACAAGCGAAAACACATTAGGTTCAGAAAGCACAAAGCAGGTAAATTATGTCAAAATCAGACCAAAAATATTACTTCATCAACGGCATAAAAATATTGAAGAAATAATTACAACAAAATCATGCCATTGGGACTATGAAAAGGAGTGGAGAGACATTAAGCCTGAAGGCGATAAGCCATATCCTTTCCCAGGAAAAGTCTTAAAGGTAATTTTTGGTTTAAATGCCCATAAGGAAACAATAGAAACTGACTAAAAATATATTCGGTCAGGACGTTGAATACGAAGAAATATTACTTGGTTCAGATTACTCGTTGTCAACAGATTGTGGCCTTAAGCACGCCATGTCTAAAGTTAAACTAACATGGTGAAAATTAGGGGCTGGGGGGGCTGGGGGTCAAATCTTTACTCTTGATATATACCAAAAAAACGGCGTGGTTCGCACAAGCACCCACCAAGACACCAGCCAGATCCGCATAGGTGTTGCCCCTAATACTGGATGATTTTTGGAACGACGTGGATAATTGGAGGATTTAAGATGCGTACTGTAACATTGGAAATTTCTTCCCGCGAAAAAATCAACAAACGCTTTCTGCAGGCATTTGAGGGAGAACCTCAAGGAGAGTTCATTAGCTTCGAGTCGCCTGCCCTCCTTTTCAAGGTTCTCTCGGGTAAGCGCTGGGAGTTGCTCAAGATCATGACCGGTGCAGGACCAATGGCAATTCGTGAGGTTGCGCGCTGGCTGGGGAGAGATGTCAAGGTAGTGCATAAAGACGTGCACGCGCTTCTGGACACCGGCTTATTACAAAAGACTGAGAATGGCCGCATTGTCTTCCCTTTCGATGCTGTGCATGTAGATTTCATACTGAAAGCAGCTTGACTCAATATTGATGAACTCGGGCATCGGGTCAAATCTTTATCCTTGATATTTCCATCTTATTTCGTCGAGACTATCTCCGGAATTCCGCATAATACATATTTATTAAAAGTTAAAAGACGGCCAAAGAGATAGACAAATTCCAAGTCGGCGGGACGCATGCACCTGGCAACTTTATCTATTTTGCTGCACCAGGTTCATGACGAGCCGGTTCAGTAAAGTTTTTTCGTACGGATGGCGGTAACGAACAGATCCGGGAGTTTCTGCACGAAGTGCCGCGATATAGGAAGTTGACACCCATGAATTTTACGAGTAGACTGTAAATATCATGGATAAAAAAAGGGTTCTTGCCGAGAAAATCAACCGTCTGCTTGCAATGTTTGCGGTAGTTGCCATCATCGGGCCGCGGCAATGCGGGAAATCAACCCTGGTCCGCGGATTACGGCATGACTGGAAATACTATGACCTTGAAAGCCCGGACGATTACCAGCTTATCAGCAGTGATCCTGTTGCCTTTTTTACCCTGAACACGGATCACGTAATCATTGATGAGGCCCAGCAGTACCCGGACCTGTTCAAGGTGCTCAGGGGGGTTGTTGATGCCGATAGAAAACAGAAAGGCAGGTTCATACTGACAGGCTCAAGCTCGCCGGAAATCGTCAAGGGGATTACCGAAAGTCTGGCTGGACGAATTGCCACCGTCGAGTTATGGCCTTTCAAGCAGAACGAACTGTATGAAAAACCGCTGCCGGGCATCTATGAAATGCTCATTGACGATGCTGTCCGCCCGAAGGATTTTCTTGAGCTGCAACCAATCGTGCAAGCGCAGCAGAGCATGAATGTCTGGCTCAAGGGAGGCTTTCCCGAACCGCTCATTGAGAGTGCGGTCAATGGCGACTTTTACCAGCAATGGATGGAAAACTATATCATTGATTATGTCGGCCGCGACATCCGGATGCTCTTCCCCAGGTTGAACATTTATAATTTCAGGAGATTTCTCACCCTCCTGGCCCAGTTTTCCGGACACCAGCTCAATATGAGCGACATGGCCAGAGCCCTCGAAGTAAGTGTATCCACGGTGAAGGATTACCTGGACATTATCCACCAGACATTCCTGTGGCGGAACCTGCCTCCTTATACAAAAAATCCCCTTAAAAAGGTGCAGAAGGCGAAAAAAGGATTTTTCCGGGACCAGGGTTTGCTGCATTACTTTCTTAAAATCGCCGGGCCCGACAGGCTGCAGATTCATCCGGTCGCCGGTTTTTCCTTTGAAAGCTTTGTCATTGAAGAAATAATCCGGGGACTCCAGGCAACCATGGCCACCCAGCTTGAGTTCTCCTATTATAGAACCATTGACAAATCAGAGGTTGACCTGGTGGTGGAAGGCCCCTTCGGCATTATTCCCTTTGAAATCAAGCTCAGCTCCCTGGCAAAGCGAATCTCCTTACGGGGATTGGAAGGGTTCATGGCCGACACCGGGGCGCCCTATGGCATTCTGATTAACCGGGGGAAAAAGGTGGAACAGCTCACGGATAAAATAATTCAGATACCCTTCAACTTCATCTGAGTCACCCTAACGTTGGCCTTCATACCATGCCATCGTATTTACCAAAACGCTTGTTTTGTAGAACCGTTAGTGGTACATGTAAAGGTACAACAGGAGGTGCAACATGGGCAAGCTATCAAATATCATTCCGGTGAGCGATTTGCGGCAAGATGCTGCCAAGCTTTTGAAACAATTGCGAAACGACAAAGAACCTTTGATTATCACCCAAAGAGGGCGGGCAACAGCGGTAATAATCGGGGTCGATGCCTATGAGCAATCTGAACACGAAAAAAAAATTCTGCTTCTTTTGGCCAAGGGAGAGAGGGAAATAGAAACAGGTGAAGGATATGATCTGGATGCTGTCCTTGCCGAAGCCGATGCCTTTTTGGCCAGGGAACCCTCGTGAAGGTTCAATTCACCCCTGCTGCACGGACCCAATTCCTTTCCGCGTTATCATCTATCCATAAGGATAAACCTGCAGCGGCAGTCAGCTTTCGAAATCAAACCGAAAAAATTTTACGAAGGCTTGAGGACTTTCCCGAATCCGGAAGAATCATATCCGAATTTCCAGAACTTCCCTACCGGGAGGTGATTATATCGCCATACCGATTTTTTTATAAAATCAAAGTCGATGTCGTTTGGATTGTTGCAGTATGGCATGGAGCACAGATTCCAAAAGAACCAGCAGTTTAGCGCCAATCGGGTAACCGGGGATTCCCCCCCGAATTCTGGGGGACGCCATCCTTATTTATTAAATCAACTTGCTGAATGCTGTCTCCTGACCCCTGAATTCCAAAACGCTGTATCCCGTTGAAAATTTCTCTTACTTCCTGTACGCTGTTCTCCGCTTTCATGGCACTTCTCCTTTTGCTTTGTTTTTTTAATTACTCAGGTGGACAGTCTGTAGGTGTTTAGGTGGATAGAGAGAAACACCATGCGCAACGCATTTGCATAGGCCGATGAAGTTGCGATTCTCTCCCGTGGCTCATCAAGGAATTTGCCCAGTCCTAACAGACTACAGTCTAAACAACCTGAGCAGTTGCGTTTTTTGGCGATTAGCAGCCCCTCTGAAAAGGGAAAGTGCCTTTTTTCAACCCTTGGGCGGAATGCACCCAAAACAGCTTACGCCACCAATGTTCTCGAAATGGGATATAAGTTGCCGTTATGACTGATACAACGCCAGATCCAGCGCCGGCCGCCTCCCCTGGCCCCGTGCCCGGCACCCGCAAGCGCTTTCTGCGGCAGGTGCTGCGACTCGCGGGCCCGTATTGGAACTGCGAGCGGCGGGTAAAGGTCCGCAGCGCGACCCTGCTGCTGTTTCTGCTCACCATGGGGCAAGTCGCGCTCTCGGTGTGGGGCAACTACTGGCAGAAAGCGCTGTTCGACGCCCTCGAACAGCGCTCCGTGCGGGGCGTGCTGCTCCAGGTAGCGGTTTTTGCGCTGATTTTGGCAATCTCCGTCGCCGTAACGGCGGGGCACCTGGTTGTCAAACGCTGGCTGCAGATCGACTGGCGTGCCTGGCTGACCGAGCAGCTGGTCGGGAACTGGATGGAGAATGGCCGCCACTACCGGCTGATGTTCAGTGCCGGCGACCATGACAACCCGGACCAGCGTATCGCCGAGGACATCCGCATTGCCACGGAAAGCGCCATCGCCATGGGCCACACCCTGGTCTATTCACTGATGAGCCTGGGTCTTTTCATCAACATCCTGTGGTCGGTGTCGGGGGCGATCGACGTGCCGGGCACCGGGGTGCAGGTGCCGGGCTACATGGTGCCGCTGGCTTTTGTTTACGCGGCCCTGGGCAGCGCGCTCGGCTGGATGCTCGGCCGCCCGCTGGTGAGTGCGACAAACGACTTGCAGACCGCGGAGGCGACATTTCGCTTCGGCCTGTCACGGGCAAGGGAGAACACGGAAGCAATCGCCCTCATGCGCGGCGAGCCGCTGGAACGGGCCGGTTCGTCGTCGCGCTTCGGCCGGATCGTGCGCGAATATGACCGGCAGTCGCTGGCCTTCATGGGGCTGGTTTCCTTCGGGACGGGATACGGTGCGCTGCTGCCGGTATTTCCGATCCTGGTCGCCGCGCCCCAGTACATCCACGGGGCGATGTCGCTCGGCGCCCTGATGCAGGCCGCACAGGCGTTCCAGCGCCTGACTTCCGCGCTGTCCTGGCCGGTGGACAACATCGGCGAGATCGCGCGCTGCCGCGCTTCGGCCGACCGCGTACTGTCACTCTACGAGGACATGCAGCAGCTGGATGCCGCCCCCCAGGCGTCGTCCGGCCCGCGCATCATCCTGGACCGGTTGGAACGCGCCCGCCTGGTGATCGAGGATCTCTGCATCGCCGAACCATCGGGGCGCATCCTGCTCGAGCACTTCAACGTTGACATCCGCCGCGGCGAAAGGGTGCTGATCACAGGGGACTCCGTGGTGACGGGGAGCCTGTTCAAGGTGATCGGCGGGCTCTGGCCCTGGGGCAGCGGGCGGGTGTGGCTGCCCAACGACGGCGGCATGCTGTTCATTGCCCATCGTCCCTTCCTGCCTGAGGGCACCCTGCGCGAAGTGCTCTGCTACCCGCACCCTCCGGATGCCTTCCCCACCTCCGCCATCCGCCACGCGCTCGAATGCGCGGGCCTGGCCTGGCTCGTCCCGCGCATGGACGAACGGGACAACTGGGAGCAGGTGCTGCCGCAGCGCGCCCAGCAGCGGCTCGGCTTCGCACGCGTTCTGCTCCAGCGGCCGGCCTGGGTGTTCATGGAAGAGGCCACCGACGCCTTTGACCCCAAGGGCGAGCGGCTGATCCTCGAGATGCTCCACCGCGAGTTGCCCAACGCGACCCTGCTGAACATCAGCTTCCATCCGAGCCTCAGGCAACTGCACCACCGCACGCTGGTTCTGAGCCGGGTGGGCGAGGCGAAGGTCCTGTTCGACGGGCGGCGCACAATGCAGCATTCATTGAAATCGCGGCGGCAGCCAGCCTCTCTCGACGCACTCGCGAAAGCACCACTCCGGCGTGGTCTCGGTGCGGTAACTCCAGAAAAACCAGCCGCGGTAAAGCTCGAAGGTAAGGAGCTGCGCGGCGCCGTAAGCACGATACGCCACGTCCGGCTGGAACTTGTCCATGCGCCGCAGCGCGTGGTCGAACGGCCCCTCGGCCCAGAGCGAGACGACCTCCAGGTCGAGCCCCAGGCTCCATTCGCCCACGATCGTGGGGAGCATCAGCTCGCGCCGGATATCGTCGGCCTCCTGCCGCCACAGGTCTCCTGCCTTGTGCAGGTGGCCGTGGATGTCCATTTCGATGTCGGCGCGATCCAGCACGTCGATGCCGCCTTCGACGAAAGGATGCGGGTTTGCGCCGTACTTGCTGTGATACGGGTACGGCGGGCCGAAGATCCAGTGCCCGAGCGGGATGCGCACCGCGTTGATGCCCACGCCCGCAAGCCACGCGAAATCCTCGCGCGTGATGAAGCGCTCCCAGTGGGCGCGCAGCCGCGCCGGCGCCTCCCGGCCCAGCTCCGCGCACCAGGTGGTCTCATCCGTCGCCGCGAGCCCCTCGAACAAGCTCGGCGTCATCCACTTTTCCAGCAACAGCCAGCCGCCGAGATTGACGCCGCGGAGGCGGGTGGGTGGGTTTGACGTGACAGGATCCGGCATAGCGGCTTCTCGCAGTCCCATCGGCGCGTATTCCAGACCCTGCAGGTCCCGCCGATGGATAAGAACCTGCTTGGGGTGGGAGAGATAACAACTTACTTTTTATATAGAAAAGCATGGGCGATTGCAAGGGCAAATCATTCGCTCGCCCCCGCAAAAAAGGTGAACATAAGACAATTTTCAGAGATGTAGGGCACCCGTTTTTTTTGCTGTTTGAGATAATTCCCCATACAGGATGCGGGCAGTATTGTTTTCAATTGCAAATTTCTTAAAAAGGGAGATAATTGTCTTCTTTTTCATGGAATGAACATGAACCAGATTCACAATGCTTAATCCCGCAGAAGCGGGAGCGGGGAACCCATTTTTTCGGGGCGGATCGCACACGCGTAAGGCATCTCTCAGCCTGAGTCCCTCAGCTAAGCCGTTGTAAAAAAATAACATGGCCAGAGAAATGCGCGGAACGGCACTCTTTTCAGTACCCCCTTGAGGGGTATAAGAGCCGTAACGAAATTGAAAAAATGGCCATGTTATTTCGCAACGGCTCCTAATTTACTCCTTGCTTATCAAGTTGCTCATTGTTAACATATTTATATGTACAAAATAACTTTCAGCAAGAATGCGGACAAAGCCCTGCGCAGAATGCCGCGTAATCATGCGCTGATTATTGCTGAGAAAATTAAGGAATTAGCAGGCAATCCCCATGGAATGCGAAATGTGAAAAAATTAACCAACCACCCGGGCTATCGACTCCGGGTTGGTGACTGGAGAGTAGTTTATACTGTGCATGACAATGAACTGCTCATCCATGTCATCATGGTAAAGACTCGAGGGGAGGTATACAAATGAATGTTCAAATCATTGAAAAAAACGGCAAACCTGAATGGGCGGTTATCCCTTTCAGCGAATACGAAAAACTCCGGGAGGCCCTGGAAGACACGGAGGATATAAAAGATATAGAAACAAACTTGAAGGCAATTCAGGAAGGAAAAGAACGAACCGTTCCCGGCGAAGTTACTTTTGCCATTCTTGACGGCACGAATCCCATCCGTGCATGGCGGGAATACAAGCAGATTAAAATGAATGAGTTGGCCGGCAAAGTCGGTATCAGCTCCGCCTATCTTTCGCAAATCGAGAATGGCAAAAGGAACCCGACAATCGATACATTAAAATCCATTGCCAAAGAACTGGAAATCGATATCGACATGCTCATTTAGCCTAACCTCGTTAAAACACAGGGGAATCAGGGAATTTTTTTACTCAATATTTTTTTGCCAAGGAATGCCCTGTGTCCCTGACTCCTGCTTGACAATACCACCATTGCCACCTATGTTTTATATAATAAGAGATCAGCATTTCAATGGAGCAACGATATGGCTGTCAATGAAATCACCTCTACCAATCCCATTCTGCCGGCGGCGCAACAAATTCCAGGCGGCAACGCTGCTGTGGGTGCCTCTCCCCGGCTGAGTGCTGCAAATCAGGCCCAGGCGGCGGCCGTGGCGCAGAAACCGGATCCCGTCCTGCAGAATGAGCTGCTGATTAATCAGGCCCTGCAGAATTTGAATTTTGTGCAAGGCGGTGTAGCAAATACCCCGCTGATCAATATAACGCCGCCGCCCCTGGCTACCCCGGATGCGACAGAGGGGAACGTCATTTTGCAGAATGAGCTGCTGATCAACCAGGCCCTGCAGAATTTGAGTTTTGTGTCCCAGCCGCAGACAAGTGCCCTGCTGATCAATGAGACCCCTGCGCAGCTGGCAGCCAATGAAACACTGCAGAACCTTACCGCCGTCCAGCAGAACCAGCTGCTGACCAACCAGGCCCTGCTCAACTTGAACGCCACGGCCCAGACGGCGACTCCCGCGGCCCAGGCTGCGGCAACCGCCGGGGTGGCGGCTGCCGCACCTCAGCAAGCGGCGGCGCCGCTGCGCAGTGCAGGTACCGGTGACCACAGTTACAACTGCAACCACCACGGCAACCGCCCCACCGATTGTCCCCCTTGCCCCGGGGGCAGTCACCACCGTTTTCACGGCAACTCCTGTTGCCGCTACCTTTGCGGAATCCTTTCCCGTGCCGTTCTCTCTGCTGAATCCGGACAGGACGCCATACGTGGTCGCTGTTTATGAGGTCAGAAACCCGAACCCGGCTCCTGGTGAACCAGCGCCGATCCCCAATGAAGTCCGTCCGCCCCTGCCCGCCGACAGGGCGCGGCAAATTGGTCAGGGCAACTCTCAGACAGGCGTGGGCTCACTACCAGGTTCGGGCATATGAGGGGAAAATTCCCCCTGCCACACCGGTGGGGGAAAAGAACCTCAGGCAGGTGCTGACCCAGGTCAATGCGGATATGGCGGCCAACGGTCTTCCCCTTCATCTGGTTTTTGCCAGGAATGAAGTGGGGTATACCCTGAATGTCTATGACTGCTCCGATAATGAGCTGTGCCGGCTGACCCGTGATGTCCCCCTCAAGTTCGAGGACGCGACCATCACCAACCTGCTGCAGGAAACCGGCATCATGATCAATACCACGTCGTAATACTCAACAAGGAGTCAGCGGCCTTCGGCGCCTCCGCCTCCGGCTGCTGACCAGCCACTGCTGAATGAAGCCTCCCCTGCTGAGGAGGCTCTCCCCTGCCCCATCACCTGACCACATTCACCTGGGCCGGCCCGCGCTGCACCGTCCGGTGGAACTCCACCGCCGGCGCGCCAAAGGCCATGGCATAACCAAGAATGTGATTTGCCGGGATGCCGAGCCGCGGGATAAGGTCCGGACAGAGGGAGATCACCATCATGAACAGGCCGTCCCACACCGTGCCCACCCCCCGGGCATGGGCCATCAACTGGAAGGTGGTCAGGGCGATGTGGGTGTCCTGCACCGGACAGGGAGCGTCCTGCGGGGCGCTGGTCACCAGCAGATGCGGCGCCCCCCGGAAGATGATATCCTTGCCCGACTCCTGCCAGGCCTTCACCGCCCGGCCGAGATACTGGCCGATGAAACCTTCCGGCAATTGCCCGCTATCTTTGAGTTTCGCCAGACGTGCCATCACCTCGGCCCTGAGGGAATTCATGACCGCCCGTTTTTTGACCACGGTGAACAGCACCCCGCGGGCGTTGACCCCGGTGGGGGCGTGGCAGGCGATGTCCAGCAGCTCGTCAATCAGCTCAGGGGGCAGGTCCTCTTCTTTGTAACGGCGCACGGATCTTCGCCCCTTGATCAGGGTCACCAGCCCGGCCGGGTCCGGCATATTGCCGGCAAGCGCCACACTCTCATCGGGATTTTTGCCGAGAATCGATATGGCGGCGGTGGGGCAGACGGCAAGACAGTGCTGGCACTGCAGGCAGCCCTCTTCGTCAGTGATCTTCGGGAAATCTTCCAGGGTGATGACCCCGGCCGGACATTCAACCTCGCATTCGCCGCACTGGATGCAGCGCTCCTCATCGACGTGAAACTGGATCATGGTATCCTCCTTTATTTACCCGCGTTAGCCTTGCGGAAACCGATCTTCCCAGGATATCCCCCGGGCAATCCAGACCGGCTGCCGCGGTAATTTCTTGCTATGTTTTCTTATGAAAGTACCAGGAGTGCGCCGGGAAGACAATTTTTTCTCTGCGCTGACCGCCTTCCGGCTTTCCCCGCCCGCCGCTGATGACATGACTCACGGTGGGCAGATCCCACTGCAACAGCGTGGTAGTGTTTGATATTGCTTAAAAAAAATGTGGTACTCTGACCCACAAAAAAATTGACACTGCCCGGCTTGAGGGGTTTAACTTGATAGCAACTGACAATTTTTTTCATTATCACCACATCATGACAAAGGAGAAGAAATGAAAAAGGTAATGGTTGTAGCGTGCGGGTCTTACATGGACAGCGGATATGGCTGCCCGGGGGAATGGCGTTGTCTGAAGGCGGCGGCTTTAGGCGATGGCAAGTTTGAAGAAGAATCCCAGGTCGTTTCCATGGTGAAATGCCAGTGCCCCGGCAGATCCACCGTGGCCAATATCGGCATGGCGATCAAGCTTGCGGAAATCAAGCCGGATGCAATCTATCTGAGCAGCTGCATGGCAAACGCCAAACCGGACTGCCCCTATTCAACCGCGGAAGAAAAGGCGCAGATGATAGAAGGCAAAACCGGCATCAAGGTTGTGCTCGGCACCCATAATTACGCCTGACAGGGTTGCGTTTATGCGGTTTTGATCTCACTTGAGCATAGGGGAGGGGCTGCAGCCGTCCGCAGTCCTTCCTCCGGGAATCCTTATCTTTTTTTGCAAATCTTGCTGAATTCGTAAAAACTGAAAATTAACCACAGAGAGCACAAAGCCCACAGAGACAACTTGCTGAAAATAAAAATATTTTCTCTGTGTGCTCTGTGGTGAAAACAGACTTTTGTCGAGTTCATCAATCTTAAAGAATTCCCGTGGAGAATTTATACATCCACTCCACAAAGACCCAATTGGCCTCTTTGCCGGAGGCCAGATCGGCGGCAAACTCATCGGGCCAGAAATGGCCGAAGCCGACCTGAATACTGTTGCCTTGGGGAAGATCAAATTTGCCCACCAGATCAAACTCTCTGCCCACCTCATCGCCTGAGCTGCCCGTCTTATCCCGGTACTGGGCGGCATTGAGGTACCAGGCATCCTTTTCTTCGGCCAGCCGGAATTTATGGAACTCCGCCTTGAGATAAAACCAGTCCCGCGGTCTGATCTCCAGGTTAATCTGGGCATCCTGGAGATTCATCCAGTGGAAGAGATTCATCCGGCCATACATGGTATCCCTGGCCCCGAATGCCCCATCAAAGGTTTCATGCCTGCCATCCCCCGGGTCGGCATCCCCTGAGGCAAAGCTGTATTCGGCACTCACCCTGGGTTTCATGCCCACATGCTTCACGTTGTAAGCCAGCAGGCCATGGTAGCCGTAAGCCCGGATGTCGTCGCTGGCATAATGGCCAAACTGCCGCACATAGGTGAGAGAACCATCAAAACCGTGCAGATCTTGTTTGAAGATTCTGAGACCACCATAGTAGGAATCAAGATTTCCGGTCCCGCCATCCTCGCCGGTGTAGGATTCGTGGTCATCCCGTTTGCTCATGAAAAAGGGCTCAAAACCCAGGGCATAAAATCCGTCCGCCACATACTGACCGTAAACGCCAAAGGATTCGTAAGAATGGCGGTGGTTCAGGCTGAACTCTACCGGCTCATGCACCATGGTCCGGCCGTAATATGTATCGACGAATCCGCCCTGAAAGGCGTAGGAGAGCTTGGCCGCATCCCACATCCATCTGCCGGTATTGCCCCACTCCCCCGGTCCGAAGATTTTTTTGTCCCCATAGTAGATCCGCTGTCTTCCCACTTTTATTGCCAGGGGAAGATCAGCGGGCCTGGTGACCTCCAGGTAGGTCTCCCATAACTCCCATTGATCCTTATTGGGATTATCCTCCATCTCCAGTTTCCCGTTATAAAAAGCGCTGTCAGGCAGGGCCATGTCCCAGCATTCGGAATCCTGCAGCCAGAGCGCCAGATGGATCTTCTCAGAGGGTTTATAGTCAAGGCCGGCCCTGATCCTGCCCAGCAGGAAGCCGTCGTCGGCCGACCCCAGTTCGGGATTTTCCCCATAGTACTTCTGGTTGAAATTATCCTGAAATTCATAGCGGAAACGCATGGTCATGCCGAAGGTGAGGGTGTCATCCGCTGCGGCCTGGGCGATGTCAGCCGCTGCAAAGATGAGAAATCCAGCAAGGGCCGGAAAGATTTTTTTTGTTCTGGTCATTATCCGGTGAACCTCTGGCCGAAATAAAAATTTGCACTTACGACGACGCGAACCCTGTTTTTATATTCTGCGCCACCCTGGTTGTGCCGGGTGGAGTACGTATGTTTACCGAGTCGCTACGTATCGCAAAATGTACCGATGGTCAAGAAATTTTCCCGCCCACAACTGCCCAGCCAGCGGTAAAGAATACTGCTCAGCCCCAGGTGCGACAATCTGCCGCATTTACATCCCGGCCCTGCCATTATACCTCATTGTTAGGATAGCAGCAGGTAATGCCGGACAGCCGCAACAGATGAGGTTGGCCTGCCGCCCTGCCTTGAAGACCACCCCGAATGACAAGGAGAACCGCTATGATACTGATGCAAACCTTCTACTGGGACTGCCCGCGGGCCGAGGGCAAAGAGGGGCAGTGGTGGAACCATCTGCAGACCACCCTCCCCGCCCTGGCCAAGATCGGCATCACGGCCCTGTGGCTGCCGCCGTCCGCCAAGTCAAGCCATGTGGACAGCATGGGTTACGCGCCCTACGATTACTACGATCAGGGCGAGTTTGATCAGAAGGGCGGGGTCAAGACCTGGTTCGGCGCAACCGGCGAGCTGCGGGCCCTGACCCAGGCGGCCCATGACCAGGGGATGATCGTCATTGCCGATGCCGTGCTCAATCACTGCGACATCGGCGACGCCAAAGAGGTCAATCCCCTCTCCGGCAATGAGCTGATGACGAAATTCACCCCGAAATCCGGCAAATTCCCCCGGGACTGGAGCAATTTTCATCCCTGCGAATACTCCTCCGCCGACGCGGGCTCGTTCTACGGCGACCTGGAAGGCTACGAGCTGCCGGACCTGTGCCATGACAATCCCTACACCTATCTGGGAGTCATGGAGTACATCCGTTACCTCAAAGACCGGCAGCAGGGCATCGGCTACGACGGCTTCCGCTACGACGCGGTCAAATACTATGATTCCTGGATCGTGCAGAGCATCCAGGAGTGGCAGAAGTGCTTTGGCGTGGTGGAATACTGGGATGGCAGCAAGGACGCCATCAAAGGGTATCTCGATTACGTGCGCTGGTCCTGCTCCGCCTTTGATTTCCCGCTCTTCTACGCCCTGCGGGAGATGTGCGACAACCCCCATTACGATATGCGCCGGCTGTGGGGCAGCGGGCTGATCTTTGATGTCCCCATGCATAGCGTCACCTTCTGCGACAACCACGACACCGACCGCAGCCAGCCCATTGTCAACGACAAGCTGCTGGCCTATGCCTTTATCCTGACCCACGAGGGCGTGCCCTGCATCTTCTGGAAGGACTATTACAACTACGGCCTGGCCCTGCCGGAGAGTCCCGGGCGGCATTGACCAGCTCTGCCGGATCCACCGGGACTATGCCGGCGGGGCAACGAGCCTGCTTTACAGCGACGAGCGTCTCTACATTGCCCAGCGTCATGGCTATCAGAGCCAGAAGGGCCTGGTGGTGGTAATCAATACCGATCCCATGGCCTGGCGCGGCGCCTGGGTGCAGACCCGCTGGCCGAATACCTCGCTCACCTGCACCGCCTGGTGGGGCCGCGACACCAGCCAACCTTACGGCCAGCACTCGGACGGCGGCGGCTGGACCCAGGTCTTTGCCCCGCCGCGCGGCTATGCGGTTTATGTGCCGGAGTAGGATTTTTTCATCCCATACGAACATGCAACCAAGACGTCATTTCCGGGCAAGCGAAGCGCGACCCGGATTCCATGGATTTTATTTCGAGGTAACTCATGTACTACATCGTTGAAAGCGGCAAATCCTTTGACCAGGCCTCCGCAGACCTGGAGGCAGCGGTGAAGCGTCACGGCTTCGGCGTGCTGCATGTCCACGATCTGGGCAATTCGCTGCGCAGCAAAGGCATTGTTTTTGATAAGCAGTGCAGGGTTTTTGAGGTCTGCAATCCGGGCCAGGCGGCAAAAGTGCTGTCAGCGGATATGCGGCTCAACATGGCGCTGCCCTGCCGGATCTCGGTGTTCACCGAGCAGGGCCGGACCAGGATCGGCTTCATCCGGCCAAAGCCCATGCTTGCCGCCCTGTCTCAGGATCCGGCCCTTACCCGGATTGCCGCCGAGGTAGAGGAAAAAATCACCCAAATGGTGGAAGAGGCGAAATAGACCTTTCCCCACTCAATTCAGGGCCTTACCGGGAAATTGCCTGAGCCAGTCGGCCAGCAGCCTTTCCGCCTCGGCAAGATGGCTGTAGCAATCCACCCGCAGGGCCGGATTGCCGGCGATCATGGCCGAGAGGCGTCTCTTTTCCCCGGGCCGGTACAGGCAGAGGATCGGCTTGCCCAGGGTCTGGGCCAGGCCGATTTCATAGCCGACCCCCAGGGAGGGGGTGGAAACCTCGGCGATCACCAGATCAGCCGCCGCAAGCCACTGCATATCCCGCCGGAAGATCTCCGCCTCGGTTAAGGATTTCTCTTCCAGCAGCAGCCCGTCATCACCCACATGCTCGGTGAGCACCGTGCCGAAGGTTTTCAGGTAAGAGATCAGCTGGGCATAGAGCTGGCCATCTTCCCGCCCTCCCCGGATGGCCCCGGCAAAATAGATGTTGAGCATCCGCGTCCTCCGCTCATCTGTCCGTGGTTAATGGAGACATCATCGCCACCGGCTGGCCGGCGCTGTCCATCTCCATGACCTGGCCCAGGGTCTGCCGCAGGAGGACGCGCTTTGCCTCCCAGGGCATGTCGCTGAAAGTCATGGGTTTTCCGGCACTCTTTTTTTCGAGCCGAAAGCACCAGAAGCCGTTGTCAACCTCAAAAACCGGGCTGAGCTCATGGGGCTGCAGACGGCTGAGCTGTTGATCGAGCGGCTCAAGCGGGTCGAGAAAGCGGGAGCCCAGGCGGCCGCCCAGCTCCCTGGTCGCCCCCTGGGATACCTGGGCCGCCACCAAGGCGAAATCCTCCCCGGCCAGCAGCCGGTCTCTGGCCGCGCTGCAGCGGTTTTCCTGCTCCTGCCAGCGCTCCGTGCTGTCCAGCCGATGGGCGAAACAAAAGATGCCGCGCAGTTCCACGCTTGGCGGCAGCATGATTGGTTCGCGCTGCAGTTGAGCCAGGGCCCGGGGAACGGCCTGTCTGACGGCCGCCTCAAATTCCTGCCGGCGCTCCCGCAGGGCCTGATCAAGTTCTGCCCCAGGCAGGGGGGGAAGGGCGCCGCCCAAGGCCTTGGCCAGAATTTCCCGCAAGGGCTCGTCTTTACCGGCGGTCTGTTCCCGGGACCCGCCCGGGATGCAGTTGCTTCAAAGCGGGACGGCCTGGTCGCTGACGTAACGGATACTGCCCTTTGCTGCATCGGTGTAGGCCGCTACGGCCTCGGAGCCGTGCAGCAGGTGGCCGAGGCTGAACAGGGCGATGCCGTCATAGCCGTTATTTGCGGCGATCTGCGCCTCCCCGGCGATCTGCCGGGAGTCCTTGATATAGGCGCCGAGCCCGGCCCACATCTTGACGGGCGAACCCTTCTGGCGGCCCGCGGCCACCTCCCGCAGCTGGGCTCCCACCCGCTGGCTGCTGCCGAAATAGGCCATGGGATACAGGGCGTCAAGCTGCGCGTCGGCGACCCAGCTGCGCCAGTCCTGACCGTTTTCCAGGTAGGCCTGGCCCGGGTCCGGAAAGACGGCTGCCGAGAGTTTGATATCATCCCCGCCATATTTTTTCATGGTCCGGCGCACCTCCTGGAGCAGTGCCGACACCTGGGCGGCCCGCATCTCCTTCCAGTAGAGCGCCCCGGTGGTGAGAACCCGGTCCGCCGCTGCCTGCCGGCCATACAGCCAGTCAAACAGCTCATCCCGGCTCAAATGCCCGGGCAGCAGCCTGGGGTCGATGCCCATTTTTCGGGTAAACTCCCGGCCAAGGTCGCCGCTGCGGCCAAAGTCCGGTCCGGGGTAGCGGATAAAGTCAAGATGAATGCCGCTGACCGGGTAACGGGTTACCAGCTCCCGCACCACCTCGACAAACAGCTTTCTGTAGGCCGGGGAAGCCGGGTCGGCATACGCCCCTTCCAGCCAGTGGCGTTTCAGGTCAAATTCGCTGTAGGCGGTGAGCGGCCGGCCTTCATCATCGCGTAAAATCCAGGGCTGGGCCGGCGAGCCGGGGTGGGCCGGATTTTTCGGCGGGGTTGTATCGCCCCACAGGTAATAAACATTGAGCCAGGCCTGCACCGGCAAAGGGGCACACTGGGTAAGGGTCCGGGCCAGGGGATCAAAATCCGGCGGGGCAGCGGCCAGGCTTTCCGGCCACGGCGCCATGTCGCTGCGGTAAAAGGCATCGGCCCGGCCCCGCACCTGGACCAGCAGTTCGTCAAAGCCGTTGTTTTTGGCCGTGGTGCAGAGATCGTCAATTTTTTGGGGCGAATCCACATCATGACGGATGACCCAGGCAGCGGTTCTGGTCCGGGGAAAACAGGCGGTGCAGCAGAGCAGGGACAGCAGGGCAAACAGGAGGAAACAGAGTACTCTCTTGCCGGGACATGAAGCGTATGGTGCCGATTTTCGGCAATTTTGGCGGCTGGGCATCAGATGGGTTTTCACTATGGTAATAGCCGGTTACACGGCCTTTGGACAATCGCCTGGCAAAGCGGAAATTTTTCAAAACTCCCTCTATCCTAGGCGGATTTATGAGGAAAGACAATGGGAAACAACGAGCGGCAACAACGCTCAGGCGCACCCGGGGGCAGTGGCAGGAAGCGTCACCAGAAAGCGAGCCCCTTGGCCGGGAACTGACGCCACGGCAATGGTGCCGTGGTGATTCTCCACTGCCTTTTTGACGCTGTACAGACCGATGCCGGTTCCTTTCCGGCTGCCGGGCACCTGAAAATACTGTTCAAATATCTTTTCATGATATTCCCCGGCAATACCGGGGCCGTCGTCAACAACGGCAAAAACAATATCACTGTTATTTTTCCGCAGCTCCAGCTCAATGGATTGCTTGGCATATTTTGCCGCATTGCCGATCAGATTTTCCAGCAGGGTTTTCAGCTGGGAACGGTCGCCGGTGAGGGTGATCTCTGCCGGTTTGTGCCAGGAGCTTCTGGCATTACCATTGATCGTCATGGCAATTTTGCGGTCTTCCAGGTCTGCCATAAAGCAGTTTGCCACGGTGACCACCAGCTCGGCCAGGTTCACCTCTTCCGGTTTGAACACGCCCAGGGATAATTTGTCCCGCAGATCCTTGGAAGTCGTTTCAATGGTATCCAGCAGCTGCTGGGAAGATTTCTCGATGCTGCTGCAGGTACCTTTCAACATCTTCCCGGGATTTCGCCTTGCCGGCCAGCAGTCTCCGGGTGAAGCCCTGGATGGGCGTCACCGGCCCTTTCAGGTCATGAATGAGCACCGAGATAAACTTTTCCCGCTGCCGGTTCAAGGCCTCGGTCCGTTCTTCCACCAGGTCTTCAAGATGCAGGCGATACTCCTCCAGCTCCTGTTCGCTCTGTTTGCGCAGGGCAACCATATGATTGATGTTCTTGCCGAGCAGGCCGATCTCATCGTTTTCGTCATAATCGACATGGACCGCCAGATCTCCGTGGGCGATCTGGTCCACCTTCCCGGTGATATCGGCCAGGGGTCTGGTGATGCTTTTGCTGATGGACACGGCGGTGCACAGGCCGATGATAATTGCCAGTATATCGATAATAATGAAGGTATTGCGCGTGGAGGTATAGGTGTGCACCGCCTTTTCATAACTTGCGGCGGCATATTTCTGCTGCAGGACGACCATGTCGTTCAAGCTGTCCAGCCATCCCCACTGCCGGCTTCTCACCTCCTGCACCAGCAGCCTGACCCCTTCATCCCGCCGGTTGGCCAGGCCGAGCTCAATCACCTGGTCCCACAGGGGTCTGGTCTCCTCATGGCCTTTGATGATCCGGGCCAGAATCGCCCGGCCCTCCTCATCCTTGACTATTTCGACCAGTCTGGCATGGGCCCGGGCATAGTCCTTTTCCTCTTTTTCAATGCGGGTCAGTTCAAATTGCTTATCCGCCTGTTCCTGCAGCAGCAGAATATTCCTGATGATAACCGCCTTATGCCGGGCGAGAAACCGCATCTCCTGGGCCAGTTCGACCTTCACATTGGTTTCGTTGATGATCTCCGCAAGCCCTTTCCTGATCTTGCCCATGCTGACAAATTCAATGATGCCGAGGGCGACAATGATCAGGGAGAAGATAATTATGATGATCCCGATTCTTTCGGCAATTTTGTAATTACGGAAAAGCATCCTTGCATCACCTTAGACGTTAAGAGGGCAGCAACGTGGTCCTCCTGCCCGATTACTATAACCCGGAGGCTTAGGAGACGTCCACATCATATTGAAAAAATTGAAGTTGTGGCGGGAGTCAGGTATTTAGAGTATTGTGCCAAAGTACTTAAAGTGCCTGAGTTGCGGTGCTTTTCTTCAGACACTTCAGGTACTTTGCGCCAAGCACAATCACTCCCTGGTTACCTTGTAGCTCAAGGTCTGATCGTCAAAGGTGATGGTATAGGTTCCTGCCCCCTGGCTGATCGGGATATCGGCGCCAAAGGAATCCGCCTGCCCGTCCCGCATGGGGTTATCGCCATAGTTGTCCGTCCAGTCGCCCTGCACGTCAAACTTGAAACTCTCCTCCGGACCGTTGCCGAACAGCACCTGGCCGGCCTGCCAGGTGTGATCACCCTTCAGGGTCATGGGCGTGACCTGCCAGCTGTTAAAAGTACCCCGCAGGAACAGGGTGGGAAAGTTGTGCTTGAAACGGGGGGCGTAGCGGTCACGGACCACCTGATAGGAGTCCCAGACATTGCGGTCGGTCAGCGAGCGTACCAGTTTGATGTACTCGGCGTGGGACCAGGCAAGCGGCGTCGCGCTGTCCGTGCCTTCACCCACCGCATAGTGGTGGGTCGAGTTATCGCCCACCCCGTCGAACACCTGCTCCGGCAGCATCAGCCCGTCATTGGCAAAATACTCCATGGCCCGCACATAGGTCGCCTTCAGCCCGTTAAGCTGCTGCTGGCTGATCTGCCCGTTGTTTACCGCCTTGATCCTTTCCAGCTCATAATGGCCCCGCTCCCCGGTAAAGATCGGCCAGACCCGCCCCCGCTGCTGGGGGTTGCCGCCGTTATAATTGCCGCCGTTGTCCGTTCTTTCGCCGTAGCCGTCGTTGCCGTAGCGCCGCCAGCCCGGAAATCCGGCCTGCCCGTCAAAGGTGAAATCATATTTCACCCGCAGATTATCCTCAAGATCCATGGCGTCCAGTTCGGGCAGCGAGTCGAGAATACCCGGGTCATTGGCCGGCAGCACCCCGTAACGGACCAGTTCGAGAAAACCGGCATCCAGCACCTCCTTTTCATTGATGGCGGGTCTGCCGTTGCTGCCGTTGATCATCTCCCCGTCGTTGGGGTTGTCATTTTTGGTGATGCGCAGATAATATCTGCCGTTTTTCTCGCCGCCGGTCAAGACCCCGCTGGTGGTGAACATGGTTGGGGCGAGCCGGCCGGCGAACTCATCGGCCTTGGCCTCGTACCAGTCGGCGGCGCCCGGATCATGGACCTGGCGGGCGATGTCGGCGGCCACCAGCAGGCCGGTGATAATCGCCGCCTCGGTGGACGGGGAAAAACCGGACTGCTCCTCCCAGCGCTCCATCCTGGTCCACGGCGGCTGCACGGTATATTCTTCGCTGCCGCCTTCCGTAAAAGTCACCTTGACCTGGCCGCCGTTGGCGAGAAACTCGGCCGCCGGTTTGAGCATCAGCCAGTACCTGCTGCCCAGCTCATCATCGGACAACAAACCGTTTTTCCACAGCTTCCAGCCGAGCATGATGGGCATGGCGGTCTGGTCCATCTGGATCTGCAGCCACTCCAGATGGCCGGCCACCTCGGTTTTCTGCAGGAACCAGCCCGGCCGGCTGCTGTCGATGGTGATGCCCTCCCGCTCCAGATGGCTGGACTGCACCTGCACCCTGGGCAGGTAGTCAAAGGCGACCCTCGGCGTCTCCCGGTCGCCCAGGGCCAGCAAGGCCATGGCGCACTGGTAGAAATCCCGCGGCCAGACCGCCCGGTAGCCGGTGGTGTATTCGTTGGCCGGGGCCGTTTCGCCCCAGGGCATGGAAAACGAGGCGATCAGGGCGCCGGGGTTCTGCTTGTCCTCCAGGGCCTTCAGCACCATGGCGCTGGCATAGAGCAGTCTGCCGTTGTCACCGGTGGCGGGGATCATCTCCGGCAGGCGGTACAGCGAGTTCAGGTAATCCTCCCAGCCCACGGCCGAACCTGCGCCGTTATACTTGGCGAGCAGGGCGCCATAGCCTTCCTTGAGGGAGGCATCGGCCCCGGCCATGGCCTCCTTGTGGGTGGCGCCGAAGCCCACGGCCAGATCAAAGGTGGCGGTCTGACCGGCCTGCAGTGTTTCCAGCCTGGCCATCATGGCCACGTTGCCGCCGCCGTCGTCGGCATAATCGTAATCCCAGTCCATCACTCCGTTGTCACTGAGATCCTGCCAGCCGTCGGACTTGCCGACAAAGCCGGCCGACATCCGGTTAAAACTCGCCGTGCTGCGCAGGCTTAAGAAAAGCTCATGTCCCTCCCGGGCGTTGAGATAGCCCCTGCCCTGCTGGTCCCGGCCGACATAGGCCACATCGTAGCGCCCGGAACTACCTATATACGGATTGATGAGAATATAGGGGGTGATATTGTCTTCCCTGGCCGTGAATTTGACCCGCATAAACAGGGTCTGCCGGTCCGGATCGGTGAAGATGCTTTTTTCGATGACGTACTTGTTGTCTTTGTCCGTGTTGGTCAGCCGGTAGGCCAGGGAGGTGGGCCGGCCGGCTGCGTCGGTTGTCAGATATTCGATACGATGTTCGGTGGCGGTTTTTTCCTCGTCAAAAAAACCGGGGCCGGTCACCAGCAGCTGCAGATCCCTGATCTGGGGCGCGTCGATCATGCCATAGGCGGTTTCGGTGACAATGCCCTGGGCGATGGAGAACCATACCTTGGAAACAGGCCCGCTGGGGCCGGTGTCGCTGTACTGCCGGCCCACATAGCGTTCATAGGAGGTGCCGATGCCGGTTTTCCCGGCATAGCTCCAGGTGGCGTTATCCCGGGCCTGTTGCGCCCCCGGCGCCCCGCCGGCCGCAAAGGCCGGCAATGCCCCGGCCAATCCCGCAACAACGAGCACCACAAGAGCACCACATGTTTTTTGCCTCATCATTTGCAACCCTCCTCAGTTTGCATTCGAAGCTCTTCTCAATTCATTGGCGCTGCCCCGCTCGCTCGGGCGGAATACACCAGGCCTGCTTTCCCATTTGACAGCTATGTCTTACATCCATCTTCTGTCCCGTTGGCAATCAAATGGCGCCATCTGTCATGCCGGCTAACCTGCTTGCCTCACCCCCGCAATTCCAGAACATTGAGCCGTTTGAGTTCCTCCAGGGTGAACACCGGGCCGTCCTTGCACACCAGTTTTTCATCCATGTGGCAGTGGCGGCAGATCCCCACCCCGCATTTCATATGCCGCTCCATGGTGGTGATGATATCCTCGTCGGCAAAGCCCCGGCCCGCAAGTTCCGCCAGCACCGCCCTGATCATCATGGGCGGCCCGCAGAGCAGGGCCTTGGATTCATGGGGGGCGAGGCAACAGTGCGCCAGCAGGGCGGTGACCAGCCCCACCTCGCCCTGCCAGCCCGGCTCAGCCCGGTCAACGGTGAGCAGACAGCTGACATTGGCCGTTTGCCCCCAGGTGGCCAGATCCGCCTGAAAGGCGATATCGGATGGGGTCCTGCTGCCGTAAAGGATGGTGATGCGGCGCCCATGGCCTGCGGCCAGACAGGTGTTGATCACCGACCGCAGCGGGGCGAGCCCGATGCCGCCGGCCACAAACAGCAGATCCCGGCCGGCAAGATCCGCCATGGGAAAGGGGCGGCCATAGGGCCCGCGCAGGCCGACCACATCCCCTTTTTTCATGTCATGCATGACCTCGGTCAGTCTGCCCGCCCGGCGCACACTCAGATGAATCGTGCCGTCGTTCATCGGCGTGGAAGACACCGAGATGGGCGCCTCGCCGCAATGGGGGATGGACACCATCAGGAACTGGCCGGGCGCATAAGAGAATCTATCCTGATACTGGCGGTCGACAAAGGAGAGGACAAAGGTTTTGATCTGGGAATTTTCTGCGATCACCTCACGGATTTCCGCGGGCCGCGGCAGATAGAGATCTTGATGTGAACTTGGCATGATCAGCTATTCTCGCAGCAGGCCATATTGATAAAGCGGACAATATCCGTGCCGCCGAAACAGATATTGACACACCGGCCACAGCCCACACAGCTGGGCCGGTTATCTTTTTTGACATCGAACTGCAGCTTGTGCCGGAACCTTTTCTCGATACCCCGCATCTGCCGGTCCACCGGGTTATGGCCCCCGGCCATGCGGGTAAAGCCGCTGAAGGTGCAGGCGTCCCAGCTCCTGATCCGCTCCCCGGCATGGTCCGAGGTCTGCAGGTCGCTGATGGTGAAGCAGGTGCAGGTCGGACAGATGTAGGCGCAGCCGCCGCAGTCCTGGCAGCGCATGGACAGCTCCTCCCAGACCGACTCGGGCACCTCATCTTCGGCAAGCTTTTTGACGGCCTGGTCCAGATGCACCTGCAGTTTGAATTTTCCCCTGGCCTCGAGAAAGGCCTGATACTGCGCCTTGACATCCTGCTCGCCTGCTTTGGCAAAAAACTGCCGCCACTCGCTGATGATCTCCTGCCCCCGGGACCGGTCGTACTCGACCAGGAAACGGTCGCCCAGGTCGGTGAGCTGCAGATCAAAGCCGAAGTCGGTAAAAGGGCCGTTGCGGGTGGCGTTGCAGAAACAGCTGGCAAAGGGATCATTGCAGTTGAGTCCCACCAGAATGCTGTTCTGCCGCCTCTGCAAATAGTTCGGGTCCTTGGCGTTTTTTAAAAAGACCACATCCATGTAAAGCACGGCGGCAAGGTCGCAGGGCCGCACCCCGAAATAGAGGGTGGGCGGAATCTCTTCAGCCGCCGGTTCGAAATGATAGCTGTCGCCGGCAGGATTGCTGTAGGAGAAGAGCGTCTCCTGCTGGGGGAAGAAAAACTGTTTCAGCGAGTTCTGCGCTTGATTTTCCAGATCAATCCGCACCTCATCGAGGTTGTCAATCGCGGTAAAAAGGGTGTCGCCGTGGCGGTTCCGCACCGGGGCGATGAGCCGGTGCGTTTTTTTAAGCTTGCGGAGCAGGGGCAGCAGATGATCTTTTTTGAGAATATACTTATCCGTCATGGTGATCAGACCTTTTCCAGATGAACGGCGCAGATTTTATATTCAGGGCATTGGGAAAAATGATCCTTGGCGCTGATGGTCAGCCGGTTCACCGGCATCTCGCTGAAATGGAAGGTGGTGTAGATCTCCCCGGCCTTCACCGTCTCGGTGAGCTGTGCCTTGACCTGCACCTCGCCCCGCCGGGAACGCATGCGCACCAGATCACCGCTGCGCACCCCGAGCCGGCGGCCGTCCCCGGGATGAAGCTGCAGCAGGGCCTCCCCCGCCTCGCGGGACAGCAGCGCACTGTGCCGGCTCATGGTGCCGGTATGGTACTGATGATAGATGCGGCCGGTGATGAGCAGAAAGGGGTAGTCCTCATCCGGCAGCTCGGCGGGCGGTTCATGGACGGTGGGGACGAACCGTCCCTTGCCCCTGGTAAAGTAATACTTGTGCAGAAAGGGGGTGCCGCTGTGCTGGCGGTCCCAGCAGGGCCACTGCAGTCCCCAGGAATTTTCCAGCCGGTCATGCTGCATGCCGCCGTAAATCGGGGCCAGCATACTGATCTCCTCCATGATCTCCGCCGGGCTCTCATAATCCATGGCATAACCGAGCCGGGCCGAGAGATCCATGATGATGTCGGCATCGGTGCGGCTCTGCCCCAGCGGCGGAATCACCCGGCGCACCATCTGCACCCTTCTCTCCGAATTGGTGAAGGTGCCCGTTTTTTCGGCAAAGGAGGCGGCGGGCAGCACCACATGGGCGCGCCGGGCGGTCTCGGTGAGAAAGATATCGGCCACCAGGAGAAACTCCAGGTTGTCCAGGGTCTCCTCCACCCTGGCCAGGACCGGGTCGCTGAGCACGGGATTCTCGCCCATGATGAACATGGCCTTGAGCGGACCGTTTTTGCCGCCATGGGTCATCTCCATGAGGGTGAGACCCGGCTGGCCGGGCAGGCAGGCATGCCAGGCCCTTTCGAATTTCTCCCGGTAGTCATCGATGTCCACCTGCTGGTAACTGGGAAAGACATTGGGCAGCGCGCCCATGTCGCAGGCCCCCTGCACATTGTTCTGGCCCCGCAGGGGATCGACGCCGGTGTCCTCCTTTTCCACATGGCCGGTCAGCATGGCCAGGTTGGCAATGGACTGCACGTTGCCGGTGCCGCAGACATGCTGGGTGATGCCCAGACAGTAGCAGATCACCGCCTTCTGGGCCCGGCCGTAAAGCTGGGCCGCCGCGCGGATCCCGGCCAGATCCACCCCGGTGAGGCGGGCCGTCTCCTCCAGGTCGAGGCGGTAGAGCATATCGCGCAGCCCGTAAAAATTCTCGGTGCGCATCTCGATGAACAGATCATCCGCCAGATTTTCATCCAGGATGATGCGCATCATGGCGTTGAGCAGCGGGATGTCGGTGCCCGGCCGGATGGCCAGATGGATGTCCGCCCGGCGGCCAGCAGGGTGCGGCGGGGATCGATGACGATCAGCCTGGCGCCCCGGTCCATGGCCGTGAACATACGGCGGGCCACCTGGGGATGGGCCTCGCTGGTGTTGGAGCCGATCACCAGCATCACCTGGGCGTTTTCGATCTCATTGATGGAGTTGGTCATGGCCCCGCTGCCGAAGGTGGTGGCAAGACCTGCCACGGTGGGGGCGTGTCAGAGCCTGGCGCAGTGATCGATATTGTTGGTGTGCAGCACGGCCCGGGCCAGTTTCTGCAGCAGGTAATTCTCCTCATTGGTGCATTTGGCCGAGCTGAGCAGTCCCACCGCCTTGCCGTCGCTTTCCGTGGCGATCCTGCCCAGTTCGCGGGCCGCATAGGACAGGGCCTCATCCCAGCTGACCGGCGTGAGGTGTCCGTTTTTGCGCATCAGGGGTTCGGTGAGCCGGGCCGGATGATGGATGAATTCATGCAGATGCCAGCCCTTGACGCAGAGATTGTTTCTGGAAACGGGGTGATTGCGGCTGGGCGATGAGCCCACCACCCGGCCGCGTTGCTCATGGAGATAGACGCCGCAGCCGCAGCCGCAGTAGACACAGGTAGTCAGAACGTCGTGCATGGGATGCTCCGAAAAAAATCGATTAACCGGCAAAAGGTATATCTGATAGGAAAGCACCTTAACTTTAAGTACGTTCAGACAACCTGATCTCGGTAGATTAAACGTTGGTAACAAAATACAAGATCAAGAAAAATTCCTAAAGTACTTAAAATACTTCAAGTGCCCTTGTGCCCCTTGAGGGTATAAAGTTATGGTACTTTCTGATCAGGTAAAACCTTTCGCTTTAAGTACTTTAGGCATTTCAGGCACTTTAAGTACTCAAACTGGTAACAGGCCAGAATCCTGGGCGGTGGCTTAACTCATTGAAATTACATCACGAGATCAGGTTGTCTGACGTTAGGCATTTTAAATACTTTAGGCACTTTCTTTCTATAGTGTAGGCTGGGAGGAGGCCCTTTTGTCAAGTATTTTGGCTGACCAGGACAAATGTGAGGCCACAAATAAGGGGCTCGGATACGGCCGGCAATAACGCCATGCCCCTCTGAGACAAATTGCCGCATTGACATCCTGGCAACTTGAGCATTAACGAATAGATAAATAATTTAGATGGCTTGAAATTGTGAAAAAACAGTGCTAGCCTGAAAGAGGATTTTCAAACCGTTCTTAAGTAATACAGGCAGATACTATTATGGCAGTTCCATAATGAGTGCCAAAAGGAGGTGAAGAGGCCGATTAAAAAGAAATAAACTGCAAGAAATCCGCTTTATGACGACATAAAGCCGGAGGGTACCAATCATTCTTCATTATCAATGATTCTACTTAACCTGAATCACGTCAACAATTAGAGGTAATAAAAATGAAAAGAGTATTTTTGTGTCTTGCTTTGATGTTGTGCTTTTGCGCCATATCATCCGTTTCTTTTGCTGACCCTCAAAGTGGCGAAAAGGAATTCTTGACCGAGCTGAAAAAAGGCATCCCAGCTGACAGAATCATATCGGTTGATGAACTCCACAGCAGGTGGGAAAAAGCTCAAGGCAAAATAATTCTTGTTGATGTCCGCACCGAGGCGGAATTTGATTGCGGCCACGTTCTAAACTCAAACAATGTTGATTCCGGTCATGCCTACACCATGCCCAAATTATTCCCGGATGCCAATACCGAAATGTATGTATACTGCCGTACCCAGCACAGGGCATCATACTTCACCGGCATGCTCTACAAATATGGCTACAAAAATGTTTATCTGGTGGAAGGCGGCATTGTCGGCTGGGCGGAAAAAGGCTATCCCCTGGTAAACAAGTATATGGGCGAAGTAAAAGTTACCAAGTATGAGAATGGCTTAAAAGAAGATTACCAGCACCGGGACAATAAATAAACATTTCAAGCCGGGAACTCAACTTTCTGACATAACAATCTTCTCATGGCAGCGTCAGGATCGTAAGCAGGCTGTTGGAATAGGGGAAACCACCGGCGAGAGTTCACATTGACATACAGCGAACTTCTTGCCCCTTCATTTTGCCACAATCAGCAAATACGATAATTTTTCAACAGCCTGTTTGCAACCGGCGTTCAACCAGCACAAACCTGCACATTGCCTGCCGACATTATAAATAATTATATTGTCCCGGGATCAGGATTTTGTCGTTTTTACGAAAGGAAAATATTCCTTCACCAACATGACCGAATCATGCGCTGCACCTTTTATCTCAACACAGCAAATAATGATGCTTCGCCACCGGGATTCTTTTTTTCATTTCTTATTCACTCATTTCTCTTGGTCGGCGATCTTCAGACTTTTTTCATTTCCTGGCGGGAATTGGCGATAAATTGGGCGCGTCATTTACCCCCGCAAACATGCAGAGGAGAAAAAAGGCGGCGGCGAGGGCATTAATTTCCATTATGAGCTGATGATGAAAACCGGGTCGGGCGGTTGCCTGTCCGGCGGGATTTTTTCCTGCCCTAAAATAACCGTCCCGCATCTTAAAAGTAAGGTAAGGAGAGAAGCAATGAAAAAAACTGTCCGCTTGATGCCGTTTTGGATGGTCTTCCTCGTATTTTTATTCCTCATATCACCCTTGTCAGCCAACGCGCAGACACCTGTCGCGCCGGATACCGGACAGGTCGAGCCGCAGACCATGGGAGCGGAGCCGGCTGCTCCGGAAATGGCGCAACCTGCACCGTGCCCGGCCAGACCGACAGTGCAGATTGACAAGACCAGCCTGGATAATGGCGGGGAGATCATCGTCACCGGTCAGGCCCCGGCCGGCAAGCCGGTCTTCCTCGAGGTGTGGGCGGCGGACAAGAAAGTCAGGGCCAATCGCTTTGACAGCAAGAAGGATCCGAAAACCGGCAAGATCCCCTATGTCTTCTATCTTACCTACGATATGCCGGCCTATTACAAAATCTTCGTGCCGAAGACCGCCCAGCCGCAGCTCGATGCCATCAAGCAGGAGGGAAACAAGTGGAGTTTTTCCAAGGCCCTGGAAACACTGGAGGCCGGAGCCGCTTACTCGGTGCCCGCCAAGATGTCCATTGAACGCTATAAGGCGACCATCATGGCAAGCATCATCGGCAGCCGCGGCAACCTGATGTCCGCCATGGACGACAAGGAAAACAAAAAAAGCTCCATGCAGCTGGTCAAATCCCGTTTCCAAAGCGCTGACAAGGTGCTGGGAGCGGATATCGAGGTCAACCCGGATGGCACCTACAAAGCAGCGATTAAAATTCAAGCAGGCCTTGCCCCCGGCAAATACAAAATCATGGCCGTGGTGGATAAGGATCTGCGCAGTGAGCCGGCGGAATTTGAAAACAGGATCAATTTCCCGTTTGTTTATCTCAGCGTCGCCGGCACCAGCCAGAATATCTTCTGGCCTTTCCTGCTCACCCTGGTGATCTCCATTTTCGGCGTGCTCATGGGCGCGGGCGGCGGCTTTATTCTCAACCCCATCCTGGTTTCGCTCTTCCCGCTTCCCCATACCGTGGTGGCGGGTACGGTCATGCCCACCGTGCTTTTTTCCCAGGCCAGCGGCATCTACAACTATTCAAAAATCAAATTCATCAACTGGAAGCTTGGCTGCACCATCGGCGCCGCCATGCTGGTCGGTGGCTTTATCGGACCGAAACTCACGGAACTCATTACTCTCGATCAGTTTAAATTCGCCTTTGGCTGGATACTTCTCGTGCTGGCCGCCCTGATGTTCTGGCAGACCACTCCAGGTTACCTGGCCAAGAACAAGAAGGAACAGGCCGTCCTGAAAGAGTTCAAAAAGAGAGCCGAAGAAGCGGCAAAAGCCAAACAGGCGTAATTACCGGAGGATACAGTGATGAAGATAGATTTCTGGGGACAAGAATTTGAGGCAAACATGATCCTGGGCTGCATCGGCGGTTTTCTCATTGCCGTCATGTCTTCCATGTTCGGATTCGGCGGCGGTCCATTCATGGTGCCGCTGCTGACTGTCGGGCTGAGGCTGCCCATGTACATTGTGGTCGGCAGCTCCCTGCTGGCTATTTTCTTTAACACATCCATGAGCAGCATCAGACATTATCAATTCGGCAACTTCGATTTGATCCTTTTTCTGTGCATGTTCCCTGCCGCGCTGCTCGGCGGCTACATCGGTCCGCAGATTGCCAAACGGGTGAGCCCCACCGTGGTCAAGCAGATTGCCTGCGCCGGTCTCGTGCTGCTGGGCCTTAATCTGCTCGGCCTTTACTAGCCGTTGCTTGCGACTGGTTCAGCTAGCAAGAGTCTCAACCGGGAGTAGCAAAACCGCAACGCCGAGACTGCCCAGCCTGCGGCGATGAGAGCGTAGGAAAGACCTGAAACGGAGGAAAAGCAATGGTCAAGAAGTCAGTATGGAGCATGTGCGGCATGTGCACGGTTCGCTGTCCGATCCGGGTGGAAACCGAGGACAACAAGGTTACCTGGATCGAAGGCAACCAGCATCTGCTGGGGGGCGCCCTGTGCGCCAAGGGCTCGGCGGGAATCGCCCTGCAGACCGATACGGAGCGTCCTCTGCGGCCCCTGATCCGCAAAGGCGGGCGGGGAGCGGGCCGCTGGGAAGAGGTGAGCTGGTATGCCGCCCTCGATTATGTGGCCGACAACCTGAAAACCATCATCAAGAAACATGGGCCGGAAAGCATCATGCTCAGTTGCCGGGGTGGTCCCTTCGTCGATCTGCTCAAGGCATTTATCCATGGCCTGGGCTCGCCCAACTTTACCAATCACGACAGCGGCTGCGGCCGCAATGTGCATCATGCCAGCCTTTCCCTCTATGGGTTGGGCCGCAAGGGCTTTGTTTACGACATCAAAAAAAGCAAACATCTGGTGCTGTTCGGCCGGAATATCCTCGCCTCCCTGCGCATCGCCGAAGTCAATCAGGTGCTTGACATGCTGGATGCCGGCGGGAAGATGACCTATGTTGACGTCAGGCAGTCCCTGACCGGCATCAAGGCCACCCGTTTCTTCCAGGTGCGGCCCGGCACGGACTATGCCCTGGCCCTGGGCATCATCCACGAGGTGCTGAAGCAAAAGGCCTATGACAAAGAGTTCATCGAGAAGATATGTCAGCGATTTCGACAAGCTCGAGGAATTCGTGGAACCCTATACCCTGGCCTGGGCCGCCGGCGAGTGCGGCATCAAGGCGGAACGGATCAAGGACTTTGTCCAGGAGATTGCCGTTGACCGGCCCAAGGTTATCTTCCACCCCGGCTGGATGATGTCCCGTTACCGGGATTCCTTTTACGCCAGCCGGGCCCTGCACATCCTCAATGTCCTGATGGGCAATGTCGAGGTGGAGGGCGGCCAGATCTTTGCCAAGGGACCGGGAGACTGCGGAGTAAAGGGGCTCAGGAGTCTGGACGCCCAAGTGCCGAAACCCACGGCCAAACGGGCGGACGGGGTGGGATGGAAATACACCCACTTTGACAAGGGGCCCGGACTTTTCCCGCTTTTCTATGAGGCGATGCAGACCGGTGAACCGTATCCCCTCAAGGCCCTGATCTGCGTGCGGCATGATCCCTTCACCTGCTTCCCCGACCCCCAGGCGCAGAAGGAGGCGCTGGACAAACTCGACCTGCTGGTGTCCCTGGACACCCACTACAGCGAGTTCGGCTGGTACAGCGACGTCATCCTGCCCGAGTCCACCTACCTGGAACGGGACAGCCTGATCGCCACCCAGAAGGGTCCGAAACCCCGTTTCATCATGCGGCGCAAGGCGGTGGAGCCCCAGCATGACACCAAGTCGCTCAATGAGATCATCAAGCTCCTGGCCGACCGCCTGGGCATCGGCCAGTACTTTCCCTTCACCACCTCAGAGGAGTTATGGGCCTGGCAGCTGGAACCAACCGGCTTTACGCTCAGTGATTTTGATGCCAAGGGTTTTGTCTCGCTGGCGGACAAGCCGGTCATGTACGACCGTGCCAACCTTGACGGCAAGTTCAAAACCCCGTCCGGCAAAATCGAGATCATCAGCCAAGTGCTGACCGAAGCCGGACAGCCTTCACTCAAACCCTATGAGAGCCCGGAGAAGCCCGCCAAGGGTCAGTTCCGTCTCGTCTTTGGCCGTTCACCTCTCCATGCCCACAGCCACACCATCAACAATCCCCTGCTGCATGAACTGATGCCGGACAACACCCTGTGGATCAACAGGCGGCAGGCAGCGAAACTTGGCGTTGCCGAAGGGGACTGGCTCGATGTCATCAGCGACGGCGTCACCGGCACCATCAAGGCGCATGTCACCGACTTCATCCATCCGGAGGCGGTTTACATGGTACACGGTTTCGGCCGTCAGGTGCCTCTGCAGACCAGGGCCTATCATGCCGGCATTGCCGATCAGAAGCTGATGAAGGGATTTTTGACCAAAATGGATCCCGCCGGAGGGGGATTATGCCTCTGCGAGTGTTTTGTCACCGTGCGGCGTAGTTCGAAAAACCCGAAACGAATGGTGGAATTATGAAAAAGTACATGCTCTATCTCAACTCGAAGCGGTGCATCGGCTGCCACGGCTGCGAGGTCCACTGCAAGACCAACAAAGGGTTGCCGGTCGGCCCCATTCTCTGCGAGATCAGCCAGGAACCCCTCAAAATGGTGGCAGGCGTGCCCAAGACCGAGTTCCAGTTCCGTTCCTGCTACCACTGCGAGGATCCTGACTGTGTGGCGGTCTGCCCGACGGGCGCCATGCAGAAGCGGCATGACGGCATTGTCCTGGTTGACCAGGAAAAATGTATCGGCTGCATGGCCTGCATCGGCGCCTGCACCTGGGGCGTGCCGCAGCTCAATCCGGATACCGGCAAGGTGGTGAAGTGCGATTACTGCCTGGACAGGGTGGATGCCGGCCTCAAACCCGCCTGCGTCACCCGCTGCGCCACCCACGCCCTCAAATTTGTCACCTTGCAGGAGATTTAGAAAGAAGAGTGAGGAGTAGGAGTAAGGAGTGAGAATAAAACGGAACAAAATCAACTATTCTTAATTCTCTCTCCTCTCTCCTCTACTCCTCACTCCTGTCTCCTGACTCCTCACCCCTCCCGATTATTTTCCTAACATGCTGCGAGACATCCCTCCGCAGCATGTTCGTTCCGCCAGAAGGAGCGAGTCGCACCTGCCCACAGAAATGAACAATTACTGAGTGGATCCTCAGAACTGCCACAACGTTAACCTATTGAATTACAGTGTTTTTTTGTTGCAATTTTTTCTGGACATATGGTATTTTTTATGAATGGCCACTCATTCATAAAATTTTGAAGACCAGGAGAAACTTTCATGAAAAAGATTTTACCCGCCATACTTGCCTTGGGTGCATGTGTCGTCCTACCCGCCATAGCCGACGCAGAGAGCACCTCACAAGATTGTCCCTCACGTCTTCAAGCATCTTAACCTTCAACTGTTTCACACTCCTGAAACATTGACGGTCACCTCCACGGGGAGAATCCACATCCCCGTGGCGGCGCCGTCCATCACTTCGGGCTGGGTCCGCCGTGGACGGACATCCTGCCGGCACACCGGCGAGCCATATGATAGGGATAGGTCCAAGTCCAGGGCCAGCTCCACTTCTTTGCATATGCTAAGGGTCCTGAGCCTCCCCGGGGCGTCGTCGTAGATCTCCACGGTCAGCACGATGCCCCTGAGCCTGGTACCGTTCGCCTCCCCTGCCACGCTCAACGACCCTCCGCCCTCCTCGTACAATGGCTCCGCGCCTGCGAACACCACGTATGGAGCAGTGGTCCGGTCCGGGTAGTAGTCATATACTCCGGATACTAGGTTCATGAGCGCCGTGCTGGCCTTCAGCTTGTCGCCGACGGCGTCCTGGACTGCGATGAGCGCTTCAGCAATGGTCATCGGTTAGCCTCCGTTATACCATCGGCTACGTCCGCAACTTTCAACGATCATACGTCGTTTCCGGAATGGATCGATTTTCCCGTCAAGAACGGCGCCGACCTGCGCCGCATCATGGACGAGCATGTGGACATCGCCAATCTCGAGGCGCGGTTCCCGGCCGCGTGGGAGACAGGTTGCGCGCGGCCATCGCGGACAACAAGGTCATCGTGATCAATGGCGGCGGTTATTACTGGGTGTTGCGTTCCCTTGCCGGGGTGGAGGTGACCAGTTACCTGGTCTATGACGAGCCCGCGCTGGTCGAGGAACTGTTCGACCGGCTGGAAGCGCAGATTCTTGAAGGAATGCGGCGCGCCTTCGCAGTCTGCACCCCGGATGTCGTTGGCTACGGCGAGGATATCGCCTACAAGAACGGCCCGTTGCTGTCACCGGCCATGTTCCGTCGGATAATGCTGCCGCGCTACCGGCGAGCGCTGGAGCTCGCGCAGGCCCACGGCGTGGATCTGACCTGGTACGACAGCGACGGCGACGTGCGCCAGTACATTCCCGACTACCTCGCCGTGGGCATCAACGGGCTCGCCCCCTGCGAAGTCGCGGCGGGGATGGATCCGGTGGCGCTGCGGAGCCAGTTCGGCCGCGCGTTGCGAATGATCGGCGGGTTCGACAAACGACTGGTAGCCAAGGGCAAGGCGGCGATCGATGCGGAATTTGCGCGCCTGCGCCCGGTGATCGAGGAGGGGGGTACGTGCCCTCGATCGACCACTCTGTCTCCGCGGACATTTCCTTCGACAACTACCGGTATTACCTGGATGCCGCCCGCAAAACGCTGTGCCTGCCCTAGAACCGCAACACGACCTCCGCTTCGCCCGTGAAGCGGTCAATCGTCACGCTCTCGGTTCTGGGATCGAAGCAGCCGCCAGAGCCCCCTACCCCGATCGCCGGACGCCTGTCAGGATGGGGCACCCGGATCGTGACGGAGGCGGGCGGGCGGTCGGGTCACCGACACAAGTGCACACGGGCTCGGATACTGCCGCCGTCCTGCGCCGTAGTGGCCTCAAACGTCAGCGGTCCGAAGTAGGACGCAGCGCCTTGCGCTCCCACCTTCGCCCCGGCGCCGGCCAGGCCCAGCCGGAATGCCGCGGAAGAGCGAGAGCGTTTGGCCGAATTCCATGCTAGAGCGCCCAGCGGGTCTGCATCAGGAACCAGCCTTCCTCGTGGGTCTTGTGCTCGCTCGCGCCCCAATAGTGT
>CAVSQR010000037.1:0-50457 GCA_963729825.1 uncultured delta proteobacterium | reverse complement strand
CTAAACGACGGCGCCCGGCTTCGCCGCGCTTCGCCGTGGCAAGCCTGTAAAACCATGCAGAAGCTGACCGTGTCCATGGGGGAAATCTCCGCTGCCAGTGCCGAAACGCAAAAAATCGTCAAAACCATTGACGAGATCGCCTTCCAGACCAATCTGCTGGCCTTGAATGCCGCGGTTGAGGCTGCCCGCGCCGGTGCGGCCGGGGCAGGCTTTGCGGTAGTGGCGGACGAGGTCAGGAATCTGGCCATGCGGGCGGCGGAGGCCGCCAAAAACACCTCAAGCCTTATTGATTCCACCGTCAGCAAGGTGCGCACCGGCGAGAATCTTCTGCAGAAAACAAGCGCGTCATTTACCCATGCGGCAGGGTTCACCGACAAGGTGAGCAGCCTCATCACCGAGATAGCCACTGCCTCAAGCGAACAGTCCCAGGGTATTGAGCAGATCAATAAGGCGGTCAACGAGATCGACAAGGTAACCCAGGCAAATGCAGGCGCCTCGGAGGAGGCGGCTTCCGCCGCCGAGCAGCTGTCAGCCCAGGCCGCGGCCATGAATGATGTTGTCATGGATATGCAACGCATGGTGCAGGGCGGCAAAGGTGCAGCAAGCGCGGCGCATCAGTTGCCGCCAAGAACATCGCCCCGGGCCAGCGCCGGAAAAATGACAGCTGCGCCGAAACAGATCAAACAGCTGCCAACGGGCACGGCCCGGAAAAAGCTGCAAACACCGGCCAAATCGCTATCCCCGCAAGAAATCATCCCGCTTGACGATGAAGACTTCAAGGATTTTTAAAGGTCTGAACCGCGGTCAGCGGCAAAACGGTGAGTGATGAGGTCCATCAGCCGGGACTTTAGGCATAATCAATCGGTTCCCAATTGTCAGCAGAACCTGCTTCCTGGGGAAGCGGACCGGCCTTATTTGCGGTCATGGGTCAGTCTTTTCGGTTCAGCCGCAGGAGGCCTTTTTCCGCCGGCAGCGCGGGTGACCGGCGGCGATGGCTTCACCCTTCTCCACTGCCGTTCTGCCGACCAATACGGCCAGATCGCTGACGATCTCATTCAACTGTTCCGCCTGGCTGCTCATCTCTTCCGCAGCGGAAGCAGACTCCTCGGCAGTGGCCGCATTCTGCTGCACCACTTTATCCATTTCGTTCACGGCCTGGTTCACCTGCCCGATGCCCTTGGCCTGTTCATTGGAGGCAACGGCAATCTCCCCCACCAGGCTGCTCACCTTGCCGGTGCTCCCGGCAACCTCGGCAAATGCCTTATTGCTCCGGTCAAGATGGGTTGCCCCGGCCATGGTTTTTTTCACCGTGCCCTCAATCAGACTCGCCGTGTTTTTTGCAGCATCCGCCGCCCGCATGGCCAGATTCCTGCACCTCATCGGCCACCACGGCAAAGCCTGCCCCGGCCTCGCCCGGCCCGGGCCGCCTCAACCGCGGCATTCAAGGCCAGCAGATTGGTCTGGAAGGCGATCTCATCAATGGTCTTGATGATCTTGGAGGTCTGTTCACTTGCCTCGGAAATCTCGCGCATGGAAACGGTCAAGGCGGCCATGGAATCATTGGCCAGCTCAACCGCCTTATTGGCCTCTTTCATAAAATTGTCGGCCATGCCGGCATTTTCCGCATTCTGTCTGGTCATGGAGGATATCTCTTCCAAGGATGCCGAGGTTTCCTCAATGCTCGCCGCCTGCTCCGACGCTCCCTCGGCCAATGACTGACTGGCGGATGAAACCTGGCCGGCAGCGTTGCTCATCTGCCCGGCACTGGAGGAAAGACTATCAATGGCGGCCTTGATGGGCCGGGTAATACTCCTGGCAATAAGCCACAGCAGACAGAGACCGGCAAAGGCGCACGCGGCGCCGATGACAACCATCCACATCATTTTCCGGTAGGCTCGGTGCAACTGGGCATCCGCCTGGGCGGCGATCTTTGCCTCGGGGATGCGGATGCTCACGCTCCAGGGGGTGGTCGTCCTCCCTATCTGCAAGGGAACATAGACCTCCAGCATCTGCTTATCCAGGCCGACCTTTTTTTCTCCTTTGCCAATATCAACAAGTATCTTCTCGAAATCAGCATCGATATCCTTCATGGGTTTGCCGGCCAGTTCCGGTTTACCCGTCATGGCCGCCAGGGTGCCGTTGTTGCTGATCAAGGCGATTTCCGCGGCCCCATCATAGAGATTCTTGACATTATCGGCCAGCCCCTGCAGAAAAGACAACTGCAGGTCCACCCCGGCAATCCCGTAAAACGTCTCCCCCACCAGGACCGGCGCCACCAGGGAGGTGATCAGGGTGGGCTTGCCCTGCACCGGATAAATATAGGGATCAAGAATGCATTCTTTCTTGGTCTTTCTGGGCAGCAGATAGTAATCACCTATGCCCTCCTTTTCATAATCAAGCAACGGTTCCACAGCTACCTTGCCGCTTGCATCCCGGTTCCAGTAAGGCACAAAGCGGCCTGTTGCATCATGGCCGGGGCTGTTGCGGAAATCTTCGTCCCGGCCGTCAAAGGCGTTCGGTTCCCAGCCGGTATAGGTTCCGACAAACTGCGGATTTCTGTCCAGAAGAATTTTCAGTATGCTGTTGACCTCATCCCGTCCCAGTTTTACCTGGTATCCGTCGTCTTTTATCCCGGACAATTCCTGGGCCAGAGTCCGGGCGGCGTCGAGAGCCACCTCAATTTCAGCCTTGATATCAGCGGCGGTCTTTTCCGCCACGTTCACGGCACTGCTGCTGGCGGTTTCAAAGGCAATTCCCCGGTTAAGCGTTGCCTCGTTTTTCATGCTCACGGCGGAAAAAGCGATAATAACCGCCGAGGTCAACAGCAGACAGATGCCCGCCCAGACAACGATCTTTATTTGAATATTCTTGAGTTTCATCACAGCTATCCTCCTGTTGCTCTAGCCTTTTTTTTACCGCGCGTTAAGAGTTGACAAACACCTGCAATACAAGGGTAAAACAATATAGAGGGCCGGCGACGACCCTCGGCATCCATACATCAGGAAGCGAGCAAGTGGGCTGATGCCTGCTGAAGCGATGGGTTGTTCTGCACAGCACGAATCTTCCGCCAAGCAAAAAACACCCTGAGCAGAACTGTAAGAATGCGGGTAAGAGGCGCCTGTTCCCCCCCAGTTTTCCCCCTTCATTCTCCAGATCAGAGCAAGGGGCGGGAAGAAGATACGACAAGCGCATGTTGGATTCTATCGTGAACGATTTGCCGAAATCAAAGCTTTTTTTGATCTGGCAACGGGGAAGGAGACAATATCCTGCTCTTTCAGGATATTAGGCTATGGGATATTTTATCCGGGCATGGGGTGATGATGGCAGCGCAGCGGGGTCGCCGGTAATCCTGTCACGCAATGTAAGACTCCCGCTTCCCGGAAAAGGCCCCCTGAACGACGGCGTCTGAAAGGCCCGAGTCGGAGAGCGGGCGGCTGCAGCGGGCAGGTCAGCCGACCTGCCCGGTCAACCTGCGGCAGGGTTCGGCACCTTAACCCAGGTATCCTTCCGCTTCATCCACGTCAAGCTTGCTGCCGATGATCAGCGGCACCCGCTGATGCAGAGAATTCGGCTCGATATCCAGGATATTGATACCGTCATCGGTGATGGCCCGGCCGCCTGCCTGTTCGATCAGCATGGCAAACGGCGCCGCCTCATAGAGCAATCGCAGTTTGCCGTAAGGCTTGTCCGGGTCCTTGTTGTCCCGGGGATAGATGAAGATGCCGCCGGCAATGAGATTGCGATGGAAATCAGCCACCAGCGAGCCGATATAGCGGCAACTGTAGGGCCTGCCCTTCTCCTTGTCTTTCTCTTTCAGCGTATCGATATAGCGCCGGACATTTTCCGGCCAGTAATTCCTGTTGCCTTCGTTGACGCTGAGATATTTGCTGCGCGCCGGGGTGCTGATATCAGGATGGGACAGATAAAATTCGCCGACACTGGGGTCCAGGGTAAAGCCCTGAACCCCTTCACCGGTGGTGAAAACCAGCATGGTGCTGGAGCCGTAGAGAATATAACCGGCCGCCACCTGGTCCCTGCCCTTTTGCAGCATATCCTCCCTGCTGCCCTGCCCCCACTTGGTCCTGCGGCGATGCACGGAAAATATGGTGCCGATATTGACATTGACATCGATGTTGGTGGAGCCGTCCAGGGGGTCAAAGGCCAGGGTGTATTTACCCTCGTAGCCATCTTCCACCGGGATGGCGTCATCCTCCTCCTCGGAGGTCATGACGCAGAGATAGCCGCAGCGGGCCATCCTCTTCTTGATGGTGTTATTGGCGAACTCATCAAGCTTCTGCACCTTTTCACCCTGGATATTCGTCTTGCCCGACATGCCGAGAATATCCGCCAGGCCGGCCATGTTGACTTCCGCGGAGATGGTTTTGCCGGCCACAATCAGTTCGTTCAAAAGTCCGGAAAGATCGCCGGTGGCCTCCGGGATGCAAACGCTGACTGTCAACAATATGCCTGATAACGGTCACTCCAAGGGGCTTATTCATTTTTCCTCCAAATCCGTCAATGTGGTTGACTGGTCTATTGATATCATGGTTTATTTATTTGCAGCGCTGGTTTCTGCGTTGGGCTTGACGGGGGCATCATGCATCGATAACCACAATCCCGGAACGACAGAGTCTCGACATTGATATTGATACCACGGGCCATGCAACGCTTCAACTATTTATCCACCTGACAGACAACTTCCCATGACCCTGCAATCATCCCCTGCCGCCCGCCCGAACCTGTCGGTCAACAACTGGCGGAGCTATGTCACCCTGTTCCGCACCAACCCGCAGTTCACCAGACTGTGGCTGGCCGGGGTCATCAGCCAGTTCGGCAACTGGTTCAACTATATCGCCATCTTCGTGCTGCTGCAGCAGCTCAGCGGCTCCGGCAAGGCGATAAGCTGGTTTCTCATCGCCAAATTCATCCCCACCGCCGTGCTGGGCCCTGCCGCCGGCGTGCTGGCCGACCGTTTTTCCCGCAAGGCCATCATGATCGGCTGCGACCTGCTGCGGGTGGGGATCGTCCTCTGCTTTCTGCTGATTACCCGGCCGGAACAGGTGTGGCTGGTTTACGGCCTGGCCCTGCTGCAGGAGTCACTGTGGACCTTTGCCGATCCGGCCCGCCGGGCCTCGGTGCCCAATCTCTGCCGGTCCGAGGAACTCAATCTGGCCAATGCCCTGAGCGGGGCAACCTGGTCGATCATGCTGGCCTTCGGCGCGGCCCTGGGCGGCTTCACCACCGCCTATTTCGGCTGGCGCACGGCCATTGTCTTTGATGCCGCCACCTTTCTCATCTCCGGGCTGATGATCAGCGGCCTGACCCTGCCGCCCCTGCCATCCCGCCAGAAGGGCGCGCCTTCCTGGCGTGATTACCTGGGGCTCAACGATCTGGTCGAGGGGGTGCAGTATGTGGCCCGGCACCGGCAGGTGGCGGCCCTGCTGCTGGTAAAAAGCGGCTGGGCCCTGTCCGGCGGCATCCTGGTCATGCTGACCGTGTTCGGCGAGCAGGTCTTTGCCGCAGGCCACGGCCAGGGGAGCAACAGCGGCATACTTTACAGCACCCGGGGCCTGGGGGCGGCGGTGGGGCCGCTGCTGGCCTGGCGCCTGTTCGGGGAAAGCCGGCCGGCCATGTCCCGGGCCATCGGCTACAGTTTCTTTGTCGCCTCCGGCTCCTACCTGCTGTTCAGCCCAGGCGCCGAGCCTGGCCTGGGCCGCCCTTTTCGTCTTCTGCGGCCACCTGGGCGGCGCGGTGCAGTGGGTTTTTTCCACCACCCTGCTGCAGCGGATGGTGGAAGACCGTTTCCGGGGCAGGGTCTTTGCCGCGGAGATGGCCCTGCTCACCCTGATATTGAGTCTTTCCACCTATTTCACCGGCGCAGCCCTGGAAAACGGCACCGATCCGCGCACCGTGGCCCTGCGCCTGGCCCTGCTGTTCCTGCTGCCGGGCCTGATCTGGACCATCTACCGGAGAACTTCGGCGGCCAGCTCCGCATAATACCTTCCCTCCTCCGGCCGGCCATATTTAACGCAGCCGTTGCCATAGATGCGGCACTTGCGGACCAGCTCCCGGCGGGCGAGGGACCGCTGTTCCTCGCTTAAATCCTGCCCGCCCAGCAGCTTGACCAGGGCCCGGATGCGGAACTTGTCCATGCCGGCCCGAAACCGCACTGACACCTGATCCGGCCGGCCGCCCGCCTTGATGGTCAGCGGCCGGTCCACCTTGAGAAAGGGCAGGGAAACGCTGGCCCGCAGCCAGAGATCATAGTCCTCGCAGCAGGGCAGCTCCTCGTCAAAGTAACCGATCTTGTCAAAGAACTCCCGGCGCACCATGACCGTGGACATGCCCACCACGCAGAGCTTGAGGCACGCAGCGAAGATGAGGCCATGGGGCCGGAAGTGCTTCTTTTTCTGGTGCAGCAGCTCGCCCCGCCGGTACCAGATCTCGTCGGTGTGGGAAATGAGATATTCGGGCCGGGCAGCCATGGCCGCCTGCTGCAAGGCCAGTTTTTCCGGGGCAAAGGAGTCATCCGAGTCAAGAAAGGCGAGCAGTTCCCCCTCCGCGGCCCTGATGCCGGTGTTGCGCGCCGCAGCCGGCCCCCGGTTCTCCTGCCGGAGATAGCGGACCCGGCCGCCATAGCCGGCCGCCAGGCGGGCGGTGTCATCCGTTGACCCGTCATCCACCACGATCAGCTCAAAATCCGTACAGGTCTGGCCCAGCACCGAATCAACGGCTTTGGCCAGAAACTCCTGCCGGTTATAGGTGGGTATGATGATTGAAATTTTTGCGGGCAACTCTCCAGCCTTTTGCTTGATGTTTCGCAGGGGACATTCCCCTTGTTTGATAAATGGGGTAATTGTAGTAGCTCAAAGCCGATCTGACAATTGCGCAAAATGCGGTTTCACTGAATTTGGACACTATCAGAATGTTGGCCCTTGACAAAGATATCAATAGTGATACTATTTCATTATGGGTAAGCACGAAAATATAATCAGACAGATGAAGCAAAATCCCAACGATGTTCGTTTTGCAGAGTTGTGTAAAATTTGCGATTTATATTTCGGCGAAGCCCGACAGAAAAGCAGCAGCCACAGAATTTACAAAACTCCCTGGCAGGGCGATCCCAGGGTGAATATTCAAAACAATAATGGCAAAGCAAAAGCATATCAGGTCAAGCAAGTGCTGAAAGCTATCGAAAGAATGGAGGTGGACCATGGCCATGGAAAATGATCATTATACCTATCGTGTTACCTGGTCAGAAGAAGACAAGGAATATGTTGGCCTTTGCGCTGAGTTCCAAAGCCTTAGCTGGCTGGCCCAGACACCGGAAGCTGCTCTTAAGGGTATTCGAAATGTTGTCGCAGAGGTAGTTAACGACATGAAAGAAAATGGAGAACCAATACCGGAACCAATAGCAAGCAAAAACTACAGCGGAAAATTTATGGTTCGAGTCCCACCCGAAGTCCATCGAAGTTTGGCCCTACAAGCAGCGGAATCTGGTGTGAGTATAAATCGGCTGGTAAGCACCAGGCTCAGCCGGTAAGCCGTTGTAACAAAATAATGTCCTCATCTGGCTTGTAAAACGGCATAAGGAGCCGTAACGAAATGGTTCAGAAAGCCGAGGTTATTTCGTAACGGCTCCTAAATGGCACAAGAAAGGGTAACATCCCTTAAAAGAGGGTAATAAAGACTGTTTGTTCGGGAATCCGGCGCATAGCCATCCGGGGGGGCCGCCCACATCGGATGGCTATGTGCAGATCGCCACTGCCGGCAACAATAATGGCAGCCAGCCGCGGGACAAAATCTCCAACTATTTAAGCTGATAGGTGAACTGGAACTGGCGGGTCTTGCCGTCCGGCAGCCTGGTGCCGACCGTGAATTCATACGGACCCGCGGCATTGAGCGTAATGTCCGCGCCGAAGTGGCCTTCCATGCCCATCAGGGGGATGGCAGCGGATTCAACCTTGTCCGGCCCCTTGATTTTCAGGGCCGCCGTTCCAGTGGTCATGGCTTTGCCGGTGGCGGCATCCTGGAGCGTGATCATGAAGTGGTGGGTCTACTTCATGCCCGCCTTGGCCATGGCCTCCCTGGAATCCTTGAGGCGCGCCTCGGCCTTGACGCCATCCACCTCCTTGGCGCCGAGCATGATCATCTGTCCGTGATCCATGGCCATCTCGTGGCCAGGGTCTCGTGCCCATCGGGAGCCGCCCCGTGTTCATGGGTTTCGGCCCTGGCCCCCGCGGGCACGATCGCCAGGGAGAGAAGGGCAAGCAGCAGCAGGAAATTCTTTTTCATGGGTATTCTCCTTAAGGTGTTTGTTTGGCCGGCCACAGGGCCGGATCGGTTGCGGTTTGGGAACTGGGTTCAGCTGGATAGTCTGAAGGTGTTTAGGTGGATAGGGGGAAAGAAGGGCCGTGTGTCTGTTGCTAATAGACTTAACCCCTTCAGACTATTCACCTCTTCTGACTTCTGTCTCCTGACTCCTGTCTCCTATCTTCATTCCTGAATATCCGTCTCATCGGTCGGCACCGCGCTTTTTTCCAGACCCCGGGCCCGCCACAGATAAAAAATAACGGGGTAGACCAGCAGCTCCATGACCCCGGAGGTGACCACCCCGCCCACCATGGGCGCGGCGATGCGTTTCATCACGTCGGCGCCGGTGCCGTGGCTCCACATGATGGGCAAGAGACCGGCGATGATGACCGAGATGGTCATGATCTTGGGCCGGATGCGCTTCACCGCGCCGTGATGGATCGCCTGTCTGAGGTCGCCCAGGGTGCGCATCCGCTCGTTTTTCCGCCAGAGCTGGTGGGCGAGGTCGAGATAGAGCAGCATGACCACCCCGGTTTCGGCGTCAAGACCGGCCAGGGCGATCACCCCCACCCAGACCGCGATGGAGGTGTTGTAGCCGAGCAGGTACAGATACCAGAAGGCGCCGACCAGGGAAAAGGGCACGGCGAGGAAGACGATGCCGGTCTTGATCAGGCTTTTGGTGTTGACGTAGATGATGACGAAGATGATCAGGATGGTGAGCGGGATGACCAGGGTCAGCCGCTGCCTGGCCTTCTCCATGTACTCGAACTGGCCGCTCCAGACGATATTGTAGCCGGCGGGCAGCTTCACCTGCTCCTCCACCGCCCGGCGGGCGTTCTTGACATAGGTGCCGAGGTCGATGCCCTTGATGTCCACATAGACCCAGGCGGTGCGGCGGGCATTCTCGGTCTTGATGCTGTCCGGATCGTTGTTGATGGAGAACGTGCCCAGCTGCGTCAGCGGGATATGCCGGCCGCCGGGGGCCGGCACCAGCACCCGGCCCAGGGATTCGAGGTCGCTGCGAAAATCGCGGTCATAGCGGACGTTGACCGGATAGCGCTCCAGCCCCTCCACCGTCTCGGTGACGCTCATGCCGCCCACCGCGGTCTGGAAGATCTCCTGGATGTCGGCCACGGAGATGCCGTAGCGGGCCGCGGCCCGCCGGTCGATGTGGTAATCGAGATAAAAGCCGCCCACGGACCGCTCGGCAATGGCGGAGAGGGTGCCGGGCACGGTGCGGATCACCGCCTCCACCTGCTCGCCGATGCGGCTCGAGCGTCGCCAGGTCATCCCCCATGATCTTGATCCCCACCGGGGTCTTGATGCCGGTGGAGAGCATGTCGATGCGGGTCTTGATCGGCATGGTCCAGGCGTTGGTCAGCCCCGGAAACTGGATGGCGCGGTTTAATTCGTCGACGAGCTGCTCCGGGCTGATCGGCTTTTCCTCGGGCCAGAGCCGGGAGAGCGGTCCCTTGGCCCAGGCCGTCCACTCCGGCCAGCCGGAGTAGAAGCGCTCGAGCCGGCACCTTGCGCCACTCCTCTTCGGGTTTGAGCATGATGGTGGTCTCGATCATCATCATCGGCGCCGGATCGGTGGCGGTCTCGGCCCGGCCGACCTTGCCGAAGACGTGCTGCACCTCGGGGAACTGGCGGATGATGCGGTCGGTCTGCTGCAGGATCTCCTTGGCCTTGGTCACCGACAGACCCGGCAGGGTGGTGGGCATGTAGAGCAGATCGCCTTCGTACAGGGGGGGCATGAACTCCGAACCCATTTTGGAGAGCGGCCAGATGATGGAGAGCATGGCCGCCAGGGCCAGCGCCAGGGTGGCCAGCCGCCACTTCAGGACCAGATCGACCACCGGGTGGTAGAGGCGGATGCAGCAGGCGGTTGATCGGATTGGCGTGTTCCGGCCTGATCCTGCCGCGGATGAACCAGCCCATGAGCACCGGGACGATGGTGATGGAGAGCAGGGCCGCGGCGCCCATGGCATAGGTCTTGGTGAAGGCCAGCGGCTTGAACATGCGGCCCGACTGCTCCTGCAGGGTGAAGACCGGCACAAAGGAGACGGTGATGACCAGCAGCGAGTAGAAGAGGGTCGGCCCGACCTCCTTGGCCGCGTCCTGGATGATCTGCCAGTGCGGTTTTTTGCCCCGGTCGCGTTCCAGATGTTTGTGGGCGTTTTCGATCATGATGATGGCCGCGTCGATCATGGCGCCGATGGCGATGGCGATGCCGCCCAGGCTCATGATGTTGGCGTTGATCCCCTGGGCGTACATGAGGATAAAGGCCATCAGGATGGCCACCGGCAGGGTGAAGATGGCGACAAAGGCGCTGGGCAGGTGGAAGAGAAAGAGCATGGTCACCAGGGCGACCACGATGCTCTCCTCCAGCAGCTTCTCCTTGAGGGTGGCCACGGCCCGCTCGATCAGGCCGGAGCGGTCGTAGACGGTTTTGATCGTCACCCCCTCGGGCAGGCCGGCCTCGCAGCTCTTCGAGTTTGCGCTTGACGTTGTCGATGGTCTTCAGGGCATTCTCGCCGAAGCGCATGACAATGATGCCGCCCACCGTCTCCCCCTGGCCGTCCAGTTCGGCCACCCCGCGCCGCATCTCCGGCCCCAGGCGCACCTCGGCCAGGTCGCGCACCAGGATCGGCGTGCCGGCCGGCGTGGTCATCACCACGATGTTGCGGATATCCTCCACCGATTTGATGTAGCCGAAGCTGCGGATGACATATTCCGTCTCGGCGCTTTCGATGGCCCCGCCGCCCACGTCGAGGTTGTTGCGCTGGATCGCCATCATCAGCTCGCTGATCGGGATGTTGTAGGCGAGCAGCTTGTTGGGGTCCACCGCCACCTGATACTGCTTGACGAAACCGCCCAGGCTGGCCACCTCGGAGACCCCCTCCACGGAGGTCAGCTCGTAGCGCAGATACCAGTCCTGGATGGAGCGCAGCTCCTGGAGATTGTGATGGTCGCTCTCCAGGGCGTATTCGAAGACCCAGCCCACGCCGGTGGCATCCGGCCCCAGCACCGGCGTCACGCCCTTGGGCAGCTGGCCGCTCACGTAGTTCAGGTATTCGAGAACCCGGGAGCGGGCCCAGTAGATGTCCGTGCCATCCTCGAAGATGATGTAGACAAAGGAGTAGCCGAAAAAGGAGTAGCCGCGCACCACCTTGCTCCCCGGCACCGAGAGCATCTTGGTGGTCAGCGGATAGGTGACCTGGTCCTCCACCACCTGGGGCGCCTGTCCCGGATACTGGGTGAAGACGATCACCTGCACGTCGGAGAGATCGGGAATGGCGTCCAGCGGGATATTTTTCAGCGCATAGCCGCCGCTGATGACGATAAAGAGCGTCACCAGCACGACCATGAACTTGTTGCGGATCGACCAGTCGATGATTTTTTCGAGCATGAAAAATACCTGTATGCTGGGACGCCCGCCGGTGGCGGTTGGGCAGGCACGGGGCCTGCCCGCAATCGGTCCGTTATTGGCATCCACAAGGGTCCCAGACTCGGCCTCCAGAGTGTTGTCCTTGACCGTTACTTGAACAGATCATCCAGGTTTTCTCTGCGTTGCGGCTCCGCCGGGGCCGGGCTCTCGGGCGCGGGCTGCATCATCTTCTGGATCGCCTCGCGCAGCTTGCTCTCCGAGTCGAGCATGAACTGGGCCGAGGTGACGACCTGCTCGCCCTCCTGCAGCCCTTCCAGGATCTGCACATACCCTTGCTCGTCGCTGACGCCGGTCTTCACCTGCCGCGGCGCAAAGCGGCCCTCGCCGAGGGCGATAAAGACCGTCTGCCCCTTGCCCGAGTTGAGTACGGCGTTGCCCGGCACGGCCAGGGCGCCGGCGACGGTGCCGGCCTCGATACTGACGTTGGCGTACATGTCTGGTTTCAGCGCAAGGCCGGGGTTGACCAGCTCGATGCGCGCCTTGACGGTGCGGGTCTCGCCCTCGACATAGGGGTAGATGTAGGTGATTTTCCCCTGCAGGGGCTTACCCGGCGCAAAGGAGATCTCCACCTGCGCCGGCAGGCCGACCTTGATCCAGGGAAGCTCGTACTCGTAGATATCGGCGTTGACCCAGACCTTGGAGATGTCGGAGATCTCCAGCAGTTCCGTGCCGGACATGACGCGCATGCCCTCCACCGCCGGTTTTTGGGTGACCACGCCATGATAGGGGCTGTAAAGGGTCAGGGTCTTGCGCACCTGCCGGCTTTTTTCCAGCTCATTGATCTGCTGATCGTTGATGTCCCAGTACTTGAGCCGGGTGCGGGCCGCATCCAGCAGCCGCCGGGCGCCGGCCGCGATCTCGGCATAAGGGGATGCGGCCAGGCGAGCTGTTGGTTTCCAGGGCCAGCAGATACTCCTGCTGGGCCGCCACCAGTTCGGGGCTGTAGATCTCCATCAGGGGCTGCCCTTTTTTCACCAGCTGGCCGGTTTCGTTGATATAGAGGCGCTCGATCCAGCCCTCGATCTTGCTGTTGACCGAATACTGGCGCGGTTCCTCATAGGTCACCAGGCCGACGGTGCGGATGGTGCGGCTGAGGTCCCGCCGCTCCACGGCCGCGGTGCGGATGCCCATGTTCTGGGCGGTGACCGGATCGATGACGATCTGGCCGGGGGCCGCCTCCTCATAGACCGGCACCAGGTCCATGCCCATGGCATCCTTGCCCGGCGCATCGCGGATATAGACGGGGTCCATGGACGAGACCCAGTGTTTGACCTTGCGCTCCCCGGCCGGCTGCGCCGCGGGGCCGGCGCCGGGCTTTACGGGGGTGAGATCCATGCCGCAGATCGGGCACTGGCCCGGTTCGTCGCGGATAATGAAGGGATGCATGCTGCAGGTGTACTGCACCTTCGCCTCTCTCCGCCGGTTTGCTGACCGCGGCGGTATCCTTTGCCGGGCCGGCCTGGCGGCCGCCGAGAAGATAGCCGAGGCCCAGGGCGGCGGCCACGGCGGCAATAATCATCAAAGCTTTCATCATCCCGGACGGTTTCATGGCGGTCCCTTGTCTCCAGATCCTCAGGGCAGCGTCGTGCCGATGACGGCCTCAAGCACGGCAAGCTGCATCTGGTGGTCGGCTATTGCTTCGGTGTATTCACGTTCGAAATTGAACAGGGCGGTGCGGCTGTCGAGCACGGTCATGAAATCGGCCTTGCCCGCGCCATAGGAGGCCATGGCCGCTTCCAGGGCCTGGTCGGCCTGGGGGATAATGCCCTGCTGGTAAAGGTCGGCCAGCCGCTCGGTGCGTTCCAGCCGGGCCAGGGCGTCGGCGATGCCCTGGCGGATCTGGTTGACGGTCATGTCGCGTTCCGCCTGGGCCATGCGGATCTCGGCCCCGGCCTCGGCCGTCATGGCATGGCGGCGGTCATGCTGCACCGGCAGCTTGAAGGTGACGCCCGCGGCGTACATGTCGTAGCCGGGTTCATCCATGGCCGGGTCGCGCTGCATGTACTCCAGGGTGAAGGTGAAATCAGGGTAAAAATCCTTTTCCGCCAGCTGCCGTGCCGCCACGGCCCGCTGTTCCGAGGCGTCAATGCCCTTGAGGCGCGGCCGGCTGCGGATGGCGATTTCCTCCAGGGCCGCGGCATCCAGGGGCAGAACGGTCAGCTCCAGGGGGGAGGCGGGCGTGACCTTGGTCGCGGCCGGCTGGAAGCGCAGGTTGTTGAGGGCCGCCTCCAGGCTGCGGCGCTGCTGGCGCAGGGAGATGCGCATCTCCTCCATCCTGGAACGCTCCACCTGGGCCTTGAGCACATCCTGCTGCAGGCCTTTGCCGACGCTGTACAGCGTTTCGCTCAGCCGGTTCAGATCGTCGAGCACGGTAATGTTTTTCTCCACGATTTCCAGGGACCGGTCGACAAACAGCAGCTGGTACCAGGTTTCCTTGACCATCCTGGTCAACTCGATTTTGCGTTCTTCCACCACCCAGCGGGCCGCCTCGGCGCCCTGTTGGGCAACCTCGCGCTGCAGGGCCCGCTTGCCGAAAAAAGGCACCTCCTGGCTGACGCCGATGACCTTGGCGGTCATGACATCCCGGTTAAAGGCCAGGGGTTCGCGGATGAGCAGGTTCTGGACGCGCAGCATGATCATGGGGTCTTCCAGGGTCCCGGCCTGCCGCGCCTGCTGGACAAAGGTGTCCCAGCGGGCCTCGTCGGCCCTGAGTTCCGGGTTCTTGGCCAGGGCCTCGGCCACAATCTCGGCCAACTGCTGGCGGCCGGTTTGGGCGTCTTCGGCCAGGCAAAGCACGGGGCGCAAGAGCAGGAAGGCGCTGAGAAGAAAGAAAATTGTTTTCGGTTTCATATTCATTCCGGTTGGCGGGCAGGGATGCGGCGGCGGACAGACCGCATAATAGAAAAAGAGAGCTAGCAAGCGGCATGCCATTTCGTTTCAGGCGGAAAAGTCGGGAAATATTCCGCCAAAGCCCCAAAGATGGGGCAGCCGGCGGGAAAATATCCGCCAAAGCCCCCAGGTGGGGTCAAAGGCCCCAGTTGTTCCTGCCACTTTGAAGTAGTCTAGGCGCTTCAACTAAGCAAAAGCAAACCTTTTTTAATGGAGACCTGCGAGATGTCCGATTTTACCGGATTGAGGTGCCACATTGGCAGATGACTGTCTCGTCTTATCGGACAAGGGAGGGGGGCATCTGTATCTACCACCGAATGCCAATTTTCAGGGACTTGACCTGGTCAAGTAAAAATGGACACTTTTTTTGTTAAGCGGCTTTTTTCAGAAGCCACAATTCCACAAATTCTAATGGATTATACGAAATATTTCCCGAGAGCAAAACATATCCTACCTAACAGAACCATTACCGCAAAAGTCCAGCATTTTTTGGGAAAAGATTTGCTCGATTCCTTCTCCCTGAACTGCAGACATTGCTTGTCAATCATTGCTGATTAGAGTAGATATTAAGGTACTATATCAACTTGTTAACAACAGGAGAACCAATGGGTAACACCGACAAAGACAAAGAATTCTACGAGATGGCGGACGCTTATATCGCCTTGGCCAACAAACAGGGTAAAAATATTAATCCGGGCAAGGTCAGTGCGACAATTTTGTATGCCGCAGCAAGATTCAATATATTTCTTACTGCGTCGGGCGCAGATTCGGCAATTGACTTTGCCTCAAAAAAAGAAAATATATTGGACTACTTCATGGCGGAATACAAAAAAATGCTTGAAGAGCATTTCGCGGATTACCAAAATAATTTTGAAAAGTATCTGGGAAAAAAGAAGTAAACGGGTCAGGGCTGATCTGACGGATTTCTGACTTTTCAAGCCGTAACCGTCGGATTTAATACAAGTTATCCGTTATCCAATCATGACATCACGGGAAATTTTTCGCCCTGGAAGTCCTGTTCGATATGGGGCTATCGGCAATTGAGGTGATCACTGCCTACCGGTCTGAGCTTTATGACAATGCCCATTTACAGCGAATGCATACCGGCTAGGCAAATAACCAGTTAAAAACAAGCTGGTTAGGGCATACTGCTGGGCATGGGAAGTATAGACCTCAGAGGATGAAATCCGTTGACAGAAACCGGGAACTTCGGTCGGCCAGAATGGACCTTATGACCTTGCGGTTTTCGTCAGTGTTCTTCGCGGCTACAAGTGTGCGGATCGTGAAAGCTCTTAGTGCGTCGGAAACCGACAGCGTTCCCTCTGCCGAGTCTTTGCGACCGGTGAAGGGGAAAGCGTCAGGGCCGCGCTGGCACTGGCTGTTGATGTTGACCCGGCAAACTTGGTTCACCAATGGATCGACCAAACTTGCAATGAGCCCTGGATCGCTGCCGAAAAGGCTCACCTGCTGACCGTAGTCCGATTGCCTGACATATTGCAGCGGTTCTTCGATACTGGAGAACGGAACCACCGGCACCACCGGGCCGAACTGTTCTTCGGCGTAGAGCCTCATGCCCGGGCCAACCGGGAAGACAACTGCCGGCGACATGAAGGTGTGGCAGACGGTGCCGCCCTTTTCGTTGATGATACGCGCACCCTTGGCGCGGGCATCATCAAGCAGTCCCATCAGATACTTCGTCTTGTCGGGTTCGGGCAGCGGAGTGACCTGGACCCCCGCCTCCCAGGGCATCCCTCCCTTGAGCTGATTGACGGCACCGCAGAATTTCGCCAGGAATGCATCGGCAACACTTTGATGAACAAAAATGATCTTGAGGGCTGTACAGCGTTGTCCATTGTAGGAGAGGGCGCCTGCGACGCACTCCTTGACAGAATTGTCGAGATCGGCATCCTGCAAGATGATGCCGGCGTTTTTGGCTTCAAGGCCGAGGATAGAGCGCAGGCGGTGCGGTTTGGGGTGTTGCTGCTTCAGGATGTCAGCCACACGGCTGGTGCCAATGAAGGCCAGTACATCGATTCTGCCAGACTTCATGAGGGGTGTGATGACCTTCTGCCCACCTCCGTAGACAGTGTTCACCACACCCCGCGGGAAAGGAGTCGCGAAAGGCTTCAAGAAGGGGCCTGTGGAGCAAAACGCCTAATTTCGGCGGCTTGAAAATCACCGCGTTTCCCATGATGAGCGCTGGAATCAGGGTCGTGAATGTCTCATTGAGCGGGTAGTTGAAGGGTCCCATGCACAGCACCACTCCGAGGGGCGCCCGGCGGATCTGGCCTATCACCCCCTGTTCGATAACGAACCGTGATGATATGCGATCCAGATCCTTCAAGGCCTCAATCGTGTCTCGTATATAGTCAACCGTGCGGTCAAACTCCTTTTCCGCGTCGGACAGGGTTTTGCCAATTTCCCACATGAGAAGTTTGACCACGGCGTCACGCTGATCCTTCATCCGATAGGCAAAGGTCTCAACATGGCGTATCCGTTCCTCGACGCTCATGGTCGGCCAGACCCCGCGCCCATGATCGAATGCGGCGCAGGCCGCGTCAAGGGCCTCAAGCGCTTGGCGCTCCGTCAACAGCGGGTAGCGGCCGATGAGCTTTTGCTGGAAGGCCCCGTTGATATACTCGCCTATCGGGGAGTACACCTCCTGCTGTGGACCGTCCCATTCGCTAATGGTTCCATCGTTAAGGTACTGGCGCTGGTCAATGGGGGCTGTGATACGGAACTCAGCCGGGATCATTTCCTCAGACGGGAAGGGGGACTGTTCTCCGTGCATGATATCTCCTTACACAAAAGGATATTATTTAGCCGCAGGCAGCATAAAAAGCTGCACAATGGCTGGACAAAAAAAATGGGCTACAGATAACTATCTGCAACCCATTGATACAACTGGTCGGGATGAGAGGATTCGAACCTCCGGCCCCTTGAACCCCATTCAAGTGCGCTACCAGACTGCGCTACATCCCGGCCTTATTCCTAATAAATCTTTTTTATTGTAAACGGTCTATTTAGCATGGCGGATGAATGACTGTCAAGAAGCATTACGAGAAAGTTATCATTCATCCTGCAATATTTGCCTGAATGGCGAGCAGTTCGGCTTTCAGGTCGTGCCAGAAGAGCCTTCACATCCTTTTTGCTTTTTCCCGAAGGCCTCTTCAGCTCACTGCCTTTTCTGCCGGCAAACAATTTTTTTGCCCCGGGGATGGTAAAACCATCTTCCTTCAGCAGTTTTTTGATGGTCAGAATATTTTCAACATCAACCCGCCGGTAGAGGCGCTGCTTGGATGAGGCGCGCTGGGGCCGGATCAGCTGTTTGAATTCAGACTCCCAGTAGCGCAGGACATGCTGTTTTACCCCGGCTATTTCGCAAACCTCTCCAATCTTGAAGTATCGTTTGTCAGGAATAACACCTTGGTGTTCTGCTTCCTCACCGATTTGGCTTTCCATATGATTGTGAGGTTTGCCGGTCACTGATCCGCTTATCTTGATGATTTACGTTTCTTTGTCAACTCCGCTCTTCTATCGTAACATCTTCAAACAAAAAACTCTTCCCCATTTTTGCTGCATCAGGCAAATCAGGAATTGATTTTCTGCCGCAAACTCTTGCTCGCCTTAAAAGACACCATGCTGCGTTTGGCAATTTCCATGGTTTCGCCGGTGCGGGGATTTCTCCCCATGCGGGGCGCTTTATTTCTGACGGTAAAGGTGCCGAACTGGACGATCTTAACAGACTCTTCATTCAACAGAGTCTGCTTCAGCGTCGAAAAGACAAGATCAACAAGCTCGCCGGCGCTGCGCTGGGAAATGCCCAGCTTTTCGTTGATCGCCTGGGCAAGTTCCTTTCTGGTGAGATTTGATTTCATGCGTTTATACCTCACGTAACTGACCGTCAAAACGAGTCAGTAATATATCGATAATTTTCTGGTGCTCCAGGCCTACGGTTTCATCATCAAGAGTCTGCTCAGCCGAACGGTAGGTAACCTTGACAGCGACACTCTTCATCCCCTTGCTGATCGCCCCGCCGCGGAAGACGTCAAAAAGTTCGACCTGCTCAATGAGAGAGATGCCGGAATGCAGAATCGACTCGACCATCTCACCTACCCGGACCTGCTCGGGGACAACAACGGCTATATCCCATTTCACTGCAGGGGAACTTGGGCAGAGAGGCAAATTGTTTGGTATTCTTTAGCTGCTGCAAGCAATGTGTCAAGCTGCAGATTGAGGAAATAGACATCCTGTTTGATGCCGAAATTGGCGAGCACCTTTCTGGTAATCCGGGCAAAGCAGCCCAGGGTTTTGCCCTGCACCACGACCTGGGCAAAAGTGTCGGACTCGCAATAAGGTTCCACCGCCTCCGCGGCCGAGAGCAAAACCGATACCTGAAAAACCAAGGCCGACAAGCAGCGTCTCCATCACGCCCTTGACATCGTAAATATCGCATTTCTCCTCCCCCATGTGGAGACAGCGGGGCCCCCGGCAGCCTGCGTCCGCTCAGCACGGCGGTGAGATAGGTCTTCTCCTCCGGCTGCTCAAGGCCAGGGCCCGGCACGAAACATTTGCCGATCTCAAAAAGACGGATATCAGTCACCTGATAATTGACGTTGCGCCGCACATTGTCCAGCAGACCGGGCAGCAGCATGGAACGCAGCACACTCTGGTCCTCGGCCAGCGGATTGAGCAGCTGCACCGTCTTTCGGCGGCCATCATCCTCGGCCAGTCCCAGCATGTCCAGATGGCGGGGATTGACGAAACTGTAGTTGATCGCCTCATAAAAGCCAAGGGCGGTCATGGCGGCGGCTATATCCTGCCGCAGTTTGCGGGCCGGATCCTGCCAGGCTGCCGACATGGGCACCAGCGGCATGGTCTGGGGAAACTCGTTATAACCCTTCAGCCGGGCAACCTCTTCAATGAGGTCGATCTCCCGCTCCAGGTCAACCCGGAAACTGGGCGGGGTAACCAGCAGGGTATCGTCGGCCAGCGGCCGGACCTCGATTTCAATGGCGGACAGCATGGCGGTGATCTCGTCTGCGCTGAAATCATAGCCGAGCAGCTCATTGGTCCTGTTTAACCGCAGCTTGATGGGTTCATTATTTTTGACGCCTTCAGCACAGTCCACCCCGTCCGCGACCACCTCAGCGCCCGCCACCTCACAGAGCAGGCGGACTGCCCGTTCCATGGCAAGAGGGGGAAGCTGGGGATCAACCCCGCGCTCAAAACGGTAGGATGCCTCGGTGGCCAGATTCAGGCGCCTGGCGGTACGCCGGACGCTCACCGGCGAAAAACAGGCGGATTCCAGCAGCACCTCGGTGGTGTGCGCATCCACCTCGGAGTTGGCCCCGCCCATCACCCCGGCCACGGCCACCGGCCGCTGGGCGTCACAGATCATCAGCATGTCCGGCTCAAGGGTCCTTTGCACACCATCCAGGGTGGTCAGGGTCTCACCGATTTTCGCCCGGCGCACGACAATGGCTGCCGCCGCCAAGTTTCCTGAAATCAAAGGCATGGAGCGGTTGCCCATATTCAAGCATGACAAAGTTGGTGACATCAACCACATTGTTGATCGGCCGCTGTCCCACGGCCAGCAGCCGCTTCTTCAGCCACCAGGGAGAGGGACCGATTTTGACATTTTTCAGGAGTCTGGCGGCGTAACGGGGGCAGTCCTCATGCTGGACCGTAACGCTGAATTCACAGTTTTCCCCGGTCAGCCGGGGAATGTCCTGCACCGTAACCGGTGGTTTGAGGCAGCTGCCGCAAAAGGCGGCGCTTTCTCTGCCGATCCCCATGACCGAGGCGCAGTCAGGACGATTGGGAGTGAGATCAACTTCAATGACCGTATCTCTGAGCTGCAGGGCCTGGGCAAGATCAGCGCCTGACTCCTGCAGCCAGGTGAGCTCCATGATGCCGCTGTGGCTATCGCTGATGCCCAGATCCTTTTCCGAACAGAGCATCCCCTGGGAAACCTGGCCGCGGATCTTGCTCTTTTTGATCGTCACGCCGGAGGGCAGCGTTGCGCCTGGCAGGGCCAGGGCGCTGAACAGGCCGGCCCTGGCATTGGGCGCGCCACAGACCACCTGCACCTTTTCCGCCCCAACCGCCACCTGGCAGACCACCAGCCGGTCGGCATCGGGATGGGGCGAGACGGAGAGAATCTCGGCCACCTTTACGCCGTCAAGACCGGCGAAAATCTCCTCGACCGCGTCAACCTCCAGGCCGGCCATGGTGAGCCGGTCAGCCAGCTCATGCGGGGTGAGGTTCACATCAACAAATTGTCTCAGCCAGTCAAAAGTAAATTTCATGAGCGGATCGATTTGAGGTTTTTAGTCTGCAGGGACATAGTCTCTAAGTGTTTAGTCTGTAAGTGATGAAAAATTAACAAATGAGGCTCCTTGAGCCCCAGCATTTCGACCATTTTTATGAACATATTTCATGTCTGAACACCTAAAAGACTACAGTCTAACACTCTAAACAACCTGGTAGTTCCCGTCAAAACTGAGAAAGAAAACGCAGATCATTTTCATAGTAAAGCCGGATGTCATTGATACCGTATTTGAGCATGGCAATCCGCTCGACGCCGAGGCCGAAGGCAAAACCGCTGTACTCTTCCGGATCATAGCCCACCTGTTTGAAGACCTCGGGATCGATCATGCCGGCGCCGAGAATCTCCAGCCAGCCGGTCTGTTTGCAGACCCGGCAACCCTTGCCGCGGCAGATGACGCAGGCGATATCGATTTCAGCGCTTGGTTCGGTAAAGGGGAAGAAGCTCGGCCTGGCGCGCATGGCCGTGCGCTCATCAAACATCCGGGCAATAAAAACACCGAGCACGCCGCGCAGGTCGGCAAAGGAGACCTTTCTGTCCACCAGAAAACCCTCCACCTGATGAAACATCGGGGTATGGGTGATATCGGAATCGCAGCGGTAGACCTTGCCAGGGGCGATCATCCTGAGCGGCGGCTGCCGCTTTTCCATGATGCGGGCCTGCATGGGAGAGGTGTGGGTGCGCAGCAGCAGACTTTCATTAATATAGAAAGTGTCATGCATATCCCGGGCTGGATGATGCTTGGGAATGTTCAGCGCTTCGAAGTTGTAGAAATCCGTTTCAACGTCCGGTCCCTCGGCCACGCCAAAACCCATGCCCTCAAAAATGGCGCAGATCTCTTCCATGATCTGGGTTACCGGATGCAGCTTGCCAATGGGGGAAGTGCGGCCCGGCAAAGTCAGATCCACGGAGGAAACAGCGCTTGTTGCAGTGCGGGCTGCCTCTTCCAGTTCCGCCTTTTTCGCGGCAAACCGATTTTCAAGATCTACTTTTATGTCGTTGGCCAGCTTGCCGAACCGGGGTCTTTCCTCTGCGGCAACCTGGCCAAGTTTGCGCATCAGTCCGGTAAAATCGCTTTTTCGGCCGAGATATTGGACCCGGAACGGCTCAAGGTCCTTCAGATCATTCAGAGCTGCCAGGTCCCGGCATGCCTCTTTTTGCAGGCGAAGTAATTCTTCTTCCATAAATTTACCAAAAAAGTCGACTCCGTACCGATTGCGAGAGGACTCTCATGCCTGAAAATAAATGGCCCTTGGGCAGGGCCATGATTGTTTTATAGAAAGTCGACTCCGATCTTCCATGGGGAATCACCATCATTCCGCACGGATGCGGCTCGCAGGAGCCAGGGGAAACGTAACGGAATTTATCTTCCGTTACGATCAGGAAGCGAGCTTCGCAACTGCTGAAAAGGCGTTTGGATCGAGAATGGCCAGGTTGGAGAGAACCTTGCGGTCAAGCTCCACATTCGCCTTCTTCAGACCGCCGATCAGACGGCTGTAAGACGTGCCGTTCTGTTCGGCTCCTGCACCGATACGCACGATCCAGAGACGCCTGAAATCACGTTTTTTGGCGCGACGGTCACGATAGGCATAGGTGAGGGCATGATCAACCGCCTCAGCAGCCGTACGGTAAAGACGATGGCGGGCTCCACGAAAACCCTTGGCCAGATTAAGAACTCTATTTCTTCTGCGGCGTGCTTTAAAACCGCGTGTCACTCTAGGCATTACAATCTCCTTGATCTACATATAGGGCAGAATACGTTTGATCCCTTTGCTATTGGCGGAATCAACAACTGCTGACTTGCGCAAATTTCTTTTTCTTTTCGTGGTTTTTTTCGTCAGAATATGACTGGTAAACGCCTTTCTGCGAATAACCTTGCCGGAACCGCTCAACTTGAAACGTTTGGCAGCTCCTCTATTGGTCTTCATTTTTGGCATAACATATACTCCTGTTTATAATAAAATTACAAGTTCTAGATTTCAGCTTTGCAGCCTGCAAGCGAATCACAGAGGAATCCGTTTGCTAAAACTTGAATACCTATAAAAAATCTCTATCCCTTTTTCAGCTCTTCGTCGCCGCCCAGGGGAGGCGGAAAACCGGACCGGCAACTATCAGCTTTTGACTATCTCGAAAAAACTCTCGACAGCCGTACAGTGCATGATAAGTTGCTGATTAATCGTCACGAAACTTCTGAGCCGTGACTTTTAGCGATACTATCAGCTTTTCGGCGCTACGAACATCACCATCTGGCGGCCTTCCATGGTCGGCGGCTGGACAATGACGGCAACATCTTCCAGGATTGCGCCTATCTGATTCAAGAGTTCCAAGCCCAGGCTGTCGGCATAGACGATCTCTCTTCCCCTGAATCGCAAGGTCACTTTTACCTTATTTTTCTGCGCTAAAAATTTTCGGATATTGCGGACCTTGAAATCAAGATCATGTTTTTCGGTCTTCGGCCGGAGCTTGATTTCCTTTACCTCGACAACGGCCTGTTTCTTCTTGGCCTCTGCCTGTTTTTTGCTCTGCTCGTAGCGATATTTACCATAATCCATGATCCGGCAGACCGGTGGTTCTGCCGAGGCAGACACCTCAACGAGGTCAAGCCCTACCGCTTGCGCCTTGGACATGGCCTCTTCCGTGGAGATCACACCAAGCTGGTTTCCATCCGCATCAATGACCCGTAACTCTTTCTCTCGGATCTGGTCATTTACTCTGGCCTTTACTTCACGCCCGCTCTTAACACTTTTTTTTCTTTTAATACGCTTACCTCCACATTATTCCATACTAAAAACTTTACAAAGCCTGGCTGCCTGAGCACACGACAGTATCAGCGAATCCGGCTCTCCTCCCGAATCATCTCTGCAAAATCCGACACGGACATCGGCTCCAGGTTCTTACCGTCGCGCAGGCGAACCGTCACCGTATTCGTATCTTTTTCCTTATCTCCGACAATCACCATATAGGGAATTTTCGCCAGCTGTGCTTCCCGGATCTTATAATTCAATTTTTCATTGCGGGTATCCTTTTCCACCCGCACATTGGCCTGACGCAGCTCCTGATACACCTTTTCGACGTAGTCAAGCTGGGCGTCCGTGATATTGAGGACCTTGGCCTGCACCGGGGCCATCCACAGCGGAAACGCTCCGGCATAGTGCTCGATGAGCACGCCGAAGAATCGCTCCAGCGACCCCATCAGCGCCCGATGGATCATGATGGGCTGATGGTCCCTGCTGTCTTCCGCCGTATAGGCGAGCTGAAAACGCTCCGGCAGATTGAAATCCACCTGAATGGTGGAGCACTGCCAGGCGCGCCCCAGCACGTCCTTGATCTTGATGTCAATTTTCGGGCCGTAAAAAACCCCCTCACCGGGGTCAACCGTGTAGCTCAGCCCCTTCTTCTCCAGGGCCATCTTCAAGGCGTCGGTGGCCTTCTGCCAGTTCTCGTCCGAGCCTACATACTTCTCGGGCCGGGTCGACAGATAAACATCATATTCACTAAAGCCGAATGTCTTTAAAATGTGAAGATTTAAATCAATAATATTGAAAATTTCTTCTTCAAGCTGCTCCGGCAGGCAGAAGATATGGGCGTCATCCTGGGTGAACCCGCGTACCCGCATGAGGCCCTGCAGTGCGCCGGTCCGCTCGAAGCGGTAAACCGTTCCCAGTTCGCACCAGCGGATGGGGAACTCCCGGTAGCTGCGCTTCCTGGTCTTGTAAATACCGATATGAAAAGGACAGTTCATCGGCTTGATCTGATAGCTTACCTCTTCCACTTCCATGGGGGAAAACATGTCATCCACATAGAAGTCAAGATGGCCGCTGGTCGCCCACATCTCCCGTTTGGCGATGTGCGGGGTATACAGCAGCTCATAGCCGTTGCGGTAATGCTCGTCCTTCCAGTAATCCTCAATGACCCGTCTGACCAGCGCCCCCTTGGGCAGCCAGAGGATCAGGCCGGGACCGACCTGATCGCTGATGGCAAAGAGTTCCAGCTCCTTGCCGAGCTTGCGGTGATCCCTCTTCTTGGCCTCTTCCAGCTGAAAGAGATATTTTTTCAGCTCCTTGGCGTCATAAAAGGCGGTACCGTACAGGCGCTGCAGCATCGGCCTCTTTTCATCGCCGCGCCAGTAGGCGCCGGCAATGCGCATCAGCTTGAAGGCCTGCAGCAGACCGGTATGGGCGATATGGGGCCCGCGGCACAGATCGGCAAAATCACCCTGCCGGTAGATGCTGACCGTGTCCGCCTGGATATCGTCAAGCAGCTCCACCTTATAGGACTGGCCCTTTTCCTGAAAGAATTTCTTCGCCTCGGCGAGGGAAAGCGTTTCTCTGGTAAAGGTCAGGTTGGCCGCCACAATCTCCTGCACCCTGGCCTCAATGGCCGCAAAATCATCCGGGGTGAACGGCTCTTTGCGGTCAAAATCATAGTAAAAGCCGTCTTCCGTGGCCGGTCCGATGGCCACCTTGATATCCGGTCCGTAGAGTTCCACCACGGCCTGGGCCATGATATGGGAGGCGCTGTGGCGCAGGATATCCAGGCCCTCGGGCGAATCCTTGGTCACCGGTGCAAGTACCGCATCTTCAGTCAGAGGCTCGGAAAGATCAAGCAGCCTGTCCCCCACCCGCACGGCGACAGTGTTCTTGCGCTCCTTGCCGGAGCAGAGCGCCTTCACGGCCTCAGCTGCCGTGATTCCGGCGGGAAGATTCTTTGCTTCCCCTCCCGCTATGCTCAACCGAATATCTGCCATATCGTCCAGCTTATGTTGTTCTTTACGAATGTTTCATGTGGCATGAACAAATAAACTTCGCAACATTCAAATATTGCGAAGTTTATTTGTTCATGCCACAACTATGTAAATAAAAAATTGGTAGGCACGGGCGGGATTGAACCGCCGACTTCTACCATGTCAAGGTAGCACTCTCCCACTGAGTTACGCGCCTGTATTTCTTTATGAACCCGCAAAAAAAGAGGCTGCGCCGGCGGCATGGCTCTGTTAGCCATGCAATCTTCACCTCGCCGCACTGCCGGAGATTTTTTTAGCGGGACATCAATTTTTCTGGTGTCTCTAAACGGGAAGGAAATACCAATAATGAACGGCGATGTCAAGAACATTATACATTACCAAGCAAAGTGGTCAATACCTTTTCCGCGCCTCAATTGCCCGGCTCAGGGTCAATTCATCGGCATATTTGATATCCATGCCCATGGGTATGCCGCAGGCCAGCCGGGTGATCTTGACATCCTTTTTCCGCATGCTGTCAATGAGGTAGGCAGCCGTGGCCTCGCCCGGCACCGTGGAACTGGTGGCAATAAGCACTTCAGCCACCTGCTGCCGGTCAATCCGGTCGAGCAGGGCCTGAACCTTGAGCTCATCCGGGCCGATGCCGTCCATGGGCGACAACACCCCGTGCAGGATATGATACTGTCCCTTGAAGGTGCCGGTCTTCTCGATGGCCATCAGATCCGCCGCCTCCTCCACAACACAGATCAGACTGCTGTCCCGCTGGGGATCGGCACAGATGGCGCAGGGTTCCGTCTCAGAGAAGGCAAAACAGTTACTGCAGAGCCGGATCGTTTCGTGCAGATCCTGTAAATCCCTGGCCAGGGCCTTGGCCTCGGCGGCAGGTCGCCGCAGCAGATGCAGGGCAAGCCGGGTTGCCGTTTTCCTGCCCACGCCGGGCAGACGGTTCAGATCTTCAATCAGTCTGGCCAGGGCCGGGGGCACCACGTTCATCTTATCTCACCCGCCGAACAAGCCTGGGATGTTGAGGCCCAGACCACCGGTCAACCGGGCCAGCTCGGACTGGGTCATCTCCTTGGTCTTGCGCATGGCATCGTTGACTGCCGCCACCACCAGATCCTGCAGCATCTCCGCCTCATTGGGGTTAATGGCCACCTTGTCAATCTGCAGCGAGACAATCTCAAATTTGCCGTTAACGATAACGGTGACCATGCCGCCGCCCACCGTTGAGGTAACCGTTCTTCCGGCCAGCTCCTCCTGCTTCTTGCTCATCAGATGCTGAAATTCCTGGGCCCGCTTTAAAATCGAATCCATATCCATATATATTGGTCCTATTGGTCTGATTGGTCTGACTGGTCCTACTGGTCCTATTAGTCTGATTGGTCTGATTAGCCCGACCAGCCTGTTAGTCCGATTGGTCACAGGTTAACGCCGCTCCAAGAACACGTCTCGGGGCAGGAGCAGGCCATGCCCGCGATAACTTTGTTTTCACACTGCCAAAAAGGTCGTGGGCATGGCCCACTCCTACGGCCAAAGGGATAGCCACGTCTGATTGGTCCGACCAGTTGGACCAGTTGGACTAGTCGAGACCAGTCAGACCAGACTAACGAAAACGGGGACCGGTGCGTATGGCCCCCACCTGCCCGCCGAAGACATCCACCGTGATCTGCACCAGGGGATCATTTGCCAGGGCGCGCCGTTCCTCCTTGGGGCCGTCCAGGACCGCTTCGCCCTGCTCACCCGCCTTGTCGGCCCGGCTGCTGATCCTCACCCGCAGATCCTTCTGGAAGAAATCCAGGACATAGACCCCGAGATCCTTCACATGCTCCGGCCCCTGCAGCAGGGTACAGTCAGAGGGATTGTCAAACCGGATAATCAGCTTCCCCTCCTCCTCCCGCGGATTCTCACAGAGCTTCAAGACCTGGGCCATCCAGGGCTTTCTCTCCTTGACATAGGCGACAAAGCTGTCCCAGTTCTTGCGCACATCCTTTGTATATGTCTGGCTGGCAAGGCCATCACCTTTCTTTTCTCTGTTTTTCGGTTCCGCAATTTTTTCCACCAGGGCTTCCAGCTTTTTCACCTTGCTGTCAAGCTCAGGTTCAGCGTCTGCCGGAGTTTCAGGAACTGTGAACGTTTTTTTTCCGGGCAATGGCGGAGCAGGTGGTTTCGGGGGAGCAACAACAGGTGGCTTTCCCGGCTCTTTAGCAGCAGGTGCGGCAGTCGGCAAGGGCTGGGGGCCGCCCCCGACCTTGATCATCTCATCGAGCCGGGCAAGAAGCGCTGCCGCCGGGGTCACCTGACCGGCCTGCACCGCCTTGATAAAGGCCATTTCCAGCACCAGGCGCGGATGGGCCGAATACTGCATCTCGCTCATGCCCTTGAACAGCAGCTGAAACAGCATGGACAGGGTCTCGGGGCTATGGCCGGCGCTGAGCTGCCGCAGTTCGGCCAGTTCCTGGTCAGAAACCTCGAGCAGCGCCTCCGGCCGGGGACTGGTACGGCAGATGAGCAGGGCGCGCAGATAGGCAAGCAGGTCCGTGGCAAAACGCTTCAAATCAATGCCCGCCACATAGGTTTTTTCCAGCAGATCAAAACATTGGGCCAGATCGGCAGTCAGCAGCGACCGGGCGAGATTGGCAAAAATCTGCTGATCGACCAGGCCGAGCACCTGCACCACATCCTCATCCGTTACCCGCTGCCCGCCGAAGGAGAAAACCTGATCCAGCAGGCTCAAGCCGTCCCGTATGCTGCCGTCAGCCTCCCGGGCAATCATCTCAATGGCCCGGCGGGATATCTCCACCTGCTCCCTGGTCCGCTATTTTCGCAAAAAAGGCGACAAGATCAACAAAGGAGACCCTTTTTAATTCATAACGCTGGCAGCGGGAAAGGATGGTAATGGGAACCTTGTGCAGTTCAGTGGTGGCAAACATGAAATAAACATGTTCCGGCGGCTCCTCCAGGGTCTTCAACAGGGCGTTGAAGGCCTCGGTGGTGAGCATGTGCACCTCATCGATGATAATGACCTTGAACCGGCATTTGGTGGGAAAGAAGCGGATATTCTCCTTCAGTTCACGGATTTCCTGGATGCCGCGATTGGAGGCGCCGTCGATTTCCTGCAGATCCACCGCATTACCGACAGTGATTTCCCGGCAGGACTCACAGACATTGCACGGTTTGTCTTCTGTCTCGCCCGTACAGTTGAGGGCCTTGGCCATGATGCGGGCCAGGGTGGTCTTGCCCACCCCGCGGACACCCGAGAAAATCATGGCATGGGCAACCCGGTTGCGGGCCAGTCCGTTCCGCAGGGTGCGGACAACAGGCTCCTGGCCGACGACATCGGCAAAGGTCTGCGGTCGCCATTTCCGGGCTAGAACAAGATATGACATGGGCAGGCTGAATAGCTGATGACGGCTTTATAAAAAGTCATTGTCGCGAACAAAGAAGAAGATAAAAAAAGATAACTGCTCAGGTCGATAGTCTAAAGGGGATTAGTCTATCAGCAACGGAAAAAACCGGATGAGGCTCGGTTTGGCCCCTTAACTCCGGCCATTTTCGCTAACAGACTACAGCCTAAAAGTCTAACCAACCTGAGTAGTGAAAAAAATGATAGCCAGGCACCCCCACGGCACACAAAGGGGATTCACTACCGCTGCTTCCTCCCGGACCTGACGGAGTTCGTGAGCCTCTGTTGCGCGGGACCCGGCTATCAAACTCTTAAAATATGAAAAACAGAGCTGTAGGTCTCCCTGACAATATGTATTTTTGCATATTACACTTTTTCCCAAATCTTGCAAGAGATATGGAAAAAATACTGGCGGAGAAGGGGGGATTCGAACCCCCGGTACGTTGCCGTACACACGATTTCCAGTCGTGCACCTTCGGCCTCTCGGTCACCTCTCCGCTTGGAGCAAATTTGCAAAGTCAAGTACTTTACAAACAAAGTTCAGATTTTGAAAGCGGAAAATTAAATGAAACCGCAAAAAATCTCAGGAGCAAAATATGCTGCCGGTAAATCAACGGGTTAAACTCCGGGACGAGGGCAACACCCTGTTTTTCCCCGGCCGAAAGCTTCAGGGGGCCGCTGATTTTTTTCTTTTCCGTTGAAAAAAATCTCGCAGCACCGCGGAGCATTCCCCGGCGAGAACTCCCCCCGCCACCTCCAGGCTGTGATTGAGGCGGCCGTCCCGGCCCACCTGATAGAGAGACACCATGCCGCCGGCCTTGGGATCATCGGCGCCATACACCAGCCGGCTGACCCTGGCATGCACCAGGGCCCCGGCGCACATGACACAGGGCTCGATGGTGACATACATGGTGGTGCCGGCGAGCCGGTAGTTGGCAAGCTTGGCCCCGGCCTGGCGCAGCACCACCATCTCCGCATGGGCGGTGGGGTCGCTGTATTCAATGGGACGGTTGCCGTCACAGGCCAGCACCGCACCCTGGGCATCCACCAGCACCGCGCCCACGGGAACCTCGCCCCGCTGCGCCGCGAGCTCAGCCTGCTTAAGTGCCAGCTGCATATAATGGGCGTCGGACAGGACTGCCATCAATCAGCGGCTTCGATTCTTTTCTGCTTGTTGGCAAAATTTGCCGCATACCAGCCGGCCACACACCCTTCCCCCACCGCCTTGGCCATCTGCAGGGGCGGGCCGGCAATATCGCCCGCCGCATAGACCCCGGCCAGGTTGGTCTCCTGCCGCTTGTTGGTATCGATATAGGAGAAGGTCTCCATGTCAAGCTGCACCCCCAGATTGGTGGCAAGCTCCATGGCGCCCTTGGCGCCCAGTTCAATGAACACCCCTTCCACCTCCAGGGTTGAATCATCTTCCAGCAGCAGTTTCTCCACCGCATTTTCCCCGATGATCTCCTTGACCCAGGCGCCATGGTGAAATTTGACGCTGCTGGCCGCAAGTTTCCCGGCCAGTTCCTTGGAAACCGCCAGCTCCCTGGCAATCAGATGCACCTCTGAGGCATATTTGAGCAAGGTTAAGGCCCCGTCCACCGCCGCGCTCTCATTGCCCACCACCGCCACCTTGGCCTTGCGGAAAAAATTGGCGTCACAGTCAACGCAGTAACTGACGCCTTTGCCGGTCAACTCTTTTTCGCCCTTGACCTTGAGCTTGTTTTTGGAGGTGCCGGTGGCCATAATGACCGTTCGTGCCAGATAGGTGGCGCTTTCCGTGCGCAGCTCGAAATGGTCATCACGCTGCTCAATACCCAGCACGTCCTCCTCGGCGAACTGAACGCCGAAGCGCAAGGCCTGGGCCCGCCCGATGGCGAGCAGCTCTTTTCCCTCGGTCACCCCGTCCACGCACAGGTAATTTTCCACATGGCCCCAGTAAATAGCGCTTTTATGCGGACGTCCCAGCACCAGCACCGAGGCCTTTTTGCGCACCGCATGAACGGCCGCCTGCAGCCCGGCCGGTCCCGCCCCCACCACAATGACATCAATCAGTTCAGACATGTTGCTTCCCCTTTAATTATGATATGGTCAAAACTTGAAAGTGGCTAAAATACCTGAAGCACTTTAGTCACTTAAAATACTTTTTACGTAACAGGCAATTTTGATTATGTTAGGAGGATACACTAATTCCGCTTTCTCTGAATGTCAAAAAAACAATGCCATGAAATTTCTCGCCGATCTGCACATCCACTCCCCCTTTTCCCGCGCCACCAGCAAGGACAGCACCCTGGCCGGCCTCTTCGCCTGGGCCCGGGTCAAGGGCATCCACCTCATCGGCACCGGTGATTTCACCCATCCCGGCTGGTTCAGGCATCTGAAGGAAAATCTGGCTCCGGCCGAGCCGGGCTTCTACCGGCTGCGCCATGAAAACGTGCCCCCGGCCTTCAATCTGGCCGCGCCGGAGGCCATCAATGTGCGCTTTGTGCTGACGGCCGAAATCAGCTCCATCTACAAACGGCATGACCGGGTGCGCAAGGTGCACAACATCCTCTTTGCCCCGGATTTCGCCGCGGTGGAGAAAATGAACCGCCGGCTGGCCGCCATCGGCAATATCGAGTCGGACGGCAGGCCGATTCTGGGGCTCGACTCCCGCGACCTGCTGGAGATCATGCTGGAGGAGATGCCGGATGGTTTCCTGGTGCCGGCCCATATCTGGACCCCCTGGTTTTCCCTGTTCGGCTCCAAGTCCGGTTTCGATGCCATCGAGGAATGTTTCGGCGACCTCACCCACCACATCTTTGCCCTGGAAACCGGCCTCTCCTCGGACCCGGACATGAACCGCCTGGTTTCCGCCCTGGACCGCTTCACCCTCATCTCCAACTCGGACTGCCATTCGCCTGGCAAACTGGGCCGGGAGCTCAACCGCTTTGACTGCGGCTTTGATTTTTTCACCATGCGGGAGGCCCTGAAAGACCCGGGCAAGGGCTTTAGCGGCACCATGGAGTTTTTCCCGGAAGAGGGCAAGTATCATCTGGACGGCCACCGCAAGTGCAACGTCAGCATGGAGCCCATGGAGACCAAAAAACACCGGGGCATCTGCCCGGTGTGCGGCAGCCCCCTTACCATCGGCGTCAGCCACCGGGTGCTTGATCTGGCCGACCGGCAAACCCCCGGCTACCCGGCAGGCGGGCCGACCTTCCAAAGCCTGATCCCCCTGCCCGAGGTGATCGGCGAGATCATGGGCAAGGGGCCTGCCAGCAAAGGGGTGCTTGAGATGTACCAGAAAACGATCAACCGTTTCGGCTCCGAGTTCAACATCTTTCTCCACACCCCGGTGGAAGAAATCAGCCGTTTCTCGCCGCTGCTGGCCGAGGCCGTGGCCCGCATCAGAGCAAACCGGGTGATCCGCCAGGGCGGCTTTGACGGCCAGTTCGGGGTGATCCGCACCTTTGCCGAGGGCGAGATCAACCGTCTGCGCGGCCAGGCAAGCCTTTTTGCCGATTCGCCGGTGGCAAAGAGAGAAAAAAAAGGAGGAGAAAACCGTTCCCCCTGCCGATATCCTCCCCCTGTTCCAGCGCCCGCCCGAGACCAAAGACAAAACAGGAACTCCCAATCCGGAGCAGCAGCTGGCCATTGCCGGCACGGCCAGCCGGATCCTGGTTTCCGCAGGCCCCGGCACCGGTAAAACCCATACCCTGGTCTCCCGCCTGGTCCACCTGCTGCAGGTGGAAAAAGCCGAGGCCGGCCGGATCGTTGCCATCACCTTCACCAACCGGGCGGCAAACGAAATGCGAGAGCGGCTGGCGAGCCGGGCCGGCGAGCAGGCGGACCAGGTGTTTGTCGGCACCTTCCACCGCTTCTGCCTGGAATGGCTCAGGCAGGATACCCCAGAGCTGACGGTAATCGGCGAAGAGGAACGGGTCATGCTGCTGAAAAGACTCTGCCCGGACAAACCCGCCAAAGAGCTCAAGAAATTAAGCAGCAGCATCACCGGCTTCTTCCTGGCGCCCACAGCGGACAAGCAGGACAGGCAGGAGGAAATCAACCGCTACCTCAGTGAACTTGCCCAGCTGCAGGCCATTGACCTGGAGGCCGTCATCCCGGTCTTCGTGCACCGGCTGCAAACCGAGCAGGAGTTCAGCAGCCGGGTGTGCAGCCGGGTGGCCCATCTCTTTGTCGATGAGTTCCAGGACGTCAACCGCAGCCAGTACGAGCTGGTCACCCTGCTTGCCCGCTCGGCCAAGATCTTTGCCATCGGCGATCCCAACCAGGCCATCTATGGCTTTCGCGGCAGCGATCTGCATTTCTTCCTGCAGTTTGCCGCGGAAAAGGACACCCAGTGCCTGGCGCTCACCCGCAATTACCGTTCCGGTGCGGCGATTCTTGCGGCGGCTGGCGCGGTGATCGAGCACAACCGGGTAAAAGGCGAGACCCGCCTTGACGGCGCAGAAGAGCGAAACCGGCGACATCACCCTCTATCCTGCCGCCTCCGGCAAGGCTGAAGCGGAGAACGTGGTCAAACAGATCGAAAAGATCCTGGGCGGCATCTCAAGCTTTTCCATCAACTCGGGCCGCTCCCAGGGTGAGGAGGCAGGCTTCAGCTTCCGCGACATCGGCGTGCTCTACCGCCTGGGCAGGCAGGCGGATGATCTGGTCGAGGCGCTCTCGCGGCGGGGCATTCCCTTTCAGATTATCGGCGCCCGCCCCTTTTTCATGGCGCCTGAGCTGCAGGGCCTTTACTTCTGGACCCTGGCCGCCACGGACCGGGCGACCTTCTCCGATTATCTTGCCCTGTGCCGGGCAGTGCCGGGCATCGGCCCGGCAAGCGTCGCCCTGCTGGAAAACCGCATCGCGCTGACCAGCCGCAATTTTTTCAGCGACGCCCTGGCCCTGCCCCTGCCGGCCAAAGCGGCCCAAATCATCGGCTCAGTGAGCGAGCAGATCCGCTGTTTTCAGCAGGAGGCGGCGATTGATCTGCCCCAAGCCTTGCTCCCGGTTTTTGCCCTGCTCGGGGCAGACAGTGAGTCCCCCTCTGCCAGGCGCTTTATCGAACTTGCCGGCGCCTTCGGCAGCCTCGCCTCATTTGCCCTGCACCTGGCGGAAAACGCCCGGGCCACCATCTATGATGAGCGGGCCGAGGCGGTGTCGCTCATGACCCTGCACGGGGCAAAAGGCCTTGAATTTCCGGTGGTCTTCATCACCGGCGTGGAGGAGGGGCTGCTGCCCTGCCGCTCCATGGGCTGCGACATTGAGGAGGAACGCCGCCTCTTTTATGTGGGCCTGACCCGGGCCAAGGCAAAGCTGATCCTCTCCTACGTCGGACCGAACAGACCCTCGCCCTTTCTCAGCGAAATCCCGGCCCAGTCTGCTGCAGACATTGGATGAGGAATGGAAAAAACCGAAAAAACCGGCAGCCAGACAGCTGAAATTATTTTAGGTGAGTAGGGGTTTAGTCTGTAGGGGTTTAGTTGGCACAGCTAAAAGACTTAACACCTACAGACTAAAAACCTAATAAGCTACAGACTAAACACCTAACAGACTATGAACCTACGTAAAATCAAAATCGGCAGGGCCACAGTGGGACTGATCGGCCTGGAGCAGGCCATGCAGCAGGCGGTCAGCCGCAAGCTGAGTGCGGATGAGGCCACGGCTTTTCTCTTTGCGGCCGTCAGCCGGGAAAACTATATTCCGGCCGCCGCCACCGACCTTTACCGCCAGGCACTGCGCCGGGAATACCTCATGGTCGAGAGCGGCGGAGCCCAAAGCCCGCAGCAGCTCACCATCAAGATCCTCGGCCCTGGCTGCGTGAGCTGCAACAAACTCAACACCATGATTTTCGACATCATGCAGCGGCTTGGTATCGCCGCAGATATCGAACAGATCCACGACCTTGACGAGATCTGGCGGCACGGCGTCATCACCACCCCGGCCCTGATCATCAACGGCAGGATCAAATGCTCCGGCCGCATGCCGCCGCCCGCGGAAGTTGAGCAGTGGCTGGTGGAGGAGACCGAGCGTTTATAATTCTCAACCTGGAGGAAATGATGAACCCAGCGCAAAGCAAGATCTTCACCCCGTTCACCCTGAAGAACCGTACCCTGAAAAATCGGCTGGGCGTGGCGCCCATGACCCGGATGTCGTCAGTCAAGGACAGCATTCCCCGGCAGGACGTCCTTGATTTTCTCGTTCGCCGGGCCCGAAACGGCGCGGCAATCGTCTATACCGAGGCCATTGTCACCGATTACGAGAGCGCCCAGGGTTATCCCGGCCAGGCCAGGCTGGTCACCCAGCGGCAGATCGACGGCTGGCGGCCGGTGGTGCAGGCCATCGAGCAGGCAGGGGCCCTGGCCGTCATGCAGATGTTCCACTGCGGACGCATGAGCTGGAACGAGGTCAATCCGGCGGGCCGGATCATTGCCCCGAGCCCGGTGGCGCCCAGGCAGACAAATCCGCTGACCGGCGCCCCCTACCCGGTGCCGGACGAGATGAGCTCCTTTGATATCGAGCATGTCATCAAGGGGTTTGCCGAAACCGCCCGCGGGGCAGTGGCGGCCGGGTTCAAGGCCATCGAGATCCACGGCGCCCATGGCTATCTCATCAACGAATTTCTCTCCTCCTATTCCAACCACCGCAGCGACAGCTACGGCGGCTCCACGGCCAACCGCTTCCGCTTTGCCCGCGAGGTCATTCGCGCCGTGAAAAAGGAGATACCGGATGAGGTCATCCTGGTCTTCAGAATCTCCAACTGGGGGGTTGCCGATATGGAGGTCTCGCTGTTTGCCAGTGCGGAGGAGTGGCAGGAAATGATCAGCCTGCTCGCCGCCGAACCCCTTGACGCCATTTCCGTCTCCACCTATGACTACCGGGACAAGGCCTTCGGCACGGCAAAGAACATGGCCCAGCTCACCAGGGAGGTTACGGAGCTGCCGCTCATGATCTGCGGCAAAATCCATGACCGGGACAGCGTCGAAGAGGCCCTGCGGCATGCCGATATCGCCCTGAGCGCCAAATCCATCCTGCTTAATCCCGACTGGGTGGCGGATGTCAGGGCCGGCAAATCCATGCCCCCTTACACGTCGGATCAGGCCAACATCGCCTACACCAGCGAACCGTTGCCGTGAGGGAAGTGAGGAGTGAGGAGTGAGGAGTGAGGAGTCAGGAGAACTATCACCCTTGCTTATCATCCCCGCGGGCCAGCCCCTGCTTATCGCCCTCACTGGGCGGTTCACAGCTCATCGCAATCCCCACTCCCCTACATCCTCACTCCTAACTCCTCAATCTCCTCAACTCCTCACTCCCCTAAAAGGTCTTCAGCATATCAAAGGCGGACTTCAGGCCCCGCTTTACCACGGATTCCCTGGGCGCCTGTTTTTCAAGCCAGGGCTGCCACTGGTGGATAAATGCTTCCATCTCCTGGTACTGGTTGTGCGCCAGATGCAGATTTTCCGGCGGAGTTTCTTCCGGCGCAGCCATACCGGCAGTAATCACCACAATAGCCCGCTGCTTTTCGGAGACAGTAAAAAAAGCGCCGATGCCCTTTACCCATTCGCCATTGACCGCGCCCCAGAAGGCGGCCCAGCGCAGGTTAGCTGCCGAGGCGGCAGTATACAGCTGATAAGGCGGGGAAACGGGATAATCGATGGGGTTGAAGGTTGCCTCCTCACTTTCCTGCAGAATGAAATTCATAAAACCCCCACCGGTCCGGAACATGAAGGAATCAAGATGGGTGAGCCCCACGGTCTGCTTCTTCTCGGAGAGCAACAGGGCATCCTCGGGCAGAGCGAAGTCGATCCCGAAGGCGGCAAGGCGGTTATCGCTGAGCTTGCCGAGCGCCGGTGCCGGCAATGGCTCTTGTTCCGGCTGCCCCTGCGCCGCCTGGGGCGGCAACGTACCCCAGCCCTTGGCGGTGATGCAGCGCTGATAAAGTTCCGCATAGGTAAGCTGGTCATAGCGCCTGCCGTTTTCGCTTTTCTGCAGGGCCTGCTGCTCGGCGATGACCTCGCATTCCCGCGCATCGAGATCGAACTCCCGCTGGGTGCCGCCGGCCTTATACCAGGTCTGGTGCGGGGAGGCGCAGCCTTGCAGCAACAGGAGAAGGAGAAAAGAAGTGAGGAGTGAGGAGTGAGGAGTGAGGAGAAAAACCTTTCCGCAAATGTTTGCAGCCATGTCGCACACAGAGAGCAAAGAGAAATCCCCGGATTTCGGGCCGCACTTCGCTTGCCCGGAATGACGTCCTGGTTGCATGTTGGCATCACTCCTCCCCCTTCTCTCTCCCATCTCCTCACCTGCCAAGGGCGGTTCGCGAACCGCCCCTACAGTACAGGGCAGGCATGAAACCCGCCCCATGTATGTACCCTCTTGCCTTATCGGGCGGGCACAAGGCCCGCCCCTACTCCTCACTCCTAACTCCTCACTTCCTTTCACTTCCTCATCTTCTCCAGGGTCCGCTTGGTATTGTCCACGGAGCTGTAAGGATCCATGGGATAAAGATAAGCGGGCTGGCGTACCGACTGGCCGGGGTCACGGAGAAAACTGGAAAAGCTGTAAAGGAGGGTTCCCGTGATCTCGCGGTCGGCGAAGATGGACAGGGGTACGCGGATAAAAACACCTTTTTCGTTATTGCCGCGATTTTCCGGAGAGGTGAAATCACTGGTGTCCGTATCGGTGTACCAGGCGCCGATGGTAAAATAACGAAACGATCGTCGCAGCTCCAGGCGGTAACCCGTGTCACCGGCCAGAAAGCGGCCGATCTTCAGTCCGGCATCAAGCCCTTGTTCCGGCCACAACTGAGCATACAGGTTAACATAGTAGGTGTCATAGGTTTTGGTGATGGTGTCATCGAGTTTGAAATTATTATCAGGATCACGCTTGCGGACACCTTCCGCTTCCAGTCCTATGCCGAAGCGTCCCTCATCAAAAAAGCGAAACACCTCGCCGCCGACCCCGGCATATTCGCTCTCAAATAACCCGACTGACAGGCGGCCTTGAATATCATACGGCAGCAGGGCGAATTGATTCATGGCCAACTGGGAAACACGGGGGCTTGAATCCTGCTCATAAAGGACGATATCCGTCCTGGCCGGTTCCGGTTCCAGTGGGGGGAAATCCAGGTCGTCCCACTCATTGTACAGGGTCAGCTCCAGTTCACTGGTAATGGATGCATTGTCCCAGGGATAGAAATTCAGCCTGGGCTGCAACATCACCTTATGCTTGAAAAAACCCTCCTTGTTATTGAGAAAGGTTTTGATACGGGGATTGATTTCAAAATCAAATCTGCTGTACTCCCCGTGCTGAACATCCGTGCTCTCGCTGTCCTGGAAAAATTCCTCGGCATGAGTGCTGCCATACTGCTGCAGATCGGCAAAGCTCAGCAGCCCCTGCTTATCGATTCTGCTGTCCTGAAAGGCCCTCAGATCGTTACGATTGGCCTTCAAACTCTGCCGCACCTGGCCCTGGTAGGTCAAGTTGATATAAAAGGTATCAATCCGCCCCGGGCTGAGTTCGTCAGCAATGGTGGCAATCCCGCCGATGGCTTTGGCATCGGCAAGGTACCTGGTGTTACGCGCCTCGATCCACAGGGCTCTGTCACTGGCCGACACCGCCACCCCGCCGTAGCCGGACCTCTCCAGTTCCGCCACCAGCAGTCCGGCAAGCTCCCGGTTATCGGCGGCATACGCCTGCCATCGCCTGGCTTCGTCTGCCTTATACGGTTTTTCTTTTTTCCACGGCAGGATCCCTTCCGCATTGAGGGGTAACTCAAGGGAAATACCCAGGGCAAGCTCCTCACCGCGCAGGTAACCGCCCTGCAGGACCAGATGTTCGAAGGGCCGGTACTTGAACCCCAGGTTGACCGGGATGTCCGCCTTGTCCGGGGAACCGAACATATCTTCGTATTTCAGGGACGAATATTCGGCGGAAAAGGTCAGCTGCGGCGAGAAATGATACTCCAGGCCGCCAAAGGGGCGGGTCGGCCGAAAGGGGTCGGAGAAGAGAAAGGAAGTGTCGAATTCCTCCGTATCACTGGAACCCCTTTCCCTTCTGATATCCAGATAGGATTCCCCGCCCAGAATACCCTGGCCGAGCCCCAAGGTGACATCAACCGGCCCGATCATTTTTGAGGCAACGAGATAGCGAGACGGGAAGAGACCGGTGCCGATCGGGTCATAGGCTCCCACGGAAATCTGGGGCAGAAAATCCTGTTCCTTTATCAGCACCAGCCTGGCACCCGCATTACGATCCTTGTAATATCCATAAGTCGAGCCGAAGAAAAGCTTGCAACGGAGGACACTTCTGTAAATTGCCCATGAAATTCCAGGCGGTCAAAAACACCGAGGGCCACGCCATAATAACGATAAGGTTCTGCATTTCCATACTTGATCCGCATGTTCCAGTCGGACAGCACCCGGGCGGTGGGCATATCCCAGATGCCGGTAAAGGACTGGAGGGAAGGAAGAGGTTGGGCCGCGGTTTCAGCCTGGGCGATCGCCGGGATCAGAAGCAGCAGAGAAAGAAGAAGGTATTGCAGGGATAAACGGCGGCGGGAACCAAAAAAAACAATGGATTCCGGGTCGCACTTTGTTTGCCCGGAATGACCATGGCTGAGGGATTCCGGGTCGCACTTTGTTTGCCCGGAATGACGTCTTGGCTGAGGGATTCCGGGTCGCACTTTGTTTGCCGGCAATGACCATGGCTGAGGGATTCCAGGCCGCGTTTTGTTTGCCGGCAATGACCATGACGGCAAGTTCGAAAAAACAGAATTACTCACCACTGCCTACCGTCTTTTCGCGCTCCCTGGTCTTTAAATTTTTTACAAATTGCAGAAAGAATACCAGAAAGACGGCAAAGAAAAACGAACCGACCGCGGCAAGAAGCACGATGAGTATTTTCTTGGGTTTAAAAGGGAACTCAGGTGCAAAAGGAGCATCCAGCACTTTAAAACTGATGTTTTCCTTGGCCTCGGAGATCCTGGCCAGTTCCAGCTGCTTGCGCAGTTCGGTATAAACGGTCTGGGCGGCCAGACGCTCACGGGTGATCCGGGCCAGGGTGGTCTGCTCGGTGGGCACCTGGCGTTCCCAGTATTCCAGATCTTTGGTGGCCAGTGCCAAGGCGCTGCTCGACAAATTCCCGTTCCTTTCTGGCGCTGGAGATATATTCGTTGTCCAGAAAAAAATTGAGCTCAGCAATTACCCGGTCCAGCATCTCCTTGCAGAATGCCGGAGATTCATCAACCCAGCTGATGGTGGTTAACCCTGTGGTTTTATCACTAATTACCTCAAATATATTCGTCCAGCACTTTGCCCTGCAGGGCCTTCACCAGAGTTGGGGCCTGTTCAGGTTCATCAACCAGCCATTTATTGTTGTTTGGATCCCAGATATCCTTATAAAGAATCGGCAGCAGATTATACTTGGTGATCAACCGCTCCTTCAAGGTCCTGCTTTCCAGAAAAGACAAAATACTGGTCTGATTGCTGCCGGAAAGGTCAATGGGAATCGGCAGGTTGCCGATCAGCCCGGAAAACCCGGCAAGACCTGATCCGTCCTGCTTGGTTTCCAGGAGCACGGCTTCGGATTTATAGGTGACCGGCAGATAAAAAAAGGCCAGGCCGACTGCACGCCAGAATGGAGACGGATACAACCAGGGCAATCAGCCATTTCCCCTGCCAGAGCACATTCCAGAGATCGAGGAGATCGATTTCATCCTCTTTGTCGTCGCATGGGAAGGCGGGCTGCAGGTAGATAATTTCTTTTTCTTTGCTTGTATGATGTTGTTCAGGCATTTTATTTATCAGTGAGAGTGAGAAGTAAAAAGTTAGGAGTAGGGGCGGTTCGCGAACCGCCCCTACAATTTTGCCTCTTGCGCGTTGAAAGGGCGGGCATGAAACCCGCCCCTACACAACTCCCTTTTGCCTTTTCTCTTCTCACTTCTAACTCCTCACTTTTCACTCACTACAACGCCAGCGCCACACCGGCCGTTGTCGCTATTTTAAAGAGGATATCCGCGATATCGCGGGAGAGCATGAGAATAGGGATGCGGTCAAGTTTCTCCGGCACCACGATGGTATCACCCGGCATAAGACGGAGATCGTCAAAACGATTAAAAAACATGCCCTGCTGGGCGCTGGAGGCAACCTCGCCGTTGGCCTTGAGAACATAGATGTAATCCTCATCGGCATTCTTGGCCGGTCCGCCGGCCCGGCCAAGGTAATCCTTGACCGCAAAATCAGATTGATACAAAAAGGAATTGGGATTGTATACAGCGCCGACAGCCGAGACAAATTCCATCTGTTTGGGAATGTTCAGCCGATCGCCGTTCTCCAGCACCAGATTAAAGGACGAATCCCGCAGCGTCTGCAGGTCGGCAAGTTGAATGCTCACCCGCCCGGACGCCTGGATGCCTCGCAGTCTGGCGACCAGATTCCGCAACGCGCCACGGTTGGCCTCGATTGCCTTGACTTCAGCAGTGTCGGACACGGTCTGGACCTGTTCGGCCAGCACGGTTTCCGCACGAATCTCCAGGTCATCAACGAGTTTGTCCAGACTGCGCTGCTGAACTTTCTGGGCATCGCTGGAAAAATACTGAGCCCCGTACAGATAGGCGTTGTCGGTATAGCCGCCGGCCCGTTCGATCAGATCGGCAAGCCGTTCATTTTGTTTGATGCGGTATGTGCCGGGATACTTTACTTCGCCCGATATCTCCACCTGCATGAAGGAAGCAGCGTCCTTGATCCGGCGGACAAAAATATAATCGTAAGGCTGCAGTGGGAAATCCCTTGCCTCGGCAATATCGACAACAATATGATCAGTGGTCATGTTGCTGCCGTCAATCTGCTGACGTGAGATATCGATGCGGCTGGTATCGGCGCCAAAGCGAAAACCGCCGGTCAACCCTAATATATCCGCAAGTTTCATATCATGGTAATAGGGGAATTCCCCGGTTTTCCACACTGCGCCGTCAATCCGGATGGGCTCCTGCATATTGAAGTCTTCGCGGGCAAGTATTTTGATCTTGTCATGGGGCTGCAGGGCAAGATCAAATTCATTGCGGAACAGCTTGTCAAGGGGCAGCGACTGCACTGTGTACTGGGTTGTGCGCAGATCGTAGCGGTAGAGCATGGCATATTCGGTGACCGCGCCGGGTTTCAGCAGTTCAGGGCCGGTCAGAATTTGGGAAAGCATGATGCCGGGCTTGAAGGCAAAAACATCCGGCTTCCAGACCTGCCCTTCAAGTACGATATCCTGCGGCCAGACAGCGCCTAGGAATTGCATCTCAAGCAGATCACCGTCCTGAATGGCGATATCCCCCAGATGAACCTCTTTTGCCGATGCGTCAATATCCAGCACCTGAAAACTGCGATTGTCCTGGTAGCGGCGCAGATAGATCCTGCCGCCCGAGGTCTGGGGCAACTGGTTGCCGGCCAGCTTCAGCAGATCCCTGACGGAATGTTCGCCGGCCAGCTCATAGATGGACGGCTGAGCCACCGCCCCGATGACAGCAGCCGTGGGCCCGATACGGGGAACAAAGATGACATCACGGTCGGTCAGCAGGACATCATCCTGCCGCGACCCTTTCAGCAGCAGATCATAAAGATCGATGGTGGCATGGAGTATTCCGTCACGGTAAAGCTGGATGTTTCGCAGTGAACCGCTTTTTTTGATCCCGCCGCTGCTGATCAAGCCGCCCAGCACCGTGGAAAAGGGAGGAGCCATGTGCAGGCCGGGAGTCCTGACATCGCCAACCACATAAATTTCGACGCTGCGCAGTTCAGCCAGGGAAACGCTGATGTTAATACCCTGCACATACTTTTCCGCTTCCTGGCGGATAACCGCTTCGGCATCGCCGAAACGCACCCCGGTGATGGGTACGATGCCGATCTTCGGCACATTGATGGAACCATCCTTATCAATGGCGCCGGTGAATTCCGCATCCAGTCCGGAACCCCATACCCGGATGCGCAGTTTGTCTCCGGGCCCCAGAATGTAGCCGGCATCCGGGACCGCCAGGCGGGAGGGATTATACGTACTCGAGGCAAAGATTTCATAGCCGAACTGGCTCAGATTTCTGGCGGCATTGGTTTCATAATTGTTGCGGTAAAGGTTTTCCAGGCTAGAAATTTCCGCCGGCCCGGTGCCCTGTTGAGGCGCATTCGTCTCTATGGCCTCTTTCGCCTCTTTTTCCGGCAATGATGCATCTTCTTGAGTGGCCGCTCCTTCCCTAGCGGGAAGGCCGCCATTCTCCTGCACGGTCTGGATAAGCTGCTGAATTCCTTCAGGCGTCAAATTCTGCAAAGGCTGTGACTCAGCAGGGAGCGCCGTCGGCTGTCCCGGCTCGGAACTTTGCGCGGATGCCGGCGGAACCGCCATGAGTAACAGAAACAAAAGGATGCTGGCCCACCGAAAAAATCGATCCGATATCTTGAAGGAACCCATAGTTCTCTCTCATCCACTGGTTTGAATGCCATGCGGCAGTTTCTGGGAGCCTGCCATATCTTTACTTGAAAGATCGGAAAATGAAATTTGCTACTGAATCTTCTCGGGCTCCACGGTGATAACAGCAATTATAACAAGGAAATGGAATATCATGTTTTAAAGGAAAAGACCATAAAAAAAGCCACGCAAATGCGTGGCTTTTTTTGCAGATTGTCAACAACTAATCCCGAAAATGAAAGGCATGGAATTGCCGGTTTAACTCATCCGCGGTTAGCTTCTCAGCTCTCGGATATAATATTCTTAATGGCCGTGACCAGAAGGGGGGGGCGTTGATGATGAACCGCCTGAACCAGAAGAGGCGCCGACAGCAACGCCGGCAATGGCAAGAGCAACACTAGCGGCAACAAGAGCTGTGGTGCTGATACCTGCAGTCGCCGCAGCAGCTCCGCCAGCCTCGGCACTGCCGGCAGCGGCGCCTGCTCCGGCTTCTCCACCTGTACCCGCTGACGCACCTTCCTGAGCAAAGGCCGACTGAGTGCCGAACAAGAATAAGCCAAAAATTACGCTGTAAACTATCGTTTTTTTCATTTCGTTCCTTCCGCTCCTTTCCCGATCTTTCTCGAAAATAATCCCACTAGATTTAATATTTTTAGTTAGGATTCAGTATAACAAAAATTGACAGACAATTGTCAATAAAAAAATACAATGCTGAAAATGACCTTGATTTTGGACGTAAATCATTGTGCCCCCACACGCATTAATCACATAAAAGGGCTGACACCCAGCAGGACCAATATAAAAACGAGCCCAAGGGCTACTCTGAAATTTTTTGCGGGATTACGTCTTACAACCAATTTAACCAGGCAAAGCCAAGGAAGTGCCTGAGCGCTGGCCAAGATGATCGGCAATCCCTTTTCCAGCGTGATATTCAGTATTGGTTGTAAAGCGAAAGGTAACATCCAGGAAGAAAAAATAAGCAGCAATTCAAACCCGCTGGGATATAACAACAGGTCGGAACGGCTTGTGGTTACCTTGACAAGCACCCAGCAAAAGGCCAACAAACTTGTCCCGTACAAAAACAGGAGAGGCCAGAATAATTCACGGCCTTCAATACCAACAATAAGCAGCATAAAGAATAGAGCCGCATAAAGGACGCCATGTCCCATGAGCATCTTTTCCTTACCGGCTTTCCATGGGTACATCATGACGACAAAAAGGGCTGCGCTGCAAGCCAGTAGCCCGAAAGGCCGAGAAAGAGGGACAACACCTAAAACCTCCACAACCAAACACGTCAAGAGAAAAAATGGAGCGGCAAATAAGCCCCTTCGGACCAGCTTAGTCCTTATCACCAACCGACGGGCGGGAATCAGACGTGCCGATCTTATAAACCGGCCAACATCGGACTGCAATTTTTCCATGGACGTCAAGCCGCCATATAGGCAGATGAGGATTACAATGGTGCTGGAAAATTGCTGCCATTCTGGCCAGTTCCGGACAAACCATGACCAGAATCCCCAAAAAAACATAAGCCCATAGATAATGGTCACTACGCTGGCATGATTGATCCGCATTTTCAGCAAACGGTGATGCAGGTGGCTTTGATCCGGGCAAAAAGGATTCTGGCCTGTCAGCAATCGATGCAACATCACCCAGATTGTATCAAAAATCGGCAGAGCAAGGATAATGGCGAGACTGATGGGAGGTAGAGGTACATTCGTAGTCCCGCTGGGGCCATGGGCAACAAGGGCCACAGAGGTGGCGGAAAGAGTATAACCGATGAGTAAACTGCCGGTATCGCCCATAAACAATGAGGCTGGATAATGGTTGTAGCGCAAGAAACCGAGCAGCACGCCAGACAATACTAAAGAAATGTTCACCCAGTACCATGCCTGATACCAGTAGGCAAGCAAAGCCAGGAAAAGCGCTGCCATGAACCCCATGCCGCCAGCCAAGCCATCCAGACCATCTGATAGATTAAAGGCATTCATGACCCCTACCATGCAAAATACCGTAACCACCGGCGCAAGAACAGATGTCCGAATTTCACCAAACCCAAAAAGATCGCCGAAGGATTGTAAAGTCAGGCCACTGGCAAGCACAAAGGTTAAGGCTGCCAATATTTGCCCTGCAAACTTCAGTCGCGGCGAAATGCTAAAACGGTCATCCATTAAGCCGACAAAAGAGACAATTCCTGCACCCAACAAAAAAGCGATTACCGGCTGCTCCATTCGAACGCACAGCAAAATGGTGCAAATCATGGCCAAGACCATGGCCAAACCTCCCATTCGCGGCACTGCCCGGCTTTGCATTTTCCGGGATTCAGGCAGATCCAGCACCCCCAATACTACAGCCAGTCGGCTGGACACAGGGACAAGCATGAGGGAAAAAAACAAACTGGTATAAAAAATAAAACCCAGGAAAGCGAATTCAAAAATTATGCTAAACATGAGTGGGGGAAACTTTGTTTGTCGGCTGGGCTTGATTGGACCATAAGTTCAATGAGTTCGTAGAGCAGAGCAGTCCGGCATAATTTCTTTCGGAGGCTTAGGAAGGTCTTTAATAATTTCCCAAACCATTTGGCTTTTAGGAAACAAAACCACCCAAGCAGTGATAAAAATCATCAAGAAATAATTTCGCAACGAACGATTATTGATATACCACAGTTCAAGGGAACCTTTATATGGAGCAATCACGGTATCGTAATAGGTAATTGGATTCTCAACATTGTGGAGCATACTTTCTTCGTCTCTAAAAACAATTGAACCAATCCCGGTCAATCCGGGTCTGATTTTTGTGATAGCTTCCTGAACCTCTCTACTAAAAGCCGCAAAGCATCTAGGGGTCTGCGGACGGGGTCCGACAATGCTCATATGCCCGACGAAAATGTTGATGAGTTGGGGCAGTTCATTAATCTTGGTCTTTCGCAAAATACGGCCAAATGGCAATACCCTCGGGTCACCTTTAACTGTAATAGAGCCGGTTAACATGTCGGGGCTTGCCTTGAGCATGGTCGCGAATTTAAGGAGCCCGAAGGGATTACCACCCTTTCCGATCCGCTGTTGAACGTAAAAGATTTCTCCTTCTCCAGTCAAACGCAGAATAATCATGACGGGAAGAAGCAAAGGAGCAAGAACCAGCAAGCCAAGCCCAGAGAAGAAAATATCAAAAAATCGCTGCATGATTACATCCTGTTGTCCAGATGTTTCCCAGTCTCTTTATGCCCAAAATCTGGGATCATTTCATGGAATATCTCCACAAGCCTGTCCTTATCCCATATGCCTAGTTTTTTTAGATCTGCAATTTCCTCCAGGAAGTGATTAAGCTTCACATCATCATAAAGAGGATTATTCTTTATGATGCCAATGCTGGCAAAGCGTTCCATATCAAGAACTTCCCTGTCGGTAAAAAATTCTTCAAAATCCTTTTCACCGGTAGTGTCACTTTTGAAAAAATAACAAGGCCATTTCTTTTTGCCGATAAGCTCCTTGGCCCTGCTGCGGGCCTCCTCTTCGGTGGCGCATTCGTAAGCTTCATAACCAAGTGCACAGAGATACTTTACCGCGATCTCCGCGAAGGTAATCAAATGAAGTTTCTCACTGAGCTTGGGGAAAAAGATATCCCGGTTTTCTCCCAACAAGCATGACAGCAAACACAGCTCCCCGGATTCTTTCGGAGTCACAAAATAGCGTTTAATGTCATTGGGCGCGGAGAGGGGTTGCCCTTTGGCAACCCTCTGGTTGAATCCGTGCAGTAAGCTGCCGTCGGAAAAGGCCACATTGGCAAAACGGGCCGTGGAGATCGACATACTGAGGCTTGCGCGCATCAAGAACATCTCCATGATCCGCTTACTGGCGCCCATCATGTTAACGGGGTTGGCGGCCTTATCCGTGGAAACGCAAAAATACTTTCTGCCACCGATCCCTATAGCAAGATCAATAGTCTTGTTGGTGTTGATGACGTTTACATCGACCATCCGCATAAGGGTAAAAGGATCTTTCTCGCTACGCACATGCTTGAGGGCGGAAAGGTTCAGAATGTAGTCATAGCCACCGCTCCGCTTTATAAGTGCCTCAAACTCCACGGAGCCGCAGTCAATGGCGAATGTTCGAAAATCCCCATCAATATACCCCAGAGAGCTGCGGATATCGCGCACCAGCTCGACCATATTGTTTTCGCTGATATCGACAACATGGAGGACTTTGGGCCGCCGCCTGAAAATCTCTTTCACAACGGCCTGGCCGATGGAGCCGGCGCCGCCAATGACCATAAAACGTCCTGACCGTACCATAGCGGAGAGGGTCTCTCCATGCAGCGAGACATCCAGGTCAAATAATTCCTGATCCCGCCCAATCAGAGCTAAAATATCCATCTCATCCTCCAAGTGCCGCTTTCATGGCACGAATGACAGTTACCTGCTGTTCGTTCGTCATGGTTGGAAAAAGCGGCAAAGTCAGCTCTCTTTGTGAAATTTCATTGGCAATGGGCGTGTCATGTCCCAGCACATTATGATAGGCGGTAAAATCCTGCATGGCGGGATAATGAATGCTTGCCTGCACTCCCTGTTCTTTAAGGCATCCAACCACCTGATTACGGTCCACACCATCCGGCAACAGAACAGGGAAAATGTGATAAACCGGTTCCACCTCGGAACGAGTTTTGTGAAACGGCAGCGATAATCCCTTGTATCCACATAATTCAACAATGTATCGTTCAATCAGTTGCTTGCGTAACAGATTCGCGTTGGGTAATTTTTCAAGCTGGACCATTCCCAGCGCCGCTCGTATTTCGTCGATCCGGTAATTGAGGCCAGGACGGACAACGTCATAGGTCAGAGCCCGCCCTTCATGCCGATCGAGAGTGAGGGTGGTCATGCCGTGCGACCGAAGATAGCGGATTTCCTGGGCAATAGCCGGGTTGGAGGTGACCACCATCCCGCCCTCGCCCACCGACAAGTTTTTATTGGTAAAAAAACTGAAGCACCCGACCTCGCCGAATGCGCCTACCGCCTTTCCCCGGTATCGGGCACCCGGAGCATGGGCGCAGTCTTCTATCAAGGGGAGCTTGTATTTTTCACAAAGCGCCGGAATGGCATCCATGTCACATGGGTAGCCTGCATAATGGACAATCATCACCGCTCTGGTGGCAGCAGTTATCTTTTTTTCAATGTCAGCAGGATTGATATTCCAATCCTCCAAAGAGGTACAATCTGCAAGAATAGGCGTGGCCCCGACCATCTTGACAGTGTTCAGGTCGGCGACAAAGGTAAGAGACGGCACAATCACTTCATCTCCCGGTCCAACCCCCAAGGCCAACAAAGCGAGATGCAGGGCTGCGGTACCGTTTGTAACAGCTACAGCACTGACTCCGCCAAGAAAATCCGCGAATCGCGCTTCAAACTCTTTAGTCTTTTCGCCCATGGTAATCCAGCCGCTTTTGACGACCTCCGTTACAGCCGCCAACTCCCGCTCGTCGTAATTCAATTTAAAAAGCTGAACCTTCCACATTAATTTCAAAACCTCTGAATTCGTAACGTAATTTTAAGAAGTTATACCACCGTCTCAGATTCTGTCCTGTTACCAGTTTAAATCAGTAGTGTCCGGTTACAAAATTGCATTAACTAGCGAAAATTATTTATAAAAAATATCAAACGAGGTGCGTTTTTTACTTGACAAATTTCTAAAAATGGGCTGGCAAAATTTTTCATAACATTTAATGATATTAAGGAGTTATGAAAATGCCCTACACGTTGTCGCCCAAACAATGCTATGCTGCCCCCTCGTTTAAACAAATTATTAAACCCTTAACCAATCTATTGCCCAATGCCCCTCAACTGAATTCACGAGGGAACAGGCCACTGCAAATGACATTTGAAGACCAGCTTAACGCCTTAATTTTCTTCCATCTGGAAGAATTCACCTCCGCTCGCCACCTCATTCAGGCTTTGCAGGAAAATGATTTTGCCCGCAACGTCATTGCTCCTGAGGATGGCATAAGCAGAAGCTCGTTTTCGGAAGCCATTAATGAGCGTGGCCTTGAACAATTTCTGTATGTCTTTCAGCAGCTGCAAAAGCAAGCCTGTTCGATCTTACCGAAAAAATATCCCCAGCTTGGCGATCTGGTCGCTATTGACGGCTCATTAATTGACTCCGTCCTGTCGATGGCTTGGGCCGATTACCGCAAAGAAACCAAAAAGGCCAAACTGCATCTGGGGTTCAATATAAATCACGCCATTCCGCAAAAACTCTTTCTGACCGAGGGCAAAGGTGATGAGCGGCCCTTTGTGCACCACATCCTGGAGCCAGGCCAGACAGGCATCATGGATCGTGGCTACCAGCATCATCAGAATTTCGACAAGCTTCAGGAAGACCAAAAACACTTTGTCTGCCGCATCAAAGGAAATACCGTTAAAACCTGCCTGGAAAAATATGATACAGAACCCGACAGTATCGTTTTCTATGACGCGAAAGTACTGCTCGGCCAATCTGGCCCGTCGCAGACCAAAAAACCTCTCCGGCTGGTCGGATACTCTGTCGATGGCAAAAAATACTGGATTGCCACCGACCGATTTGATCTCACTGCCGAAGAAATTGCCCTTATCTACAAGCTTCGCTGGGAAATAGAAAAATTCTTCGGCTGGTGGAAACGTCACCTCCGGGTCTATCATCTCATTGCCCGCAGCAGATACGGCTTGCTGGTGCAGATTTTATCAGGGCTGATCACTTATCTGCTGCTTGCCATTTATTGCCATGAGCAACATGGCGAGAAGGTTTCAATAAAACGGGTCAGAGAGTTACGCATTAAAATCCAGAACGAAGCACGAGAATTAAAAAATGAGCCGCCTGGCCCAGGCATCAAAAATTCTCAACCGGCTGAGTTGCCATATGCAAGTTCTTAACCGGACA